>NZ_JBHYFV010000017.1:0-79449 GCF_051859345.1 Marivita sp. | reverse complement strand
GGCAGCCTTATCCCTGCAAGCGCAGCCACTTCGCGGCCCCAGAGGCCCGCGGCGTTGACCACCCAGGGCGTGTGAATGTCGCCCTTGGGCGTGCGCACGATCCATGTGCCGTCGGGCTGCTGGTCAGTTGCGGTGACGGGCGTAAAGCGATGAATTTCCGCGCCTTTCAGGCGAGCCCCGGCGGCATAAGCCGCCGTCACACCGGACGGGTCGACATTGCCGCCATCGGGTTCATACATGATGCAGCGGATGCCATCGAAATTCACCAGAGGATGCAACGCCTCGGCCTCGGTGCGGCTGACCTCGTGGAAGTTCATACCGTAGAGTTTCGCCTTGGCCGCCTGCAGACGCAGCTGGTGTTCGCGTGCTTCGGTCTGGGCAAGATACAGAGACCCCGGTTGGAACACGCCACAGCTCTGGCCCGTCTCTGCCTCGAGCTGGTTGTAGAGGTTCATGGTGTAATGCTGTATGCGGCTGATATTGGTGCTGTCATGCAACCCGTGGATGTTGGCGGCTGCGTGCCATGTGCTGCCGCTGGTCAGCTCATTGCGTTCGAGAAGGACCACTTCGGTCCAGCCCAATTTTACCAGATGGTATAAAATCGAACAGCCGATGACACCGCCCCCGATGACGACTGCCTGAGCGTGGGTTTTCATCCTGTGCGCCTCCGTGCATGTTGGCCCCACCCTTTCGATCCGGCGATGAAGGCGGTTGCCACAAGCCGACACGGGATGTCGTTTTCCGGCAGGACGCAAGAGGAAGGCCCGCCACATGGTCGGCACAAGAGATCAGGGAGAGATCGGATGAAAACGCAGGCGCGTGTGGTGGTGATTGGTGGCGGTGTCGTCGGTGTGTCGGTGCTCTATCACCTGACCAAGCTGGGTTGGTCGGATGTCATGCTGGTGGAACGCTCGGAACTCACCAGCGGATCGACATGGCACGCGGCGGGCGGCTTTCACACGCTGAACGGCGATACCAACATGGCGGCGCTGCAAGGCTACACGATCCGGCTTTACAAGGAACTCGAAGAGATCACCGGCATGTCCTGCGGGCTGCACCATGTGGGCGGCATCACTTTGGCCGACAACCGCGACCGGTTCGACATGCTGCTCGCAGAACGGGCCAAGCATCGCTACATGGGGCTGGACACGCAGATCGTCGGGCCGGAGGAGATCGCCAAGATCGCGCCGATCACCAATCTCGACGGCATCCTTGGCGCGCTTTACGATCCGCTGGACGGGCATCTTGATCCGTCGGGCACGACCCATGCCTATGCCAAGGCAGCCCGGATGGGCGGGGCCACGATCGAGACCCATGTGATGGTCACCGAGACCACGCAGCGCCCGGACGGGACTTGGAACGTCGTCACCGACAAAGGCACGATCCATGCTGAACACGTGGTCAACGCAGGCGGTCTCTGGGCGCGCGAAGTGGGCGCGATGGCGGGGGTTTATCTGCCGCTGCACCCGATGGAGCACCAGTATATCGTCACCGACGAGACCCCCGAGATCGATGAGCGCGAGACCGAGCATCCGCATGTGATGGACCCCGCCGGAGAGTCGTATTTGCGGCAGGAAGGGCGCGGGCTGTGCATCGGGTTCTACGAACAGCCCTGCCGTCCCTGGGCAGTGGGTGGCACGCCGTGGACTTTCGGCCACGAGCTTTTGCCAGATGACTTTGACAAGATCGAGGAAAGCATTGAATTCGCTTACAAACGCTTCCCCGTCCTTGAACGCGCCGGGGTCAAGTCTGTCATTCACGGACCGTTCACCTTTGCACCTGATGGCAACCCGCTGGTCGGGCCGGTTCCGGGTCTGCGAAACTACTGGTCGGCCTGCGGTGTCATGGCCGGGTTCAGCCAGGGCGGTGGCGTTGGCCTGATGCTGGCGCAGTGGATGATCGAAGGCGAATGCGAACGCGATGTGACGGCGATGGACGTGGCGCGGTTCGGAGACTGGATCAGCCCCGGCTATACCCTGCCCAAGGTGATCGAGAACTACCAGAAGCGCTTTTCCGTCAGCTATCCGAACGAGGAGCTGCCCGCCGCGCGGCCCAACCGCACGACAATGATGTACGACACCTTCGACGGCATGGGCGCGGTCTGGGGCGCGCAATTCGGGTTGGAGGTGGTAAATTACTTCGCTCAGGGGGACGAACCCCGCTTTGAGACCCCGAGCTTCCGCCGGTCCAACGCCTGGGACGCCTCCGCACGCGAGGTGAAGGCCGTCCGTGAAGCCGTTGGAATCAATGAGGTTCAGAACTTCGGCAAGTACGAAGTCACTGGTCCTAATGCCCGCGATTGGCTTGACCGCGTCATGGCCGGGCGCGTGTCGAAACCAGGGCGGTTGTCGCTAACGCCGATGCTGTCGCACAAGGGACGGCTGATCGGGGATTTCACCATCTCGTGCCTGTCCGACACCCATTTCCAATTGACCGCCAGCTATGGCGCGCAAGCCTACCACATGCGCTGGTTCGAGCAGAACGCAGCCGACGGTGTGATCGTGCGCAACGTGTCGGACCAGTTGACCGGCTTCCAGATCGCGGGGCCGAACGCCCGTCGCGTGCTGGACGCGGTGACGCACGATGCGACCGATCTGAAGTTCATGGATGTGCGCCCCATGACCATCGGCATGACGCCCTGCCTTGTGCAGCGGGTCAGCTACACGGGTGGGCTGGGCTACGAGATCTACTGCGAACCCGTCGCGCAGCGGCAGCTCTGGCACACGCTCTGGACTGCCGGGCAGGACCATGGGATGCGACCTTTCGGGATGCGGGCGATGATGTCGCTCAGGCTCGACAAGTTCTTCGGGTCGTGGCTATCCGAATTTTCGCCCGACTACACGCCAGCGGAAACCGGGATGGACAGGTTTATCGCGTGGTCCAAAAACGCGGATTTCATCGGCCGCGCGGCGGCAGAGGCGGAACGCGCCACCCCGCCGGATCGGGTGCTCTGCGCCTTCGAGGTCGCCGTGAACGATGCCGATGTGAATGCCTATGAACCAATCTGGATCGACGGCGCCGTGCGCGGCTTCTGCACGTCTGGCGGCTATTCACACCATGCGGGCAAGTCCATCGCGCTTGGCCTGATACCACGCGCCCACGCGACCGAGGGTCAAACCGCGCAGATCGAGATCCTCGGCGAGATGTGTGACGCATCACTGGTCACAACCCCGCTTTACGACGCTGACGGGGCGCAGATGCGCGGTTAGACTGGGTGGATGACCAGAATAACACTTGTGATTCCCGCCGCCGGGGCGAGCCGCCGGATGGGCGACCGCGACAAATTGCTGGAGCCTGTGGACGGGACAGCCCTCTTGCGAGGCGTGGCTACGCGCGCTTTGGCGGTGAGCGATGACGTGATCGTCACCCTGCCCTCTCTGAGCCACCGCCGTGCCGACGCGTTGGTGGGCTTGGCGGTTCGTCAGATCCCGGTGTCCGATGCGCAGGACGGAATGTCCGCCTCTTTGCGTCACGCCGCGGTGGCGGTGCCGGACAATGCCGAGGGAGTCATGATCCTGCCCGCAGACATGCCGGACCTGACGGAAGACGATCTGCGCCAAGTGGTGAAGGCTTTCGAAGATGCCAGCAGCGCGTTTCTGGTACAGGCCACCGGTGCCGATGACACTCCGGGCCACCCGGTGATTTTCCCCGCTGACCTGATGTCGGAGTTCCTGACGCTGACCGGCGACGAAGGCGCGCGGGCGATTTTGCACGCCAACCGGAACCGTTTGATTCGACTCGCCCTTCCCGGCGAAAACGCGCTGACCGATCTGGACACACCCGACGCGTGGACGCTGTGGCGGGCGAACAACCCGCATCGCTAGCTTGTGGATAAGATTGCGGACAAAAAAATGGGACGGCTCTCCTCTTCCGTCCCATTTTCTTTCGATCGCTGCCTCTTTCGGGCGCAATCGGCTGTGTGCCTGCTACGACTTTCGTCGGTGGCCGTGACACTACTCAAGAAACACTTCAAATCAAGTCAAAAATGCCAATTATTGTGATACCTCTTTTGCCGAACACCAAAAAAGTGACGTTAGGGCACCCACCACGCGCCTTTCCAACCGTCAAGGGCGTTGAAGACAGCGCGCCTGTGTGGATCTGCAAGCTGCATCAGCTCGATTGATTCGATCCGGCAGGTCAACACGGTGAACCAGTCCAGGCTTGCCAGTTTCTTGTAGGCATGGGCGTTTGCAATCGGCGTTCCGGGTCTTGGAGTGGCCCCATATGCCATACGCGACCCATCGGACACGTTGTGCCACCTGGTGGCAACCGCTTCTCCCTGCTGGATCGTGACAGATGTGGACAACCTGATCTGAAGGTTGGATTTTTCGTCCCAGATCACAAGATGTGCCAGCGGATTGGCGCGCAGCGATGTGATCTTGTCCGACCCGCCATCGGTGTGGATTTCAACCGTGCCATTGCTCCGGCTCGCTGCGCGCAGGACCACCGTCCGCGCCTCTGGATGGCCGTCGGGGGATACTGTCGCAAAGACCGGATGGCGCGCCGCCGCGTGCCGGTCGGCCACGCCGCGCGTCAGGTGCCGCCAGCCAAGATCAAGAAACGCCGCAAGGTCGTTGGGATCAGTCATATCCGGTCATTTCCAGGTAGCCGCGTCCGGTGTGCGAGCCGTCAACAGTGACCGGGCCTTCCCAATAGGGAATCGAAACCGTCATCCACGCGTCCGGGTTTACCGCCTTTACCGTCACATCCACAGCTTTGTCGGGCAGTTGCACCGCCCATATCGTTGGCACATCACGCCCTGAAACCATGTGGCTGGACAGCGGCTGGGCCGCGAATGCGCCATCGGGATAGGTGGTTGTGGTGCCATCCGGCGCAATCCACGTCGCCGAAGAAAAGGCCGTGCCGTCGTCTTCGCGCAAGAGAAACCCCATGAGCTTGTCGCCGCTGTCGAATGACAGGGAAAACCAGTCCCACCCGGATTGCGTCTCTGCCAGGGGCTGCGAGGACCATTCCCGGTCCAGCCACGCCGATCCGGTTACGGGAACATCACCGTCCGGCAGTGTCAGGGTGCCTGAGACCTCGTAAAAGGGTTGGGAATAATAATAGCTGGCCTGACCCTGTGCCGATTTGACGGAAAACCCATCCTGCCCATGGAACACCAGTGGACCGGTGGCGCGCAGTCCCAGATCATAGGCGAAGTCTGCCCCGCGCGCGGTCACTGTCAGGTTGTCAAAGGACGGCCCCCCCATCTGCCAATCGTCGATCCAGGCTTCGAAGGGGCGCACCGTCACACCGGCCTGCCCAATCCCGCCGCGCGCGATGCGTTCGGCCACCAGATGCCGGGTCGGGGTCGTCAGCGCCGCATGGGCAAACCAGACCTGCGGATCGGACCAGCCATCGCGCGTTTGCGGCGCAAGGGCCGAGCGAAACAAGGTCCACTGAACCCCGTAAGCTGTGCCATCCGGGCCGGACAGGTTCGCGGTCAGATACCACCATTCGATCCGATACTCCGGATGTGCGCCATGGTCCTGCGGAAAGTCGAACACCGGGTTCGGGGTCGGCACGGCAAATCCTTCAGCATCGGTGCCCAAGCCAGCGAACCCCTGCGCCATCGCCTGAACCGGCAACCAGATCATGAAGAGAAGCATCCTAGCGATCATTGGCAAACACCTTGAGCAGCTCCGAGGGTGGTGTCCGACTTAACCGGAATGCCGGCCAAGCCGCCGCAAGCGCCGCAGCCAGAAGCGCAAACAGGGTCAAAAGCGCGTAGTGGCCCGCAAACAGGTACATCGGCAATTTCCACCCGAACGCCTCTACGTTCACATAGGACAGCAGCACCCACGCCAGCAGCAAACCAAGCGGAATGGCAAGACAGGTTGTCACCAACGCCAGGACAACCGCGCGCAGCAACTCCAGCCGTCCCAATGTGCGGCGTGTCAGGCCAAGCGCCCAGGCCGGGGCAAGTTGCGGCACACGAAGCGAGGCCAGGGTCAGAAGGCTCATCAGGATGGCAAAGGCCGCCACCGCGAGGGTCAACACGTTGAGCGCGCCGGTCACGGTAAAGGTGCGTTCGAAGACGTCGAGCGAAAACGCCTTGATGCGCGCCTGATCGGTGATGGCCGCTTCGGGCAGACCATAGTCCTCGACCAGTTTTTGGCGCAGTACGTCAGGGTCATCCGTACGCACCCCGAACCTGAGCGGAATACGGTCCGGATACAGACGATGGAACAGCGGTTCGGACATCAGGGCCTGTCCCACCGGGTTGCCATAATCCGCGACCACCGCCGCAACCGGCAAGGTCAGATCAGGGGCAAGCGTGACAGGATCGCCCGTCCAGATCCCCGCCCGCCGCGCCAATTGTTCGCTGACCACCGCCGCCTCTCCACGCGCGACTCGGTCCCAGACATCCGGGGTTTGGGCAAGAAACACCCAGTTCTCGCGGTAGGTCGGGCCAACCCGGACGCCAAACAGGTCCGATGGCACTCCCGCGATCTCGGTGTCCACCGACAGAAGCGGCAGGACCTCGCGTGCATTGGCCAGAAGATAGGATTCAAGATCAGGGCTTTGCGTCGCGTCCTCGATCTGGATGAACAGCTCGGGAGCCAGCCGTTGATCAAGGAAATCGACAAATGTCACCCGAAAGCTCGACACCATCGTCGACACGCCCACATTCGCCGCCGTCGCCAGAAGCAACGCCATCAAGGCAAGGCTCATTCCCGGCACCTGCTGGCGGGTGTCTGCCCAGAACCATTGCCACAGGACACTGCGCGCCAGATGGTTGCCCAGCGTCACCGCAGCGTGCAACAACAGCGGCAGGATCAGCGCGGCCCCGATCAGAACACAGGCCAAAAGCGCGAACCCAAGGATGAGCCCCTGACCCCAGATCGCGATCCCTGCCCCAGCCGCAAACAACGCCCCGGCAATGGCCCCCAACCGCCATGCGGTGACACCCGACGCAACCGCCCAGGCGCGGGGTCGCGCGCTTGACAAAAGCGGCATACGGGCGATGGTCCAAAGCGCCCCTGACGCCGCGAACCCTGTGCCGACCACTGCGATCGCCATGCCCGACAGCCACCAATCCGCGCGAAGCTGCAACGTCCCGGTCACCGATGCGCCGTAAAGCCCCTGCAAGGTTGCCGCGACATTGGGCAGCAACATCGCCGCAATCACATATCCCAAGGCGACGCCAATCGCGCCGGCAACCAGCGCAAACAGCACCAGTTCCGCGATCATCAAGCCCACCAGCGTTCTGAGCGGCACCCCAAGCGCGCGCAATGTGCGCACCATGCTGCGTCGTTGCTCGAAGGCCAGCGCGATGGTGCCGTGAACAATAAAGATGCCCACCGCAAAACTGAGCAATCCAAACGCGGTCAGGTTCAGGTGAAAGCTGTCGGTCAGCCGATCCGCCCCGGCGTCCTGTGCAGAGTGTCGCACAAGATCCGGCGCAACGGTGGCAATATCCACCAAACCCATCGGCTGTTCCGGCGCGACGATCAGGCGGCTGAGGGTTGCGCCTGCCTCAAGAACCTGTTGCGCCACGCCGATATCGGTCAACGCCACAGCCGGTGCCACAGCGGGATCGACGATCACCCGTTGTGACACGACTCCGCTCAGACGCGACGCAGTGTCGGCATTGGCGAACATCACGCCGCGCGTCAGGAAATCTTCAAGATTGGCGTCTTCCTGCATCCCCACAGGCGCGATGGCGCCCGGTGCGGTCAACGGATCAAGTCCGACAATCCGAACACGCCCGTCTTGCGTCTCCAGCCGCCCTTCTAGCACCGGCGACACCTGCCATCCGGCCCGTCGCAGCGCAATATAGGTGGATTGGTCGATCCCATCGCCGGAGCGGGGCAACAGTTGATCGAACTGCCCTTCCCCCAGCGTCGCGGCGGCGGCATCATAGCTTGCCCGCGCCTCTGCATTGATCGCCTGAACACCCGACCAAAGCGCCGTGGCCAGCGCCAGCCCGCTGATCAGGGCGAAGAACTGAAGCCCATTGCGCCGCCAATGCGACAAGAGCGCGGTCAGGGTGGTCCAGATCACATCAGGCGCCCCTGGCTCAGATGAACGTGGCGCTCCATCCGTCTGGCGACGCTTTGCGAATGGGTGACCATGAGAAGCGCCGCGCCCGTTTCGCGCACCAACTCCAGCATCTGGTCCAGCACATCCGATGCCGTTGCCTCGTCCAGATTGCCGGTCGGTTCATCCGCCAGAACAAGGCTCGGGCGCGCCGCCAGCGTCCGGGCAATGGCGACCCGCTGCTGCTGACCGCCGGAAAGCGCCTCGGGATACCGCGTCAGATGCGGTGTCAGACCCAAAGCCTCTGACATTCGGGCCACCTGTACGGCGTCATGTTTCCCGGCCAAGCGGGCCTGAAACGCGATATTGGCCTGCACCGTCAATGACGGGATCAGGTTGAACTGCTGAAAGATCACACCCACATCCGACCGCCGCAACGCCGCCCGCGCGGTGTCGTTCATCGTGGTGATCTCGCGTCCATTGACCATGATCGTGCCAGTGTCCACGGTATCAAGCCCGCCCACCAGATGCAGCAAAGTGCTTTTCCCGGACCCGGATTCACCGGTCAGGGCAAGCGTTTCACCCCGCGCCAAGCCAAGTGTCACGCCTCGCAGAACCGGCACATCGCCATCTGCGCCTGGAAACGATTTCGTCACGTCTTGAACAGTCAACACCATGCGCCTGAGCTATCACGCCGGACAGCAATGGGAAGACCGGGCACGCAAAAAACGCAGTGCGCACTTTGCCGCGTGCCGGTCCGGTGCTACCTCGGCAAGCAAGAGCGTGTTCATCCTGATCCCGGACACTGTCTGGAACCCCAAGGCACTTGAGACCGGATCGGTCCCGCGCAAGGTGTTGCATCTCATTGCCCTGTTGCCCCGGCGCGGCGTGGGGCCGGGTCTGATTGCGCGGGTGATCATGGAGAACGAACCGCTCCGCTACGTCATCGCGCTGTTGCCCTTCGTGGCTGCCATGTTCATCTGGCGCAATCTGGACGCGCCGGTTCCGCGCCATGCTCCTTGTCCGGTGATCTGGGCCATTCCCAAAGCGGTCGCAATTGCCCCGCGTCTTGGCACCGTTCTGGTGATGGACCACTCGTGAAAGCACCGCCGCACTTGGCGCAAAATCATCACAGAACCGTTGACGATTCTGCGCCTTGATTCTGGAAATCCGGCCAAGGTCCAAGTCACGTTTTGCACCCCCACGCGTTAACGTGATGGATGAAGAAAACTGTCTAAGCGATTGGTACCCAAGGTCGGACTCGAACCGACAAGGCCGTTAAGCCGGGGGATTTTGAATCCCCTGCGTCTACCATTCCGCCACTTGGGCCACGCGCAATCCCTACCCAAGCGACAGATTGGCGTCCAGCAGAAAAACGCATCAGGGCGCAGCGGGCTTGACCCAACCTACCCCTCATGGTCTTAGCCGCGCAACCTCATCGCGGAGCCTCTATGTTACAACGCCTGTATCAGTGGACCATGTCGCTGGCCGACCATCCCCGCGCGCTTTGGGTTCTGGCGGTGGTCGCCTTTGTCGAAAGCTCTGTTTTCCCGATTCCGCCCGATGTTCTGATGATCCCGATGATCCTTGCCCGCCCGTCGCGGGCATGGGTGATTGCGCTGGTGGCGACGGTGTCTTCCGTGATGGGCGGGATGCTGGGCTACGCGATCGGGTATTTCTTTTACGAGACATTGGGCGAACCCATCCTCAGCGCGTTGGGCAAGGCCGACTCGATGGCGGAATTCAACGACCGCTTCAACGGCGTCGGGTTCTGGGCCGTGTTGATCGCTGGCGTGACACCGTTTCCCTACAAGGTCATCACCATCATGTCGGGCTGGACAGCGATGCCCCTTGGCACATTTGTTGTCACATCCGTGATCGCGCGCAGCTTGCGGTTTTTCGTTGTTGCGGGTCTTCTGCGCGCATTCGGTGCGCCGGTGCGCACCTTCATCGAAAAGCGGTTGGGCCTTATGTTCACTATCTTCGTGTTTGTCCTGCTTGGCGGCTTCTATGTGGTGAGGTTCCTGTGACATTTGATCGACGGATGCTGATGCTGCTGGCCGCAGCCGGGTCACTGGCGCTGATGATCGGCGCGTTCGGGTTTCAGTACATCGGCGGTCTGCCGCCCTGCAAGATGTGCATTTGGCAGCGGTATCCGCATGTTGTGGCCATTGTCATCGGCCTGATCGCCCTACACTTTGGGACCGCGATGCTGGCATGGTTTGGAGCCTTGGCCGCTTTTGCAACAGCAGCGGTCGGCGCCTATCACACCGGCGTTGAACGTGGCTGGTGGGAAGGCCCGACCACCTGTACGTCGGGACCGATTGGCGGTCTGTCCAGTGACCAGCTGTTCGACCAGATCATGAACGCGCCCTTGGTGCGCTGTGACGAGGTGGCGTGGTCGCTGATGGGTCTGTCGATGGCGAGTTGGAACATGATCGCGTCGCTGGCTCTGGTCGCTGTCTGGATCGCTGCGGCCCGCAGGCCGACCTAGACACCGCTTTTGCGGGTCGACAACAGCAGGGACGTCTCGGACTGCGTCACCCCGTCGAATTTACGGATGCGTGACAGGACATCGTCCAACGCCTCGAGCGTGTCCGTGCCCAGTTCCGCGATCACATCCCACCGACCATTCGTGGCATGCACGGCGCGCACCTGCGGCAGGCCTGACAACTGGCGGATCACCCGGTCTGTGCCGCGCCCTTCGATGCCGATCATCATCAGCGCCCGTACCGGATCGCGCGCCACGTCTTCCTTGAGCACAACCGTATAGCCCACCACATCGCCGGCGTTCTGCAACCGATCCAGCCGCGCCCGCACCGTCGCGCGCGACAGGGAAAGGGTGGTGGCAAGATCGGACACGGACGCCCGACCGTTATGGCGCAACACCGACACCAGCTTTCTGTCTGTATCGTCCAATATGACTATTCCGATTTACAATTTGAGAAATAGTAGTTCATTTTGTTCACTTTGAACAGTTCCAATCATTCCATTTTGGCCACTATATCCAGCCACAACACGGAAAGGACATCTGGATGACATCTCGGGATATCGTATTGGTTGGTGCGCCGCTGGATTGCGGCAAGGCGCGCAAGGGCTGTCTGATGGGGCCGGATGCCTATCGCACCGCCGGGATTGCCCGCGCGCTAAGCGATCTTGGACACCGCGTGACGGATCTGGGTGATGTCAGCCCGGACAGCAACGATGTTCAAGAGCGTGAGGGTCTGGTCAACCTTGGCGAAACCATCGGCTGGACAACCGCCCTCATGCGGCGGGCGCAAGCGGCGATGCAGCAGGGCTTGCCGATCTTCCTTGGCGGCGATCACGCCTTGTCGCTTGGCACCGTCCCCGGAGTGGCGGCACATGCCGCACAGGAAGGCCGCCCGCAATTCGTGCTGTGGCTTGATGCGCATAGCGACTTCAACACGCTTGAGACCACCGGGTCCGGCAACCTGCACGGAACGCCCCTCGCCTATGCCACCGGCCAATCGGGCTTTGACGGGTTCCCCGCGCTGCCGGTGACCGTCCCTGCCAGCCAGACCTGCATCATCGGTTTGCGCTCGGTCGATCTTGCGGAACGCACACTGATGGAACAGACGGATTTACGCGGCTACGACATGCGCGCGATGGACGAATCCGGCGTGGCAGCCCTGCTCACCCCGTTCCTTGCCGACGTTGCCAATGCGGGTGGCGCGTTGCACGTTTCATTGGACGTGGATTTCCTTGACCCGGCCCATGCACCGGCGGTCGGGACCACCGTTCCCGGCGGCGCAACTGTCCGCGAGGCCCATCTGGTGATGGAACTGCTGTCCGACAGCGGGTTGATGACATCGCTTGATCTGGTCGAACTTAACCCGATGCTGGATGAGCGCGGCCGCACCGCCCATCTGATGGTCGACCTGGCCGCGTCCGCCCTTGGCCGTCGCATCTTTGACCGCCCCACCCCCCGGATGATGTAAGGAAAAAGTACCATGCAACCGTCAGACAAGGCCCTTGTCCCATTTGTCTCTGTCGATCACATGATGCAGCTTGTACATCGTGTCGGCCTTCCCGAGATGATCACCCGCATCGCCGGTGCGATCGAAGAGGATTTCCGCCGTTGGGAAAGTTTCGACAAGACGCCGCGCGTGGCGGCGCACAGCCCGGTGGGTGTGATAGAACTGATGCCGACGGCAAATGACACGCTCTACGCGTTCAAATACGTCAACGGTCATCCCAAGAACACGTCCGACGGATTGCAGACCGTCACCGCCTTTGGCCTGCTGGCCGACATGGACACGGGCTATCCTGTGCTTCTGTCCGAAATGACACTGCTGACGGCGCTGCGTACCGCTGCAATGTCTGCGGTCGCGGCCAAGCACCTTGGGCCCAAGGGGGCAGACACGATGGCGATGATCGGCAATGGCGCGCAGGCCGAGTTCCAAAGCATTGCCATGATGGCGATTTGCGGCATCACCACCGTCCGCTTGTATGACAAAGACCCGGAGGCGACGCGCAAATGCGCTTCCAACCTCGCCGGGACCGGATTGACAGTTGTCGCCTGCGACAGCGCGGAAGCCGCCATCGAAGGCGCGCAGATTCTGACGACCTGCACCGCCGACAAGCAATACGCGACAATCCTGACCGACAACATGGTGGGCAGCGGTGTCCACATCAACGCCATCGGCGGCGATTGCCCTGGCAAGACGGAACTGGCCGAAGCGATCCTGCACCGGTCGTCGATCTTTGTGGAATACCCGGCCCAGACCCGGATCGAGGGCGAGATTCAGCAGCTTGACCCGGACCATCCGGTGACCGAGTTGTGGCAGGTGATCACCGGAGCGCTACCGGGCCGACGCGATGCGCGCGAGATCACTCTGTTCGACAGCGTGGGTTTTGCGATCGAAGACTTCTCGGCCCTGCGGGTGGTGCACGACCTGACGCGGGAAACCGGACTGAACCTGCCGCTTGACCTGTTGGCAGACCCGGACAACCCGCGTGACCTTTACGGGATGCTCATGCGCGCGGCCGGTTGAATAGGGGAGGGGGAAGGCTTTTCGAAAAGCCCTCCTCCAACCGCTTCCTCGCCTAGAGATAATCGGCGCGCTGCAAGCCGTACTTCGCCATCTTCTCGTTCAGCGTCCGGCGCGGCAGGCACAGTTCGTCCATGACCGACGCGATAGACCCGCGATGACGACGCATGGTGTTGTCGATCAACATCCGCTCGAACGCCTCGACATATTCCTTGAGCGGCTTGCCTTCGGTTGTCATCACCGGCTGCATCTCGTCATGATCGGACATCAGCAATGACGCGATGGTGCCGGTGCCCCGGCGCGATTGCAGCACGGCACGTTCCGCAAGGTTGATCAACTGGCGCACATTGCCCGGCCACGGCGCTTGCAACAGCTGCGCGGCTTCCTGCGCGCTGACCTGTGGCGCCTCGCAGCCATATTCATCCGCAAACTGGTCCGCCAGGGCAGTGAACAGCGTCAGGATATCCTCACCCCGGTTGCGCAGGGGCGGTGCCGTGATCTTGAGGGCGGCAAGCCGATAATAAAGATCGGGACGCAACGCATCTTCCGACGTGCGCCCTTCGTCCTGAAGGTTGCTGATGGCCACGATGCGGGTTTCCGGTGGGGTTCCCTGATCGTTGATCATGGTCAGCAGACGCGCCTGTGCCGCATCCGACAGCGCCTCGATATCCTCGAGCACCAGCGTTCCGCCGCGGGCTTCTTCGACCGCAGGCAGGCGTGTGTCATCGGGCAACATCGGTCCAAACAACCGCCGGATCAGCGTGTCCTCATCCATCGCCGCGCAGGAGATCAGAACGAATTTCTTGCCGGCCCGGCTGCCGACCGCATGCAGCGCATGGGCGACCAGCGTCTTGCCGGTGCCGGTCTCGCCGTCGATCAGAACATGCCCGTCGGCCTGACCCAGATCGAGGATATCCTCGCGCAGTCGCTCCATCGCCGCGCTCGCTCCGATAAGCTTGCGCATCAACTGTGTGCCGTCACCCAGTTCGCGCCGCAGTGCCCGGTTGTCGAGCGTCAGGCGGCGTGCATTGGTGGCCTTCTTGGCCAGGTCCGACATCCGGTCCGGGTTGAACGGCTTTTCCAGGAAATCGAACGCGCCGATCCGCATCGCCTCGACCGCGATGGGCACGTCCCCATGACCGGTAATCATGATTACGGGAAGCGCCGAATCCGATCCCATCAGCTTGCGCAAAAGCTGAATCCCATCCATGCCCGGCATCTTGATATCCGAGATCACGATCCCCGGATAATCCGCGCCCACTGTGCCAAGCGCCTCTTCGGCGCTGGAAAATGTTTCGGTGTCATAGCCAGACAGGGCCAGCCATTGGCTGATCGACTGGCGCATATCTTTTTCGTCGTCGACAATGGCAATCTTCATGGCTTTGCCCATGGGTTCACTCCGCCGCCTGCGTTTGATCGTTCAATATTGGCAATTGCATTTCAAACACCGCACCACCGCCTTCGGCATTGCGGGCCAGCAATCGTCCCCCTAGGTCGTTGACGATCCCCGAGGAAATGGCAAGCCCCAGCCCGACGCCGTCGCCGGGTTGCTTGGTGGTGTAGAACGGCTCGAACAGTTCATCGAGGTCTTCAATCCCGTACCCGTTGTCGCGGATGGTCAGCGTCGCGGTCTCGCCGCTGGCCAGGATGATCTCGAGCTGGGGGTCGGACACGGTCTTGGTGGCATCCAGCGCGTTGCGCAAAAGGTTGATCATCACCTGTTCGATCCGCATCCGGTCGCCCATCACCAGCACCTTGTCTTCGGGCAGGATCTTGGTGATCTTCACTTTCCGCGATTTCAGCTGGGGTTCCATCATCGACAGCGACGACGCCAGCGCATCACCCATATTCACAGGCGAAAACGCCTCTTGTCCCTTGCGCGCATAGCTCTTGAGCTGCCGCGTGATGCCTCCCATCCGCTCGATCAGATCGTCGATGCGGGAAAAGGCGGCAAAGGCCTCATCCGGCCGGTTGCGGCGCATCAAGAGCTTGGCCCCGGCAAGGTACGTTTTCATTGCCGCCAGCGGCTGATTCAATTCGTGGCTGACCGCTGCCGACATCTCGCCCAAGGCGGCCAGTTTCGAGCTTTGTGCCAGCGTCTGTTCCGCGACGGCAAGGGTTTCCTGAACCCGTTCACGCTCGGCGATTTCCCGCTGTAGCCGCTGGTTCAATGCGCGAAGCTCTGCCGACTCACGCTGGAACAGCGCCATCCGCAGCGCCGTCTTGCGGCTCAGCGCATAGAACGCCAGGGCAAGAAGAATCGCAAACACCATGATCTCGAGCGCCAGCACCGCATTCACTCGTTCGCGAACACTGGCATAGGTGGTGAACGAGACCATGTTCCAGCCGCGGAACGGGATACGGCCTTCGATCCGCATCACCGCCTCGCCCTGGAAATACGCATCCGCCGGAACGGCCGTCCAATCTGCCGTGGCCCGGATCGCGCGTTCAATGGCGCTGTCCGCTGGCTGGCGTTCCAAAGCGGTCTCGACCGTCTGGCCGCGCCAGCGCGGTTCTGTCGCCAGGATGATCTCGCCCTCGCTGTTGGTGACAAGCACCGCATCCGAGATCCCGGCCCAGGCGCGTTCGAACTTGGCCAGGTCCACCTCGACCACGATCACACCGATGGATTGGCCCTGGCTTTCGATCCGCCGCGAATAGCTGAAATTGAAGCTCCCCACCTCTTCGCGCTGCGAGGTGAACACGGTGGCATTGGACCGCAACCCCTCGACGAAATAGGCCGCGTTGCGGTGCTGTGCCCCCAACCGTTCCCGATCGGTTGCCGCCACCGTCCGACCATCGGAGTCCAAAAGCATCAGCGAAGCCGCTCCGATTTCATCGACAAATGAAATCAGCCGCTGGGAACTTTGCGAGAAATCGGCCGAATTCAGCGCACCGATCAGCGCTGGATCGCGTGCCAGAAGCTGCGGCACAATCGCGTTGCGGCGCAGTTCGGACACAAGGTTGCCGGAATAAAGCGCCAGCCGAAGTTCGGCGCGATTGCGGGTGCTTTCCGTAAACCTGTCCGTCAGATAGCGGTTGGTGAAAAACACCGTTACCACCGCCACAGCTGTCAAGAGGGTCAAAGCCACCCGCACACGCCACGAAAGCGATCCCGACCGGGTGGTCTGACGTATCAATGAGGTGCCTGTGGCCATTTCCCGAAGATAGACAGATCGCGCGCGCCGCTCAAGCGGCGGCGCGTCACAGCACTGTCAACCGGCGCTATGCCGCTGCCAATGCACTGGCGAGGCTGGAAAACAGGGCGCGGCCATCGGTGCCGCCATGCTTTTTATCCGCCGCCCTCTCCGGGTGCGGCATCATGCCAAGCACGCGACGATTGGCCGACAGGATACCGGCGATATCCGCCGTGGCCCCGTTCGGGTTGTCGCCATAGCGAAACGCGATCCGGTCTTCGGCACGCAACTGCGCAACAATGTCGTCGGACGCAGTGTAATTGCCATCATGATGCGCAATCGGAATCGCGATCTCCTGCCCCACTTCGTAGCCGCTGGTATAAACGCAGTCCGTGGTCCCAACGATCAGAGGAACGGTGCGGCAGATGTATTTCAGCCCCGCATTGCGCAGCAGCGCACCGGGCAGCAATCCGGTCTCGGTCAGGATCTGGAAACCGTTGCAGATGCCCAGAACAAACCCACCCCGGTCGGCATGCGCCTTGACCTCGTCACAAATTGGCGAATTGGCCGCAATTGCCCCGCAGCGCAGGTAATCACCAAAGGAAAACCCGCCGGGAATGCCGACGATGTCGATGCCGTCGGGCAAGGACGTGTCCTTGTGCCAGACCATCTCGACCTGGCATCCCGCCTCGCGGAACGCCACGGCCAGATCCCGGTCACAGTTCGATCCGGGGAAAACAACAACCGCCGCGCGCATCAGCTCATCTCGATCCGGTAGCTTTCGATCACCGTGTTGGCGAGCAGCTTTTCGCACATCGCGCGCACCGTGTCTTCGGATGTGCCATCCGCCAGATCAAGCTCGATCACCTTGCCCTGACGCACCTTTTGAACACCCTCAAAGCCCAGCCCGCCAAGGGCATGGCGCACCGCTTCGCCTTGCGGGTCCAGAACTCCGTCCTTCAGCATGACATGCACCCGTGCCTTCATGATTGTCTCCGCATTGTCCGGGGGCGCGACCGTCCCCCTTCTTCTTTTTCCAAATATGCACTTGCTCCGCCCACCAAAGGGCGCGCCGTCAGTTGATCAGCTTCGGCTTTTCCATCGGCGTTGCGTTCTGCGGCATCACACCCAGACGCCTTGCCACCTCGGTATAGGCATCGGCCAAATTGCCCAGATCGCGCCGAAACACGTCCTTGTCGAGCTTGCGTCCGGTTTCGATGTCCCACAACCGGCAGCTGTCCGGGCTGATCTCATCCGCCACGATCAGGCGCTGGAAGTCGCCATCATAGACGCGGCCGATCTCGATCTTGAAATCCACCAGTTTGATTCCGACGCCGTACATCAGCCCGGACATGAAATCATTGACCCGCAGCGCAAGGCTCAGGATGTCGTCCATATCCTGCTGACTGGCCCAGCCAAAGGCGGCGATATGTTCCTCGGTGACCAGCGGGTCGCCCAGCTTGTCGTCCTTGTAGCAATATTCGACGATCGGGCGCGGCAGCGGTGTGCCTTCCTCGATCCCAAGACGCTTGGCCATCGTACCAGCGGCAAAATTGCGCACGATCACTTCAAGCGGGATGATCTCGCACTGGCGCACCAGCTGTTCGCGCATGTTAAGGCGCTTCAGGAAATGCGTCGGGACGCCGATGGAATTGAGGCCCACCATGAAGAACTCGCTCAGGCGGTTGTTCAGCACGCCTTTGCCGTCGATCACGTCGCGCTTTTCGGCGTTGAACGCGGTCGCATCGTCCTTGAAATACTGGACAATCGTGCCCGGTTCCGGGCCTTCATACAGGATCTTGGCTTTGCCTTCGTAAATCTTCTTGCGACGGGCCATGTGAGGTCTTTCTGTCAATGCGCCGGATGGCACGAAAAAGCTGTGCGCATCGCCGTCCGCACATGCAGAAAACGGCTGCGTTTGACTGCCTCTTAGTGCATGCAGGGACATGCCGCAAGCAACGCGCGCACTTGAACCGCGCGGCGCATCGGGCCATATCGGACAGAACGCAAACACTTCCCGTGGAGAACGCCCTCATGTCGACCTTCGATGATCGCGAAAACGCTTTTGAGAACAAATACGCCCATGATGCGGAAATGCAGTTCCGGGCCGAAGCCCGCCGCAACAAACTGTTGGGTCTCTGGGCCGCAGATCTGCTTGGAAAATCCGGCGACGATGCAACCGACTATGCCAAGGAAGTGGTCAAGTCCGATTTCGAGGAAGCCGGTCACGAAGACGTCGTGCGCAAGGTTTCTGGCGATCTGGGCGGCAAGGCTTCGGATGAAGAGATTCGCGCCAAGATGGCGGAATTGATGATTGTGGCAAAAACCCAGATCATGAACGAAGCCTGATCCGCTGACGCACCCGCTTTTGCGCGCCCGACCTCTCGGGCGCGTTTTTCTTTGCTTTCCAAGACACCCGAGGCCGCATGTCGCACATCGTTCTGGTCCGCCACGGACAAGCCAATACCGGGGCCAGAGACGAAGGCGATTATGACCGGCTCAGTCCCCTGGGTCATCGGCAATCGGGCTGGCTGGGCGATCATTTTCGCGACAAGGGTGATATCTACGCCCATGTCTGGACCGGCACCCTGCGGCGGCATGTCGAAACTGCCGATGGCATCGCTGCGGACACCCCCGATCCCATCACCCGCGATGCGCGATTGAACGAGCTGGAATATTTCACCCTGTCCCAGTTGATGGCAGAGCAGCATGGTATCACCCTTCCAACGTCCCGCGAAGGGTTTGTGCGCCACCTGCCGACCCTGTTCCGGCATTGGCAAGAAGGCAGGCTCGAAGGCGCCCCGGAAACGTTTGATCATTTCGAAACCCGCGTTTCGGAGGCCCTGACCGAAATCAGCGCCCTGCCCGGCCGTTCGCTTGTCGTCACATCGGGTGGCCTGATCGGCATGGCGATGCGCCTGACACTGGGCCTCGAGATGTCGGCATTCTGCAATGTGTGCCTTTCGATCCAGAACACGTCGGTCAGTTCCTGGCTGCCGCTCGAGGGGCAATTGGCGCTGACACAGTTCAACGCGCTGCCCCATCTCGACACGCCGGACCGGCTGTTTGCCCAAACCCATTTCTGAGGGGCGCTGACGGAATTGAGCGCGCTCACGCGCGCGCAGGTTTTCTCGGTCCTCGCGCTTTGCGCTGCGGCCTCGGGTTTGCCTCCGGCGGAGGTATTTAGAGCCCAAAGAAGCCCGAGACAGGGCTTTTGTCCGTGATCTGCGCTGGCTAGGGTGCAGCGAGTCGAAATGAGGGGACGTCATGACCCATCTCTGGGTGCGCGCCGAGAGCCGCGAGAATGAAGAACGTGTGGGCCTTTTGCCCGATGGAGTCGCGGCGCTTGTGGCAGACGGCGTGCAGGTGACGGTTGAGGACAGCCCGACACGGGTGATCCCGACGGCCGAGTATGACGCAGCCGGGGCGGCAATTGCGCCAGAGGGGGGGTGGGACGATGCGCCGGGCGATGCCATTATTTTCGGGTTAAAGGAATTACCGGATAATGGGTCGGCGCTTCGCCATCGCCACATCATGTTCGGCCACGCCTATAAGGGCCAGCCTGCCGGGCAACGCCTGTTGGCGCGGTTCAAGGCGGGGGGTGGAACGCTTTATGATCTGGAATATCTCGAAGATCCCGACGGGCGCCGCGTCGCGGCCTTTGGCTATTGGGCGGGCTACGCTGGGGCAGCTGTGTCGCTTTTGGCTTATGCTGCACAACAGGCGGGGACGCCCTGCCCCTCGGTGAGCACCTGGCCCTCATCCAGTGCGATGCGCGACGACGTGACTGCGGCACTTGGTGGCGCGACGCCGACGGCTTTGGTCATCGGTGCTTTGGGTCGGGTCGGCACCGGTGCCAGCGACCTGTGTCACGCGGTTGGCGTACCCGTCACCAAGTGGGATATGGCAGAAACCGCGCAGGGCGGTCCTTTTCCGGAAGTGCTTGATCACACGCTGTTTTTCAACTGCATCCTGGCGCGTCCGGGCACACCTGTCTTTGTGCCTGCCGACACCTGCCAGCGCCCCCGCGCGTTGCGGGTCATCGGCGACATCGCGTGTGATCCCGACAGTGATTTCTCTCCGATCAAGGTCTATGATCACGTCACAAGCTGGAACGCGCCGGTGATCCGTGCCTGCGATGATCCTCCGCTCGACGTGATGGCCATCGACAATCTGCCGTCCCTCATGCCGCGCGAATCCTCCGAGGATTTCGCCGGTCAGCTATTGCCGCATCTCAAGGCGTTGGCTGATATCGACAGCGGCGTCTGGGGACGCGCGAAGTCCTATTTCGACCAACATATGCAAGAGGTGACGACATGACGGTTCATTGGTGTGGCACGGGTCTTTCTTCGGTTCCCGGCCTGCGACGGCTGATCCAGGACGGGCATGCCGTTGTTGTCTGGAACCGGACGGTGGACAAGGCCCGCGCGGCGGTGGGTGATCTGATCGACGACATCCGCGTCTTTGACCCGGCTGAGTTGGCTGACGCGGTGCGACCCGGCGATGTGGTGGTGTCCATGTTGCCTGGCGATTGGCATGTCCAACTGGCGCAAATCGCCATCGACCACGGCGCGCATTTCGTGTCGTCGTCCTATATCTCGCCGGAGATGCGCGATTTGGATTCGGCCGCGCGCCAGGCTGGTGTGGCGCTTGTAAACGAGGTCGGTCTGGACCCCGGCATCGATCATCTGATGGCGCATCATCTGGTGGCAGATTACGTCAAGAGTGCCGCGTATGATGTTGAGAACGTGATCTCTTTCAAATCCTACTGCGGCGGTGTGCCGAAGGTCGCCAATGCATTTCGCTACAAGTTCAGCTGGGCGCCCGTGGGGGTTCTGAAGGCGCTGCGGTCGCCGTCGAAATCCATCCGCCACTTCACCGAGCTTGAGGTCAAACGCCCCTGGGATGCGATCAGCCGCTATGACGCGCCCCTGCCGCAACCCGAGGCGTTCGAGGTCTACCCGAACCGCGACAGTCTGCCCTTCATGGCGGATTACCGGTTTGATCCGCGCTGGCAGGTCAAGGAATTTGTCCGCGGCACCTTGCGGCTCAATGGCTGGACAGAGGCGTGGCGCGAGATTTTTGCCGAGGTTGGAACGGCGGACGATGCCCGCCTGACCGAGATGGCCGATGATCTGCTGGCCAGGAACGCCTATGGCCCGGACGAGGCGGACCGCGTGGTGCTTTGTGTCGATTTGCTGGCCGAAAAGAACGGAACCCCGGTCTGGCACAAGACCTATGTGATGGATGCCTGGGGTGATGCACGCGGCACGGCGATGGCGCGGCTTGTGTCGGTGCCGGTGTCGCTGGCGATCGAGGCGGTGCTGAACCGCGAGATCGCGGCGGGAGTCAGCCCGGCCCCGCATGATCCGAAACTGGTGGAACGCTGGCTGAACGAGGTGCAGACGCTGGCGCAACACCTGATGGTGGTGGACCATCTGAGGTAAGCGCCAAGGCTCTTGCAAGAGCCTTGGCAGCTTTTTTCAAAAAGGTGGAAGCCCGTTTTGAGCGGGCTTACTCCCCGAACACCCGGGCAAAGATCGTATCCACATGTTTGGTGTGGTAGCCCAGATCGAACTTCGCCTCGATCTCTTGTGGGCTGAGGGCGGCAACCACGTCCGGATCGTTGAGCAGCTCTTGCTTGAAATCCGTCCGGTGTTCCCAGACCTTGAGCGCGTTGCGCTGCACATAGCTATAGGCATCCTCGCGGCTCACCCCGGCCTGCGTCAGCGCCAACAGCACCCGCTGGCTCATCACCAGCCCCGGAAACTTGTTCATGTTTTCCAGCATGTTGTCCGGGAAGATCAGCATCTTGTCGATCACCCCGGTCAGGCGCGCCAGTGCGAAATCCAGCGTGATCGTTGCATCCGGCCCGATCATCCGTTCAACCGAGGAATGCGAGATGTCACGTTCGTGCCAGAGCGCCACATTCTCCATCGCCGGGATCACCGCCATCCGAACGATGCGCGCCAGACCGGTCAGGTTCTCGGTCAGCACCGGGTTTTTCTTGTGCGGCATCGCCGAAGAGCCCTTTTGGCCCATCGAAAAGAACTCGGCCCCTTCAAGCACTTCGGTGCGCTGCATGTGGCGGATCTCGATGGCGATGTTTTCCACGCTGCTGGCGATCACCCCCAGAGTGGCAAAAAACGCGGCATGCCGGTCGCGCGGGATCACCTGCGTGCTGATCGGTTCGGGCACGAGGCCCAGCTTTTCGCAGACATGGTCCTCGACCGCCGGGTCGATATTGGCGAAGGTGCCGACGGCACCGGAGATCGCGCCCGTCGCCACTTCGGCACGCGCATCGCGCATCCGGCTCAGGTTGCGGTCCATCTCGGCGTAGAAGCGCGCAAAGGTCAGGCCCATCGTCGTCGGTTCGGCGTGAATGCCGTGCGAGCGGCCGATGCGCACCGTGTCCTTGTGCTCGAACGCGCGGCGCTTCAACGCGGCCAGCAGGTCTTCAAGATCGGCGATCAGGATGTCCGACGCCCGCACCAGTTGCACGTTGAAACAGGTGTCGAGCACATCCGAAGAGGTCATGCCTTGATGCACAAATCGCGCCTCGTCCGATCCCACATGCTCGGCCAGATGGGTCAGGAACGCGATCACGTCATGTTTGGTGACCGCTTCGATTTCGTCGATCCGGGCGACATCGAATTCGACATCCTTGGCTTTCCACACGGCCTCGGCGTTTTCGCGCGGGATCACCCCCAGATCGGCCATCGCATCACAGGCATGGGCTTCGATCTCGTACCAGATGCGGAACTTGGTGGCGGGCTCCCAGATGGACACCATCTCGGGGCGGGAATAGCGGGGGATCATGCGCGCGATCCTTTCATGGGCTGACTTGCGGAATTTCAGCGCAGTCCTAGACTGCCACCCACCGGGCGACAAGAGAGGCAGATTGGAATGAGACGCTTTGCCCTGCCAAGGACGTCATGCGCACAGGATGCTTTGGGATGACAACAGGTCTCACGCTTCGCTTGCAGGACTTTGAAGGCCGATGGTGCCTTGAGCGAACAATCACCGATCACCGGGCCAGGGCGACCGGACGGTTTGAGGGGACGGCAACCTTCACCCCTGACGAGATCGGTCTGGCCTATCTGGAGACCGGACACTTGATCCTGAACGGGCAACCGCCCTTTCAGGCACAACGCCGATATCATTGGCGCGCGGACCCGCACGGGATCGTGGTCGACTTCGACGATGGCCGCTTCTTTCACCACTTTGATCCCGCGATGCCACAGGCCACACACTGGTGTGATCCCGATACCTACAAGGTGACCTACTGCTTTGACACATGGCCTGACTGGACAAGCACATGGGATGTCGCGGGACCGCGCAAAGCCTACCAAATGATCAATCGCTACACGCGCGCGACACGGTGATGCGGATAGGTTTTGCCAAATTGCCAGAGCATGCTACCTTGCCCATACTCAAAACAGGAGAACGCCTGATGACCATCAAGACACTTCTGACCACAGCCGCTCTGACGCTTGCCACCGCGACGTCCAGCTTTGCGTCCTGCCAATGGGGACATGAAGAGGCCAAGATGACCTGCGCCACGGGCACAGTCTACGACGCAGACTCCAACAGCTGCAAGGTGGTGAGCGGCTGATCCGCCACCCCATTCACGGTTCTGAGGACGGCCATTTCGGCCGTCTTTTTTTTGTCGGGCCGACAACCTGCGCCGCCAATGGGTTTCGTAAGACGGAACCGTAGGCATCACGCGTGCGAACCGCACGTCGGCGCGCAGGTTCGCTGGATTCAGCGATCTCTCCTGACGCTTTCTTAACCTTACCCGCCTATCCCGGACCGGACAGGACGGAGGACGGGTGATGACACAACTGACAACACGTTCCGGGGCGGGCATCGGAACCCCTACCGCGGCACGTCTGTCCCGGCGGGCGAAAGCGGCCATCGTTGTGCAATGTATCCTCAAGGAAGGCGCGGATGTGCCGCTGACGGCCTTGCCCGAAGATTTACAGATGCAACTCACCCAATTGCTGGGCGAAATGCGCTACATTGACCGCCAGACGATGAATTCGGTGATCACGGAATTCTCGGAAGAACTTGAATCCATTGGTCTTTCATTCCCCGGCGATATCGCGGGCGCGCTTTCTGCGCTGGACGGCAAGATCAGCGACCAAACCGCGTCGAGGCTGCGAAAGGAAGCCGGGGTGCGCCAGATCGGCGATCCCTGGAAGCGGATTGCGGACCTGCCGAACGCCCGGTTGCAGGCCTTCGTCAATTCCGAATCCGTACAGGTGACGGCCGTCATGGTGTCCAAGCTCGAGGTTTCCAAAGCCGCCGACCTTCTAAGCAGCCTGCCCGGCGACATCGCCCGGCGCATCACTTACGCCATGTCCATGACCGATGCTGTAACCCCCGATGCGGTTGATCGCATCGGTCTCAGCCTTGCCAGCCAGTTGGATGCGGAGCCTCTCAAGGCGTTCCGCGCGCAGCCTTCGGAACGGGTTGGGGCCATCCTGAACTCTTCGCGTGCGGCGACTCGAGACGAACTGCTGACTGCGCTTGATGAAGAGGACAAGGGTTTTGCGGAACAGGTGCGCAAGTCCATCTTCACCTTCTCGCACATACCCGACCGAATGAACGCCATTGATGTGCCGAAACTGACCCGTGACGTGGATCAGGACACGTTGGCGCTGGTGATTGCCGGTGCCGCGTCAGAGACCGATACGCAGACCGTCGAATTCATCTTGTCCAATATTTCCAAACGCATGGCGGACTCTCTTCGCGAAGCGGCTCAGGATCTTGGGGCGGTCAAACCGAAAGACGCGGAAACGGCCATGAACGCTGTGGTGCGTGTGATCCGCAATCTTGCCGATAGCGGTGAAATCACCTTGATCACCCCCACAGAAGAAGAGGATTAGGCCGAAATCACCGACCCGCTTTCCTTGCGAAACACGAAACAGCGGTCGCGCCGCACCGTCAACCACATCACCGTTCCGGGCTTGGGCAGAAAGACGTTTGGCACCGTGGCGCGGATCATGCTTTGGTCATGGTCCATCCTGAACTCGACAAGGCTTTCGGACCCCATGAACCGCGCTCTCTCGACCACCGCGCGCGCCGGAGCACCGGCCAAGGGTGTCGGGTTCGGGCCACGTCCCTGGCGGTCAAAATCGATGCCGACGTGTTGAGGACGAAAGACAATCTCGACCTCTCCGCCATCCGGCACACCAGGGGCCAGGAATTGGCCAAATGGCGTGTCGGTCAGCGCGCCGCGCACCGTGCCGCTCAGCAGGTTGATATCGGAAAAGAACGCCACCGCTGCCTTGTCGGCGGGTGCATTGTAGATGTTGTAGGGCGCGCCGCGCTGCACGATCTTGCCGTCGCGCATCAACGCGATCTCATCGGCCATGCGCATCGCTTCTTCGGGTTCATGCGTGACCAACAGGACCGATGTGCCTTCGTCCTTCAACAGCGCCAGCGTTTCGTCGCGGATACCATCGCGCAGGCGATTGTCGAGGCCAGAGAACGGCTCGTCCATAAGCATGATCGACGGGCGCGGTGCAATCGCACGGGCCAAGGCCACGCGTTGTTGCTCACCACCTGACAATAAGTGCGGATATTCGTTGATGTAATGCGACAGCCCCACCCGCTCGAGCAGTTCACCCACGCGAGGCAGCTTGTCCTTGCGCGACCCCGTCAGGCCAAAACCCACATTGTCCCCAACAGTAAGGTGCGGAAACAGCGCAAAATCCTGAAAGATCAGACCGATAGAGCGTCGTTCGGGCGGCACGCGAAACACTGTGTCACAGACCAGATGCCCGTCCACATGGATCGTGCCGCTGGTCTGCATGTCGACGCCCGCAATGATCCGCAGGGTCGTCGATTTGCCACAGCCCGACGGCCCAAGAAGGCAGGTCACATTGCCCGGCTCAATCGCAAGCGACACGTCATCAACCACGCGCTTGCCATCGTAGTCGCGCACAATGTTGCGGATTTCCAGCCGAGGATGTGTGCCGGTCACTGCTGCCTCATGAGTTTCCCGAGTAAAAATATCGGATTAGCTCAGGTCAGGTAGCAGCCAGATTGCGTGACGGCAACCCCTCAGGCCCGCGTCGTGCCGTCGCCGACAACGATGTATTTGAAGCTTGTCAACTGCTCTGCCCCGACGGGCCCGCGCGCGTGCATCTTGCCGGTGGCAATGCCGATCTCGGCGCCCATGCCAAACTCGCCACCATCTGCGAACTGGGTCGAGGCGTTGCGCATCAGGATGGCGCTATCGATCCGTTCGAAAAACTTGTCTGCTGTCTTGTCGTTCTCGGTCAGGATGCAATCAGTGTGGTTCGAACTGTAGGTGTTGATGTGCGCGATGGCTGCATCCACGTCTTCGACAACCTTGGCCGCGATGATGCTGTCGAGGTATTCGCACCCCCAGTCGTCGTCACTGGCCGCCACGGTTCCGTCTATGGCACGCAGCGTTTCGTCGGCGCGTACTTCGACGCCCGCCTTGAGCAGCGCCTTGATGACGCCTTGCCCAATCGTGTCCACCACATCCTTGTGGATCAGCAGGCATTCGGCAGCGCCGCAGATTCCCGTTCGGCGCGTCTTGGCGTTCAGGATCACGTTCAACGCCTTGACCGGGTCCGCATCGGCATCGAGATAGATGTGTACGATGCCTTCGAGATGGGCAAAAACCGGCACACGGGCCTCGCGCTGGACAAGGCCAACAAGGCCTTTGCCGCCACGGGGCACGATCACGTCGATGAAATCGGTCATGGTCAGCATCTCGCTCACCGCCGCGCGGTCGCGGGTGGGCACAAGCTGGATCGAGTCTTCTGGCAGTCCCGCCTTGCGCACGCCGTCCACAAGGCAGGCATGGATCGCGCTGGAGGAGTGGAAACTTTCCGACCCGCCCCGCAGGATCACCGCGTTGCCCGCCTTGAGGCAGAGCGCACCAGCATCTGCCGTCACGTTGGGGCGGGATTCGTAGATGACGCCGATCACACCAAGGGGTGTGCGCACGCGCTTGATGTGCAGGCCCGAGGGACGATCCCATTCGGTGATGACGGCGCCCACCGGGTCGGTCTGTTCGGCCACCGCGCGCAGTCCGTCGACGATACCGCGAATGCGATCCTCGTTCAGCAAGAGCCGATCCATCATCGCGTCCGACAGGCCCTTGTCGCGGCCGTAGTCAAGATCCTTGGCATTCGCCTCGATGATCGCATCGCGGGTTCTCCAGACCGCCTCTGCCGCGCCGATCAGGGCCGCGTGTTTGCGTTCTGCCGACGCGAAAGCCAGTTCCCGTGCCGCCGCTTTGGCGCGGACGCCGATGTCGTGCATGAGTGTGGGGATGTCTGTGAGGTCTTTCATCGGTGTCACCCTTGCAGTGGTCGGACGTGCATATTTGTAAAAAGAAGAAGCCGATCAGATCGCCATGTCGTCGCGATGTATTACCACGGCGCGGCCCGGATAGCCCAGAATTTCCTCGATCTCGGCTGAATTGTGCCCCTTGATCGCCTGCGCCTCGACAGCAGTGTAGCGGCTGAGCCCCATGCCCAACTCGCGGCCCGCCGCGTCCTTTATCGTGACCGGATCGCCGCGCCCGAAGCGACCCGACACCGCAACGATGCCGGGCGGCAGCAGCGATGTGCCACGCTGAAGCGCGCGCGTTGCACCGTCGTCGATGGTGAGCGTTCCCTGCGGTTTCATCGCGAGTATCCAGCGTTTGCGCGCGGCGCGTGGGTCAAGCTGTGGTGTGAACCAGGTGGCACGCGCCCCGTCCTCCAGCGCCCTGAGCGGGTGCAGGCGTGATCCTTCGGTGATCGCCATGGCGCAGCCCGATGCGGTGGCGGTGCGCGCTGCCATCACCTTGGTTTTCATGCCGCCCTTGGACAGGCCAGAGCCTGCGTCCCCCGCCATTGCCTCGATCTCGGGAGTGATGGCGTCGATGATCGGAAAATGCTGTGCGGTTGGGTCTTGCGTCGGGTTGGCGCTGTAAAAACCGTCCACGTCTGACAAGAGGACCAATTGATCGGCACCAACAGTGGCCGCAACCTGCGCCGCGAGGCGGTCGTTGTCGCCGTAGCGGATTTCATCCGTGGCGACGGTGTCGTTTTCATTGACGATGGGGATCACCCCGAAACCGATCAGCGTTTCCAGCGTGGCGCGGCTGTTGAGGTAGCGGCGGCGGTCGGCGCTGTCTTCAAGTGTGACCAGAACCTGCGCGGTGGTCAAACCGTGGGGATCAAGTGCTTCTTCATAAGCTCGGGCAAGACGGATTTGTCCAACGGCGGCGGCGGCCTGCGATTGTTCCAACGGCAAAACCGTGGGCGGAAGACCAAGCACGCCACGCCCAAGCGCGATGGAGCCGGAAGACACGAGGATCACATCTGTGCCCCGCGCCTTGATCCGCGCCACGTCCTGCGCCAGCGACAAGAGCCAGTCGCGCCGCAATGTACCTTGGGTTTTGTCGACCAGAAGCGCCGACCCGATTTTGACAACCAGTCGGCGCGCATCGCCTAGGGTTGCCACGTTTCCGCCTCCTCGACAGCGGCTTCGCGTTTGCGCGTGGTCTTGACGTGCTGTCGCAAGGCGCGCAGCACATCGGTCAGACCTTCTTTGGACACACCCGACATGAGCATGACCTCGTGTCCGGTCTTTGATTCGAGTTCTTCCTTCAGGAAGGCACGTTCCTCGTCATCCAGCGCGTCGATCTTGTTGAGCGCGGTGATTCGCGGCTTGTCGGTCAGACCTTCGCCATAAGCTTCAATCTCGTCGATGATGGTCTGGTAGTCCTCAAGCAACGTGCCGGAGGTGCCGTCCACGAGGTGCAGCAAACAGGCACACCGTTCGACATGACCAAGAAACAGATCCCCGAGGCCCCTGCCCTCGTGTGCGCCTTCGATCAGGCCGGGAATGTCGGCCACCACAAATTCGGCATCGTCCACCCCGACAACGCCAAGATTGGGATGCAGCGTGGTAAACGGGTAATCCGCCACCTTGGGACGCGCGTTCGATGTCGCGGCAAGAAAGGTGGATTTGCCCGCATTCGGCAGGCCGAGTAGCCCGACATCGGCAATCAGTTTAAGCCGCAGCCAGATCGTGCGCTCGACCCCTTCCTGTCCAGGGTTGGACCGGCGCGGTGCCTGGTTTGTCGAGGTCTTGAACCGAAGGTTGCCCCAGCCACCGTTGCCGCCCTTGGCCAGCAACACGCGCTGGCCCAGTTCGGTCATGTCGGCGATCACGGTTTCCTCGTCTTCGTCCAGGATCTCGGTCCCGACCGGAACTTTCAGAACGATGTCGTCCCCATCGGCGCCCGTGCGTTGGCGACCGGCACCGGGAACACCGTTGTCGGCAAAGAAATGCTGCTGGTAGCGAAAGTCGATCAGCGTGTTCAACCCGTCGACCGCTTCGGCCCAGACATCGCCGCCATCGCCGCCATCGCCACCATCGGGCCCGCCGAATTCGATATACTTCTCGCGTCGGAAACTGATGCACCCATTGCCGCCCGAACCGGAGCGGATATAGACCTTGCAGAGATCGAGGAACTTCATGTGTCAGCCTTTGATCGAGCCCAAGCGCGGTTTATCCGGTTTGCAACCGCGCGTCAGCCCATACGTTTGAGGTAGGTCCATGTCGGGACCGTTGTGTTTCTGGCGATCGAGAAGGATTCCGCGTCGCCGATATATTCAAAGCCACAATGCGTCAGCACCCGGCCAGACGCCGGATTGTCCTGAAACACGCTGGCAAACATCGTCTTGTTGCGCAGCGGGTTGGCCAGGACAAGGGCGTGAACCGCCTCGGAGGCAAGCCCTGTATTCCAGAACGGCGGTGCCACCCAATACCCGACTTCGGACTGGTTGCGATCCATCCGTTTCAGGCTGATGACCCCCATCAGTTCCGGGCTTTCCGCCGAGGTTCCGTCCATGGCCCAGGCGTCTTCGATCCGTTCGGGTGCGCACATCCTGTCAATGTATCCCTGGGCGGCCCCCGGAGGATAGGGGTGCGGCAGGTTCGAGGTCATCGTCGCCACGCGCTTTTCGCTGGCGTAATGCGTGATCAGGCCCGCATCGGACGTGCGCAGGGGGCGCAGAATGAAACGGTCGGACGTGACGACCGGTTGCTCTGCGATTGGTATCTCCTGGACCATCTACTCTCTCCTCATCGCAGATACCGAATGGGCGAACCCCATCCCGAAACGGGAAAAGGGACCGGCGGTTGCGCCGATCCCCCTTTGTTTTTTCAAAACCTTAAGGTCGGCTTACTCAGCGGCCTCCGCCATCGGAAGCACGGAAATAAAGGTGCGGCCCTTGAGGCCCTTGTGGAACGTCACGTTGCCTTCGACGGTTGCAAAGATCGTGTGATCCTTGCCAAGGCCAACGCCCTCGCCCGGCCAGAACTTTGTGCCGCGCTGACGTACGATGATGTTGCCGGGAATCGCGGACTGGCCACCGTAGAGTTTGACGCCAAGACGGCGTCCGGCAGAGTCGCGACCGTTGCGGGATGAGCCGCCTGCTTTTTTATGTGCCATTGGTCAGGTCTCCTTACTTCGATGCCAGTTCTTTGGCTTGTTCGATCCAGCCTTCACGCTCGATCCGGCCTTTGAAAGACAGCTTCTCGCCGAATTCTTCGACGTCCGCGTCTGTCCAGGCTGCGATTTGTGCAAAGCTGGTCACGCCGGCTTCGATCAGTTTCTTTTCAAGTGCCGGGCCGACGCCGGACAGCAGCTTGAGATCGTCCGCGCCAGCAGCAGCTGCCTTGGGCGCTTCGGCTTTCATTTCCGCTTTCGGTGTCGCGGCTTTCTTGGGGGCGGCAGCGGCAACAGCCACGCCTGCAACAGAGCCCGCGCCGATGGCGGCCTTGATGCCGGACTTGTCCGCACCGGATTCCAGGATTTCTGTCACGCGCACCAGCGTCAGCTTCTGGCGATGGCCCTTGGTCCGCTTGGAGCTGTGCTTACGACGACGCTTGACGAAGTTGATGACTTTCTCGCCCTTGATCTGGTCCACAACCTCGGCCTGAACGGCAGCGCCGTCGATCAGAGGGGCGCCAACAACAACCTTGTCGCCACCAAGCATCAGAATTTCATTGAACTGGACTTTCTCGCCTGCATCGGCTGCCAGCTTTTCGACGCGCAGTGTATCGCCCGATTGGACCCTGTACTGCTTGCCGCCGGTTTTCATGACCGCGAACATGTGTCTTTTCCTTTGTCACCGCGTTCTGTGGCCCCGCCAGTGCGGTATTTTGGGTCCCTGACCCGCCTCGAACAGCGTGCCCCGTCAGGGGCATCATTATCATCAAAAACAAAAGGCGGGACCGAAGCCCCGACTTTGTGTGGGCGGCTTATGCTGCGCCGGGCCACGTTTGTCAACGGGCTTTGGGGCCTAAAGCTCCTGCACCTGCATTTGCCGGGCCACCGCCATGCCAAGCGCGTATGAGATGTCGTCATACATCTTGTTGAACCCCGCAAACAGCGCCCGGTTCAACGCCCGCCCCGCATCCGTTCGGGACAGTTCTGTGTAATCGTCGACCACCCCGTCTTCGAGGGGGCGATACGCCATGAGCAGGAAGGCGTAGACCCATTCGCGCGTGTCGCTGCGTGTTTCCTCTTCCGAGGACCAGACTTCCGTCAGGATGTCCGCCTCGCTCATCTGAAGCGCGCCGCCGTCGACCAACCCGAGATAGAACATGTAATTCGCGTTGAGCGCCCCAACCAGATTCGCTTCGACAAGATCATTTGTATCGACGAAGTCCGAGATGGATTCGAGAGGTTCGGAATCGGTTCCTTCCAGATCGCGGAACGCCGCCCGTGCCGCATCCTCGATCTCCTGTTCACGCATCGCGTCGCGGGCGCTCAGTTCAAGACTGACGATCTGCTGTCCGGTTTGCGAGGTGAAGAATTCCAGCAACGACCCGGCGTCCGCATCGCCAAAGTCGTTGGCAAAGGCCTCCCGCACCGTGGCAAGCATCCTGTCTTCGTCATAAATGCGATCCACCGTGGCATCCCACGTCGCCGTTGCGCCGCCAGGGATCATGTCTTCGGCAATCGTGTCCCCGTATTCCATGCCTTCGGCGCGCATGATCTCGACGATCTGCGGCACTCCCAGCGCATCAAGAAGGTCTTCAGCAGGAGACGCCCATGCAGGCAATGACCACGAAAGCACAACCAAACCTGTCGCTGCCGTTGCCATCATAGTGCGGATCATTGCGGATCTCCCTGCCTGCCTGTCCCATACCTATGCCGAGGGCCGGGCAATTCCAACCCAAACCCCTGTGAGGTCTGTTCATAACAAGACGTGAAATAGAGGTTGCACAGCTTTCACGCAAAAGCTAAACGCGCCTCCAGATCCCCGCGGAGAGGTGCCGGAGTGGTCGAACGGGGCGGTCTCGAAAACCGTTGACCCTTCACGGGGTCCCAGGGTTCGAATCCCTGTCTCTCCGCCAACAAATATAAGTCGTTGATTTATAAGGGCAGAATCGGGTGTGGTACACCCTGCTGCGTGGGACATGATGGACCACATCACTCATCGGTCCAGCGCCTCAGGCATATAAGAGGCTGACATGCAGGACCCCACAAATCCCCTTGGGCTGGGCCTCAACACCCGTAGCCATGCTGAAGCGGTTCGTCTTCGTGACGTGCGAAACCGACGATAAGGTTCCATCACGGCAAACGTGCCTTGCGTGTCGAAGATGAGGACCAGGCGCGCCACAATGCCCAAACTGCTCTGGTGGCGCTTCGCTTCAAGGTGACGGCCGGCGAAAACGGTCGGCCGCAGCGGCAGAATTGACCCGCCACGCGTTCGACGCACTTGTCACCGGTCTGGATCTGGATCTGGGGATGGGGTGGATGGCTGGATGCTGGTTGATATGATCCTGTCAAAAGACCCGGTCAATCAAGGCATCATTGTCTCAGGTCGTCAAAACAGCACCGAAGCGGTTGATCCACAATACGGTGACCGCGTGCGTTTCCTGTCCAAGCCGCTTGATCCCGCTGATCTGGGACGGCGGATCGCGCTGGCATCGGGTTCCCCCGAATAAAGAATTCCCGGCAGCGGGATGTTCAAACCGACCCTCAAGACGTCGCGTGACACTGTCCGAAGCGATGCCACCGCAATCCGGTCGAAACTGACGATTATGTCAACGGGTCGTAACCATGTAGACTTACCAGAATCTGATTAATGTTGCTTTGTGAATATAACGCTGACAAATTGTCAACGTATTGAAGCAAACGGATTCGGACGAACCGAACCAACACGGGAGACGACACATGAAACATACCATCCTCTGCGCAGCAGCCGCCATGGCACTTGCGACAAGTGCAACCGCACAAGACTGGGACATGCCCACGCCATATGGCGATGCGACATTCCACACACAGAACATCGTTCAATTCACCGATGAAGTGCGTGCGGCCACGGACGGTGCGCTTGATATCACCGTTCATTCGGCGGGATCGCTGTTTCCACATTCCGAAATCAAGGGTGCCGTGCGCAATCGCTCGGTTCCGATTGGCGAGTTCTTCCTGTCGACATTGTCGAACGAAGACCTTGCGTTTGGCATTGACAGCCAGCCCTTCGTGGCCACCAGCTATGACGAAGCGGCCAAGCTTTGGGACGCGCAGAAACCGGTCATCACCGAACTGCTGGCCGAACAGGGATTGATGCCGCTGTATTCGGTCGCTTGGCCCGCGCAAGGCCTTTACACCAACGGTGAGATCGCAACGGTGGAAGATCTGAATGGACTTCGTTTTCGCGCCTACAACGCCGCTCTTGAAGAATTTGCAACGCTGGCCGGTGCGGCCCCTGTCCAGATCGAAGCGTCGGACATTCCCCAGGCCTTTGCCACGGGTCAGGTTGCTGCGATGATCACATCGCCATCCACCGGCGTGAATTCCACCGCGTGGGATTTTGTCACCCATTACACACCGATCAATGCGTGGGTGCCAAAGAACATCGTTGTCGTCAACAAACGTATGTTCGACGGGCTTGATGCCGACACGCAGGCAGCCGTTCTCGCAGCTGCCGAAACAGCCCAGACCCGCGGTTGGGAAATGTCCGCAGCCGAGGCCGAAAGCATGACGGCAGCGCTCGCGGAAAACGGGATCACCGTTTACGAACCAAGCCCGGAACTTATTGCCGGTCTGCAAGAGATCGGCGCCACCATGCTGGAAAACTGGAAAGCGAGCGCCTCTGACTCTGCATTGGCGATCCTTGAAAGCTATAACAACTGAGCATCTGCTTTACGCTGGTCGACACCTGTTCCGGTGTCGGCCATGTCTTGTCCGGGGGCTGACGATATGGGCAGATTGCTGCAAAAACTGTATGATGTATGCGGGGCGATTGCAGGTGGATTGATCTTGTGCATCTGCCTTTTGATCAGTGCCCAGATCATTCTCAACGCGTTTGGGCGGTTCAGCCCCGGAACGCTGCCGTCCACAATCCCGTCTTATGCGGATTTCTCGGGCTACATGCTGGCCGGGGCAACCTTTCTTGCACTGGCCCATACCCTGCGGGCCGGCGGGCACATCCGCGTCAATCTTGTAACCGGGCGACTGCGCGAACGCGCACAAGTCTTGACCGAAGGTGTGGTGCTGATCCTGGCGACGATGCTGGTCGGTTATGCCGCCTGGTTCATGGGTGGGCTTGTCCTGGAAAGCCTGCACTACGGCGATGTCTCTACAGGGATCATTCCGATACAGCTTTGGATTCCGCAAAGCGTGGCCACCTTTGGGCTTGGCCTTTTGTTCGTTTCGATTGTTCATACCTTTTTCGATCTGGTTCGGGTGGGCAAACCTGTCCTGTCCACTCCGGATGAGGTTTAACCATGTCCGATCCTTTGATTGCCGTCATCCTGCTTGGGCTGCTCATTGCACTGCTGGCGGCGGGCGTCTGGGTTGCCGTCTCACTGACGCTTGTGGGTCTCGCGGGGCTAGTCTTTTTCTCGAATGCACCTTCCGGGCTGGTTCTTGCCTCAACCTTCTGGGGGCATTCTCACAGCTGGCCGCTGACAGCGTTGCCGCTTTTCATCTTGATGGGTGAAATCCTGCTGAGGTCGCGGATGAGCGATGACATGTTCACCGGACTTGCCCCTTGGCTCAGCCGCGCTCCGGGTCGGTTGCTGCACGTCAACATATTTGGCTGCTCGATTTTCGCGGCTGTTTCCGGGTCTTCTGCTGCGACAGCTGCGACCATCGGGCGAATGTCGATCCCGGAACTGACCAAACGGGGATATCCCGAAAGCCTGATCCTTGGCACGCTTGCGGGCTCTGCAACCCTTGGCCTGCTTATTCCGCCGTCGATCATTCTGATCGTTTATGGCGTCGCGACCGAGCAATCCATTGCGCGCCTGTTTATCGCCGGGATTCTTCCCGCAATCATGCTGATTACGCTGTTTGCGGGTTATGTCGCCGTTCGGGCGTGGATGAACCCCGACCTGATCCCGCCGATGGATCAAACCTATTCCTTCAAGCAAAAGCTGCGTGCGTCGCGGCGGCTGGTGCCTGTGGCATTGCTGATCATTGGCGTGATCGGTTCGATCTATGGCGGGCTGGCGTCGCCCACAGATGCGGCGGCCCTGGGTGTCGTGCTGGCCACGATCCTTGCGTGGAGTTCGGGTTCGTTCAGCTGGGCCAAGTTTGGCGCGGCGGTGATGTCGGCAACGCGCACGTCCTGCATGATCGCCCTGATCCTGCTTGGCGCGGCGTTCCTGTCGGTGTCGATGGGGTTCACAGGGTTGCCGCGCAACCTTGCCGCATGGATTTCGGACATGAACCTGTCCGTCACCGCGCTTTTGGTGGCGCTGACCATCTTCTTCATCGTGCTGGGATGCTTTCTTGATGGGATCTCGGTTATCGTGCTGACGACATCCATCATCATGCCGATGGTCACCACTGTGGGAATAGACCCGCTCTGGTTCGGTATTTACCTCGTGATCGTTGTCGAGATGAGCCAGATCACCCCACCTGTCGGGTTCAACCTCTTTGTCATTCAAGGGTTGACCGGCATCGACATTCTACGGATAGCCAAGGCGGCCTTCCCCTTCTTCATGCTGTTGCTCTTGGGCGTGGTCCTGATCTGCGTCTTCCCGCAGATGGTCACGGTCCTGCCAAACATGATGGCAAATTAAAGCGACGCTGCAGCGCGGCTGGCCTGATCGTATTGCCCCGAAAGGGCGCGCAGGCTGGCCGCCATTTCGCGCATTTCTTCGCCGGTCATGTCAAGCCGAGACAGTCCGTCCAGAAAACACCTTTCACGAACTTTCCTGTACGCCTCGCACAGTTTCGCACCTGCTTCAGACGTGCTGTAGAACACCTCCTTGCCCCGTTTCTCGGTCGAGAGCAGCTCCATCTTCAACAGCTTGCGCAGCGCATAGTTTACGGTGTGCGTGTCTTCGATGTTCAGGACAAAACAAATATCATTCAGTCTTTTGTCCCGCTCACGGTGGTTTGTGTTGTGCAGCACGAGGATTTCCAGAGGTGTCAAATTCGTGTTTCCGGCCGCAGACATGCAGCGTGTCATCCATCGTGAAAACGCGTTGTAGGCAATAATCATGCCGTATTCGATTTCAGATGCCTCCCAGCCTGCTCCTTCGGCCAGATGGCGAGAGGAAACAATGCGGCGCTTGGGGTCTGGTTGATTGGTCATACTCGGATCACACCTTGATAAATCATCGACGTTTAGTTTGTAAAATATCCGCGATTTGATCCAGTTTAAATGCTTGACCCAAAGTTTTTTTGCCGGACGCGCACCAAATTTGACGGTCAAGACACGGTGCTGGGACTTGCAGGTGCCCGTCGCAGACACACGAGGTTCCCTGACCGTTCGTCGACCAGGCGTCCATGCCGTGCGAGGATGACAGCACCATCTGTCCGAAGGCCGGTTGCGGGTCGAACACCATTTCCTTGCAGAAATCGCGTTTGGGAGCCTAACATGGCTGGTGTTGGCCGAAACGGAGAGCGCCATGACACTGCGACAGCTGATTTCACTGACCATCCTTACCCTTGCGACACCCGCTTTGCCAGCCATGGCGCAAGAGGCAAGCGTGTCAATGGGCCGGGATATTGCCGAGGAATACTGCGCGGCCTGCCACGATGTCGGCTTGGATGGCCCCTTCAAACAGGACCCACCCAGCTTTGCCGCGATTGCCAAATACCGGTCGAAAGATCAGATCCGGCAGCGGATCGTCACACCGATCCACGACGCGATGCCGCGCTACACCGACTACATGATCGGTGGGAATATCGACGACATGGTGGCGTATATCCAGTCTCTGGAGAAGTGACGCCGCGCCTTTACTCTGGCTGACAAATCTCGCCGCGCAGAACCGCAAGCGACGTACGCCACAACAGACCGGCAATAATCACGCAGAGCAGCGCTAACAGCGCCCACCCGATGGCGACGAATATCGGCGCACCGGACAGGGCGGCATAGCGGAAAGACGCAATCGTCATCGCAGCAATCGGAAACGACAAAGCCCAGAACGACAGGGCAAAGGGCAAACGGAACAACCCCGGCGTCTGCAGCAGGACAAGCGCCGTGAAGAACAGACCCAGATTGTAGAACATGCGGGCCGGTGCATCGAGGACCCCGCCATTCAATTGCAGCCACGCCACAAACGCCACTGCTGGGGGTGCAATCAGGATCGTGAGCGTCGGGCGCAGCTTGCCCGGCAACGGTTCGTGAAAGACCAGCCTGTTGAAGACCAACGTCAACAGTACGATCCAGAACAGAACACCCAGCGAAAAGAAATACCAGCTTGCATCGACATGCCCCAGGGACACTCCGGCGATCGGAGCGATCACGTTGCCGACTGCCGGAATGAACCACGCGGGCGACATCTGCCCCACGCCAAAGCCACGATGGCTGATCCAGCTGGTCACGATGGCCAACGTCAGAACAGCCTGCAACACTGCGCCAATGACCCAGATGCCTTCCGCAAGACCGGGCGCAACACCCCGAAGCGCAACCGCACCCAGCAAAAGCGAAATGCTGATCGCCGGAAAGAACGCCAACTTGATCGGGTGGTTCCACTCGGCAGCGACAGCCGCAGGATGGCGAATCGCCTTGACGGCATAAAATCCCAACTGGGTGACAAACACGAGTACGGCAAACCCGGCGACGATCTGACCGACGCGCAGGAATCCTGCCACCTCCAACGCCAGGGAGGTGCCCATCAACCCCATCACGGCGCTGAAAAAGGCAACCGGGAAGTGCTCTAACCGGCTATGCGTCGTAGCGGCCTGATCGGTCGAGGTTTGTGTCATCTCACGGTCCCTTTCGAATGTTCTGCTGACACGCGTCGCGTTCGGGCAATCGCGGTCTTGCCGCCGTCACCCTACTCTGCCGCGTTATTGGTCTCGGCATGTTTTGCCAGATGTTTCCAAGCATCATATTGCGACATGAACACGCGGCCATTCAACTCGTGAATGAAATGGGTCTGTTGCAACCGATCCATCACCGGGCCTTTCACTTCGGACAGATGAAGCCCGATGCCAAGATCAGTCAGACGGTGATTGATGGCCTCGAGGCTTTCCAGCGCCGAAAAATCAACCTCATTCACCGCCGAGAACATGAGGATCACATTCCTGATCTCGCAGCCCTCGGAAACACGCGCCTGCACCATGTCCTCAAGGAAGCGCGCGTTGACGAAATAAAGGCTCTCATCGACGCGCAGGCTAAGCACGGCGGGATCGGTGTCCACCTTGTGCCGGTGAATGTTGCGGAAATGCTGGGTGCCGGGCACCAATCCGATTTCCGCAACATGCGGACGCGATGTCGAGTACAGATGCAGGAGGATGGAAATGCCGACGCCAGATGCCACACCAACCTCAACCCCCATGGTCAACGTCAGAACAATCGTGGCCGACACCGCCGCAAAATCAGCCTTGGAATAGTCCCATGTCTTCTTCAGGATCGAGAAATCGACAAGGCTTAGCACTGCCACAACGATTGTGGCCGCCAGCGTTGCATTCGGAAGATAATAGACCAAAGGCGTCAGCGCGACCGCGGCAATGGCCAGACCCACGGCAGTGAACGCACCGGCCGCGGGTGTTTCGGCCCCGGCGTCATAGTTCACGACAGAGCGCGAGAACCCACCCGTGACCGGATAACCGCCGGTAAAGGCGGCACCGATATTTGCGGCACCCAGTCCGATCAATTCCTGATCCGGGTCGATCTTCTGGCGTTTCTTGGCGGCCAGCGTTTGCGCCACGGACACCGATTCCACAAATCCGATAATCGAAATCAGGATTGCGGGCACCAGCAACTGGCGCACAAGGTCCGGCGACAGTCCGGGCAATGTCAGCGGCGGCAGGCTTTGCGGCACCTCGCCGACAATCTTGACACCCTGCCCATCGAGACCAAAAAGCCAGACCGAAATCGTTGTCACGGCCACGGCGGCAACCGGCCCCGCCTTGGTCAGGACATCCGCCAGTCTTGGCGATGCCCCCAGTTTGCGCAAGAACGGTTTCAATCCCTTGCGGACCCAGAACAAAAAGGACGTGGCAAGCCCACCGATGACAACCGTGATCAGATTGATATCGCCGAAGTGCGACCACAACGACGCCAGCAATTGCGGCAAAGTATGACCTGACGCCGCGATCCCCAGCAAGTGCTTCAACTGGCTGAACGCAATCAGAATGCCGGACGCGGTGATGAACCCGGCGATCACCGGATGGCTCAGGAAGTTGGCAAGAAACCCAAGCCGGAACAGCCCCAGAAGCATGAGGAACGCGCCCGATAGAAAGGCCAGCGTCAACGCGGCGATTGCATAGCCTGCGGTCCCCTGATCGGCCACCTGCCCCACGGCCGACGCCGTCAGCAACGAGACCACAGCAACCGGCCCCACAGCCAAGGCGCGACTGGTGCCGAAGATCGCATACAGGATGATCGGCGCAATGGAAGCATAGATCCCGGCCTCGGGCGGCAGGCCAGCCAGCAACGCATAGGCAAGCGATTGCGGAATCAGCATGATCGTCACGATCACCGCCGCGATCATGTCATTGGAAAAGGCGTTTCGGTCATATGTCCGCCCCCAGTCGAGGATCGGAAAGTAGCCGCGCAGATGTTCGATCATGGGTCTTCTCAAATTGAATGCGGACAAAGCATTACGGCTTTGCCCGCGAAGGTGATGCACGCCGTTACCTGGCGCGCGTCTGGTGTTTCATTCGGCGGCGACCCTGACCTTTTCAGGCTTCGCCATCCACTCCTTGCCCTTGAGCATCGCTTTCCAATAGATCGGCGGCAGTAGCCTTTCCTTGAGGAACCACGCCGCGCGGGACGGTTTTGTTCCGTCGATCAGGTAGCTTGGAAAACTCGGCAAGAGCGTGCCGCCATAGCCAAACTCTGCCAGCACGATCTTTCCGCGTTCCACGGTCAGCGGGCAGGATCCGTATCCGTCATATTGCGCCACAGCCGACTGGCCCCGGATGTCAGCCACGATATTATCGGCCACTGTCGGGGCCTGTTTCCGGGCCGCCGCAGCAGTCTTTGCATTCGGCGCGTTCATCACGTCACCCAAGGACCAGATGTTGTCATAACTCTTGTGGCGCAGTGTGGCCTGATCCACGTCGACCCATCCCGCTGCATCCGCCAACGGTGAGACGCGGATGAAATCCGGTGCGGTCTGCGGTGGGCAGACATGCATCATGTCAAATTCCACCTCGACCGTTGTCGGGTCGGTGTCCGGTGCGTTGACCGCAAAGGTGGCCTTTTTCGCCGGACCATCGACCGCGATCAGGTTGTGAAAGAAATTCAGGTCAGCATCGTATTTCCTGACATACTCCATCAACGCCGGAACGTAATCCTTGACCCCAAACAGCACGCCACCCGCGTTCATGAACTGGATGTCGATGTTCCTGAGCGTGCCATTGCGGAACCACGCATCACCTGACAGGTACATCGCCTTTTGCGGCGCACCTGCACATTTGATCGGCATGGGCGGTTGAGTGAAAAGTGCACGGCCTTCCTTCAGGTTCTGGACCAGCTCCCATGTATAAGGTGCCAGATCGTAACGATAATTCGAGGTGACACCATTCCGGCCCAGCGTTTCCTCTAGACCTTCGACCTTGCCCCAGTCCAGCTTGAGACCCGGACACACAACCAGCCGGTCATATTTGACCACCCGGCATCCATCGAGGATCACCGCGTCATTGGCAGGCTCGAACGCAGCCACGGCAGCCTTGATCCAGTGGACCCCGGTCGGGATCAGCGACCCCATCGTCTTGGCTGTTTCCTGCGGATCAAAAATACCGCCACCGACCATGGTCCAACCGGGTTGATAATAATGGATATCCGCCGGGTCGATAATTGCCACCGACAGGCCCGGCTTGCGCGCCTTCAGACTGGCCGCAACCGAAACACCGCCTGCTCCGGCGCCGACGATCACCACGTCGAATTTCGCATCGCCGGTGTCCGTTGGCGTCTTGCCGCCATTGGCGATCCGGCGGGCAACACCGTTCATGTCGTACCCCGCCGCCTTGGTGGCCCCGAGGATCTCTGCCATCGGAAGGGATTTCGCCTGACTGAGCGACCAGAGCGTGGCGGATCGCGTTCCGGACCGACAATAGGCAAGGACGGGACCAGGCATTTCACGCAGCGCAACACCAAAGGCCGCGGCATCTTCATCGCCCACCAGACCGGTCTGCACCGGCAAATACCGCACCTCCAGACCAGCCGCCTTGGCCGCAAGTTCGATTTCTTCATGCGTGGGCTGGTCCGACCCTTCGCCATCGGGCCGGTTGCAGATGATGGACCGGAACCCGGCTTCCTTGATCGCTGGCACATCAGCCGCAGTGATCTGCGGACTGACCGTGAGAGCATCATTGATCTTGTTGAGTGTCATTTGGATGGGCTCACTTCTGTGCCTGTTGAGGTGACATGACGGCAAGGTGCCGTCACGCTGTAGTTCGTCGCGTCCGCGTCAAAGTGCGTTGACCGGCACCTTGAGCATCGGGTTGCCGTCCTTGTCCTTGGGGACCTCACCCGCGCGCATGTTCACCTGCAAAGACGGTATGATGAGCCTTGGCATGTCCAGCGTTGCATCCCGCTCGGTCCGGAAGGTGACGAACTCTTCCTTGGTCTTGCCACCACCCACATGAATGTTGTGCGCCTTTTCTTCGCCCACGGTGGTTTCCCACTGGATGTCGCGGCCATTGGGGCCGTAATCGTGGCACATGAACAGACGCATGTCGTCGGGGAGCGTCAGCACCTTCTGGATGCTGTCATAAAGCGTGCCCGCATCCCCACCGGGGAAATCGGCGCGGGCAGAGCCACCATCGGGCATGAACAGCGTGTCACCGACAAACGCGGCGTTGCCCATCACATGCACCATACAGGCCGGGGTGTGGCCGGGCGTGTAGATCGCAAACGCGTCCATGTTGCCGATCTTGTAGGTGTCGCCATCCTCGAACAGCTTGTCGAACTGGCTGCCATCGCGCTGGAATTCGGTGCCTTCGTTGAACACCTTGCCGAACGTGTCCTGCACAACCATGATCTTGGACCCGACGCCGATCTTGCCGCCCAGTTTTTCCTGAATATAAGGTGCCGCCGACAGATGGTCGGCATGCACATGGGTCTCGATGATCCACTCAAGCCTGAGTCCACGCGACGTGATCGCTTCGATCAGCTGATCGGCGTGATCATAGGTGATCCGCCCGGCGGCGTAATCGATGTCCATCACGCTGTCGACAATCGCACAGGCATCGGATGTGGGATCCTTGACGATATAGCTGATGGTATTTGTGGCCTCGTCGAAAAAGGCCGAAACGTCTGGTGTCACCGACATGTCCACGGGATAGTGCGTCATGGGGATTGCCTCATACAAAGTTCAGTTGTGTCAGATGGTTGCCTGAGGAACAGGCAGGGCGACGCGAAACCGCGACGCCCTAGGGTCTGGTCAGACCGTGAAGGTCAGGTGCGGCAGGTCTTGATGCCGAAGATCGAATAGATCGGGCAGACGCGCACTGCCGCCACGACAAGCATGACAACACCGATCAATGCCGCGCCGTATTTGAACAGCGCCCCGTCAAACAACGGCAGGCCGCTTGCAAACGCGAGATACAGCAGGACAACGCCAAGAACCGCGCGCACGATCCGATCAACTGTGCCAACATTGGTAGACATGTTTAAACCCTCCAGAGTTAAATCTGTGAGTTTGGTAAACCTTTGTGCGGAGCTCTTCAGTGACATAGTCACCCAACCGACCAGAAACGTCACAAATGATACGTTCGGTCGCAGGTGACCCTTGCGAAAGCGCGTCAGGCGCTTTCGGCCAGCCGTTCGATCTTGCCGCGTTCAAGCAGGGTAATCTTGCCCCGCGACTGGGCGATCAATCCGCGTTTCTGGAAATCATGCAACACACGGGAAATCACCTCTCGTGCGGTTCCCAGTTCGGTCGCAAGCTGTTGGTGGGTTGTGGCAAGCTCGTCCCCCGTGATCGCAAGGGTCAGCAACCGGCTGGCCAGACGGACATCAATCCTCCCGAAAGCCACCTCGTCGATGACACGAAACAGATCGGTGATCCGCCGTGCATAGGCTGTCAGGACAATCTCGCGGAATTCGCGAGACGACGCCATCAACCGGTCAAATGCCCTGCGCGGAATCGCAATCGCCGTCACCTCGGTTTCGGTAATGCCTTCTGCCGAATAAGGTTCATGCGCCAGCAGGCAGGCCGTGGTCAGGACACAGCTTTCCCCGGCCTCGACCCGGTAGAGAACGATATCGCGCCCGCTTTCCGACGTCTGCTGCACGCGCACCCGGCCATTGAGAAGGAACAACAAACTGTCGGGCACCGCCCCCGGACCAAACACCGCCTTGCCTGCGGGAACATGCATGACCTTGCTTTCATCAACGAGGTACTGCTTTACGTTCTCCGGCAAAGTGCTCAGCCCCTGAAACTGTTCTATCCAGACGGTGTACGTCATTCCCGTCCCCTTGGGTATTCCGTGTGATGACCGACGTTGTTGCGCCCGGTGTCCACCCGAACCGATGTCCGGAAGCCCATCATGCAATCGCGTCAAACGGATTGTCCAGAACCCCGACAAGCGGCATCAGGAAGGCGCCACTTTCAGGATCAAGAGCCGCCGAATAATACTGATCGATCGCATCCCGCGCCGCCGACACGCCTTCGTCTGATCCATCGAAGAAGGTCATGACCAGGGTGGCGTTGGTGACGTCGGACATGCCCCGATGCACTGCATAAAGCGCCCCGATATCGGTCTTTGTGGCAAGGTAATCGCGGTCGGCAAGCTGTTGTTCGATAAAATCCTGCGTCGCGTCCGCGGCCGGCGCTGCCTTGGTTCCGGCAAGCACCTCCAGAATGAACTGACCACGTCCGACCGTTCCGGAGTCCAGCACATCAACCCAGAAATCGAAACCGGCCTGATCCGGAATTCGGCCCAGCACGTTGTCATAGACCGCCGTCGCGAAGACCTCGTTGGAGAGGTTCTCGGGATAGGTCGCGCGGGTTTCATCCTGATCAATGAAAAGTGTGGCGATCTTGGTAAGTGAAACGCCATCTGCAAAGGCGGTTCCCCAAAAGTTCAGGCCAATCGCGTCCGGTGCCCGGTTGAAATAGGCGATATAGAGTTCGATGAAGCTTTCAAGATCCGCACCGGACAAACCCGCCTGGCCACCATGGACTTCAAGATCAATGCTTTGTTGGTCTGTGTCAGTGTAAAATTGGACCAATTCGATATTGCGCAACGTGTCGGTCCCGGACCCACCCAGGCGCCGGTCTTGCACCGTGATGGCATCAGCGCTGATGGTCAGGGTGAATGAAGACTGATCTCCGGCGAATTGGGCAATGTCGCGTCCGCCGTTTCCGTCCAGAATGTCGTTGCCTGCGTACCCTTCCAGTTCATCATCCCCGCCACCGCCCCGCAGATCGTTGTCAAACCGGTTACCGTTGATCGAGTCGGCAAACCGCGATCCGGTTGCGTTCTCGATGTCGCCCATCAGCCAGATCAGTTCTGTCGGGGCCGACTCGACCAGGGATTGATCAAACTGCCTTGAAGGAAGCGCAAAGCCCGAGAGCGTGTCGACCAACGGTGTCGCGTTGAAGTCAGGCAGGAAGATGGTCCAGCCTTCGGATTGGCCGGACGCGTCTGCACGGTCCACACCGCTCGCATCCCACAGGGTGTAATAGTACTGTTCACTGTCCAGTCTCAGGACGGTATCCCCCGCGTTTGTCGCGGTGTTCACGCCGTAAAGATACTGCAACGCCAGCACATCCAGCATCATCGGCGTCGCGGGATCCCAGCGCTCAAGCTGATATTCATACGGATCGGTATAGGACATGATCGTGAACCAATCGAGGTCCCGAACAATCGACTGGTCCAGTTGATCCAAGGACGGGCGCGACAAGCTTCCTTCGAAAGGATGTTTGAGACCCAAGGCGTGACCCAGTTCGTGGATCACCGTCAGAAAACCGTCCGAGCCCGGTTCGAAACTCGATGATGCAATGATCTCGGCCGAGAAATTCATGAAGACGTCGCCGCCTTCGGTTGGATATTGCTCGAAGTCACTGAACGGGCCGGGACCGGGGTAATAGGCATAAGCCAGGGTGCCATCTGCAACGATCGTGTTGTCCAGCGTATAGACAATGTCCGCCCCGGCCTCACCCGCCGCGCTCGGGCTGGTGAAATCATCCAGATAGGCAAATTTTACGCCGACGTATTGCTGAATTGACTCGATTGCAGCAGCGAATACATTGATCGCCTGTTCACGGTTCGCCCAGACATCGCCGTTTTCGCCATCCGCGATTGCCCAGGTGATCGTGTTCGATTTGGAAAGGTCCCAGGCAAAGCCATCGGACATCACATCGATGAACGGATCATTCGTGGGGTCAGCCCTATACGCAAAGAGAAATGCCATTGAGGCCTCCGGCCAGACGTTCGAATGTGACGGCGGCCCTCATGGAAAGTGCCTCGTGGGATGTGCGCAAGAAAACGGATCCAACGTAAGATTACGGTACGGCAAAATTATGTAAACGCCAATCTTGGGACGACCGTCCTGCCCCGCGTACCTGGTCGCTCAGACCATCCAGAACCCGTTTTTCTTGATCCTTTGGCGGATAGGCTGTTCCCGGCTGGGCAGATGCGCCCTGTCGAACAGGTCGCGTACCTTGTGGCCCCGGTTTTGATAGATCATCCGTTTGAACGGTTCGTATTCCTTCAAAAGCCTCTTGACCGGGTTAGGCGCTGAAATCGTTTCCAGCAGATCAATGACTCTGTCGTCTTCGCGCGCATACAGAAGCGGCATGTTGCGGTAATGCACGCTGGTCTTTCCGTCGATAAATCCCGCTGGCAAGGCATCGCGCCCGCCCCCCAGCTTGTGAATGACCAAAGGCAGCGCAACCTGATCCAGCCACGGTTTAAGCTGTTGGCACACCAGCGCTGCGGGTGGATCATTCTGGATCGACAGCGCCATGTCCAGAAACGTCTGACCAAAGACGTGCGGGCATTTGTAAAAGAAGAACCCGGCGTTGAAATAAAGATGACGCCGCCAGTATTCCTCTGGCTGTGTCAGATCGAGCGAGCTTTCGAAATCCAGATCAAACCGATCATACAGTGATTTCCACGTTTCCGCGTACCCCGGACCGTAGAGTTCGATCTGCGGCCACGTTCCTTCGACACGCAGGGAGGCGCTTGGTCTGGAGAAATCGAACGGCACCGCATCCAGATCGCCCGTGATCAGCGTGTCGGTGTCGAAAAAGACGAACGGTTCGCCCTTGGGCAGGGCGAAAAGCGCCTCGATCTTGTTTCCATATGGATAATCGCTGCCGAAAAACCGGCTCTCGAACGGCACAATGGTCGCGCCCTGCGCTTCGATCATGTCGCGCAACGGCTCTGGGCGGATGGTTGGATCGGTTTGCCATTTCGCACCCGGCTGCGGTTCCGCAACAAAAAGCCTGAACCGGGGGGACGAGGTGTTTGCCTTAAGGGACAGCGCAAACAGAAGCGCTTCATACGCAAGACGCCCCATCTGGCCAACGATCAGGACGTTGACTGATTTCGGTTGTGCCGGACGTCGGGCCATGGCGATCCTTTGGCGAACTGCTCTTGCGTTTTTGCTACTATAGGCGGAGTCCCGTTACCCGCCTAGAGCAGAGATCAAGGAGAAACAATCTCATAGACAAGTGTCACACTTGCGCGCAATTCGGTCTCGCCCTGCGCCACGGGCACCTCTGAATCCGCAGACCGCGCCATGCCGAACATTTCCGGGCGCGGCGCGCGTGCGCCACTCTCGCTCAGGCTTAGAAGCGGCCCAAGTTCGACCCCGGCTGCGTTTGCAAAAAGTTCCGCGCGCGCACGGGCATCAGCCACCGCCTTCACACGCGCCTCGTTCATCAGCGGTTCCGGTTCGGACAGGGTAAACTGCAACCCGCCCAACTGGTTCGCGCCATCGCTCAGAACCGCATCGAGAATGATCCCAAGGTTTGCCAGTTCCCGCACCCGCACCGTCACACGGTTCGATGCCTGATACCCGTCAATCCGCGGACGGCTGTCCGAAGAAGACCGGTTCAACCAAAGCGGGTTCAATGACAAATCCGAGGTCTGGATATCACGCGCCGCGACCCCCGCCTGCGCAAGCTGGTCGAGAATCGCTGCCGTGATGTCCGAGGTTTGATCCATCGCCTCCTTGGCGGTTTCCGACTCGGATGATGCGCCCATGGTGATCACGGCCATGTCAGGAACCGCGAACACGCTGCCCTCTCCGTTCACCGTGATCTGACCGGTTGTTTCGGCCCAGACCGGCGAAATCCCGAGCATGATGACAATTGCGGCAAAGAAACTTGTGACTTTGGACATGGTGACCTCTATCTCTCGCTATGAACACGCCGACAATCGCGGCACCGGGCGTTGGTGACAAGCGCCTAAATTTCCCCGCGCGAAAGATCGCTTTGTCGCGTCTAAAAGACGTGTAAGTGACTCCCATCCTGCGAAAAGGACTGCTAAAATATCTCCATGAAGCCAGACTTTGCCCTGACTCTCTCCTTTGACGGTATCTCGTTGCTGCGCCGTGTCCCTGACGGCTGGGCGCCAGTGGGGGATGTGGCCCTTGACGCCGCTGACCTGCGCGGCGCTCTGGCGGACCTGCGAACCGAAGCGGATGCCCTGTCCTCCACTGGCGGACAGGTGAAATTGGTCATTCCGAACGAGCAGATCAAATACCTGGCATTCCCGGACACGGACCAGGCGGGCGGCGCGCTTCAGGATGACATTCGCGCCGCGCTTGATGGGGCCACGCCCTACCCCGTCGATGACCTGAGTTTCGACTGGTCGCGTCATGACGGCAAGGTACATGTCGCCGCCGTGGCCAATGAAACGCTGAACGAGGCCGAGGCGTTTGCGAAGAGCCATCATTTCGATCCGGTCTCCTTTGTGGCCATGGCACCGGATGGACAGTTTGACTCCGAAGTCTTCTTTGGTCCGGCAGCCAGCTGGACAGGCAGCGCGCCGCAAAAAGATGCCCATGCAATTGTGATCGTCCCGGCGGAATCCGTCGCAAGGCCCACCGAACCCGAAGAACCGAACCTTTCCAACTTTCAGGCCGAACCAGAGGCAGCGGACGACACGGCACAGGACGTCGCACCGCCACCCCCGGAGAATGCCGAAGATCAGGACGACACGATTGAGGCACTGGCACCCGGTGCGGCAGACCCAGCCCCATCGCCAGTGCCGACCGACACGCCAAAGCCAACGCTGAGGGTGGATACGGCGGATGTCCCTGCTGCCCCGGCCTTTGCGTCAATCCGCGCATCACGGACCGGTCACACGCCGACAGAACCTCCTGTTCCCCCCAAGATCGACAGTCCGGCATCCGACACAGCGCCGTCCGCGCGGTTCAAACTGGGTGGCGCGCGCAAGTCGACGCGCGATACCGAAATCACCGCACCAGGCCTGCAGTTTGACCAGGTCGAGGACACAGCCGAACGCAAAGGCTTTGGCTTTTTCAGCCGCCGCAAGACCAAGGCTTCGACCGAAACCCCCGTCGCTGCCAAACCTGTCCCGCCGGTCACCTCTCAGGTGACAGATGCAGAACCGGACACCACGACCACCAAGCCAAGACACGACCCGGAACCTGCACGCGCCGCCGTTGCGCGGATTGCAGCGATGCGGGCCGGTCGCGCGACCGATCCGGACGCCATCGCGCCCCCCGTACAGGATGAACGCGCGCGCATGACGGTTTTCGGCGCGCGGACAGAGCCACAGATCGGCGGCAAACCGCGCTTTCTTGGACTGATGTTGACCAGCGCGCTGCTGGTCTTCCTGTTGGCGGTCGCCGCCTGGGCGAGCGTGTTCCTGGATGAAGGGTTTTCGCGCTTCTTCGATGGCGAGAACGACACGCCGTCCATTGCACGGATGCCAGATGTAGAATTCCTGCCGCTTGATGGATCGGTCACGTCGCCATCCGAAGACGACGGAGACCTTCAGATTGCCGCGCTCGACGTGATTGAACGGCCCACGGACTCCGATGGCGGACTATCGGTTGTCTTGCCGCCCCCCGCTGCCTTGACCCCGGAAGAGGCGGATGCGCGTTATGCAGCCACGGGTATCTGGCAACGGTCGCCCGAAGTCCCCAACACGCCGACGCAAACGACGCTTGATGACCTCTATGTCGCCTCAATTGATGGCAGCGTGCAGCAGTTCGATGCGGTCGCCCTGCCCGATGAAGACGCGCTGCGCAACGACCGGACCTATCTGTCCCAACCGAACCCGGCAGCGCCGGGAACGCGCTTTACGCTGGATGATCGCGGATTGGTGATTGCCACGCCCGAAGGCACCTTGAACCCCGATGGCGTCCGCATTTTCACGGGCCTGCCTCCGGTCGTCCCACCGGCGCGACCGACACCGCCAGCCATTGCACCCGACCCCACCACAGTTGCACCCGAGACCACGGAAGTCGCCTCGGCCCTGCAGGCCTTCCGCCCGCGCCTGCGTCCCGGTGGCCTGATCGAAGGCAACGAACGCGCGCAGTTGGGGGGGCGGACATTGGCCGAACTGGCTGCGCTGCGCCCTGCCGCCCGTCCTGAGACGCTCAAGGCACAGGAAGAACAGGCGCAACCCGACGCGACGGAATTTGCCGTGGCGCAATCCGCAGCGCCCGTGACGCGACCGCGCAATTTCTCTCAGATTGTCGAACGCGCGCGTGAGGTCGAACAAGCGCAACAGCCGGACGTGACACAGGTCGCCGCTGTCGCCCCCCGCACGGTTCAACCGCGCATTCCATCAACCGCAAACGTCGCGCGTCAGGCTACCGTGGCCAATGCAATCAACCTGCGCCAGATCAACCTGATCGGCGTCTATGGCAAACCCTCCAGCCGCCGCGCCCTGGTGCGGCTGTCAAACGGTCGCTATCAGAAGGTCCAGGTTGGGGATCGTCTGGATGGTGGGCGTGTGGCGGCCATCGGGGACAGCGAGTTGCGCTACTCCAAGAACGGGCGAAACGTTGTCTTGGACATGCCCGACGGCTGACCGAAGATCCATCTGCCAGCGGTTTCAGCACGTTTCTGATCGGTGCCAAATAATTTGGCGTTGTCCGTACCAATTGGTTTTCATTCCACGCCAAAGCCGCCATTCTGAAATTGTTCAAAGGGCGTAAGATATTATGGGTGAGTTTCTTTTCCTGGCGTCGGTCTTTTTGCTGGCTGCGGTGATTGCCGTTCCCATCGCCGCGCGTTTGGGGCTTGGATCGGTACTGGGATATCTTCTGGCAGGTGTCGCGATCGGGCCGGGTCTTGGGTTGGTCGCCGACACCACCGATTTGCAGCACTTTGCCGAATTCGGCGTGGTCATGATGCTTTTCCTGATCGGACTCGAGCTTGAGCCCCGCGCCCTTTGGGACATGCGCCACCGCTTGATTGGTCTCGGGGGGTTGCAGGTGCTGATCACCATGCTGGCTGTCATGACCGGCGCGATCTATCTGGGGTTTGTCTGGCAAACCGCGCTGGCCATCGGGATGATCTTTGCACTGTCATCTACCGCGATTGTTCTGCAAACACTCAGCGAAAAGGGCTTGATGCAAACCAGCGGCGGGCGGTCGACCTTCTCTGTTCTGCTGACACAGGACATTGCGGTGATCCCCATGCTGATCATCCTTCCGCTGTTGGCAGTGCCCTCCATTCCGTCTCTCAGCACGGATGGGTCGATCACCCGTAGCGTTCTGGAACAAGGGAACGGCGGCCACGGCCACACCATGTCGCTGGTCGAAGGTCTGCCCGGTTGGGGTGTTACGCTTGTCACGTTGGGTGCCGTGGCCCTGATCATCGTGGGCGGTGTCTACGGGGCGCGCCCGCTTTTTCGGTTCATCCACGCCGCACATCTGCGCGAGATGTATACCGCGCTTGCCCTGCTGATCGTGATCGGCATTGCCTTTCTGATGACGGCGGTGGGCCTGTCCCCCGCCCTTGGCACGTTCCTTGCCGGAGTGGTTCTGGCCAACAGCGAATTCCGGCACGAACTTGAATCCGATATCGAACCGTTCAAAGGCTTGCTGCTCGGGTTGTTCTTCATCACCGTCGGGGCCGGGATCGACTTTGACCTGCTCTTCTCGGAACCGATCACGCTCCTTGGACTGGCCCTCGGCATCATGCTGCTCAAGTGGGTGATCCTGTATGGTCTTGGACGCGCCTTCAAACTGCGGGGCCGCGATCAATGGCTTTTCACACTGGGCCTCGCGCAGGCTGGTGAATTCGGGTTTGTGCTCATTTCTTTCTCGATCCAGCAATCCATCCTGCCTGTGTTTCTGGCCGACCGGCTTCTCCTGATTGTCGCATTGTCCATGCTGATCACGCCGCTGGCCTTTATCCTGTACGAAGTGCTGTCCAAGCGGATGAAGGACGGATCAAACCTTCCGGAACACGACCAGATCGACGAACAGGGCACGGTGATCATCGCCGGGATTGGGCGTTTTGGTCAGATCGTGAACCGTCTGGTGCAATCTGTCGGCGCAAAGACCGTTGTGATCGACAACAACCTGCAAACCATCCAGTTGATGCGCCGGTTTGGGTATCAGGGCTTCTTCGGCGATCCCCTGCGCCCCGATCTTCTGCATGCTGCCGGAATCGACACGGCGCGGGTGCTCATGGTGGCGCTGGATGATCCGATTGCGGCGGAACGGCTGGTCACCTATGCGCGTCGCCTACGGCCCGACTTGCACATCGTCGCCCGGTCACGCGACCGAACCCACACCTACCGCCTGTACCAAGCGGGCGCGAACGACATCGTGCGCGAACTGTTCGACAGCTCTTTGCGGGCGGGTCGCTATGTGCTCGAGAACATCGGCCTGACCGAATTCGAAGCCAACGAAGCGGAAAAGCTGTTCTATCACCATGACCGCTACACGGTCCGCGAACTGGCTGATCTGTGGGATCCGAACATCCCATCCGCGCAGAACGATGCGTATATTGCCCGCGCGAAAGAACTGGAAAAAGAACTCGAAGCGTCTCTTCTGACCGCGCTCGAAAACAACAATTCTGACGCGGCATAAAAAAAGCGGCCCCGTTTGGGACCGCTTTTTTCGTCTGTCAGATGCGTCTGTGCTAATCTATCAGGCAGCCGCAGGCGCGCGCGACGTCAGAACGTCACCCACCTGTTTCGCAGCGACAAGTTCATCCCCACCCGATGTGGCGGCCACTTCGCGGGTCAGACGCTCAAGCGCTGCTTCATACAGTTGACGCTCGGAATAGCTCTGTTCGCGCTGATCATCGGCGCGGTGAAGGTCACGGACCACTTCGGCAATGGCGATCAGATCACCAGAGTTGATCTTCTGTTCGTATTCCTGCGCACGACGCGACCACATCGCCCGCTTGACCTTGGCCTTGCCTTTGAGTGTCTTCATCGCCTGGCTCACAACGTCTGGTGAACTCAGCGACCGCATTCCGATTTCCGTGGCTTTATGTGTCGGCACCCGCAAGGTCATCTTGTCCTTCTCGAAAGAGATGACAAACAATTCAAGCGTGATACCGGCAATCTCCTGCTCTTCGATCGACACGATCTGGCCAACGCCATGCGCTGGATAAACAACATAGTCGTTCGGGCGGAATTCGGATTTTTTCGATTTGGTCATTCAGAACCTTCCTTGGCGTACACCCATGCGGCACAGACAAAAATAACGAACGGAGGCAGCGCTTCCGGTCGCTATCATTCAGAGTATCAGAACAAGCTATCTCAGCTTAAACCCCATGCGCCGAAGGGCGCGTGTCCCACAGGTCTCATTTACCCGATATGTATACCACAAAAAACGGCCTCGCGGTAGTGGACCGTCAAGAGGTGATAAACCATTTAAATTCAGATGCTTACGTTTCAGTTCCGTGATTTTCCTCGCCAATGGCGCGAATCATCAGCCGCCTTCACCCGGCGCTTCGGAAAAGTACTTCTCAAGCTTGCCTTCTTCGCCATCCCGTTCATCGGCGTCCGGCAGCGGGTCTTTCTTGGTGATGATCACAGGCCACATTTCAGAGTACTTGCGATTGAACTCGACCCATTTGTCCGTGTCCGGTTCGGTGTCCGGGCGGATCGCGTCTGCCGGGCATTCCGGTTCACACACACCACAGTCAATGCATTCATCCGGGTGAATGACCAGCATGTTTTCACCCTCGTAGAAGCAGTCCACAGGGCAGACTTCCACACAATCGGTGTATTTGCAGGCAATGCAGGCGTCGTTGACAATATAGGTCATGAAGTTCGTCCATCGATCAGTCCGTAGCTAGCTAAGCCAATGGGAAATATCATTCAAGAAGGTCAGAACGGGTTTGTTGCAAAGCGCGACGATCTTTCTTTGTCGGGCGGCCTTTGCCTTCGAATCGAGGCACTTGCGCCGCCGCTTCACGCGGCTTGGGGGGATCAAGATCGCTGTAAAGCAATTGCGCTTCCGGGGCCGGGCCACGGCGCTCGCCCATCGCAAGAACCTTGATCACCCGAACGTGATCCGATTGCGGAAAGGTCAGAACATCCTCGATCGAAACGGCGTAGGCCGGTTTCGCGATCGGCTGACCATTCACCCGCAGCTTTCCGCCGGACACGACCTTGGCGGCAAGGCTGCGCGTCTTGAAGAAACGCGCATGCCAAAGCCATTTGTCGATCCGAAGCTTCTGGGCCGGTTCGGTCAAGTCAGTCCTTGTTCTTCAGCCCCATGAGGGCGGCTGCAAACGGATTGTCCGGGTCGATCGGCTTTTCCTTCTTGGGTGGCCGTGCCTGGAAAGACTTGCCCGCAGCCTCGCGCGGTTGGCCTTTGCCTTTGGGTTTGCCTTTGCCGCGCGGCCGTTCGCCGGGTGACTTGGCCCCGTCCCGACGTCCCTTGCCGCCATCCCGGCGGGGCTGACGGTCAGGCCGGTTGCCACGCCATGTGAAGACATAAAACACCTCGGTTTCCGGACCTGCCAACGCGGCGTCCGGGGCAGCACCCGGATCGATCTCGGTTTCCGAATTGACCGGAACCGGCACCTCTTTGGGCGTATCCGTCGGTGTGTCCGCAACCGGGGCCACACCATCGGCGGGCATCTCGGCGGCAACGTCCGGAATATCGGCGGCCTCGGGTGCCTCTGCCGGAGCCGCATCGGTCCCTGCAACACCCTCCTGCCCGGCATCCATCACCGGAGTGTCTTCAACCGGAACAGCGCCATCGGTGGCTGCATCCTGTTCGCTGGCCGTGGCTGCATCGGCGTCTGGCACAACCGCATCGACCGCGCGCACTTTCTCACGCTCGCTCTTTTCGGCCTTGTAACCCAAGCCTGACATCAGGTCGGCAAACTGTTCCAGGGTCAGACCGGTGATCGACAGCATGTCGGGATTCGCCTCGAACCCTCCCCGGCTGTCCTGCCCGCGCAGCAGATCGGCCAGACGTTCCAGCATGTCGATGCGGATCGCCCGGTCACCCGCGGCGCGATAACCGGACACGGTGTGGTGTTCGGCAGGTGTCCCTTGCGTGTTCGGCACCGTCACAAGGCCCGGAGGTGGTGCTTCGGGAAAGACATCCAGGTTCTTCGCAAGACTCCACAGCACCAGCCGCATCCGGGTTGGTGCCGGTTTGAGCAAGAGCGGCATGAAGATCGTGAACTGACCAAAGCGGATGCCGTGTTTGCGCAGCATCCCGCGCGCATCCTGATCCAGCGCCTTGACGTCATCCGCAATATCGGCGCGCGGCAGAATGCCCATCGCCTCGACCATGCGGAACGCGAAACCGCGCGCCAGACCATTCAGCGTTTCATCCTTTTGCAGATTGACCAGAGGCTCGAACAGCGCGGAAATCTTGCGGTCGATAAAATGTTGCAACCGGCGCTGCACCTTCGCAGACACATCGGCCCCAGCCTCTTCGTCGACAAAGGTCACCACCCGCGGCTTCAGCGGATCATCACCCGCTGTCAGCTTGCCCACCGCCTGATCGCCCCACATGAGACCACCCTGCTCGGTGAAATCCATCTCTGTATCGGGGGCGTTGTAGAACCGATCCGCCCGCAGATGGAAATGCGGCGCAAGCGCCTGCAACGACGCGGTCTTCAGCGTCTTGGCTTCCTGCCCGGTTGCATCCTTGTCCTGGCGGAACCGGAACCCTTCAAGCCTGCCGACGAATTCGCCTTCGACGGTGACTTCACCCTTGTCATTCACTTCGGCCAAAAGGGCCTCCTTCTGTTTCAACCGCCGCAACAGCACGGATGTGCGCCGGTCAACAAATCTTTGGGTCAGGCGCTCGTGCAGCGCATCCGACAGTCGGTCTTCTACAGCGCGCGTCTGCTCGCGCCAATGGCTTTCGTCACGCACCCATGCTTTGCGCTGCGCGACATAAGTCCATGTGCGGATATACGCCAATCGTTTCGACAACGTGTCAATGTCGCCATCTGTCCTGTCGATCCGATTGACCTGTCTTGCCAGAAAATCATCCGGAATGGCTCCGCGTTGATGAAGGTGTCCATAGATAACTTCCAAAAGCCCCGCATGTTCCGCATGACTTATACCGCGAAAATCCGGAATCCGACACACGTCCCACAAAAGCTGAACCGATTTCGGATCGGACGCGCGCGCCTGCACGTCTGCGATGGCGCTCAGTGCCTTGAGCGCCTGCAAGTCGTCCGCCTCGCGTGCCTTGACCAGGCGGTCATCATTCGGTGCGGTCTCAAGCGAAGCAATCAACGTGTCAATGGTGCCGAAACGCAGATCGGCGCTGCGCCAGTTGAGCTTTTTCAGCGGCGTGAAGCGGTGATTGGTGATCGCTTCGGCCACCTCTTCGGCAATCGGACCGGCCTCGCCCGTGACCCCGAATGTCCCATTCGACATGCCGCGCCCGGCCCGTCCGGCGATCTGCGCCAATTCGTTGGGCATGAGTTGGCGCATGCGACGACCATCAAACTTGGTCAGCGATGAAAACGCGACGTGGTTGATGTCAAGGTTCAGACCCATCCCGATGGCGTCCGTCGCGACAAGATAATCGACCTCTCCGTTCTGATAGAGATCGACCTGCGCGTTGCGCGTGCGCGGGCTCAGCGCGCCCATCACCACAGCCGCGCCCCCCTTCTGGCGCCGCAACAACTCCGCAATTGCATAGACGTTTTCGACCGAGAACCCGACAATCGCGGTGCGCGGCTGCAACCGGCTGATCTTTTTCGATCCGGTATAGCTCAACTGGCTCATCCGTTCGCGACGGACAAATTCACATCCCTCGACCAGTTCGGAAATCGGTCCGCGCATCGTGTCGGACCCCATGAACAGCGTTTCGTGCAACCCACGCATCCGCAGCAGACGGTCGGTGAACACATGCCCGCGCTCGGGATCGGCGCACAGCTGAATCTCGTCGATGCCGACAAAATCGCAACCCATGCCTTCGGGCATCGCCTCGACCGTGCAGACCCAGTACTGCGCCCGCGGCGGCACGATCCGTTCCTCGCCGGTGACCAGAGCCACCACCGACGGCCCGCGCACATTGACGATCTTGTCGTAGACCTCGCGCGCCAAAAGGCGAAGCGGCAGACCGATCATGCCAGTGCGGTAGCCCAGCATCCGATCAATCGCGTAATGGGTCTTGCCTGTGTTGGTCGGGCCAAGAATGGCCGCAACCCGCGCATGTCCGGCCATGTTGGCGTCCTTTGCCGTCCTGCTCGGGACCGTCAGGGAATCAGATCGTTTGCCCGTTCACCCGTAGCTCCAGCCGCTCCAACGCGTCGATCACGTCGGAATCGTGCGGCCGCAGGGTGAGTACCCGCGAATAGGCGTCATACGCAAGGTGGGGTTTGTCGACCTGTTCGAGGATGGCCCCAAGTCCACGCATGGCCCCGAAATGGTTCGGGTTCAATGCCAGCGTTCGCTCAAGCGCATCCGCTGCCGGGCCGAACTTTTCTTCACGGTAATAGGCCAACGCCAGCGTGTGCCAACCTTCGGCAAAATCGGGCGCATGATCGGTCAGCGCCGTCAGATGCTCAAGCGCCACCTCGACATCATCCACATCCAACGCGTCCTGCCCCCGCTTGAGAAGCAGGTCGATTGTCGCCGACCCGGATTTCGACCATTCCTGCCGCAATTGCCGTTCGAGCCGGCCGGCGGCCTGCTCGTCCTCCGCCTGCGCCAACTGATCCATCAGGCTCTCGACAGGATCGTCCTGCGCCGACAGCGGGCCGGTGGCCATACTCAGGGTGAAAATAAATGCCGCAACGGCAGATTTGTATTTGCGCATTGTGAACCTCATAACCACCATTGAGTTTAGCGTGAGGTTCGGCAAATGCCAGCCTTGCAGACCAAATCGCGATCACAAGGAGACGAGCAGATGAGCGATGTAGTGGCACAGGCGGTCACCGCCATGAACGAAAAGCTGGGCGGCAACGGAATTGACGGGACAGCACAGTTCAACATCGAAGGCGAAGGCAGCATGGTCGTCGACAGCGCCGGCGCACGCGAAGGCGACGCGGATGCCGACGTCACTTTCACCGCAGATGCCGAAACGCTGCGCGAAATCTTTGACGGATCGCTCAACCCCACATCCGCCTTTATGACCGGTCGCCTGACGATTGACGGCGATATGGGCATGGCGATGAAACTGGCCTCCACTCTGGCTTGATGTCAGACCCCGCTCCCTATCGCGAAGATCTGGCCGACGGGCCAAAGACCCATGCTTTTTGGCTGCGGGCCTCTGACGGGGTACGCCTTCGCGTCAGTCACGCCGCAGCCGAAGGTTCCAAAGGCACGGTCTTTATCCTTCCGGGACGCACGGAATACATCGAAAAATACGGCCGCAGCGCCAAGGATTTTGTCCGTGCCGGGTTCGGCGTTGTCGCGGTCGATTGGCGCGGTCAAGGCATGGCCGACAGACTTGGGGCGAACCCGATGGTTGGTCATGTCGGCGCATTCCTCGACTTTCAGAAAGACTGGGATGCCGTCTGCGCCTTTGCGCGCAAACGCGATCTGCCGCGCCCGTGGCACATGGTCGCCCACTCCATGGGTGGCTGTATCGGGTTGCGGGCCCTGATCTCGGGGACGGAGATGAAATCGGTCATGTTCACCGGCCCGATGTGGGGTATCCGCATGTCGGGGTATCTGCGCCCGCTTGCGTGGATCCTGCCGCAGCTGGCGATTGCGCTTGGTCAGGGGCACCGGCTTGCGCCCGGCACGTCCATCAAAAGCTATCCGGCGTCAGAGCCGTTCGAGCAAAACATGCTGACCTCGGACCCGGAGATGTTCGACTACATGCGCCGCCATGTTGCCGAAGAACCGCATTTCGGCCTGGGAGGCCCGTCCTACACCTGGCTAAAATCGGCCTTGCAGGAATGCGCAGCGCTTGCCAGATTGCCGTCCCCGGCGATTCCGGCGCTTTGTTTCATCGGATCAAACGAACGGATCGTGGACACCACCCGCATCCGCGAACGCATGACCAACTGGCCCGGGGGCAAACTGCTCTTGGTGGATGGGGCGGAACACGAAGTGCTGATGGAAAAGGCCAACACCCGCCGTCAGGTCACAGGTGCCGGGATTTCCCTGTTTTCCAGCTTCACCACCTAGGGTTTTCCGATCTCATGCACGCCGCGCGCTTCGGCTGTTGCCCCGGCGCGCATCCACGAATGTTCGGATGAGATGAAAAAACAGCTCATTCCATAGGCCGACCATTCCTGCGCCTTTTGCGCATTGGCGACCCAGGACACATAGGCTTTGCCTGACGCCGCGGCCGCGTTTCCCACTCGTTCGATTGCAGCGAAAAGGTCTTCCGAAGTCTGATGGTCGTGACCATACCCGACGGACAAATCCGCAGGCCCAAGAAAAACCGCATCAATCCCGTTGGTTGCCGCAATTGCCTCGCAGTCGGCAACGCCATCGGGTTCCTCGATCTGGACCATGACCACCGTCTCCTCCTGCGATTTCTTCAACAAATCCGGCATGGATTGGCTCGCAAAGCCGGCCCAGCGGGTTGATCCCGCATAGCCCCGGCCACCCCTTCCAAACCTGGCCGAACGCGCGACATCGGCGGCTTTGGCAGCACTGTCCACATGCGGCACCACAATGCCGACGGCGCCGCAATCCAGAGCCTGAAGGATTTCGCGAGCGGAACTGTCTCCAACCCGAACCAGGACCGGGAAATCCAACGCACGCCCCATGGCACAGCAGGCATCTATGGCGCCGCGATCGAACGGCGCGTGTTCTGCATCCAGACAGACAAAATCAAGTTCGGATTGCGACAGCACTTCGATCATCTGGTAGGCCGGGGTTTTCAGAAACGTTCCCGCCAAGGGAACACGCGACAAAAGGCGTTGTCGAAATCCGGCGATTTGCATGGAAGGCCTCCCGATAATCTGTTGCCGCACACCCTACGCGGCATGCGCTGCTTGGCAACCCTCTGGCGATGTCCCGCTCCTCTCCTATACTCAACATCATGGCCAACCCAGTTCTCACCTTTACCGACCGTGGAATCTATTGCCCCGCCGGTGATTTCTACATCGACCCATGGCGCCCCGTGGATCGCGCGTTGATCACCCATGGCCATGCCGACCACGCACGACCGGGGCACCAACGCTACCTCTGTACCGACGCCTGCGCCCCGGTCATGCGGCACAGGTTGGGGGACATTTCTATAGAAACCGTTAAATTCGGCGAGGTCCGTCAAATTGGCGACGCTGCGGTATCGTTCCACCCCGCAGGTCACCTGCCGGGATCAGCCCAGATCAGAGTCGACGTGGCTGGAGAAGTCTGGGTCGCCTCGGGCGATTACAAGGTCATTCCGGACGGGATTTCGGAACCTTTCGAACCGGTTACATGCCACAGCTTCATCACCGAGTGCACATTTGGCCTACCCGTGTTCAAATGGGACAACCAGACCGAAGTCGCCAAGGACCTCAACGCCTGGTGGGCCCGCAACGCGACTGACGGAAAAGCGTCCATCCTCGGAGCCTATTCGCTGGGAAAGGCACAGCGGTTGCTGGCGATGGTCGACCCCGAAATCGCCCCGATCCTCACCCACGGCGCGGTTGAGAACACCAACGATGTGCTGCGAAATCAGGGCTATCGCTTGCCCGACACGGTCCACGTCACACCCGACCTGAACGCCAAGGACTATCCCGGCGCATTGGTCATTGCTCCGCCATCTGCCCTGGGGTCGCAATGGGCGCGCCGGTTCGGTCCGTCCTCCACCGCGTTTGCGTCAGGCTGGATGCGCCTGCGCGGGGTCCGCCGCCGCCGCGCCGCCGACCGGGGTTTCGTGATTTCCGACCATGCAGACTGGGACGGGCTGATGTTCGCCATCAAGGAAACACAATCTGAAAACATATATACAACACATGGTTACACGGATATATTCGCGCGATGGCTGAACACGCAAGGCTATAACGCGCAGGTCGTTCCAACCGAATTCGGCGGTGAGGATGACGAGGCCGACGCTGCATGAAAGACTTCGCCAATCTGTTCACCACCGTCGACCAGACCACCAAAACCAGCCTCAAGACCAAGGCGCTGGCCGAGTTCTTCATGACCGCCAGAGACGACGACAAACTCTGGACCATCGCGCTTTTTTCCGGACGCCGTCCGAAACGCGCCGTGACCACCACCCAGTTGCGTGAATGGGCAGCCGAAGTGGGCGGTATCCCGCTTTGGCTGCTCGAAGAAAGCTATCCCATCGTCGGGGATCTGGCCGAGACCATCGCACTGACCCTGCCCCCACCCAATCGGGAAAGCGATCTGCCGCTGACCCATTGGATCACCGAGTTGAAATCGCTGGCGGCGCTCGACATCGACCAGCGCAAGGCGCAAATCCTCGACGCTTGGGACCAACTCGACCCGATAGAACGGTTTCTCTTCAACAAGCTGATCACAGGCGGTTTTCGCATCGGCGTCAGTCAGAAACTCATGACCCGCGCCTTGGCGCAAGCCACCGGGCAGGACGAGCCAAGCCTTGCGCACCGGCTCATGGGCGGCTGGACGCCCGAGACTACGAGTTATCACGACCTGATCGAAGCCGAGGACACCGAAGCGGATGAAAGTCGTCCCTATCCCTTCTACCTCGCCTATCAACTTGATGGCGCACCCGAAATCCTCGGCGCGCCGAAAGACTGGCAGGCCGAATGGAAATGGGACGGCATCCGCGGTCAGGTCATCCTGCGAAACGGCACCCACCACGTCTGGTCGCGCGGCGAGGAGTTGATGACCGACCGCTTCCCCGAATTCGCCCGTCTGGTTGATTTCCTTCCCGATGGCATCGTTCTGGACGGCGAGATTGTCGCGTGGGACGGAAACCAGCCTTTTCCCTTCAACACGCTTCAGGCGCGGATCGGGCGCAAGACCGTGCCGAAGAAACTGCTCAAAGACGCGCCGGTGATCCTGCTGGCGTATGACCTTCTCGAAGAAAACGGCCAGGACCTGCGCGACAAACCCCTGAACGACCGCCGCACCCGCATGGAAGGGATGTTGCATAACCTGCCGCATGACGCACCCGTCAAAGCCGCACCGCCCCTGCCTTTCGACACATGGGACGCGCTGGCTCAAATCCGCGCCACCGCCCGCGACCACCGCGCCGAGGGGCTGATGCTCAAACGCAAGGAAAGCCCCTACCTGGCGGGTCGCAAGAAGGGCGATTGGTGGAAATGGAAGCTTGATCCGCTGACGGTCGATGCGGTGATGATCTATGCCCAGCAGGGCCACGGTCGCCGCGCCAACCTGTTCACCGATTTCACCTTCGCGGTCTGGGACGGCAACGATCTGGTCCCCTTCACCAAGGCGTATTCCGGCCTGACCGATGACGAGTTCCGCAAAATCACCGCCTGGGTGCGCAAGAATACACAGCAACGCTTCGGCCCGGTGCGGCAAGTCACACCGCACCATGTGTTCGAGATCGCCTTCGAAGGCATCCACGCCTCGCCCCGCCACAAATCTGGTATCGCGCTGCGCTTTCCGCGGATGTCCCGCTGGCGGAAGGACAAACCGCTGCAAGAGGCCAACACGCTGGACGATCTGAAGGACATGCTCAAGATGTATGGGGCGTGAACGACGCATGGCGGCATGTTGCCCCTTGAACCTCGGACGCGCCCGGCACAGGTTCCCAGTGACCGAAGAACAGGAGTCGATCCATGCCGTGCCATCCCGAACCCACCTTTGACGCCAATGCCCCGCGCGGGGCCAAGGAATTCGGGGATCTGCCTGAGTGGGATCTGACCGATCTCTATCCATCGGATGACGCCGCCGAACTCAAGCGCGATCTCGACTGGCTGGAAGACTCCTGCCGCAGCTTTGCCGCCGACTACCAGGACAAACTGGCCGACCTCAGCGCCGAAGACTTCCTGACCGCGATCCACCGCCACGAAAAGATCGAGAACATCGCAGGACGCATCATGTCCTACGCCGGGCTGCGGTATTACCAGCTGACCACCGACGCCCAGCGCGCCAAGTTCCTGTCCGACCACCAGGAAAAGATCACCATCTACACCACGCCGCTGGTCTTCTTCACGCTGGAACTGAACCGGATCGACGACGCGACGGTGGACGCGCTGTTCGACGCCAATGCCGATCTGGCCCGCTACAAACCCGCAATCCGCCGCATCCGTGCGATGAAGCCCTACCAACTGTCGGACGAGATGGAGAAGTTCCTGCACGATCTCGGTGTCGTCGGCGATGCTTGGGAACGGCTGTTCGATGAAACCATCGCCGGGCTGGAATTCGAAGTGGATGGCGAACCGCTCAATATCGAAGGCACGCTGAACCTGCTCACCGAACAGGACCGCAGCACCCGCGAAGCCGCTGCGCGCGAACTGGCCGCCGTCTTTGCCGACAACATCAAGATCTTCGCCCGCGTCCACAACACGCAGGCCAAGGAAAAAGAGGTGATGGACCGCTGGCGCGGCATGTCGACACCGCAGACCGGGAGGCACCTCAGCAACGATGTCGAAGCCGAAGTGGTCGAGGCACTGCGCAATGCCGTGGTCGCCGCCTATCCCAAGCTCAGCCACCGCTATTACGAACTCAAGCGCAAATGGCTGGGTCTGGACACAATGCAGGTCTGGGATCGCAACGCGCCGCTGCCGATGGAAGCGACCCGCACTGTCGGCTGGACCGAGGCCGAAGAGACCGTGATGAACGCCTATACCGAATTCGACCCTCGCATGGGTGAGATCGCCAAGCCGTTCTTCACCAAGGGCTGGATCGACGCCGCCGTGAAGCCGGGCAAGGCACCAGGCGCATTTGCGCATCCCACAGTGACGGATGTGCATCCTTACGTCATGCTCAACTACCTTGGCAAACCGCGCGACGTGATGACGCTGGCGCATGAACTGGGTCACGGCGTACATCAGGTGCTTGCCGCCGATCAGGGGGAAATGCTCTCGTCGACACCGCTGACCCTGGCCGAAACAGCGTCCGTGTTCGGCGAGATGCTCACTTTCCGCCGCATGCTCGACAACGCCAAGGACGATGCCGAGAAGAAGGTGCTGCTGGCCGGCAAGGTCGAGGACATGATCAACACGGTTGTGCGCCAGATCGCCTTCTACGATTTCGAATGCAAACTGCACGACGCGCGGCGCGGCGGCGAACTCACCCCCGACGACATCAACGCTCTCTGGATGTCGGTGCAGGCGGAATCCCTTGGACCCGCGTTTGAATTCATGGACGGCTACGAGACCTTCTGGGCCTACATTCCGCATTTCGTGCATTCACCCTTCTACGTCTACGCCTATGCCTTCGGCGACGGGCTGGTGAATGCGCTCTATGCCGTCTACGAGGAAAACCCCGAGGGGTTTCAGGACAAGTATTTCGACATGCTCAAGGCGGGTGGATCGAAGCACCACAAGGAATTGCTGGCCCCATTTGGCCTTGATGCCAGTGATCCCAAATTCTGGGACAAGGGTCTCAGCATGATCTCTGGCTTCATCGACGAATTGGAGGCGATGGAGGGCTGATCCTCGGACGTGCCGCATATGTCGGCGTCGCGTTTGCATATTTGGAAAAAGAAGAAGCAGGGGCGTGTATGGTCCCCTGCTTCTTCTTTTTGAAAAATATGCCTGCGACTGGCGGCGGATTAACCTTAACGACAGATTAAATCGCCGCGGTCTCAACAAGCGCCAATCCGAGCCGCAGGCGAGAAAACCTGCGCGGGCGCTAGCCCGCACACTTTACTTCAACTGGGAATCCTTCGATCCACGTCGGTTGATCCCGCCACGCGCCTTGTAACTGCCGTCGCGCTCTTGCTGGCACTCGATACACAGTTTGACACCCGGTATGGCCTGACGGCGTTTTTCCGGGATGGGGTCTTCGCAATCGGCACAATGGCTCAGGCTTTCCCCAACCGGAGACCGCCGCGCCTTGAGTCGGGCCAGTTCATCGTTGATCGACGCGTCGATCTGTTCCTGCACCGCGCCGTCGCGGGCCCATCCGCCTGCCATGTCCCAAACCTCTTGCTGTTCGATCCCTGGAAATATGGGCCTGCACGCAAAGCCGTGCAAGGCACTTGTCGCGGAACCGTCACGCAGGCATCCTGATGCAAAGCCACACCGGGAGACGCGGATGTCTGACCATACCCTAGAAAATGCCTACAAGATCGACGGCGCGGCCGACGCCAGGGCGCTTTATGACACTTGGGCCACGACATATGACAGTGGCTTTGGCGCGGCGCATGGCTATGTCGCACCACGCGAAGTTGCCCGGATCTTCCTGTCATACGGCGATGACTCCACACCCGTGCTCGACATTGGCGCGGGAACCGGGCTTCTGGCGGAACACCTGCCCGACCGCGTCGTCGATGGTATCGACATCTCGCAGGGCATGCTGGATCAGGCGGCTGCCAAAGGGCTGTACCGCGCCCGGATTTGTGCAGACCTGACGCAAACCCTGCCGATGGCGGATGCGACCTATGGCGGCTTCGTCTCGAGCGGGACGTTCACCCATGGTCATGTCGGCCCGGACGTGTTTCCCGAACTGTTGCGTGTCGCCAAACCCGGCGCGCTGTTTGTGTGCGGTGTGATTCCGCCGGTTTTCGATGGCACCGGATTTGGGTCACGCCTTGCCCTGCTCGTCGCGCACAAGATGATCAGCCCGGTCGATTTCCACGACTTCGCGATCTACGAAAATGCCGATCATGATCACGCCAGGGATCGCGGGCTTGTCATGGTGTTTCGCAAACTCTGATCCTTTCCTTTGGACCACCTCCAGCTAACTTGCCATGTGAGGAGCCTTGATATGCGTCTGTTGCTTGCATCCCTGTTTGTCTGGATGGCCACATTGGCCCACGCGGCCCCGGCGGACTTTTCCTTTGCGTCCATGGACGGCGGCGAGATCGACTTGGCGGACTGGCGCGGGCAGCCGGTTCTGTTGGTCAACACGGCGTCCCGATGCGGGTATACGCCGCAATATGACGGGCTTCAGGCGCTTTACGACACCTATCGCGATCAGGGGCTGGTTGTGCTGGCCATTCCGTCCAACGATTTCCGGCAGGAACTGGCGTCAAACGCAGACGTCCAGGATTTCTGCGAGGTGAATTTCGGTCTGACTTTTCCGATGACCACAATCACCTCGATCCGCGGCGACGCGGCGCATCCGTTTTACAAATGGCTTGAGGCCGAGGCGGGCTTTACGCCGGGCTGGAACTTCAACAAGGTCCTGATCGCCCCGGACGGCAGCGTGGCCGCGACATTCGGATCGAACGCGCGGCCGATGTCCCGGCCGGTGACCTCTGCGATCACCGGCCTGCTGCGTTGATCACTTCTGAAGGTAGCTCCAGATTTCATCCTTGAGAGCACCGCGCCGTTTGCGCAGATCGGTCTCGGCCAACGAGCCCATCGGCTCGACATTGGTTTCTGCGCGGTGAACCGTGCGGTTGAGGTCGTGATAGGTCTCAAACAGCTTGGCAAAATGCGCGTCTGACTGCTTGAGAGCGCTCATCTTTTCGACGTATTCGGGGAATTCTTCGGCCAGTTCATGTGGTGTGTGCGACATGTATGCGCTCCTCTCCTGATATGTTCGGACCCAAGATGTCAGAGCAGTACATGGTGCACCTTGACCGGGATCAAGTGCCGATCAGTTTCGTGCCTTTCTCCACCCCGCCGCCCGCGCCTCGGATTCCGAACAGAACCAGCGTTCACCCTTTGTCAGCGAGATGCGTGTCTTGGTGTAATAGGGCTGACCAGGCACATGGTAGATTCGTTGCCCGTTGTTCATGCTGATATTGCCCTTGATCTTGCAGGCGGGGTTGATCGCGTTGGGCAGCCAGCTGCGCTCTTGCGGCGTAGAGCGATTGACAGTCACTGTCTTGGCCCCGGTGGAGCTGCGCGAGCTGTTTGATTGGGTCTTGGCCCGTTGCGCCGACCGGAACGCGGCGGGCGACATGATGCCGGTGCCGTGCAGACCACGCGACGTCACGGCGGCGCCTTTTTCCGCCAGATCGTAATCCATCCCGTATTGACGGTAGGCAAAGGCCAGCCCGCCGCTGACAAGCCGTTCGCCGACATCCTGACCGTCCACCGTACATTTGGCGACGGTGCGGCCATACCTGTCGGTGTCCGTCGCGGTACAGCGGGCGTGCCGCCCCTCGAACATTTCGCGGGTCTTGTCGCGCACCCACGCGCCACAGGCCCAGACCGGACTGTTGGCGTCGCCGCACATCTGCTCGATCTCGGGCGCGTCTATGGCGTGCAGGCGCACGGTGGTGCCGTTCACCTTGAATGTGTCACCATCGACAACGTGGATGGGTCCATTCGGGGCGGCATGGGCCATCGAGCCCGACGCCACGGCGGCAACGAAAAATAAAATCCTTAACATTCCATGAATATTGCCCTGCAAAATGGGCAAAACAATGGAAAGCGTTAAGAAAGGTTAATCATTCTCCGCGCGGATAGCGTTTGCTCTCTTCCAGAACGTTCAAATCCATGTGGTTGCGCATGAACCGCTCGGACGCATCGCGCAGCGGCTGATAATCCCACGGGTAATACCCACCCTGCCGCAGTGCCTCGTAGACCACCCAGCGTTTGGCCTGTGACGCGCGCACATCCGCGTCGAACCGCGCCAGATCCCAGCGGGCCTCGGACTTGGCCCGCAGCGATTGCAGCGTGCCCTGATGGTCCGGGCGATCGGCAAGATTGGTCAATTCATGCGGGTCGGCCTCAAGGTCGAACAGTTGATCCGGATCGAGCGCACAACGGTTGTACTTCCACTTGCCATAGCGCAGCGACACCAGCGGCGCATAAGATGCCTCGGCCGCGTATTCCATCGCCACCGGGCTGGTGCGCGCGCCACCCTGCCCTAGCGGCACCAGCGATTCGCCTGTTGTCCAGGGCATCACCTCCTCCATGCTCACCCCCGCCAAGGCGCAGAGCGTCGGGCAGACATCGATGGTCGAGACGGGATCGCTCACCAACCCAGGTTCCATGTCGGGGGCGGCGATCATCAACGGCACCCGCGCCGAGCCATCGTAAAAGCACATCTTGAACCACAAACCACGCTCACCCAGCATGTCGCCGTGATCCGACACGAAGAGGATGATCGCCTCCTGCCGCGTGTCTTCGAGCACTTGCAGGATCTCTCCGATCTTGTCGTCGAGATAAGAAATGTTGGCAAAATAGGCGCGGCGGGATGTGCGGATGTCGTCTTCGGTGATGTCGAAGTTCCGCCAGTCATTGGCATCGAAGATCCGTTTGGCATGGGGGTCGTGGTCGTCATAGTCCATCGCCGGGATTTCGGGCAGAAGATGCTCGCAATCCTCGTACAAGTCCCAATACTTACGCCGCGCCACATAGGGGTCATGCGGATGGGTAAAGCTCGCTGTGAGGCACCACGGGCGGTCATCCTTGCCGCGCGCAAGTTCATACAACGCCAGCTTCGCCTGATAGGCGACCTCGTCGTCATATTCGAGCTGGTTGGTGATCTCCGCCACCCCCGCCCCCGTCACCGACCCCATATTGTGATACCACCAGTCGATCCGTTCGCCTGGTTTGCGGTAATCCGGCGTCCAGCCGAAATCGGCCGGGTAGATGTCGGTGGTCAGCCGCGCCTCGAACCCGTGCATCTGGTCAGGGCCGACAAAATGCATCTTGCCCGACAGCGCGGTGTAATACCCCGCCCGGCGCAGGTGATGCGCATAAGTGGGGATCGAGGACGGGAATTCGGCGGCATTGTCATAGACCCCGTTGGCCGAGGGCAACTGGCCCGACATGAACGCCGCCCGCCCCGGCGCGCAAAGCGGGCTGGCGGTATAGGCGTTGCGGAACCGGGTCGAACGGGCCGCGAGTTTCTTGAGGTTGGGCGCGTGCAGCCAATCGGCGGGGCCATCGGGAAACAGCGTCCCGTTCAGCTGGTCCACCATCAGAATCAGGATATTCGGCTGCATAAAACCCCCAGTGCCGTGCAATTTGCGCGACACTGGAGGTTATTGACTCACCAGTCAATAATCAGTGTTCGTGGGATCACTCCCATTCCATCTCTTCATAGACGCGGCCCGCGTTCTTGGTCGCCAGTTCCTCGAACGTGTCAAGATGCGCCCAGTTCGACTGATCGACATAATAGGCACCGGCAAGGTCTCCACCCTCGTCGATATGCGCCCCGATCTTGGCGCGCAGATCCTTGATGTAATCGCTGGTATACCGCGTCACCTGCGCCATGTTGGTCGGGTGGCCATGCCCCGGAATGACATAAGTGGCCCCCAGATCAGTGAACGGCCCATCGAAGGTCTCGATCCAGGCATCGGTGTCGGTTTCGGCAAAGATCGGCGGCATACGTTCGTGAAACGCGATATCGCCCGCAATCACGATTCCCCATTGCGGAATCCAGACCTGTGCGTCGCCCGGATCATGCGCCGGGCCAAGATGCAGGACTTCAAGGGTCACATCGCCCATCTCTACGACATATCGGTCGGAAAAGCTCAGGTTGGCGCCCGCAACGGTGGTGCCTTCGGCCTTGTCCCGATTGTAGCGTTGCATCCCTTGGAGGATAAAATCGCCATCCGCTTCGACCACCGCAATCGCATCCTCATGCGCCAGAATATCGACGCCAAGCCCTGCCCAGTACGAGTTGCCAAGCATCGCATGCCCCTGCCCGTTCTCGTTGATGACCAGCTTCACCGGCTGATCCGTCACCGCCTTGATCTCTTCATGCAACGCCGCGGCAAGGCGGGCGGATGCGCCGCCATTGATCACCACAACGCCGTCCCCGGTGACAACAAAACTGAGGTTGTTGTTGTGCCCTGCGTTTTCGTAGGTCGGCGGCGCGGTCGCCCCGATGGCCGAGAAGACATGCGGGATCACCTCGACCGGCTTGTCGTAAAGTTCGGATTGCGGATATTTGTCGGCAATGTCTTCGCTTGCGCTGGCGGAACCGGCGGTCAAGACGGCGGCGATAAGGGTGGTCAGTCGCATGGGGTCTCCTCCTGTTGGGCACACATTCATGAATGCGAATAAGAAAAGCAATCCCTTTCCGGTGAGCCATCTTGCCACTGGCCGCCACTCGGGTACGGTCACGCCAAAAGGACCGGGAGGACGACATGACACTGGCAGGCAAACACGCGCTGATCACCGGGGGCGGCACCGGGATCGGTCTTGCCATCGCAGTTGCGCTGCGCGGGGCGGGCGCAACCGTGACCATCACGGGGCGTCGCGCAGAGGTTCTTGAGACCGCCGCCAAGGCACATGACCTGAACCCGCAAGTGATGGATGTGCAAGACGAAACGTCGGTTGTGGATGGCATCGCAAGCGCAGTCACAGCACATGGCCCAGTCCAGATCTGCGTGCCCAACGCGGGCCTTGCCGAAGGACGCGCGCTGCACAAGACGGACATGGCATTCTGGCGCAACATGATGGCGACTAATATCGACGGCACGTTCCTGACGATCCGCGAAAGCCTCAAATCCATGCACCAGACCGATTGGGGCCGGGTCATTGCCATCAGCTCTATCGCTGGGCTGCGGGGCCTCAAGGGCGCGCCCTGTTACAGCGCGTCGAAACACGCGGTGATCGGGCTGATCCGCGGGTTGGCCGCTGACTATCTGGGCAAGCCCTACACGTTCAACGCCATTTGCCCCGCCTATGTGGACACCGAGATCGTGCCGCAGAACATCGACCGGATCATGGCCCGCACCGGCATGAGCGAAGACGACGCCCGCGCCGTCATGGTCGGCGCCAACCCGCACGGTCGGTTGATCACCCCCGAGGAAGTGGCCGAAGCCGCGCTCTGGCTCTGTTCGCCGCAATCCGGCAGCGTCAACGGTCAGGCCATTCAGATCGCCGGGGGTGAGTTTTGAGCGATCCCTACAATCCAGCCCGCGATGGCGCGCAGATGTCGTTCGACGGGCGCATGTCCTATACCGATTACCTTGGCCTTGATGCCGTGCTCGATGCCCAGCACCCGCTGAGTACCGCGCATGACGAGTTGCTGTTCATCGTCCAGCACCAGACCTCGGAACTCTGGATGCGGCTTGCCCTGCACGAATTGCACGCCGCACGCGACACGCTGCAAGCGCAGGACATCCGCCCCGCCTTCAAGCTGCTATCCCGCGTGTCACGCATCTTCGAACAACTCAATTCCGGATGGGACGTGCTGCGCACCATGACGCCCAGCGACTACACCACCTTCCGCGAAACCCTTGGACAAAGCTCTGGCTTTCAGTCGGCCCAGTACCGCGAGATCGAATTCCTGTTGGGCAATCGCAACCCGGCGATGCTCAAACCCCATGCGCACCGGGCCGACCTGACAGCCCGCCTGACCGCCGAGATGGAGAAACCATCGCTTTACGATTGTGCGTTGCAGCGGCTCGCGCAGGCCGTTCCCCTGCCCGAAGCCGCACTGACCCGCGACCGGACCAAACCGCACCAGCCCGACGAGACCGTGCAGGCGGCATGGGCCAAGGTCTACCGCGACCCGGCGACGTACTGGGATCTCTACGAACTGGCGGAAAAGCTGGTCGATCTCGAAGATTACTTCCGGCGCTGGCGCTTCAACCATGTCACCACGGTCGAACGGGTGATCGGTCTGAAACGCGGCACCGGGGGCACCGGCGGCGTGTCCTATCTCAAACGCATGCTCGAGGTTGAGCTTTTCCCCGATCTCTGGCACCTGCGGACCAAACTCTAAGACCCCGGAAAGGGACGACATGACCGATTTCACCGCCACCCGCGCCGCGTTTCACCTGCCCGAGGGGATGATCTATCTCGACGGGAATTCGCTTGGCCCGCTTCCCAAGGCGGCGGCTGGGCGCGTCGCACAGACCATGACCGCCGAATGGGGCGATCACCTGATCACAGGCTGGAACGCCTGCGGCTGGATGGACATGCCCGCGCGGTTGGGCGACCGGATCGGGCGGCTGATCGGAGCCGAACGTGGCCATGTGGTTGTCGGTGACACATTGTCGGTCAAGGTGTTTCAGGCGCTGGCCGCCGCGATCAAGCTGAACCCGGACCGGCGGGTGATCCTGTCGGACACCGGCAACTTCCCGTCTGACCTTTACATGGCCGAAGGGCTGATCTCTCTGTTGGGGCCGGACTATGAACTGCGCCTCGTCGCCCCTGAAGAGGTCGAAGCCGCCATCACCGACGAGATAGCCGTAACGCTGATCACCGAGGTCGATTACCGCACCGGGCGCAAGCACGACATGGCAGCCCTAACCGCCAAGGCCCATGCCAACGGCGTGGTCACGGTCTGGGATCTGGCCCATTCCGCAGGCGCGCTACCGGTCGATCTGGCAGGCGCACAGGCCGATATTGCCGTCGGTTGTACCTACAAGTACCTCAATGGCGGCCCCGGCGCGCCTGCCTTCATCTATGTGGCACCGCGCCATGCCGACATGGCATTGCCTGCGCTTTCGGGCTGGCTGGGCCATGACAGCCCGTTCGCGTTTGATCTGGGCTACAAGGCGGGCGCAGGCATTTCCCGGATGCGGGTCGGCACGCCACCCATCGTGCAGATGGCCGCGCTCGAGGCGGCGCTGGATGTGTGGGACGAGGTCGATCTGCAAGACCTGCGCACCCGGTCCATCGAACTTTCCGAACGGTTCATCGCCGGGGTCGAGGCCACCTGCCCCGATCTGACACTGGCCAGCCCCCGCGACGCGACACAGCGCGGATCGCAGGTCAGTTTCAAATTCGACGAAGGCTACGCCGCCATTCAGGCACTGATCGCGCATAAGGTGATCGGGGATTTCCGCGCGCCAGACATCATGCGTTTCGGATTCACTCCGCTATACCTGAATGAACAGGACATCGACGCTTCGGTGGAGATCCTCGCACGGATCATGCGCGACCGACTCTGGGACACGCCGGACTTCAAACAGCGCAAGGCGGTGACATAAGCGCGGGGAAATCCTTCGAAGGATTTCCTAAAACGCTTTGACGCGTTTTGGCGCGCCCGTGGGCTGGCCTTGCGCCCAGGCCCGCACCGCATCGCCAAACGCCTGAAACAGCGGGCGGGACACCGGATCATTGGCCGCGTCCCATTCCGGATGCCATTGCACCGACAGGGTGAACCCCGGCGCATCGCGGACATAGGCCGCCTCGGGTGTACCGTCGGGCGCGTGACCCTCGATCACGATGCGCGCGCCCGGGGTCTTGATCCCCTGCCCGTGCAACGTGTTGGTCATCACCTCGTTTGACCCGAACAGGCGATGAAACACGCCGCCTTCCTGCAAACTCACCACATGACGCAGGGCAAACTTTTCCTCCAGCGTGCCGTCGGGCGGCATCCGGTGGTTCATTCTCCCCGGCAGGTCGCGAATCTCGGGATACAGCGTGCCCCCCATCGCCACGTTCACCTCCTGAAAGCCTCGGCAAATGCCCAGAAACGGCTGGCCGCGCTCGACACAGGCGCGCACCAACGGCAGGGCGATCGCATCACGCGCCCGGTCGAAGGCGCCATGGGCCTCGGTCTCGGACTCGCCATATTCCTCTGGATGTACGTTGGGGCGACCGCCGGTCAGCAGGAACCCGTCACACACTTCCAGCAATTCCCCGACCGAGACAAAACGCGGATCGGCGGGCACCACCAACGGAATGCAGTCCGCCACCTTGGCCACGGCTTCGGAGTTCATCGACCCGCCAGAATGCGCGGGGTACTGATCATTGATCAGGTGATGATTTCCGATAATTCCGATGACAGGCCGCGCCATAATCCGTGTTCCCTATATCTCGGCTGTCAATCCAACCGCTTCGATCCCGGCCTTGGCCGCCGCCGCATCGTTGTCCGACGTATCGCCGGTCACACCTATCGCGCCCAGCACGTTGCCCTTGGCATCCCGCACAAGCACGCCACCGGGCACCGGCACCATCTGCCCGCCAAGCGCCGCGCCGGCGGCAGTGATGAAATAGCCCTGTTCTTCGGCGCGTTTTTTCTGTGCCGTCCCCGCCATGCCCAGCATCACCGATCCATAGGCCTTGGCATGGGCAATCTGGAAACGACCGGGGCTGGCCCCGTCCTCGCGTTCGAACGCCTGCACATTGCCGCCCGCGTCAAGAACGATCACGGACAGTGGTTTCATCTCTGCCGCGCGCCCCGCTTCAAGCGTCTTTCGGATGATGGTGCGCGCACGGCGCAGCGATAGGTTAGCCATTCAGTCCCCCAATTCAGGCAAAAAGATCATGCGCCAGTTCAAGCGCGTCGATCAAAGTGTCCACTTCTTCTTCGGTATTGTACAAGCCAAAAGACGCACGGCACGTTGCAGTCAGCCCCAGATGGTCCATCAGCGGCCCGGTGCAATGCTGGCCCGCCCGAACCGCGACGCCCTTCTTATCAAGGATGGTAGAGATGTCATGCGCATGGGCCGCGCCATCCAGCGTGAAACTGAAGATTGCCGCCTTGTCGGGCGTTGTTCCCTGCACTTGCACCCAATTCAGGCCATCCAGACGCGTCCGCACATAGTCGCGCAACCGCGCCTCGTGGGCGGCGATGTTCTCCATCCCCAAACCCATCATGTAGTCGAGCGCCACACCAAGGCCGATCTGCTGCACGATACCCGGAGTGCCCGCCTCGAAGGTCATCGGCGCGTCGTTCCAGGTGATCTCGTCCTTGTGGACCTCGCGGATCATGTCGCCGCCGCCAAGGAAGGGCTGCATCTCTGCCATCCGCGCCTTCTTCATGTGGATCGCACCCGACCCGGAGGGTCCATAAAGCTTGTGCCCGGTGATGACGTAGAAATCGCAGCCGATCGCCTCGACATTCACCGGCATGTGCACCGCCGCCTGCGACCCGTCGATGAGCGTGGCAATGCCCCGTTCGCGCGCCGCATCGCAAATGGTCTTCACATCAACAACGGTCCCCAACACGTTGGAAAGATGCGTAACCGCGACCAGCCTGGTCTTCGGCCCCATTGCGTCAATCACCGCCTGCGGGTCCAGATAGCCGGTGCTGTCCACATCCACCCACTTGATCACCACCCCCTGCCGTTCACGCAGGAAATGCCAGGGCACGATGTTGGCATGATGCTCCATCACCGACAGGATGATCTCGTCCCCGGCCTTGAGGTTCGGCATCGCCCAGCCATAGGCCACGGTGTTGATCCCCATGGTGGTGCCGGTGTTCATCACGATTTCGTCTTCGTCTTTCACACCAAGGAATTTCGCGATCACGCCGCGCGTGCTCTCGTACTTTTCGGTGGCGAGGTTCGACAGGTAGTGCAGCCCGCGATGCACGTTGGCGTATTCCTCGGCATACGCCCTCGTGATCGCGTCGATCACAACCTGCGGCTTCTGCGCACTGGCCCCGTTGTCCAGATAGACCAGCGGCTTGCCATTCACCTCGCGCGACAGGATCGGAAAATCGCGGCGGATTTCGGTGACGTCATACATATCCAGGAATTCCTCCGGTCTGAACGCCAAGAAGACTGAAGATCACACTCAGCCCCAGCATCATGCCCACAAAGGCCAACAGCAAGACCAAACCTGCGCGCAGCAGGCTTCCCATCTCGTGGGCCACATCAATAAAGTTCACGAAGATCCAGATGCCCAGAACTGTCGCAGCACTGATCACCATCCCCGACAGGAACAGGCTGATCGGTCCGATCACGGCCACCACCGCCTGCATCAACACGCGCAACGCCTGCAACCAGATCACGAGGACGGCGATCTGCCCGTAGGTCGCGCGCCCTCCAAGCGGGCGACCACAAAGCGTCACCGCCACGATCAAGGCCCCCACCGACACGGCCAGCATCGCGCCAAACACCGTTGGGCTGCCAAGGACCGGCCCCATCACGTCGTCTCCGGGCAGCAGCATCATCGAAAGCGAAAACGTCAGCGTGTTGAGCACGATGACCAGCGCAAAACTCAGCCACAACACCTGTGACGGCAAATTCATCGCCAACAACAGCCGCGCCACGTCGCGCGGGGCGGTCACCGTGTTAAGGGCGAGCCTGAGAAAACCCGCGATCGTCACGCGTCTGCCCTGCGATACAAAGCCAACATGCTTGCGATCCAGAACCACATGAAGACGCAGAACCAGATCAGTCCAACAACCGTCAACTGAATGCCTGCCCCGATATAACCTGCCACCAACCCGTTCAGCAAGACCAGTGGAGACGCCGCCAGAAGGCTCCAGAACAGCGCCAGCCGCGCATTGTAGGATGGGCCGATGCCGCCAACCACCCGCGCCACAAGATGCGCAACAAGGGCGAGCACATAAAACATCAACGGCGCCAGAAAAATCGTCGCCATGAGCGTCCCGCTCAGCAGCATGTTCAGCTCGACACCCTCAAGATGGGCTTGCCGCGCCAACGCAGGCCAGCGCGCCACAAACAGCATGATGCACGCGCCCATCAGGATGGCCAGTGCACGGTCTTCGCGCGGCCCGGCGGCGGCCAATCGGCGCACAACCTTGCCCGGCCTTCGATAGGTGGCCGCGATATCCTGCGAAAACGGCACGGGTTCCCTAGCCGCGCCGACGCGTCAGCCAGGCCTCAACGCGGCTGTTGATCTCGTCCTGCAACGCTTCGTCCTCGATCTCCATCACCGCTTCGGCCAGAAACGCGATGGTCAGAAGATCCGTCGCCGGCCCCTCGTCGATCCCGCGCGAGCGCAGGTAAAACAGCCCCTCTTCGTCGATCGCACCAGAGGTGGAGCCATGCGAACAGGCCACGTCATCGGCGTAGATCTCAAGCTCGGGCTTGGCAAGGAACTGGCTGTCCTCGTCCAGCAGAAGCGACTGGCTGATCTGATAGCCATCGGTCTTCTGCGCGCCTGCCTTGACAAGGATCTTGCCTTGGAACACGCCGGTCGCGCCGTTGCGCAGCACTTTCTTGAACACCTGACGGCTTTCGCAATTCAGCGCGTCATGGGTGATGAACACCGTGTCGTCATGATGGAAATCACCATCCCCGACACAGGCACCGGCCACATGCGCAACCGCATTGTCGCCGGTCAGTTCGATCACACATTCGTTGCGCGTCAGCACGCCATTGGCGGTCAGCGTGAACGACTTGAACACCGATTCCTCACCCAACCGGGTGAAGATCGCGGTCGCCGCGCGGCGTTCATGGTCGCGCCCCTGCGCGCGAACGTGGTGGAAGATCCCACCATCCGCGATCTCGACCTCCAGACACTTGTTGAACCGCGCCGCTGCCGGACCGTTCTCCAGCAGGGTCAGTTCGGCCCCGCTGTCGATCTTCACAACATGGTGCAGGATCGCATCGGAAACCTCTGATTCATGACGATAAATCAGGCTGATTGGCTTCGGCACCTTACCCGTCACATGGATCAGCAGGCCATCCGTGGAAAAGGCAGTGTTCAACGCCGCCAAAGGCCGGTGCACAGGCGTCTGCCCCCGCGCTTCCAGAACACCATAGAGATCCTTGGCCCAATGAATGTCCTGCCCGGTGGCAAGACGGTCAATGGTGACATGTTCCATCGCCAGATCATCCGAGGCATCGGCATCAAAGACGCCGTCTACAAACACGATCTTCAGTCGATCCACGTCTTCGAAGACCGGCATCTCGTCGCTCTCGAACGTGGCCGCTTTCGGCGCTTCGGGCTGCACCAGCGTATCAGGCCGGGTATATTTCCAATATTCGTCCCGCGCACCGGGCATGCCCATCGCGCGCAACCGGTTCAACGCGTCCTGCCGGGCCGTCTCCGACCAGCCACCCTTGGGCATGTCCAAAGCCGCCAATCGCGCGTCTGTTGCATCCTGTTTGATCTGCGGCAGGGCCATTACGCCACCTCCGCCATGATATCCGCGTAGCCGTTGTGCTCGACCTCAAGCGCCAGTTCCGGCCCGCCGGTCTTGATGATGCGACCATCCGACATGATGTGTACCACGTCCGGTTTGATGTGATCCAACAAGCGCTGGTAGTGCGTGATCACCAGGAACCCCCGGCCTTCGTCGCGCAGCGCGTTCACGCCCTCGGCCACCAGCTTCATCGCATCCACGTCCAGACCTGAATCGGTCTCGTCAAGAATGCACATCTTCGGCTCGAGCATCGCCATCTGCAGGATTTCGTTACGCTTTTTCTCACCACCCGAGAAACCGACATTGACCGGACGTTTGAGCATCTCCGCGTCGATCTGCAATTCCTTGGCCCGTGCCCGGATCACCTTGAGAAATTCCGTCGCCGACATCTCATCCTGTCCACGCGCCTTGCGCTGTGCGTTTACGGCGGTGCGCAGGAAGGTCATGTTCCCGACACCGGGAATTTCCACCGGATACTGGAACGCCAGGAAAATACCCGCCGCAGCACGATCTTCCGGCTCCATGTCCAGTATGTCGACCCCCTCCAGCGTGGCCGACCCTTCGGTAACGTCGTAACCGTCCTTGCCCGACAGAACATAGGACAACGTCGATTTCCCGGATCCGTTCGGCCCCATGATCGCATGCACCTTGCCCGCCTCGACGGTCAGGTCCACACCCTTGAGGATTTGCTTGTCTTCTTCCTGAAGAGAGACGTGCAGGTTCTTGATTTCCAACATTTCCTTGCCCTTTTCCATTCGCATTGCCCGCCCCTGCGGGCCAAATCTGTTTCGTCAGTCCGGCTGTCAGCCGCGATCCGTCAGCACCGCTGTGCCGCTGGCCGACACCATCAGCATCGAATTGCCCACAACCTCGTAATCCAGATCAACGCCGACCACCGCGTTGCCCCCGAGGGCCACCGCGCGTTGTTCCAGTTCGCGCATCGCCACATCGCGCGCGTCCTGCAACTTGGCCTCATAGGCGCCCGACCGGCCCCCGACGATATCGGTGATCGACGCAAACACATCGCGGAACACATTGGCCCCCATGATGGCTTCGCCCACGACAATCCCCTTGTATTCAAGGATCTTGTGGCCTTCGATCGAGTTGGTTGTCGTGATAATCATCTGTGTTTCTTCTTCATCAGGTAAAGCAGGAGCCAAGCCGACAGGATCGCGACAAAGTCCAGCGCCGCGACAAAAGCTCTGACGGCGCCCAGTCACATCAGCCGACGCTGCCCTCAAGCGAGATTGCAACCAACTGCTGCGCCTCCATGGCGAACTCCATCGGCAGCGCCTGAAGCACGTCGCGGCAGAATCCATTGACGACAAGCGCCACGGCCTCTTCCTCGTCCATGCCACGCTGGCGGCAATAGAACAGCTGATCGTCATCCACCTTGGAGGTCGTCGCCTCGTGTTCGACGCGGCTCGAGTTGTTCTTGACCTCGATATAGGGCACCGTGTGCGCCCCGCACAATCCGCCGATCAGAAGGCTGTCGCACTGGGTATAGTTGCGCGAATTCTTCGCCTTCGGATGCATCGACACCAGCCCGCGATAGGTGTTCTGCGCATGCCCCGCGCTGATGCCCTTGGACACGATGCGCGACTTGGTATTCTTGCCCAGATGCACCATCTTGGTGCCGGTATCGGCCTGCTGGTAGTTGTTGGCGATGGCGATGGAATAGAACTCGCCCTGGCTGTCATCGCCGCGCAGGATGCAGGACGGGTATTTCCACGTCACCGCCGATCCGGTCTCGACCTGCGTCCACATCACCTTGGCC
>NZ_JBHYFV010000016.1:0-83336 GCF_051859345.1 Marivita sp. | reverse complement strand
AACGGCGCCTTCAGCGCATTCAAAAGCTCCTGGCCAGTCAGGACCTTCTGATCATCGACGAACTCGGCTTCGTTCCCCTCAGCAAGACCGGCGCCGAGCTGCTCTTCGAGGTCATCTCGCAACGATACGAGCGCGGCTCCATCATCATCACCTCAAACCTGCCGTTTGACGAATGGACCGAAGTCTTTGGCTCGGAACGCCTCACCGGTGCCATTCTCGACCGCCTGACCCATCACGTCCATATCCTCGAAATGAACGGCGAAAGCTTTCGGCTACGCGAAAGCCGCAAAGCCCAAACCTGAACTCCATATACCCGGAATCAAAAGGGCTGACCTGCGGCCAGCGCGCCTTGGCACACGTCAGCTATCTGGAGAGCACGCGCGCCAAGGCGCAGCCAAACCGAGACCAAACTGACCAATTTTACACCGGGAACTTGGCCAATTTTGCTCCGGGATTGACATGGCAAGGCGTCACCCTACGAGGACTGGACCAGGGACGACCTTTATGATCGGGCGCAAGAGCTTGATATCGAGGGTCGTTCGGACAGGACAAAGTCCGAGCTTATCTCGGCGCTGCGAGACCGTTGAACGGATAGATCAGCGCGAAAATAAAAAAGACGTCTGCGCCGCACAAGTGCGCTTGAAGGAGAAGTTATGGGTATTGAAATCACAGGCATCGGAGGTCTGATCCTCCTGATTTTGGACATTTGGGCCATCGTTTCGATTGTCGGTTCAAACAGCACAACCGGATCAAAGGTGCTCTGGTGCCTGCTCGTGCTGATCCTGCCGCTGGTCGGCTTCATCATCTGGCTCATCGCCGGGCCGCGTTCGGCCAAAGCAAGCGTCTGAATCCGACAAAGCCCCGCACATCGCGCGGGGCTTTTCTTTCGGCGCGGGCCATTCAGTGACAACTCAGCGCGTTTGCTGAATGCTCTCGATATATTCCAACAACGCGACCAGCTTGCGTGGCGTGGGCGTCATCACCCCATCCCCGGTGTCCAGCGGAACCAGATCCCCCTCAAGCAACGCACCGAATTCCGGCATGTCCGGACCCTGCAAATCCGCTTTGGTATAGCCGTCAATTTTGGACAACACCTGGACCCTTGGAAAACTGCCGTCGTTGCGGGCGGCGATCAATGTCAGATCAAGCGGCGGATTGCGCATCGCGCGGGCCATCGGTCCATTGCCCTTGGCGTCCGCGCCATGACAAATCGCGCAGTTTTCCATGAACAGCGCGCGACCATCGCTGACCTGGGGCATTTCCTCTGGCGTACATGCCGCGATCAGACCAACTCCAAGCATTCCGATCATCAGGCTGAAAATTTGTGGGCGCATTCTGGCCTCCTTGCTCGAACAGGGTCAGAGTGCCTGTCTTTGCACGCCCGCGCAACCACACGCAATTGGTACGGCCACGCCTTGCGAGGTGACACTCGGCGCAACTCGGCGCATTGTCCGCGCAAAACCTGCCTGAAGGAATCGTCCATGCCGATCTACGCTTTGACAATGCTTGTCGCAGGGATCGGTATTCCGCTTCTAGCGGCGCTGAATGCCGCCCTTGGCGTGCGCATCGGGTCTCCGGCGGCTGCCGCGACGGTGCTGTTCTGCGTGGCCCTTCTGGCAACCAGCATCGTGACGCTTGCCACTGGCCCAAAAGCGCTGATGGGCATTCCGCTTGCACCAAGGCACTTGCTGCTGGGCGGGCTACTGGTGGCGTTTTATGTGCTGTCGATCACCTATATCGCGCCGCATTTCGGAATCGGCAACGCGGTGTTCTTCGTTCTTCTGGGTCAGTTGATCTCGGCCGCCCTGATTGACCATTTCGGTCTGTTTGGCGCGCGCATCAGCCCTCTGACCCTCACCCGCGCCACCGGACTTGGTGTGATGACGCTGGGTGTCTGGATCACCCAACGCGCCTGAACGTCAGTTGACCTGCAACCCACTGATTGACGCGCGGATGCGGCTGTTCGTGTCGTCACTGTCCCCCGACACGGCAATCCCCACAAGTGCTGCAGCGCCACCGCCAAAGGCATTGGCATAGTCCCGCGTCAGATTGACCGTCTCACTGGCGCTTCCGGTGCCAGAGCCGCGCAACACCACGGTCCTGCCCCGGTCGCCAAGATACGGGCTGCCCAGGACCGCACCGCGATCATGTGCTCCGCCCCAGACATAGACCAACACACGCGCCGCATCGTTGGTCAAAAGCTTGCGCACACTGGCACCTTGCAACGCCTCGGCCTGACCCTCCGGCAGGAACACGAAATAAAGCGCAAGATTGCGGTCATCGCCCCCCTTCTTGCGCAGATCCGTGGCCGGTACACCTTCCTGAACGCTCCACGACCATTTGGCCGAAGACGCATCCCAATAAGTCTGCGGCAACGCGCGATAGGCCAGGGACACGGACCCATCCGAGGACACAGTGACAGAATTGCCGTTGAACCCGTATGTGTTCGAGGAAAACAACGAAAACTTCTGTGTCTTCCAGGATCCGTCAAAAGACACAGGCGCGGCAAAGGCGGGCAGCGACACGAGCGACAGGGCAGCGGCAACAAGACAACGAAACATGAACAAACCCCTTTTCTATGGGGATGTCGTACCAGCCTTGCCCCCTCGCCCGCATCAAACGTTCGCGTGAGCCGTCTGTCATGTTAGACCCGGCGCGCGTTGAAGGCGTTAACCTTGGTTAACAAGACCTTTCGGCAAGGCAGGGGCAGCCGCGTGCAGACACCACGATCAGATCGGCGTGAGAACACCCTGATCCATCCGCAACTGCCGGTCCATGCGCGCTGCAAGCGCCATGTTATGTGTTGCAATCAAAGCCGACAGACCGGTTTCCCGCACCAGAGTCATCAGCGCGTCGAACACCGTGTCCGATGTTGCCGGATCAAGGTTTCCGGTTGGTTCATCCGCCAATAGAACGGAAGGCTTGTTTGCCAAAGCCCGGCAAAACGCCACGCGTTGCTGCTCACCCCCCGACAGCTCGGCCGGACGGTGATGCCCCCGCTGGGCGATCCCGACAATCTCAAGCAACTCCAACGCCCTGGCGTCCGCCGTTCGGCGTGCGACCCCGGCCGCCAGCTGTGGCAGCACGATGTTTTCCTGTGCGCTGAATTCTGGAAGCAGGTGATGGAACTGGTACACAAACCCGACCTGATCCCGCCGCACCACGGTACGCATGCGATCCGACGCGCCCGTGATGTCCTCCCCCGCGATCTCGACTGTCCCGGCATCCGGCGTGTCCAGCAGACCCGCAATGTGCAGGAGCGTGGATTTCCCGGCCCCGGACGGTGCCACCAGCGCCACAACCTCGCCACGGGTCAGCGTTGCATCCACTCCCCGCAACACATCGACCGCCGCGGGCGTGCCGGCATTGTAGGTCTTGGTGATCCCCGACAATCGCAGCGAAACATCACTCATAGCGCAACGCCTCAACCGGATTCATCCGCGCGGCACGGCGCGCCGGGAAGATCGTGACGATGAAACTCAGCCCCAGCGACAGCGCCACGGCGCTCAGGACATCCGCCAGTTTCAACTGCGCCGGAAGCTCGTAAATTCCGCGCACCGCCGGATCCCAGACCCCGCCCCCTGCGACGTAGTTCACGAAGGAAAAGATCGGATCGATATACAAAGCAAAGAGACACCCCAGGATCACTCCGGCCATAGTGCCAAGAAGTCCGGTAAACGCCCCGCAGATGAAAAACACCCGCAGCACCGATCCTTCAGTCAACCCCATCGTGCGCAGGATGCCGATGTCGCGGCCCTTGTTCTTGACCAGCATGATCAAGCCCGAGACGATGTTCATCGCTGCAATCAGAACAAGGATCGACAGGATGATGAACATCACGTTGTCCTCGATCTCAAGCGCGCGCAGGAAGCCTCCGCTGGCGTCCTGCCAGGTCCAGACCAGCGCCCGCTCCCCTGCGGCGCGCACAATCGGGAGCGTCATGTCTTCGACGCGGTCTGGATCGGCGACCATCACCTCGATTTCGTCCGCCGCGCCTTCGCGGTTGAAATACAGCTGCGCCTCGGCAAACGGCATGTAGACCCGTGTCCGGTCTATGTCATAGCGCCCGGCGGTAAAGACATAGACAACCTCGTAAGCCTTGACGCGGGGACTGGTGCCAAACGCCGTCCGCACCCCGTCCGGCGAGATCAGCCTGATCCTGTCACCCAGCGCGACACCCAGTTCCCGCGCGACACCGGACCCGATGGCGATGCCCTCGGGAAACCGGGCCAGATCCCCTTGCGCGGTGTCCGGATCCGCGATGCGCGGAATGGTGGCCAAATCCTCGGGCGCGATGCCGAACACTTCGACACCCGCATTGCGGCTGTTGGCAGTGGCCATGACCTGACCCTTGACAAGCGGTGCTGCGCGGGCGACGCCCGCAACACCTGCGACAGTGTCGGACAAGGTCGCATAATCCGGGATGCTCCGCGACACGCGGCCAACATCATCGGTTTCAGCGGTATAATACACCGTAACATGAGCGTTCGCGCCAAGGATCGTATCCACGAATTCGGCGCGAAAACCGGACCTCACGGCCAGCGTCGCAATCAGCGCAAAGACGGCCAGCGTGATGCCGATCAGGCTGATCCATGTCATCACGCTCACCCCTCCCTCGGCGCGGCGTGCGCGCAGATAGCGCCATGCGATCATCCATTCAAAGGGGGCAAACGGTGCCGGGGTCTGGGCCATGTGAGGTCTCGACGGTAAGGAACAGGTCGATAAGTGGCGGCTTGGTCCGGGCGGGTCAACCCGAGAAGGATAGGACCGGTCTGGACCTTTTGTTTCGCACGCGAAACATTGGGTCAGAAGCACTTACCTGAACCGACACCAGATCGGGCGACAAAGACACATTCCAAAGTCAGCGCGCCAAACAGAACACTTTGTTTACCTGTTGTTGAGAAGACCTTCTTGGGGCCAAGATTTTTCGTACGAAAAATCTCACCCCAAAGAATTTTCGTACGAAAATTCTTCGACGCTTGTTCAATCTGATCGCTCTTGGCATAGACAGGGCATGACCGGACCCAGATACCCAGACCTGATCGCAAAGCTGCCCTCGAGCGTGCCGTTTGTCGGCCCCGAAGTGCAGGAGCGCCAGCGCGGCGTGCAATTCCAGGCCCGCCTTGGAGCCAATGAAAACGTGTTTGGCCCCTCGCCCTTCGCGGTGGCCGCGATGCAGGAGGCAGCGGGACAGTGCTGGCAATATGCCGATGCCACGAATTACGATCTGATCGGAGCGATCTCGACCCGATTGGGCGCACGGCGCGACAACATCATCATCGGTGAAGGCATCGACGGGTTGCTGGGCTATCTGGTTCGGCTTCTGGTCGCTCCGGGCGATCCGGTTGTGACGTCGGACGGCGCTTATCCCACCTTCAACTATCACGTCGTGGGATTTGGCGGGACACTGCACAAGGTGCCCTTCAAGAACGATCACGAGGATCTGGACGCCTTGATGGACCGGGCGCGCAACGTGGATGCCAAGCTGGTCTACCTGTCCAATCCGGACAATCCGATGGGCAGTTGGCACAGTGCCGCCAAGATCGAAAAAGCACTTGAAGCGCTTCCCGATGGCACCTTGTTGCTGTTGGATGAAGCCTATATCGAATTTGCCCCGCACGGCACCGCGCCGCAGATTGATCCGGACGACCCCCGTGTGATCCGCCTGCGGACCTTTTCCAAGGCCTTCGGCATGGCAGGGGCGCGTGTCGGTTACGGGATCGGTGCGCCGGAGTTGATCAAGAGCTTTGACAAGGTCCGCAACCATTTCGGAATGTCACGGATTTCGCAAGCCGGTGCCCTTGCCGCCTTCGAAGATGAGGGATGGCTGGCCGAGGTCATCACCCTTGTGGCCGACGCCCGCGACCGGATCGGGACCATCGCCAGGGCCAACGGTCTGACGCCTCTGCCTTCGGCCACCAATTTCGTCACACTCGATTGCGGACAGGACGGTGGCTTTGCCAAGGCAGTTCTGGCTGCGCTGATTGATCAGGGCGTGTTTGTCCGAATGCCGTTTGTGGCGCCGGGGGATCGCGCAATCCGGATCAGCGCGGGACGGCCGGTCGATCTTGATGTGCTGGAAGAGGCGCTGCCCAAAGCTCTTGAAAAGGCACGTCACTAAGCCGCTTCCGGGTCTTTTCACGGAAATTTTGTCTATCGAGGTCAGTTTGCCGCTGACGAGACGGTTTTCTGCGCTAAACTGATGTCGTAAAGGGACAGAAGACGTGCGGAGACAGCGATGGATGATCAGCATCCCAGACGGGTCGAGGATTACACAACCGTCAGCCTTGTCATGATCTTGGTGAACCTGCTTTGGATCTTTGGTGTGATCTGGGCGCAGTTCGGCCTGTTGGTGGTGATCCTGACCGGTTGGGGGCTCAACCACGGGATCGCCCGGCTGGCACAATATCGCGCCAGCCGCGAAATTCGGTGGCCTTCAGACGCCTGAGATCACCTTTGCCGCTTCGGTGACGCCGCCCGCGCGATGCGGAATGTCCAGCGCGCCAAGCCCGGCCTCGACCGCGCCCAAGAGCCCGAGAATCATATGTGCGTTGACATGGCCCATATGCCCGAAACGGAAGAATCCATCGCTTTTCGGATCGTCCTCTGACCCCATGCCCAGACCGATGCCCAGCGTCACGCCGGCTTCGTGCGAACACCAGCGGCGCAGCCTTGTTCCCAGCGGATTGCCGATGGACAGCGCCGTCACCGCATGGCTGCGCAGTGCCGGGTCAGGCACGTTGAGTTTCAACGGCCCGTCCTGGCCCCAATGTTCGCAGGCGGCCCAGATGGCGCGGGCCAGCGTTGCGTGGCGATCCCAGATCGCGTCCAGCCCTTCGGCGTGAATCATGTCGAGCGCGGCGCGCAAACCGTAAATGTGATGCGTCGGCGCGGTGCCGCTGAAATACTGGTAGAACGCTTCGGGCGCGATGCGCTGGGTCCAGTCCCAATACATGCTGACATGTTTCAGGCGTTGGCGCGCCTCGACGGCCTTGTCGTTGAAAAAGACGAAGCCAAGGCCGGGTGGACACATCAGACCTTTTTGCGAACCGGTCACTGCCACATCAACGCCCCATTCGTCCATTTCGAACCGGTCGCAGGCCATGCCAGCGATGCAATCGGCCATCAGCAGGGCCGGATGATCCAGATCGTCGAGGATGCTGCGCAGCGGCTGGAATGCGTTTCGGTTCGAGCTTGATGTGTCGACAAACACGGCCAGAACGGCCTTGTAGCTGTGGGTATTGTCGGCTTCGAGCGTCTGCACCACGCGGGCAAGATCGAAGGTTCCGCCATTGGCGAACTGAAGGATATCCACCTCGATCCCGCGCGCCCGCGCGATGTTCGCCCATCCCAGCGCAAAGAACCCCGTGGCCAGTATCAGGATCTTTTCCCCGGCGGCCACCGTGTTGGCAAGCGAGGCTTCCCATGCGCCGTGACCGTTGCTGATGTAGATGGCCGCGTGCCCCTCGGTGCGGGCAACGCGTTTGAGGTCGCGCATGAGGTCCGGCATCATGTCGGGCAGCTCGCCTTCGTAAATATTCGGCGAGGCGCGGTGCATGGCCCGAAGAACGGCATCCGGCACCACCGAGGGGCCGGGAATGGCAAGATATGTGCGACCATGGGCAAGCGACATGAGAGACCTCGTCAAGATGGGAAAAACCCGTCGAGACGACCGGTTCGGCGCAACCTACCCCGTTCAGCCGCACGGTCAATATCGCGCAGTGCTTGCCAGCGCGCGCCACAGTCTCTACATCCGCGCCTGATGTGAAAGGGACCGGATGTTGGGACGACTTTGGACAAGGATCGAAGATGCAGAGCGCAAGCTGCGTCGGTCGTTCGGCAAGGACATCACCGACCCGGCCGCGCGGCGCTGGTCGGCGTTCCATTATCATTTCTTCGACCACGCCTTCCTGCGCACCTTCTGGACGAATTTCTTCGAGATCGCGCCGGGGGTCTACCGATCGAACCAGCCGACACATGCGCGGTTCGAGAAATACCATGGGATGGGCATCAGGACAGTTGTGAACCTGCGCGGCGAAGACAAGTATGCGCATTACCTGTTCGAACGCGAAACCTGCGAGGCATTGGAGCTGAACCTTGTCAATGCCAAGCTTTGGGCGCGCAATGCGGCCAGCCGCCACCGGATCGTGCATGTCATCGACACGCTGCGTGTGGCGGAAAAGCCGTTTGTGTTTCACTGTAAATCCGGTGCCGACCGCGCCGGGTTTGTTGCTGCCATGTACCTGATGATTTTCGAAAACCAACCCGTAGAGGTGGCGCGCAAGCAATTGTCGCTCAAGTATATTCACCTCGATTTCACCGCGACCGGCGTGCAGGACTACATCCTTGATGTCTATGCCGCGCGCACCGCCCGCGATCCCATCGGGTTCGAAGACTGGATCCGCACCGAATACGATGCCACCGCCATTCAGACCGGGTTCGACGCCAAGACACCGGCTGGAAAATTGACGCTGCCTGCGACGCTGGTGTCATGACCGAGGCCGCGGTCAATCCGCGGGGCCTGCTGGCGTGGGTGTGGCGCGGCTATCTGTCCAAACACTGGCGGCTCTTGCTGGTGGCGATGGTGTTCATGGCGCTCGAAGGCGGCATGTTCGGGGCGCTGTCCTACATGATGAAGCCGATGTTCGACCGGGTTTTTGTCGGCGGAGAGGCGGATGCCATCGTCTGGGTTGGTCTGCTGTTTCTGGGCATCTTTGTCATCCGGGCGGTGGCAAGCATCATTCAAAAGGTGCTGCTGACCCGGATTTCGCAGCTGTCCGTTGCCGATATCCGTCAGGATCTTCTGGCGCATCTGCTGGTCCTGGACACGCAATATCACCAGACCCATTCGCCCGGCTACCTGATGCAGCGGGTCGAAGGCGACGTGGACGCGATCAGCAAGGTCTGGCGCACCGTCATCACCGGGGCGGGGCGGGATGTGATCGCGCTGATCTCGCTGTTTGCGGTGGCGATTTCGGTGGATTGGCGCTGGACCCTGGTGGCGCTCCTGGGGGCACCGATCCTGATTGCTCCGTCGATGATCCTGCAACGTTATGTGCGCAAGAAGGCGCGTCGTGCGCGGGATGTGGCGGCGAAACTGTCGATCCGGTTGAACGAGGCATTCCACGGAATCATTCCGGTCAAGCTCAACGCGTTGGAGCGCTACCAGTCGAACCGCTACCGAACGCTGACTGAAGAGCGGGTGAGCGTCGAGACCAGCAGTGCCCTGGGACAGGCGACCATCCCTGGACTGATCGACATCATGGCCGGTCTGGGGTTCATGGGGGTGCTGTTCTACGGCGGAACTGAAATCCTGTCAGGCGAGAAATCAGTCGGTGATTTCATGGCCTTCTTCACCGCAATTGGCCTGGCGTTTGAACCGTTGCGGCGACTGGGGAATATGGCGGGTGTCTGGCAGGTGGCCGCCGCCGGGATCGAACGTATTCGCCAGATCCTTGACACGGAGCCGGGCTTGCGCAGCCCTGCAAAGCCGCTTCCGCCACCACAGGGCGTTCCTGAGATTCGACTTGAAGACGTATCCGTAAGTTACGGTGAAACAAGCGTTCTTAACGGATGCAGCTTTATAGCCGATGCCGGAAAGACCACCGCGCTTGTTGGTCCTTCGGGCGCGGGAAAATCTACCATCTTCAATGTATTGACCCGACTTGTTGATCCAACACATGGACAGGTGACGCTAGGGGGCGTTCCTGTTTCGAGTATTGCGCTTGGCGATCTGCGCGGGCTGTTTTCCGTCGTGTCGCAGGATGCGCTTTTGTTCGACGATACAGTGCTTGAAAACATCCTTCTGGGTCAGACCGATGTTTCTGAACAGAAGCTTAAGCGCGCGCTGGATGCAGCGCATGTGTCTGACTTCCTGCCGCAATTGTCCGACGGGTTGAACACGCCTGTCGGCCCCCGCGGTTCGGCCCTGTCGGGAGGGCAGCGTCAGCGCGTGGCAATTGCGCGGGCAGTGCTGCGCGACCGGCCCATCCTGCTGTTGGACGAAGCGACGTCGGCGCTTGACACCGGGTCGGAGGCCAAGGTCCAGGAGGCGCTGGATGACTTGTCCAAGGGGCGCACCACCTTGGTGATTGCACATCGCCTGTCGACGGTGCGCGATGCGCACAAGATTGTCGTGATGGATCAGGGGCGTGTGATCGAACAGGGCACCCACGATGCGCTTCTCGAACGTTCGGGCAGCTATGCGGCGCTGCACCGGATGCAGATGCGGGACTAGACGCCCAAAGCGGCCTGGGTGTTTTTGTCCCAACCAAGGTACAGCGCGTCCTTGTCGGCAATCAGCGGGCGCTTCATCAATTTGGGATGTGCAACCAGCAGCGTCTTGGGGTCCATCGCCCGCTCTGCATCGTCCAGCCCGCGCCATGTGGTCGAGCGGGTGTTCAGCACCGCATCGCCAAATTTCTCAAACGCGCGGTCCAGAACCGGCTCTGGCACAGCGGTTTGCGAGACATCGACAAGGTCTGCATTCGGTAGCGCCTTCAAGGCCTTACGGCAGGTATCGCAGGTCTTCAGCCCATAGAGGATCATGGTCATCTTCCCTTTTGACCTGTGGTGACGGCTTTGCGTCACGCGTTTAAAGTGCATTTAATACTTGCCTTAACGTCACATCGGCCAATGTCATATCAGGTGACGGTGTGTCGCAGATTGCGGATCCGGTCACAACCACAGCGGCCCACAGAGGTCAGACATGACGACAAGAGGAGACACGGGATCATGCCGAACGGTACCGTGAAATGGTTTAACGCAACCAAAGGCTACGGCTTTATTTCCCCCGAAGATGGCGGCAAGGATGTGTTTGTCCACATTTCCGCAGTGCAGCAATCGGGGATGGAAGGGCTGGCCGACAATCAGAAGGTCAGCTTCGAGATGTCCGAAGGCCGCGATGGCCGGATGATGGCGTCCAACATCACCGAGATGTAGCGATCACGCGGTTTGCAGACGGTGCGCCTCTTGTCGGGCCAGCCGGATCAGCTCCGACACGAACGGCTTGTCGATATCCGCCGTGCGGGTCGCAGCATATAGCCGCCGCGTGACACCGTTTTGGGTCAGCGGTCTGGTGACATAATCCGAGCTGTACTTGACCTCGCGCACCACCCAATCGGGCAGGACAGAGACGCCCCTGTTCGATGCGACCAGAAGAAGGATCACGGCCGTCAATTCAACCTGACGGACGCCAGCCGGTTCGACCTTGGCGGGGATCAGCAATTGGCTGAAGACGTCAAGCCGCGATCGTTCCACCGGATAGGTGATGAGCGTTTCGCCCCGAAAATCCTCGGCATCGACATAGGGTCTCTGGGCCAGGGGATGCGCCGCCGAGGCGACAAAAACGGCATTGTAGTCAAAGAGTTCCGTAAAGGTCACACCCGGAATATCCTCTGGGTCGGAAGACACGACAAGGTCCACATCCTCTTTTTGCAGCGCTGGCAAGGCATCGAAGGCCAGACCGGGGCGGATATCGACATCCACGTCCGGCCACGTCTTGCGGAAGGCCTCAAGCACCGGGAACAGCCATTCGAAACAGGCGTGGCATTCGATGGCGATATGCATGCGGCCTGACGATCCGTCGCGCAGACCTTCGAATTCGGCCGCCAGCGCTTCGACCTGCGGCAGCACCTGATTGGCAAGACGCAGCAGGCGCATGCCCGCCGCCGACAGGCGGATCGGTTTGGAACGGCGCACAAACAGTTCGACCCCGGCCTGATCCTCGAGCCCCTTGATCTGATGGCTGAGGGCCGATTGGGTGATGTTGAGCTGATCGGCAGCGCGGGCCACGCCGCCACATTCATGGATGGCCTTGATCGTGCGGAGGTGGCGAAATTCAATGTGCATTATCGATCCGGCTCATGTTCAAGATTAGATTTATGAGTTTGTCTCACAATGCTGCATGTGCGACAAGTGGGTCAACGCCAATAAGGATCACGACAATGACTGCACCGGCTATTTCGTTCGAATTTTTCCCGCCCCAGTCGCTGGAAGCCTCTTTCCGGCTTTGGGACACGGTGCAGGTTCTTGCGCCGCTCCAGCCGCGTTTCGTGTCGGTGACATACGGTGCCGGGGGCACAACCCGCGACCTGACCCGCGAGGCGGTTGCCACCTTGCACAAGTCGTCGGGCCTGCCGGTCGCTGCGCACCTGACCTGCGTGAATGCGACCCGCGAAGAAACACTGGGCATCGCGCGCGATTTTGCCGCCGCCGGGGTGACCGACATTGTCGCGCTGCGGGGTGATCCGCCCAAGGGATCAACCGGGTTCGTGTCCCATCCTGACGGCTTTGCCTCAAGCGTCGAATTGATCGAAGGGCTGCGCGAAGCCGGGGAGTTCAACATCCGCGTCGGCGCTTATCCGGACACCCACCCGGAAGCCACAGATGCACAGGCGAATGTGTCCTACCTCAAGCGCAAGTTCGAAGCGGGAGCGTCAGAGGCGCTGACCCAGTTCTTCTTTGAGGCAGAGACATTCTTCCGGTTCCGCGATGCCTGCGAAAAGGCCGGGATCGACGCGCCGATCACTCCGGGTATCCTGCCGATCGAGAACTGGAAAGGCGCTGTGCGGTTTGCAAAAAGCTGCGGCACCCATATCCCAACCTGGGTTGTGGATGCGTTTGACAAGGCCGAGCGCGACGGGCGTGAAGACCTGCTTGCAACCGCGATCTGTGCCGAGCTGTGTTCGGAGCTGATCGACGGCGGAGTCGATACGCTGCATTTTTACACGCTCAACCGCCCGGAACTGACGCGTGATGTGTGTCATGCGTTGGGCGTCACACCCCGACTTGCCCTGAAGAACGTCGCCTAATCCGACGGACCACCCAGCGCGGATGTGAGCCTTGCCGCCGTGTCCTTGACCGATGCGGCAAGGCTTTCGATCCGTGCATCGGGAATACGCGCGGAGGGGCCAGAAATCGACACACCCGCAACAGGTTCGCCATGCATGTCGAACACCGGTGCCGCGATACAGCGCATGCCGTCGTTTTTCTCTTCAGCATCAAAGGCATACCCACGCTTTCGCGTAGCCTCAAGATCGGCGGCCAGCGCTTCGGCTGTGACCAGCGTGCGATCTGTGAACGCGGGCAGCTTGTGTTTGCGGATGATCGCCGCCACGTCCTTGTCCGACATCTGCGCCAGCAGCGCCTTGCCAATGCCCGAGGAATGCATCGGAGACATGGCACCTGGCGGGAAAAACGCGCGGATGTTGTGATGGGTTTCGACCTGGCTCAGGAACAGCACCTGCCCATCGCGGGACACACCCAGATTTGCCGTTTCCTCGGTCTCTTCCATAAGGCGGCGCAGGAACGGACGGGCACGCTCGACCAGGGAGGTGCGGCGCAAGAAGCGCGATCCGATGTGAAACGCCCCTGCCCCGATATGCCAGGTTTGCGCGATCGGATCGAAATCAACCATGCCGCGCGCCTCGAAGGTCGACAGCACCCGGTAGACCGTGGCGGGCGACTGCTTTAGGTCTTCCGACAGATCGGTCAGCGTCGCACCGCCCCATTCGCTGAGCCGTTCAAGGATCACAAGCGCGCGGTCCAGTGACTTGATCTTGTTCTGCTCGCTTGTGTCGCCCCACGCACGGGGACGCCCGCGCGCCCGGCGCTCTGGACCTGATTCTGCGTTCATCATTGTCTCGATACAAAAAACATTTTTACAATGTGAAAAAATCAGAGTTGAAATGCAAGCCGTAACGCACAGTTGCGGTTCGAGCAGGAAAAGGATTTGAAAATGCGCATCGTGATTCATGGGTTCGGTCGGATTGGTCGCGTGATCCTGCGGCAGATCCTGACGACGCCTGCGCATGCGGATATCGACGTTGTCGCGGTCAATGACATCGCCCTCCCCGAGACCTGCGCGTATCTTTTCAAGTATGACAGCGTGTTCGGCCCCCTGCCCGGCGGTGTGACCTTTGCGGACGGTCAGCTGCACGCCGGGGGGCGGTCGATTCCCCTTTTGACCGGGGTCAAGATGGCCGATCTGCCATTGAGCGAGGTCGATCTGGTGCTGGACTGCACCGGTGCGTTGAAGGATCGCGCCACCGCCGAAGCCGCGCTTCATGCGGGCGTGCGGTCGGTTCTGGTGTCCGGTCCGGCCGATATTGCCGATATCACAATCGTGCGCGGGGCCAACGAGGATCTGCTTGGCGATTCCCGCATTGTGTCAAATGCCTCCTGCACGACCAACGCGGTGGCCCCGCTGCTGCGCGATCTTGATACGCGGTTCGGGCTGATCCAGGGCCATATGACCACCATTCACTGCTATACCGGCAGCCAACCGATGGTGGATGCGCCGCGCGGACCGGACCTTGCCCGCAATCGCGCGGGCGCGGTAAGCATGGTCCCCACAACCACAAGTGCTGCACAATTGATCGACCAGGTTCTGCCCGATCTGGCCGGTCGCGTGACCGGGGCGGCTGTGCGCGTGCCCGCCATCAGCGTGTCGGCGGTTGACCTGGTGGTGCGGTTGGCGAACCCGCCAAAAGATGCCGCCGACGCCCTGCGCACCCTTGCCGGGGACAACCCGGTGATCGGACTGGTCGAAGACCCGTGTGTGTCCGTCGATCTGCGCGCGCGCACGGAATCGCTGGTCATTGCCCCGAACGAAACACTGGTTACGGGCGATCAACTCCGCATTTTCGGCTGGTATGACAATGAATGGGGGTTTTCGGCCCGGATGCTGGATGTCGCGAGAATGATGCACAAACGCGCCAGGTAGCCCAAGATTGTTGCCAGAGAGCCCGGATTGGATTCTAATACCCCGTAAAGAACAGGCGCAAATGCCAATCAGAGGCCATCGGAGCAGCAGATGGACAAAGGAACCGAAATCTCTGTCACGGACGGGGTCGCGCAGATTGCGCTGGACGCCGGACCGTCTGCGCGCCTCAGCCTTCACCTTCTGAGCGCGTTGGATGTCGCCTTCACCCAGCTTGCCAAGGACGATGCGGTGCAGGTGATCGTCTTCCGGGGCAAAGGCCCCACCTTCCCGTCCGGCGTGACCGATCCGCAGGGCGGCGGCGATGACCGGGGCAATCTGTTGTCGGATCTGTGCCTGCGGATCGAACGCTGTGTCAAACCCGTCATCGCGGTCATGAACGGAGTTGTGGTTGGCGGTGGTGTGGAGCTGGCTCTGGCAGCGCATTACCGCCTGGTCCACGCACACACGCGGCTTGGATTTCCAAATGCGCGCCTTGGACTGGTTCCGCACGCGGGGGCCACGCAACGCCTGCCCCGACTGGTCGGAGCGGACATGTCGCTGGAGCTTTTGCTTGGCGGTACATTGGTTCCGATCACATCGGGCAAACTCACCGCGCTGGCGGATGAGCTGTTCGAAGATGCCCCCGACGACGCCATAACGCGATTTGTGGCCGCACATCCCGACGGTCTTGCCCCGCGACCCACGGCAGAGCGCCGGTCCGGTTTCACCGATGCCAAGGCCTATCAGGCGGCGTTGACCCGCATGCGTGCTTCTGTGGAGGCCTCTCCCGAGGTGGCGCCAAGGCACATTCTGTCAGCCGTCGAGGCGGCGATCCTGCTGCCGATTGATGCCGGATTGGCTTATGAACAGGCTGCCGCAGAGGATTGCGCAGACACCGATCAATCCAAGGCGCTGGCCCATCTGTTCCATGCAGAGCAAGCGGTCAGCACACACACCCGCCGCACCGACTTGCCCGATATCTCGACTGTTGCGGTTCTCGGAGGGAGCGCGAATGCCGTTCAGATCGTGCTGGCCGCGCTGGATGCCGACCTTGGCGTGAACTGGGTGATCAAGGATCCGGCACAGCAACGCGACAGCGTCGGTCATGTGCGCGCCGTGGTGCAAGAGGCGGTGCGGTCCGGCAAACTCGACGAGGAGCGGGCAAAACGAAGCCTCGATGCGCTGCGCTATGGCGACGGGGCGCAGATGATCGACGGGGCCGACATTGCCCTGCGCGCGACTCGGGGCCAGCGCGGGGTGCATCTTCCGCCGCAGATGCCGGTGGCGCATTGCCTGCCCGGCACCGATCCACGGCTGGCGCTGCAGTTCTTCCCGACCGCCAAGACAGCGCGGCTGGTAGAGGTGATCCTTGGCCCCCAAAGCACCGAAGGCGATCGGCTTGCCGGGCTGGCCCTTGCACGACGCCTGAACAAGCTGGCGGTGGTGGAAACGACGTCCGGCATGGGGCTGTATGACCGGCTGATCCAGATTTTGTTACAGGCGGCAGACAGCCTTGTCGATCTGGGCCAGTCCCCTTTCACCGTTGACGCCGCGATGCGCGCCTGGGGCATGGTCCATCCGCCATATGAGCTGGCTGACAGCATCGGGCTTGAGGCTGTATCGCGCCACAAACGCGCCGAGGGGTGCCAGAACTGGGCGGATCTTCTGGTGCAACTGGGTCGCAAGGGCCGCGTCGACGGGCGGGGGTTCTACACCTATGCGCCCTCATCGCCGCCCAAGGCCGACGCAGAGATCCTGCAACGGATCTACCAGCGGCGTGTTCCGCAATCCGATATGCCTGCAGAGCAGATCGTGCGCCTTGTTCTTGGGGCGATGGCAAGCGAAGGCGCGCGGGCCTTGCGCGAGGGCGTGGTTGCCCGCGCCGGCGATATCGACATCGTGTCGGTCTTTACCCAGCTTGTGCCGAACTGGCATGGCGGTGTCATGCATGCCGTTGGCGAAGGTGGTCTGCTCAGGACGGCACGCGCGATGGAAGGTCTGGACCATCCGGACCGTGCATTATGGACACCAGACCCGGTTTTTGGCGACCTGATCAAGTATGGGCGCAGGTTCGACGATCTTTGACGGGCTCAGCCCAGAAAGATGCCCAGGATCACCATCATCAACCCCAGCACCGACACAAACAGGGATCCAAGGTTGATCGGCATCACCTTTTGCACTTCGACCCGCAACCCGTCATCGCCCAGCCCCGCTTTGCGCGCTTTTGCGACGCGAACAATGCAATAGACCAGCCCGCACAGCCCCAGAAAAGACAGCGCAGCCCCTGACCAGATCAGTATGTCCATGATGTGCCCTCGAAGTGGTCCCGACCCAAGCGGCGGTAATTCATCACCCGCCCGCTGACAAGCCCTTGAAGGCGAGACCCGCCATCGCTACGACACCACTCAAACCGAACAGGAGCCCGTCATGGACGACAGCGCAATCGAAGCCAACTACCGCGTCACCGCAGATGAGCTGCGCCAGTTCATCGAACGGATCGAACGGCTGGACGCGGAAAAGAAAGACATCGCCGAACAGCAAAAAGAGGTCATGGCCGAAGCCAAGGGGCGCGGATATGACACCAAGGTGATGCGCAAGGTCATCGCGCTGCGCAAACGCGAACCCGACGACATCGCAGAAGAAGAGGCGGTTCTGGAGATGTACAAAGAAGCGTTGGGGATGAGCTGAGGGCGGCCACCGAGGTGCCCTTGCCTCGCACGCCCATCAAAGGCGGCAAGACCTTGCCGCCTTTCAGGTGTGAGGCCGTTGTATAAACGGGTCAGCTGATTGCACCGCTCCTGAGACGACCAACTGAACCCCACGGCCAGAGGCCTGCATCTGACCGCTCCCCTCTTGCAGCCCCCCTGCATTTTCGTCGCCCCGGCATCCTGGCATTACCGATGATCGGAAGTCGGCCGGCGAAAAAGAAGCGATTGCACAGTGTAAACAAGTATCGCGGCACCCACGGCACCCGCAGCGGCGATGCCCAGGAAAACGATCACATCCACTGGTCCGCCAAGGTTGCGCAGTTCGGAGCTGGTCATCACCAGCACGAACCAGACCGCCGCAATCGCACCAACGGGCATCGACAGCTGTGCCAGCAGGAACTTGTGCCACGAAATGCTGTGATCGCGTATGAGCACATAGAGATAGGCCACCGTCACAATCACCGCGACGACAACCATCGTCCAGAACAGGCCACGCCCGAAGATTTCCTCGAACACGGCCAGCAGGGTTCCGAATGTCAGATCTTTCATGGGGTCTCTCCTTCAGGCCCGACCGCGCAGCATGGCGTTATAGGTGGCCTTGAGCGCCACCTCCTTCATCAGCCAGCTGATCCACAGTTCTTCCAGCGGGGCGATGATGCCCGGGAACGACGGGACAAGATTGTTGTGGTAATCGAACTCGACCAGCATCGCGCGTCCGACGCGGGTGATCATCGGGCACGAGGTGTAGCCGTTATAGGTCTCGGTGGTCTCGCGGCCTTCTATGGCGGCAAGGATGCCATCCTCGACCACCGGCACCTGCCATTTCACGGATGCGGCGGTCTTGCCCTTGGGCACACCGGCCACGTCCCCCAATGCCCAGATCGTGTCGTAGCGCAGGTGGCGCAGGGTGGCCATGTCACACTCGACCCAGCCCTGATCCGTCCACTTGTCAGCCCAGCTGAGTCCCGACTGTCGGATCACCTCGGGTGCGCGCTGTGGCGGGATGACGTGGATATAGTCATAATCGCGGGTCACGCTGCCGTCCGGCGTGTCGAATGTGGCTGTCTTGGCCCCGGCGTCGATGCCGCGAAGGACGTGCGAATAAACCGGGGTGATGCCCCGGTCGCCGAACAGCATCCGGACCTTTTCCGACACGATGGGCACGCCGAACAAGCTGTTGTTGTTGGCCATGTACTGCACGTCGAGCTTGCCGCGGTTTCCGGCGGTGCGGGCGATGTCGTCGATCAGGAACGTGTGCTTGAGAGGGGCACCGGCGCATTTCATCTCGGTCGCGGGTCGCGTGAACAGGCCGACACCGCCGGTTTCCGTATAGGCCTTCGCGGCCCTCCAGGTGGCGGCGGCGTATTGCGGCCCGGCATAAAGCGCGCCGATGCCGTTCTGCCCCACCATGTCGAGCGAAAAGCCTTCGATCGCGTCGTGATCCAGCACCAGACCGGGAGCGACAACAAGGAAGTCGTAGGCCACGGTTTGACCGCTTGTCGTGGTGACGGTTTTCCCTTCGGGATCAATTTGGGCGGCGGCCTCGGCGATCAGGGTCACACCGTCAGGCAGCCAATCGGTTGTTTTCGACACGACATAATCGGCAGGCTTCAGACCGGCGGCGACAAGCGACAGGCCGGGCTGATACAGATGCTCGGCACGCGGGTCGATCAGCGTGATGTCGGCACCATCCAGCCGCGTCACCAGCCGGTTTGCAAGGGCGGTCCCACCAGCCCCTGCGCCGATGATGACAATGCGCGCCTTGGTGGCGACCTGCGCGCGGGCCTTTTCGGGCGCAGCCAGCATCGCCGCCGCAGCCCCACCAGCGGCAAGCCCGAAGAACTGTCTCCGTGTTGCGGTCAACTTTGTCATCAAGCCCTCCTCGAGAAATATTCTGCATCCAGAATATGACACTCTCGCAGGTTTGGATTTGATATGTATCAAACCCATCAAATACAGACTCGCCGCAATCGAATGGAGGTACGGGCCGTGACCGCATTGACCGTGACGTCAGCACCCGGCGATCCGCAGTTTGTCTTGGTTCAAGCCTTCCCAGGCATTGATCGAGTTTGGGTTCCGCCCCCTTCAGGGCGCAATCAACGTCACACCCGGCATCCGCCCGATCTCGAACAGGTCTTCTTCGTATTGCTCGGTCATGGCGTGAACCAGATCCTGGTCCCATCCGGGCACATCCAGCTCATCTTCGATCATGGTGTCGTCGGCATATTTATCAAGAAACGCCACCATCACCCGCCGGGTCTGGATTTCGGTAAGACCGGGGGAGTCGGCCAGATAGGTGCGAAACCGCGTCATACCTTCTTTCGACATGATATCCGCCATCCGCGCATAAGCCCCGATGATCGGATGTGTCGGTTCGACCCCGGCGAATTCCCGGATCACCTCACCCCAGATCAGCGGGCTGTCCTCGTCGCACCAGACCGTGACCGGCATGTTCGGCAAGGCGGTAGTGATCCGCCCGATCAGATCGGACCAGCGCAGTTGCGACGGGTCCAGCCCGTTCAACAATGCGCCAAGACTGTCATGCGGGGTCGCGGTCAGCAGTGCGGGAAGAAAGGTTGCCGGATTGCGCAGCGCGATGAACACCTCGACCGAATCCTGCGCAAAGATATCGCACAGGGTGCGCAGTCGCTGTTCGGCCTTGCGATAGACTGTGCCGCCTTGAAACGCGATCTTGGGCACCGAAAACAGGTTCTCGTGCGACAGGATCAGCCGATCCACATGGCCCGTGTCCTCGTCCAGTATGCTGTCCAGCAACACATCGCGCGTGTCGGGCGACGGCCTCCCGTCCCCCAGAGCATTGAGCATTTCCGAGATCAGCTTGCGATATTTTCCGGGTCCGGGAATCGCGACCCCCTCGGGACGCAACCCATCGCGATTGCGCAAAAGCGTCTTGAACAGCCGGTCGCTGTCGGTCTGGTGAAGGCCTGTGTGAAGGACAACTTGCATCGGTTTTCTTTTTTCTCGCTGCCTGACTGCATTATAGGGGCCAAGGCGTGGATGAAAACCGCGTTTGACGTCACCGCGCAAATCGCAATTTTTCGCCAGATTGCCTCTTGCACAGCCGCGCGACACTCAGTAATCACGCCACCGGAGCCCCTATAGCTCAGCTGGTAGAGCAACTGATTTGTAATCAGTAGGTCCGCGGTTCGAGTCCGTGTGGGGGCACCATTTCTTCAGCTAACTCATTGGTATCACTCCAGCTTTTAGCCACTGCCAGGAGCCGCAGACCATTTCGCACCCAATTGCTTTGGTCAAAGATGGGTATTTTCACATCGGCGTTTGCAGCCCGAAAGATCTGAAGCACCCCTGTACCTTCCCCCGGATCGCGTCGTCGCGTCTCATCAAATCTTTGAAGATTACAGAAATACGGACCAGAAAAGAAGCCGACGACGGTCCCCGATTCAGGCGAAGTCGCCACCCAGTTGCAGCGAGCCGTGCAGGCCACTCGAGGTCAGGTGCATGTGTCGAGATGTCCATGTGATCGCGCCGGTGAAATGGTTGACCAAATCGCCCAGCCCCGGTGCCGCATCAAGCGCCTGGTCCTGAAGGCTGGTGATCGCGAAGTGGCCGATCATGGCGAACATCATGGCCGCAATTGCAATCGCCGCCGCACCATCCGTCAAGACGATTGCGACGAGGCCGACAACAGCGCCAACAATTGTCAAAATCGTTTTCAGGATTTCTACACCCGGCTTGGACCAATGGCCTTTCTGAATGCTGGGTTTGCGGCTTTGTTTGTAATTGATGATCTGCTTGCCCTTCCTGTTCCTGCCGATCTCAAGTTCGTAATAGGTCTGGGAATAGCAGGTGCCGTAGATACCTGAAGACACCTCGACCTGTGTGCTGGTGGTCACGACCAGTTCGTTGCCCTTCACCTGACAATCGAAGCTCAGAAGTTCGGGTGTATAGTCTGACCCGTTGTGGCTCACATGTGGCAGCATGATCGACATATCGTCTTTCATGCGCAGGCTTCGGGCATCTTTGGACATCTCAAGCATACTGGCCTTCAAATTAGGCCACATATGCAACAGCCCCGGCTGAACCATATCCAGTAAAAACCGTTTGCGCCGGATCAGAAATGCCGCCCCAGCGCCGTCGGGAATGGCATAGCTGGAGGCCTGTTGGATGTCGGGTGCCTTGTCCGGCGACGTCATCGACAGGACCGCGAGAAAGCCGGAACTTTTGTCAATCGTGTCGCACACCGCGTAACTTGTCGTGTGCGGCTTGGTGAAGGCAAAGTCGCCGTGATCAATCTGCGTGTTCAGATCAACAAACGCGAAGATATGTTCGAACACCTGAATCTGCGTCAAGGCCCAAGTGTCCAGACAGGTCCGGATCGGGGTCGATGCGTCTGGCTCTGACAGGGGTTTGACGTAATCGACATTGACGATGCTGGCGATCGGATCCTGCGGCGTCGTGCCAGCGGTGCGCAGCTTGAGCGCATGCCTTTTGGTCCCTTTTGCGGGGGGCGGCAACGAATTCCCGTCAGCGTCCTTGGCGGGACCAGTGTGCGGCAGCAGCGCAAGCTTGACGGCCACGGTCATCGTCATTTCATCACAGGTGACCGTTCCGGGCTGGCCTTTGAAAACGTAATGCGCCGTCATGCCAGTCATCGGCAAAAGGAAATGCACGGCGTCTCCATCCCCGCCGGGAATGACCTTCCAATCCCCAAAGGTTGCCGTCACCGCGAATTTGAACATGCCCGAAGGAGGACAGTTCAACTGTTTGGGTGTGTTTCCGCTTTTCTTGATCGCCGCATTCAGTTCATCGTAATTCAGCGCAAAAACGGTGTCCCAATCCAAGGTGGACGCTTCTTCGGTCGGCAGATTTGCGAATTCGGCCAGCAAGGGATTTTCAATATAGGTTTGCATCTCGTCCCTCACATCGTGCGGTTGAAATAGAGCAACAATGACTGGGCCAGCCGGACATGTTTGAGCTCGGTGCCTTTGACACCCGGCCATTGTTCAGCCCCCAGAACGTTCTCAAGAAAATTGTTAAGGTCTGGCAAAGCGTCTGGATCAAATTCCTGATCATTGGTCAACTTGATCATGTTGTCAGCGTAAGCGATCATCGAAATTGCGGACAATATCCCTGCCTCGGATGCAAAGCGCATAAGGTAAACGCCGTATTTGACATCAAGAACTGTTTGGCCTGAGCCGGTAAAGGCAGCAGCCGCAGCGAGGTTGCCGGAGTCCGACACGGTCTGAGACACCGAGTTCATTGCTTCCTCACCGTCCGCCGCAATATTGAGAACGTCATCGGTGCCATTTATCCATGCGGTTACATTGTTCGCGGCTTCAGTCGCCTCCGCCGCGTTTACAATCCACTTGCCAGCAGCAAATGCTCCCAGGGACACAACGGACAGCACCATGCCGACAATTTGCGTCCAGCGGTCAAATTCAACCGCCGTCCGGTCAGGCTTGGCCGAAATATGGGGCCGCTCGATATCCGGGACTTCCTTTTTCTTTTTCTGCGCCTTGTAGTCATTGGTCGTCATCAGGACCGGCTGACCCTTGGTATTCTTTCCCAGCTTGAGATACACGTTTTGCGTGAAATTGAGTGTGAAGACATCATTGCCGACCAATAGGGGATGATCCCATGTCAAGCCGGTGAATTCCGCCTGCAACTTGTCCTCGACAACACGCATGGTCAGGCCCTTCTTGGGAACAGTCGGGCTGACCTTCGTTCCGTCCTCCAACGTGAAATCGCCCCAGACCAACAGCTTGTTGTTGGTGACGATCAACTCGTCACCGACAATGTCGAAATCTTCGGGTTTGGCCCCTTTGAAAATCTTTGCGGCGCCGTGCTTGAGAAATTTCTCTGCAAAGCGCGGTCCACTTATCGCGAAGATCGAATTTACCCCAGCTGGCCAATCATCCGCAATGGCGCCGTCGATCTGGTTGGCCAGTTTCGCCCATGACGGGTTCTGTTTGTCGGTCTTGCACAAAGCGGCAAAGTACCCGTCCCCCCCGGAATTGGTGAGCGACGCATAAGACAACAAGGTTGGCTTGACCCATTGATAGTCCCCATGCGCAGCTTTGACGTTCAAGAGCGCAGAGTGAAACACGGGGTTAAACGCCTGAAGGTTCTTTTTTTCGTTGAACCACAATTCGAACAAGGGTTTGAACGGTCCGACCAAGGATGCCGGTTCAATCGTGTCCACCGTGACGGCGTCAATGTGGTTCTGCGGCTGATCCTGCATGAAAAGCGCATGCGGTACGCCGGGTTGGGATGGATCGGCGGTCTTGTCTTTCAACTTGAGCGCCGGCGCTTTGACCGACTTGATCGTTACGGTGATGTAGACTTTTGTGCCTGCAATCGGGGGGTTATGGGCCTTCGGATCAGGGTACTGGCCGCCCCTGGCATCCGTTGCATGACCGGATTTCAGCGTACAACACAAACGCACGGCACCACCGACAAAGTGCTTGTCCGGTATAAGATCCCAACTGTCCCAGACGCCTTGGATATCACCATTCCATTTGGATTGCTGATCCAGATCAGGCAGCTTTATGTTCTGCCCTTTGATGACTTTGTTCATCCCGTCCATGGTCAGGATACTGGCGGTATCCCAGCCCTCAAGCCCGACCTGATGGGGACCATCGGCCGCTTGGAGTTCGATATCCGGATCGGGGAAGGCACATCCTTCAGGCAAGAAACTCATTACAAATTTCCTTTCGACGATGATTTGACAGTTGATGACTTCAGTTCACCCTGAAGCAAAAGCGCGCCCTGCAGGTTGGCGGTCTTGAGATCGAACCCGGTGGTTTCGGGCCAATCGAAGGGAGATAACGCGGTCTTCAGGAAATTCTGGACCGTGGCTTCAAGGCCAAGAACATCCACATCACCACCTGCGAATTTCTTGATATCTTCGGCCGAAAGGTTGAGCTGTTTGACATGATCGAGACCTGCCATTGCCCGTAACCCGTGCAACGCGACGCCCCAATGCGCCGTGTACAAGAGCGACCCTGACGCCAGCGCTTTCGTTGGTTTCGCGGCCAGTTCTGCTTTCACGTCTGCGTCTGCATCTGCATCTCCGAGAGCGAAAAGTGACAGCGGGGCGTTCACATCATCATAAATATTGTTGGCAACATCAGCTTGCACATTGTCGTAAATGTTTTGTGGCGGGGGAAACCGGTCATACTGAGACGCTTCTTGAACAGCCGGCATCCCAAAGTCGGCCTCACCATTATTGTTTTGCATGTCCTGAAGGGCGACATCGCCCGCAGCTTCTGCGTCGGAACCTGCTGCGGCGACGCATCGCGTGACCCCGTAGATGGTCAATCCACCCAACACCAAACCGACGACACCACACGCCAAACCAATCCAGAGCATGGTCTTGTCTTGTGTTGGTGGGTCAAGCTTCATGCTGACGGTCCATTTGTCGATAACGTTTGTCCAATCGACAATTTCGCCCTTGGACTTTGGTTGTTTTCCAAGCGGATCATTGAAGGTCGGAACCAGGATGTGCGATCCGTCAGCACGCTCCTCAAGTGTGAGAAACATGGTTTGCTGATACCCAAACGTGACCTTTTCGTTTTGTTTGAGCACCTGATTTGCGAAGTCGAAATGTAGACCTGTGTACTCGATTGCGATTTGCCTGCCGACAATCCGCATCGTGAATCCACCCGGCGGCACAATCGGTTGCACCAAATCCCCCGCCTGGGCGAGCTTGGTCGGGCGCAGTTTGAATTCGGCACCGTTGGTCACCACCCGTTTGGCGCCGTCGATCTGGAAATCCGGTCTTTCACCATCCGCCGCCGCGCCATAGGCTCCGGCCAGCAGGATCTCTTCGGTCAGGCGTTCAGCAGAAATGGCAACAACGGCATTTTCCGTCGGCTGAAGATTGGCCATCAGGTCCGGCGACACCTCTGCTGCAAGGGTGCTTTTGTCGACCGTGGACTTGGCCGTCTGGTTCAGCACCGCAAAGATCGCGTCCGCGCCGCCCGGCGACGCCGCCGGAATATCGGCAACCGCGTAATCCGAATAAACCGGCGCGATCCACTTCATCGTGTCCTTGATATCGCCGTTTTGCGAAGCCAGCTTGGCATAATCAATAGCATGGAAAATGTTGTCGAATTTCGACAGGTTGGCCGGCTCGTTGAGCCATGCATCGAATGCCGACCGGATCGGCGGGACCACAGCCAGCCCATTGCGCGTGATCGAGGTGATCGTGACAGCTTCGGTCGTCGCCCCCGGCTGGTCGTTGACCATGAGCGCCTTGGTCTTGGTCCCGTTGTCTTTTTTCTGCAACGTCACGCGCGCGGTGATCTTGACCCCCGCCAGATCCTGCGTGCGATCAACCGTGTCGCTGATCTTGATGCCTTTTTCGAAACCGGTCGGAAGCGGGTGAACAAAAGGTTCTTGCCCAAGGTTGATCTTGGCTTTCGCCTGCGAATAGACGCCAACCAACGGGTAGAGATCCTGCGACACGTCGAAGGATGTCAGTGCGCCAGTGTTGTTCTCCGGATCGGCATTTGCCCCTTGCCATGTCCCGTCCGGAGCGCGCAGCCAGACCTGACCATTGTCGAAATCCACAGCCATGCCGACTGTGCTGTTCGGATTGGTCCAGCGGGCACCGTTTTCCGTGTTACCCTGGGCATCCACAACGCCTTTCGGCTGCCCGCCATAAAAGATGGCCCCGTTTGACCGGTACGAAATCGAATGCGCGTCGGTCCAGAAGTTCGAATCCGGAGCATCAAGGCGGGCCAGTCCGATCAGCGCGCCAAAGCCATTGGTTTCAAGCGTGACCTCAAAATAGATTTTTCCTGCCTTGACGGTTTGTTCACTAAAGGCATGCGCATTGAGGTTCTTCAAATCCTGCGCCTCGAGTGTCAGCTGGTCTGCTCCTAGCGAGACATTGCCCTGCGTCGTGGCGTTGGTCTTTGGCGGGCTGAGCTTGGCATAGCTCGGGCTCAACATCGTGTAGGTAGTGGACCCCGATTTCACGGGCAACTCCATCATCACCTCGTTGCCCATGCCGCCGGTCGTCAATTGCCATGTGTCCCAGGCACCGTCGATTGTTGCAACACCGGCTGGCGGCACCGGGGACTTGTTGTCGAACGTCTTGGGGGTCTTGTCCTGGATCGCGACGGATCGATTGACCCCCTTGAACGTGGTTGCGTTGACGATGTCCCATTGGAACAGATTGACTTCACCAGCGGTTGTTGTCGTCAAAAGTTCGACTGTCTTGGAATAGTTCATAAGGAAGAACCTTCTAAAATTATGAAATTACGAATTTATTTCACCCCGGACGACAAAGGCTGTCTCGAGGTCGGCATGGGAAATATCGACCGATGCACTGCCCGGCCAGTTCACAACCGCAGCGGCAAGATTGCCCAGTTTGGTTTGCTGCCCGCCTGCCCCGGCGGCTTGCTTGGCCACGGCGGTTGTCACCGCCGCCACAACCACATCGACAATCGCAGTGACAACCGCCGCAACAATCAGGGGCACACCCAGCGCTGCAACGCCGGCCACGATGTAGATCCAGGCGGGGATGTGTTTGTGGTAATCCGACTTGGTCTTGCAATATGCATTGAACTTCAAAGTTTGTGTTTTTGCATCAAAGGCCGGTTTCATCTCCTGTTTGAACCAGAACGATACGGAACTGTCCGCCAACCCGGTGATGTCGAACGTCCCGCTGGCGTTGACGTGCATCAGGTCATCATCAACGCTGATCGTCAGAGGATAGAGAAAGGGGACGTACCCGGTTCCCCAGTGATGCACTGTCGCGCATTCGGCTGGCATAGTGATGTGGGGGGGAGGAGCAGTGCTCGCCGGTTCGATCACCAGATGGATTTCGTCCCCCTTCATCCTGAATTTAAGGAATGCCTTATTCACGAATGAAGACGGCAAAGACGGCATGATGAAATGCTCGAGAAACAGGTCCGGCGCAAACGCCATATTCAGGCCGGACGAATTGCCGGTCAATGCGTTGTCGATATTGTCCGACCTGCTGCTTGCCGGACGGTCGCGTATCATCATCGCAACCACCAGATGTCCGGGTTGTTGCTTGCCCTGCTTGTCGACCGCACCCTGTGCAAACATGAAGTGTTTGTGAACCGGTTTGATCCATGATCGCTCACCCGTGGGCACGAGATTGAGCGACGTCAGCGCATAGCTCAGTTTGTCGGCATTCGCGATCAGGACCTGCGGAATGTGTTCTCGCAAATCGGTTGCGGAATTGCCCGACGAATCTTCTTTTTTCAGCGTGCCATCCAGATCGGCGTTGATCACGAAAACTGCACCCTTGGTCTTGTCCTGCTTGGACTTCCCAACAGTCTTGAGCTGAAATTTCAGATCGCAGGCTGTTCCGGCGGTGTTGTCGATAAATGCGATCTTGACCGAGACCTCCATCTGGACCCCGGCCAGATCAATCGTTGGCTTTACCGCGAATTTGCTCGCGTTTTTCAGCGTCCCGCTTTTGAAAGGCAGTTTGAGAGTGAGCGTATCGTCCGTGCCGAAACTCGTAATTTCCCAGGGATCAAAGACAGCATCAATCTTGATTCCGGACTTGTCCGAATAGGACAATGACGGAGGAGCCTTCGTCATTCTTTTTGAAAGAAGTTTGTTCAAATCGTCTTGTCGGCACGCAGCAACGATGTCCCACCCATGCGTATCCATGAATCCCCCAATGCAAATAAAGTTAACCTAGCGTAAGGTGGGTCATCGAATTCTCATACTGCTTTTTGGCGACTATCGTCGGAAATCCCGGTTTCCATGCAGGCTTGGCTATCGCGGACAATTAACCTTGGCCGGTGATTGTTTTCTGTGCAGTGTCGCGTCCATCGCCTTGGAAACACTCCCGCGCGCGAACAAGCCTTGATCAGCGGCAGGCAGGTTTCCGTCGCCGGTCCAAGTGCCGATGCGGCCCGCAAATTTTGACACATGATATAAAGCGGGTCATTGTTGAACCGTATCATTTGGAAACGGCACGACCGCGACACAATCGGAACAGGAACCCGTGCAACCCGTCGCAAGCATCCACGCATGTAAAAGTGCGCCTGTGCGACAGGATCGCGATCAAAGCCACCAGAGACAGCATGACATCACGGAACGTTTGAGTGCCACCCGCGTTGATCCCGCGATGAAAACCGCATAGATGACCCATCTACCGCAGACGTCGGGAACCGCGTCGGCGAGTGTGGTGAAGCGCGCTTGAAAATGGCGCATGTGGCCGGGATACGGGTGCTTTTGTGACGACCGACCACATCTTCGATGATTTGGACCACCGCATCGAGTTTCACAAAGGCGAAGGCAACCGTCTGGGCTTGTTTTTCACCTTCACCCATTTCATGTTCGACGATCTCGACGCCGAAGGGTTTGCGGTGCGCTACCTTCTGGACCGGGGCTACGACGTGGTGGCTTTCAAAAGCGTCAGGAACGACTGGTTTCAAGGTCTGCCAAAGACCGCCCTGCACCAAGCGGCCGCACTGGGCCGGGGGTATCGCGAGCGTGGCACCTACGGGTCATCCATGGGGGGATACGCCGCGATTGCCTTTGCGGACATGCTCGGCGCGGACCGGGTGATTGCCCTTTCCCCGCAGTTTTCGATCACCGACGACACAGATCTTCGCTGGTGGACCCAGTCGCAGGCGATCAGCGGCTGGCCATATCGTATCGAGGATGGGTCATGCCGGCGCTGTGAGGTTCAGCTCATCTATGACCCCCTTGAACCCGAAGATGTCTACCAGATCGGGTGCATCACCGCCGCGTTGGCGTCTTTGCGGATCGAACATGTCCAGGTGCCGCTCAGCAGTCATCCGACGACACATTTCCTTGTCCAGACAGGCCAGATCGCCCGGTTCATGGAAAAGGTATTGAACAGGGAAACCGACCTTGTCGCGGAATACCGGTGGTCGCGGCTGCGCAACTGCCGCGCCTACCTGCGCAGTCTCATGGGGCACGCGGCACGCAACAACCGGGCCACCCTTCACGCCCTGACCTTCAGGAGGCTGTCAGAAGTGGCCCCACACGATCCCGCCTTGAGACCCGGCAAAGGTGCGCAGGTGGTGCCAATGCCTGAACCAAAGCCTGAAGCAAGGCCCGTTCCGTCCAAGCCAACCCTCTTCGCCAAGCTGCGTCGCGTGTTCCGATGAAGGGCCGCATCAATCCGCGTCCTCCAAAGGAAAGAAACACGCCGCCTGCGTTCCAGCCGACGTCGCCGCAAGTTTCGGCACCTCCAACCGGCACCGGTCCTGCGCCCTTGGACACCGCGCGGCAAAGGCGCATCCCGGCGGCGGATTGAGCGGGTCGGGAAGTTCCGTTCCCTTGGCCTCGGGTTCCGTCAATGGACGCCCGACCACCGGGGCACTTTGCGCCAGAAGCCGCGTATAGGGATGGCGCGGATTGGCAAAGATCTCTTCGGCCGGACCGATCTCGACCACCGATCCAAAGTAGAGCACCGCGATCCGGTCGCTCACCGCCTCCACGACCGCCAGATCGTGGCTGATGAAGAGATAGGTCAGGTCGAATTCACGTTTGAGATCGGCCAGCAGGTTCAGCACCTGCGCCTGTACCGACACGTCCAGAGCCGAGACCGGTTCGTCGAGGATCAGGATGCGCGCCTTGGCCGCCAGCGCGCGCGCAATGCCGATACGCTGTGCCTGCCCGCCGGAAAATTCGTGTGGATAACGGTCCAGAAATTCCTCGCGCAGATTCACGCTTTCGAAAATCTCGGCAATCCGCGCCTGCCGGTCCGCCGCGCCCATGCCGTAGAGATGCTTCAAAGGCGCTTCCATCACCTGCCGGATCGTCTTGCGCGGATTGAGCGACGAGATCGGATCCTGAAAAACATATTGAATCTTCTTGCCAAAGACCGACGGGTCGGCATTGTCCAACGCCTCACCCTCAATCTCGATCGTCCCGCTGGTCGGCTCCAGCAACCCGACCAGCATCCGCGCAAGGGTCGATTTCCCACAGCCGGATTCGCCCACGATGCCAAGCGTTTCCCCCCCTTGCACGTCAAGCGTGATGGGATGCACCGCCTTGACCGATCCTTTGGCGGACCCGAACAGCGTACGTCCCACCGGAAAGGTCTTGGACACCTCCGTCAGTTTAAGTGCCTCGGTCATTCTGCCGCCTCGCGCGTCTTGTCCTCGGGATACAGGCACCGAACCTTGCGGTCGTCCTGCCATTCCAGCGGGATCTCCCCCGCGCGGCACTCCGGCTGCACCTTGAGACACCGATCCGCAAAGGCACAGCCGTCGGGCAGCTTGTCCACCACCGGCGGCAGCCCCGCGATGGCCTCGAGCCGCCGCTTGCCGCCGCCCAGTTCCGGCACACAGGCCATCAAGCGCGCTGTGTAGGGATGACGCGGTGCTTGCAGGATATCCTCGGTGCCACCCTCTTCGACGATGCGCCCGGCATACATCACCGCCACCCGATCACAGAGCTGTGCCACCACGCCGAAATCATGCGTGATGAACACAATCGCCAATCCCCGCGACCGACGCAGATCGTCCAGAATGGTCAACACCTGCGCCTGTACCGTCACATCAAGCGCGGTGGTCGGTTCGTCCGCGATGATGATGTCGGGATCATTGGCCAGCGCCATCGCGATGCCGACGCGCTGCCGCATCCCGCCGGACATTTCGTGCGGATAATCCGTCACGCGCTTCTCCGCATTGGGGATACGCACCGCATTCAGCAGTTCGATGGCCTTCGCCTGCCCTTCGGCCTTGCCAATGGGCCGGTGCGCCCGGATCGCCTCGATCAACTGGTCGCCGACGCGGTAGAGCGGATGCAGCGTCGCCAGCGGATCCTGAAAGATATACGCCACATTGCGTCCACGCATGTCCCGCAGTTTGCGGTAGGGTGCCCCGATCAGGTCTTCGCCATCATAATGCACCGCCCCGCCCGTGATCACCCCCGGCGGCGAGGCGACCAGCCCCATCAGCGACAACGCGGTCACGGATTTGCCCGAGCCGCTCTCACCGATGATACCCAGACATTCGCCTTTCTCGACATGCAGGTCGACACCACCCACCGCGCGATAGACACGGTCCTTGACGTGAAACTGCGTCTCCAGCCCCTGCACCTCCAGGAGCCCCTTGCCCGTGGGCGCAGGCACAGGGCCGCTGCGATCCACCTGCGTCGTCGCCATCGGCCGCGACAGCGCGCCGGACTTCAAACGCGGGTCCAGCGCATCGCGCACGCCGTCGCCCAAAAGGTTGATCGACATGACGATGATCAGGATCATCACCCCCGGCACAACCGAGGTGTGCGGATTGGTGATGAGCGCCGACCGCGCCTCGCCCAGCATCGACCCAAGATCGGCCTGCGGCGGCTGACTGCCAAGACCCAGAAAGGACAGCCCGGCGGTCTCCAGGATCATCCAGCCGATCGTGGTCGACATGGCGATCACGATCACCGGGATCACGTTGGGCAGGATCTCGGACAGGATGATCCGGGTGTTCGACAGCCCCGCCAGCCGCGCCGCATCGACAAATTCCTTATGCGCGATGCCCACGGTGATACCTCGGATATTGCGCGCGAAAAACGGAACATTGACCGCCGCCACCGCGACCAGCGCATTGAACAGCCCCGGACCCAGCGCCGCCACAATCGCCAGCGCCAGAAGGATATAGGGAAACGCCATCAACATATCGACACCGCGCATGATGATGTTGTCTGTGCGCCCACCATAGAAGCCCGCGATGATCCCGATTGCGGCACCAAGGGTCGCCGCGACAATCGCCGCCGCAAACCCGACGGCCAAGGACAACCGCGTCCCCCACATCAGCCGCGACAGCAGATCGCGCCCCAGATGGTCAGTGCCCAGCAGCGCACCCTCGGAAAAGATCGGCTGAAACCTGTTGCTCGTGTTCGTCACATCCGGGTCCGCCAAAGGCAGGATCGGCGTGACCAGCGCCAGCAGCACCACCGCCAGCATGACAATCCCGCCAGCCAAGGCCAGCCGGTTGCGCGCCAGAAGAACCAGGAACGCCCTCATGTCTTGATCCTCGGATCAAGCAGGCTCTGCGCCACGTCCACCAGGATGTTGAACAGCACGTAACAGGCGGCGACGAACACCACGCCCCCCTGCACCAGAAGGATGTCGCGAGTCAGGATCGCATCGACCAGCATCCGCCCCACACCGGGCCACTGGAAAACGATCTCGATATAAACCGCACCCGACAGCACGAAACCCGCCTGGATGCCCAGAACCGGAATGATCGACACCATCGCGGCCCGAAGCGCGTGCCGCCAGATCACGCCGCGCTCATGCACCCCCTTGGCCCGCGCCGTGCGGATGAAATCCTGCCGCAACACCTCGAGCATGGCCGACCGAGACAGCCGCGCGATGACCCCTGTCGCCACCACCGCCAGCGCCAACGCCGGCATGGTCAGATGCGACAGCAGCGCCCCCAGATCTCGGTCCCCATAGATCGGCCACATGCCCGACACCGGGAACCAGCGCAGGTTCACCGCAAAGAACAGAATCATCATCATGCCCAGGAAAAACGACGGGATTGAAATGCCCAGCAGCACGACAAAGGTGATCGCCTTGTCGCCCCATCCATACTGGTTCGCCGCCGAAATCACCCCGGCGATGATGCCGAGGATCGAACACAGAACAAACGCAGTCCCAGCAAGGATCAGCGTCGCGTTGAACCGCTCCAGCACCTCGTCCAGCACCGGCCGGTTGAGCGCGAAAGAGGTGCCGAAATCCCCGGTCAGCATATTGCCCAGCCAGATGAAATACTGCTGCACCAGCCCCTTGTCCAAACCCAGATCCCGGTTGAGCTTTTCAACATTCTCCGGGGTCGCATAGCTGCCCAGAATCGCCGTCGCCGGATCACCCGGGATCATCGCCATGATAAGAAACACGATCACCGTGATCCCCAGCAACACCGGAACCGCCGACACCAAACGCTTGAGGATATAGCCTGTCACAAAGGACCCCTTCATCTTGCCAGATAAACTCCGGGGGGTGTGGGGGGCTGGCCCCCCACTTGGTCGGGCGGGCCACGCCCGCCCGAAACTCAGTTCTTCACAACATCATCCAGAAGCAGGAAGAATGACGGCTGAAGCGAGAAGTTCTCGACCGCCTCGTTCGTCACCGCGTTCTGCTTCCAGTTGGCGACAAACACCCAGGGCGCGTCTTCCTGCACGATGGTCTGCATCTCCTTGTAAAGCCGCGCGCGTTCATCCTGATCGGTGGCGACCCGCGCCGCCTCGAGCAGTTCGTCGACCTCCTCGTTGGAATAATAGCCCGAATTGAAGCCACCTGCATCCGGCCAGGCCTCGGTGCGCAGCGCAAGGAAAGGCAGCGTGTCGGGATCGTTGGTCATCCACGCCATTTCCGCCATGTCCGCCTTGCCCTCAAGACCGGGGTTCACTTCGCCAAGGAAGGTGTTCCACTCATAGGTTTCGATGCTCACGTCAAAGCCCACCGCTTCGAGATCGGCCTGAATGGCCGTGCCCATCGCGACAGGGTCCAGCATCCCCGATCCCCCTTCGGTGACAAAGAAGGTCAGTTCCGCCCCCTCTGCCCCGGCCTCGGCGATCAGCTCGCGCGCGCGGTCAGGGTCATACGGATAGGGCTCCAGTTCCTCGTTATAGGCCCAGGCAAAGGCCGGCGGTGTCGGACCGGCAGCCACCTCGGCGGTGCCTTCAAGAACCTCCTCGACCAGCGCCGCCTTGTTGACCGCATAGTTCGCCGCCTGACGCACGCGGACATCCGCAAACGGGCCTTCCCTGGTGTTCAGGATCAGGAACCAGACATGCGGTCCGGCTTGTTCATGCACGTTATAGGCATCGCCCTGGAATTCCGACAGCGCCACCGGGGGAACCTCGACCATCAGGTCGATCCCGCCCGCCAGCATTTCGGCGGTGCGGGTGTTGGCATCGGTGATCGGGCGGAACACGACCGCTTCCAACTCGGGTGCGCCGTCCCAGTAATCGGGGTTGGCCTCGATCACAACCGCCTCGTTCGAGCGCCATTCGACAAAGGTGAACGCGCCGGTGCCCGACGGGTTGCGCCCGAAATCCGCGCCATGCTCTTCGACGGCAGCGGGCGACACGATCAGCCCCGTGGGATAGGCGAGGTTCGACAGGAACGGCGCATAGGGTCCGTTCAATGTGAACCGGACGGTCAGATCATCCACAACTTCGACGTTTTCCACGGCGGAAAAGAAGAACGCCAGCGGGAACGGGCCGGTGTCGTGATAGGGGTGATCCTCGTTCAGCATCCGGTCGAAATTGAACTTCACCGCCTCGGCGTTGAACGGGCTGCCATCGTGAAAGCTCACGCCGTCGCGCAGGGTGAAGGTATAGACCGTGCCGTCCTCGCTGATCTCCCAATCCGACGCCAGCGCCGGTTCGACCTCAAGCGTGCCGTCCCTGTAGCGCACCAACCCGTCATAGACATTCATCAGGATGCGGAAGTCGTTCACGGCGGTGACGGCCGCGGGATCAAGCGCCTTCGGTTCTGCGATCTGGCCGACAATCAGAACGCCGGGCGGGGTTTGCGCGGCGACAGGCGCAACCGCCCCAAGCGTCAGCGCCAAAGCTGTGCCAGCGGCCAACAGGCTGCGGCGGGTGACATGGAAAAGCGACATGGGTGACTTCCTCTCCTGAGATATCAGATTTTATTTATCATGATAAATTGCATCAGGCCAAATTTTCATGATAAATTCAAGTCCAAGGAAAACGGGGCCATCAATGACCATTTCAATTCTGGCTTTCGATGAAAAAACGGGCGCTTATGGCGGCGCGGCCACCACGGGAAGCCTCTGTGTCGGGGGCTGGGTTCTGCGCGGAGAAGCCGAATCGGGGCTGTCGGCGTCGCAGGGGTCTTTGCCCAGCACGATGTGGGGCAGCGATGTTCTGGACCTGATGCGGGGCGGCACCCCGGCAGCGGACGCCGTCGATCAGATCACCAAGGCCGATAGCGGTCGCGCGGAACGGCAACTGGCGGCGCTTGATCCTCTGGGCAACACTGGCCACTTCACCGGGGCCAACAGCATCGCCGTTGCCGACGTCCGAACGGCCGATCATGTCGTTGTTACCGGCAACCTGCTGGCCTCGACCGATGTTCTGGATGCCTGTCTCGATGGGTTTCTCACCGCCACTGGATCACTGGACACCCGCCTTCTCGACGCGCTCGACGCTGCCTCGCGCGCCGGGGGTGACAGCCGGGGGCTTCTGTCCGCCGCGCTGCTGGTGGTCAGCCGCGCACAGCCGCCGATGACCCTGCGTGTAGATTATTCCGAAACGCCGCTCACCGATCTGCGCGCCCTGCACAGCCGCGCCACATCGGGGCTTTACGGCGACTGGGTGCGCCATGTGCCGACGCTCGACGATCCGCAGCGCAGCGCGCCGTTCTCGGCAACCAAAGACCCGGTCACTCCGCAATGAAGCGTTTCATGACCTCGGCTTCCTGATCTTCCATCAGGTCGCGCGCCATCTCCATATGGCTTGCCATCACGCGCCGGGCCGCCTCGGCATCACCCGACCGAAGCGCGGCAATCAGGTCCAGCTGGTGATCGCGCCCGCGTTTCCAAAGATCGTGGTTCGGCGTGGCATACAACCGTTTGTAGACCGTCAGGTCGGTCAGGATCTGTGCCATGAAGCTGATGAAGAAACTCAAGAGCGCGTTTTCCCCGAAATCCGACAACCGCGCGTGAAACCGCAATGACGCGACATGCTGCAACCGCTCCTCTCGCGCATCCTTGGCTGGGGCGGCGTAGTTCCGCATGATCTCTTCCAACTCGGCCAGCTGCGCCTCGGTCAGCTTGCCCGCCAAGGAGGCCGCCATCTCGGGTTCCAGCGACAGACGCACCGCGTAGATGTCGGCGATGGTGACGTTCTGGAAATAGAAGTAATTCGCCAGCAACGCATGCGCCCGGTCGCGCGACACCTCACCGACGAAACTGCCCCCGCCCGGCCCGGTCTTGGTCTCGACCAGCCCTTGCGCCTGAAGGATGCGCATCGCCTCGCGGATCGTGCCCTTGGACATCTGGAAGCGGTCGATCAGCTCGGACTCACCGGGAAGCCGGTCGCCCGGCATCAGCCCCTGCTCGACCACCCAATCCTTGATCGCCTCGGCCACCCGCACCGGTCGGGACCGGCGTCGCGGACGTTCTGAGAGATCAGTCTTGGAGCCCGGTGTCATGGCGACCTTTAAGGTTGACGGCTGCCCCCGTTCGGACAGCCGCGCCATGCAACCAATTTATCATGATGAATACAAGCCTCACAGCCCCGCTCACGCCATCGCCGCCTCAGCTTTCTTCGCGCTGCGCATGAAGAATGCATAATAAAACACTGGTGCTGCAACCAAAGTCAGGATCGACGCAAAGGCCAAACCGCCCATGATCGTCACCGCCATCGACCTGAAGAACGCATCCCAGATCAGCGGCGTCATGCCCAGAATGGTGGTCGCCGCCGCCAGGACAACAGGGCGAAGACGCGAGGTGGATGCCTCGACAATCGACTCCTTCAGCGTTTGTTCGGGCTTTTCCGCGCGCACGAGGTCGATCTCTTCGACCAGGACGATGCCGTTCTTGATCAACATCCCTGACAGCGACAGCAGACCCAGAAGCGCGGTGAACGTGAACGGGAACCCGGTGCCCAAAAGCGCAAGGCTCACCCCGTTGACCGACATCGGCACCAGAAGCCAGATGATCAACGGCTGCCGCAGCGCGTTGAACAACAGGACCGAGATCACCACCATGATGATCAGGCTCATCGGCAATTGCCGACCAAGACTTTCCTGGGCCTGTGATGAGGATTCAAGCTCCCCACCCCATTCCATCTTGTAGCCCGGCGGCAACTCCATCGACTCGATGGCGTCCGTCACCTCGGTCTGCACCTGAGCCGCTGTCATTCCTTTGACAACATCCGCCCCGACCGTGATCGTCAGCAATCGGTCGCGCCGCATCAAAAGCGTGTTCTGCGCCTCGAAGGTAAGACCGTCCGTGACCTGTTCGATCGGCACAAAGCTTTGGGCGTTTTGCGAATAGACAACGTGATCGGTCAGGGCCAGTTCGTCACGCGGATCAGCGCGCAGGACAATCGGGATCTGCCGGTCGCCTTCACGGTAAACCCCGGCATCAATTCCCGTGGTCGCAAAGCGCAGGATCGACGTGATGTCATCGCGGGTGATCCCGGCCTCTTGCGCCCGATCCGTGGCATAGACCGGCTTCAGCACCAGTTCCTGTTCACGCCAGTCAATTCGCGGGGCCACGATGTTTTCGGACGCCTCGGTAAAGCGTTCCATCGCCTCATCCGCCAGATCACGCAGCACGTCCGGATCGGGGCCAGAGAACCGCGCCTGGATCGGATCACCACCCCCCGGACCAAAGGCCAGACGTTTGGCGCGGAATTCCCCCTCTGGCAGGTTTTGCGCCGCGAAGTCCTCCAGTTCGGCAATCAGAGGCGCGATTTCGTCGATGGTGTTGGTACGCACGATGATGTGGCCATAACTCGGGTTCGGGTCTTCGGCCTGGTAGGTCAGCATGAACCGATCCGCGCCGCGCCCGATAAAGGCGGTCGAGGAGACAACGTCCTCCTGTTCGGCCAGCCAGTCTTCGAACATCGTCAGATCGCGCGAGGTTTGTTCGATCGAAGCGCCCTGTTCAAGCTTGTAATGCACGAAGAAAAGCGGCGTGTTGCTGTCCGGGAAGAACTGCTGCTTGATCTGCCCGAACAGCATGAAACACACCACGGTGATGCCGATCAGACCGATGATCACCGCCCACCACGCGCGCAAGGCTCCGCGCAGGACAGACCCGTACATCCGGAACAGCAGCCCGCCATACGCGTCATCTTCGTTGCCCGACCCCTGCCTGAAGAAATAGTGCCCGAACAGCGGTGTCGCAGTCAGTGCCAGAATCCAGGACAGCAAGAGCGAAATCCCGATCACGGCAAACAGCGAGAACAGGAATTCGCCGGTTGCATCCGGGCTAAGCCCGATCCCGGCAAAGGCCATGATGCCGATCACCGTGGCCCCCAGCAGCGGGATTTGCGTCTTGCTCGCCGCCTCATCCGCTGCCGCGCGACTGTCCTTGCCGCGCCGCATGGCGATCTGCATGCCTTCGGCCACCACGATGGCATTGTCCACCAGCATCCCCATCGCGATGATCAACGCACCAAGGGAAATCCGCTCCATCTCGATGGAAAAGATCGCCATGAAGAACAGCGTGCCAACCACGGTCAAGAGCAACGTCACACCAACGACGACGGCCGCGCGCCAGCCCATGAACAAGGCCAGAACAATCACCACGATGGACACCGACATTGCAAGGTTGATCAGGAACGCGTTCGAGGCTTCCTCGACCACGACATGCTGCTGGTAGATCGGCTGCAAGTCGACACCCAACGGGATTTGCGACGACAACTCGGCCAGTTTCGCATCAGCTCGCTTGCCGACATCGACGATGTTCTCGGATCCGATCCCGGCGATCCCAAGCGTAAACGCCTCGACCCTGTTATGCCGGATGATCAGGTCAGGGGTGTCTTCCCGCGCGCGGCGCACGTCCGCAAAATCGAACAGGTTCAGGATTTCGCCACCAACCCCGACGGTCAGGCCGGCGATCTCTTGCACCGTGTCATAGCCGTCTGGCCCCTGGATAAGCGTGCGTCCATCCTCGCTCTGGATCGACCCGCCATCCACAACCGAATTGGCGGTTGCCAACGCGCCCTGAATGGCGGCGGGCGGAATGTTGAGGTTTGTGCTCAAGACAAGGTTCGGCTCTACATAAATGACCTCGCTGGGCACGCCGGACAGGCTCACATCGGCCACACCGTTGACCGTCAGCAATTCCCGGCGCAGGAATGTCGCGAGATTGTAAATCTCGGCATCCGAAAACCCCGGCGCAGTCACGGCGTAGTAGATGCCGTAGACATCGCCAAACCCGTCATTCACAAACGGTCGCCCCACGCCGTCGGGAAGGCGCGCGGCATTGACCCGGTTGCGCAGCTTGGTCCAGATTTGCGGCAATTCATTGCCATCAAACTGGTCCTTCATGTCCACTGTGATACGCGACAGTCCCGGCTGGTTCACCGACCGGACTTCCTTGACCTCGGACATCTTCTGAATCTCGGATTCAAGAGGTTCGGACACTTCCCGCGCAACCTGCTGGGCATCGGCACCGGGATATTCCGTCACCACCACGGCGGTCTTGATCGTGAAGGCCGGGTCTTCCAGCCGCCCAAGAGCAAAGAACCCCCAGATGCCACCCAGAAGCGCGCCGAGAATGATAAGCCATGTGATGATCGGGCGGTCGATGGACGCTTTTGCGATATTCATGCTGCAACGCTCAGTTCGTGAACCCGGCGAACCGCTTTACGCGGTCCCCGTCATTCAGTTGGCTGGCCCCGCTGGCGACGATTTCTTCCCCCGGTTCAAGGCCTTCGGTCACGCGCACATTGCCGCGAATGGTCGGCTCGACCGTCACCGGGCGGCGGGCGACAGTGCCTTCATCCGCGCCGGTGGGTGTGAACACCATCACGTTGGGGCTGCCGTCATTGCTGGTGTTCACTGCCGACGCCGGGATGATGATGTCCGACGTCCCGCCATTCAGCGTCGCATAGACCGTGACGGACGACCCCGGCAGGATTGTCTGGTCCTCTGGAGGCGTCATTCCCAACGTGATCTGATAGGTCTGCCCAACCTGCGACGTCTCGGCATTGAATTCGCGCGGGGTCACCGGGTATCGCTTGTCGATGGTTGGAAACTGCGCCGAAAGTTCCATGCTCGGATCCCGACCGGCGCGCTGAAACAGGACTTCCGGCACTTCGATTTCAATCCTCAGATCGGACATGTCATGCAGCCGTGCAACCGGCGTTCCCGCGCTGATGGTTGCAAAATTCGCGACGTTCCGCGATGCCACCAGCGCATCGAACGGTGCATGCAGCGTGGCGTTCTTGAGTTCCCGTTCGGCATTGCGCACCGCGATCGCGGCAAGTTGCAGCGACGTTTCCGCATCATCGACGGTCACCTGGCTCACGGTGCTGCCCTGAAGCTTTTGCAACCGCTCGACCGTGCGTTGGGCCTGATCCTCTTGCACCCGCGCCCGATCCAGCGCCAGTTCGAAAGGTTCCAGATCCAGTTGCGCAACCGTCGTCCCCTCAAGAATACGTTCACCTTCGATCAGCGGGATCTGGATGATCTGACCACCCACCTGAAACGCGAGATCAACCGTCTCTTTCGCGACGACATGCCCGAAAAACTGCCGCGTCACCGCACCATCCGCCGATTGCACTTCGATAATCTTGGCCAAACGCATATCCTGCGCCACGGACATCACCGGGCTGACAAGCAGCAACAAGACAACAAACAGGCGGTGCATGGGAAAACTCCAGGTTGACTCAGGGCTATTGGAAGAATGGCCAATGCTCGGCGGCGTTCCTTCCTTATGTGCCCCCTATCTAAACTGATCGGTTCACTTTGCCAGATCAAATTTCGCGCACATGACAGAATTCACTGTGCATAATTGCGCAGATCTCTTGTCAATACAGCCAGAACAGCGTGATCGCCGGGAACAGCACCAGCAGGATCACCCGCAGGATGTCCGAGGTCACGAACCAGATCACCGCCTTGTAAGTCTCCATCATCGGTGTGTCACGGTCCATCGAATTGATGATGAACAGGTTCATCCCCACCGGCGGCGTGATCAGCCCAACCTCGACCACGATCAGCACGAGGATGCCGAACCAGATCGCCACCCATTCGGCTTCGATCCGGTTCGCCATGCCCTGGGTCACGCGAATGTCCAGCGCCTGCATCTGCTCGCGGGTCAGTTCGATCCCGCCCGCGATTGCGGCATTGATCGACCCCAGCATGTCCTGCGTCATGCCTTCGGGAATACCCGTCTTCAGAACCTCGCGCGCGGCATCCGCCTGCATCACCGCCAGATCGACAAAGCCGAAATCCATGACCGAAATCACCGGGAAGAAGATCGGGATGGTCAGCAGGATCATCGACAGGCTGTCCATCAGGCAACCAAAGACAAGGTAGAAGAGCAGGATCAGCGATAGCACCATGAAAGGGCCCAGCCCCATGTCTACGACCCAGTTCGACAATTCCTGCGGCACCTGCGTCAGCGCCAGGAACCCGTTGTAGAACGCAGCCCCCAGCACGATGAAAAAGATCATCGCGGTGCTGACAGCCGTCTGGATGATGCTCTGCTTGAACACGTCCCAGCCGAGGTTCCCCGACACCAGCGCGATCAGCCCTGTCCCTGCCGCGCCCACGGCAGCACCTTCCGTTGGCGTGAACCAACCTGCATATATCCCTCCAACAACCAGTCCGAAGACCAGCAAGACAGGCCACACGTCAAAAAGCGCGCGCCACCGATCCGCAAACGGCACAGGGTCCCGATGTCCTGCCGCCTCTGGATGTCGTCGGACGTAAAGCGAAATCGTTAAGATATACCCAAGGGCGGCAAGTACCCCCGGAATGAATGCCGCGAGAAACAGCTTGGCGATGTTCTGTTCGGTCAGGATCGCGTAAATCACAAGGATCACCGACGGAGGGATCAGGATGCCCAGCGTGCCGCCCGCAGCCAATGTCGCGGTCGAGAATCCGCCGGAATAGCCGTTGCGCCGCAGTTCCGGCAGCGCCACCCGGCTCATCGTGGCGGCAGTGGCCAGCGACGATCCGCAGATCGCCCCGAACCCGGCACAGGCCCCGACCGACGCCATCGCAACGCCGCCCTTGCGGTGCCCCAGCCAGGACTCCGCAGCCTTGAACAGCGCCTGCGACATCCCCGACAGGGTCGCGAACTGCCCCATTAACAAGAAAATCGGAATAATCGACAGCGAATAGCTGGAAAACGTTGAATATGTCTCGGACTTCAGCCGCGCCAGCACCACGTCCGGGCTGCCCAGCGCCAACCAAAGCCCGCCAATCCCGCAAAGCAGCATCGCCAGCCCGATCGGCGCGCGCAGAAAGATCAGCACCAACAGGACCGGAAAGGACCAGATGCCCAGCTCCAGCATGCTCATGTCGCGTCAGCCCCCGACGCCGGCAAGATAGACCGCCCGGTCGCGGCAAAGGTCACCCGCCCGACCGAACAATAAAGCGCCGTCACCGAGGCCACAAAAGCGGCGACGAAACTTGCAGCATACGCCCACCAGATCGGGAATTGCAGCAGGAACGTAGTTTCGCCATTGCCGTACTTGTCCAGCAACCCGGCACATAGCCGCCATGTAATCAGCCAGATAATCAGCGTCAGAACAACGTCCCAGAACGCGATCAGCCAGCCATTGATCGACTCCGACAGGCGCGACGTGAAGACGTCGACCGTCGCATGACCGGCGTAAAGCTGACAGATCGGCAAAAAGGCAAAGATCGAAAACGCGATGCCTGCCTCGACCAGTTCGAAATCGCCCGTCACCGGCCCCACGCCCGACGCGATCAATCCCTCGGCAAAGCTTTGAGACAGCGCCGTAAGCCAGTCGCTATGGCCCATGGAATTGAGCCCGCGGCCCAGAACCGACACGCAGGTCAGCAGAACCAGACCCGTCAGGACAAGACCGCCAAGAATGGCCATCGTCCGCGCGAGGCGCTCAATCGCCGTTGTCATGCCGCTCTGCCCCCTGCCTTGGTGCGCCGCCCGGATCCCATCCGGACGGCCCACCACGCTTTACTGCGTGTTGTGCTTTTCCAAAAGCTCATTCGCACGCGCGATGAGGGCATTTCCGTCGATGCCCTTTTCATCCATCTCGGCGATCCATTCATCGGTGGTCGCCGCAGCCGCCTCGCGCCACGGACCGGCATCGGCCTCCGAAATGCTGATCAGGTTGTTGCCCATATCCAGCGCCGCTTCGCGCGACGGGGTGTCATCCGCCTGCATCTGCGTGCCGGCCATGCGGCTGAACTCCGCACCCGACTGCCCATCGATCGCCGCCTTGAGGTCATCCGGCAGGCTCTCATACTTTTCCTTGTTCATCGCAAAGATGAACGTGGTGGTGTAGATTGCGTTGCCCTCGAACTCGGTGTGGTTCTCGACCAGCTCCGCCACCTTGAGCGCACCTGTGACTTCCCACGGGATCACCGTCGCATCGACGACACCCTTGGACAGCGCTTCGGGGATCGCCGGAACCGGCATGCCCACCGTCGTCGCCCCTAGGTTGGTGAAAAGCTTGTTCGTCACCCGCGTCGGCGCGCGCAACTTGACCCCGTTAAGGTCGCCCGGCGTCGTGATCGGATCGGCGGAATGGATCACACCAGGGCCATGCACCCAGACGCCCAGCACTTTGAAATCGGCAAAGTCCTGATCCAGCATCTGCTCTTCGACCAGCTCCCAATAGGCCGCCGACATATCGCCCGCATCGGTCATGGTGAACGGCAGTTCGAACACCTCGGCACGCGGGAAACGGCCCGGCGTGTACCCCGCCACGGTCCAGATGATGTCGGCCACGCCGTCAATCGCCTGATCAATCAACTGAGGAGGCGTGCCGCCAAGCTGCATCGACGGGAAATGCTGGATCTCGATCCGCCCTCCCGACGCTTCCATCACCCGGTCGGCCCAGGGCACCAGCACGTTCTTGGGCACATTGGCCTGTGCCGGCAAGAACTGGTGCATCCGCAGCGTGACCTCTTGCGCAAACGCGCCGGTGCCCAGCGTCAGTGCCAGTGCGGTTGTTCCAGCGAGCTTGAGAAAGGCGCGCTTGATCATGGTTCATTCCTCCCTGTTGTCTATCGGCATAAACGCACGAAGGCCGCGCCGAATCCAAGGAAAATCTAGCCGCGCCCGATATAAGGCATGGTCGTCGCCATCACCGTCATGAACTGCACATTGGCATCGAGCGGCAGGTCGGCCATGTGCAAAACCGACGACGCGGCATGTGCCACATCCATGACAGGCTCTACCGGAGTGCCCGCATCTTCCGCCTGTTTGCGCAACCCGTGGACAATCTCGGTCTCGGCATTGCCGATGTCGATCTGCCCGCAAGCGATGTTGAACGGCCGCCCATCAAGCGAGATCGACCGCGTCAGTCCGGTGATCGCGTGTTTGGACGCCGTATAGGGCGCCGATCCCCAACGCGGCACTTGGGCCGAGATCGACCCATTGTTGATGATCCGCCCACCCTGCGGGGTCTGCGCCCGCATCCGCGCAAAAGCGGCCTGCGCACAGATGAAACTGCCCGTCAGGTTGATGTCGATACAGCGCCGCCAATCAGCCAGCGGAATCTCGTTGATCGGCGCGCCAAGCACGGCGATACCCGCATTGTTGAACAGCGCATCCAAGCGTCCCCAACGGTCGATCACCGTATCGAACGCCGTCGCAACCTCGGCCTCGTCGGTCACGTCGCAGGGCAAGACCAGCGCAGTGTCCACCCCCGCCGCGATTTCCTCCAGCGGCTCCGCCCGCCGTCCGATCAACCCGACCTGCCAACCCGCCTCCAGAAACGCCTCAGCACTGGCTTTGCCGATCCCGCTTCCAGCCCCCGTAATGATGATCGTCTGTCGCATGACACTGCTCCTGTTTCATCTTGCCCATAAACTCCGGGGGAGTCGCCCATCGGGCGACGGGGGCAGCGCCCCCAGACCCCCTCAGTGATTGTCCCGCGGTAAATCTTTGGCGATCCGCTGATACGCCGTCGCCAGCTCAAGGCACCCACCTTCCGCCAATTGCCCGACATGGCGGCGATAGATCTCTTCCCAAGGCGTCTGGTTGACGATTTCGGGCGCACGCCACGCCGCCTTGCGCGCCTCCCACTCCGCGTCCGCCACCAACGCATTCAGCGTCGAGGCGTTCAGGTCCAGCCGCACCCGGTCCCCGGTCTGCAAATAGGCCAGACCACCCCCCACAACCGCCTCGGGGGACGCGTTCAGGATCGACGGGCTTTCCGACGTGCCCGATTGCCGCCCATCACCCACTGTCGGCAAGTGATTGACCCCCGCGCGCACCAGCGCGTCGGGTGGCTGCATGTTTACCACTTCGGCTGATCCGGGGTATCCAACACAGCCCACGTTGCGGATGAACAGGATACTTTCCTCGTCGATGCCCAACTCGGGATCATTGATCCGGTCGTGATAATCCTCCGGCCCTTCAAACACGATGGCGCGCGCCTCGAACACACCTTCCGCGCCGGGTTTCGACAGGAACCGTTTGCGGAAATCCGGCGAAATGACAGAGGTCTTCATCAAGGCGCTATCGAAAAGGTTGCCGGATAACACCTTGAACCCCGCCTTGTCGCGCAGCGGCGCGTCATGGGTCGTGATCACATCCCGATCAAGGCTCTCCCATTGCGCCAGCACATCTCCAAGGCTCTGCCCCGAGGCAGTCATCACCCCCTCGTGCAACCGCCCCGCCTTGCGCAACTCGCCCATCACCGCAGGCACACCCCCGGCGCGATAGAAACTCTCGCCCAGGTATTCGCCCGCAGGCTGCATGTTCACCATCAAGGGCACGTCAAACCCGATTTTCTCCCAATCGGTCACGTCCAGCGCAACCCCGGCATGACGCGCAATCGCCTGCAAATGCGGCGGCGCGTTGGTCGATCCGCCGATCGCGGCATTGACCACAATCGCATTCTCGAACGCCTCCCGCGTCAGAATGTCCGACGGCTTCAGATCGTCCAGCACCATCTGCACGCAGCGCTTGCCAGTCTCGTAGGCCATCGCCATGCGCTCCCGGAACGGGGCCGGGATCGCCGAATTGCCGGGTAAGGACATGCCCAGCGCCTCGGCCATCGCGTTCATCGTGCTGGCTGTGCCCATCGTGTTGCAATGCCCCAAGGACGGGGAGGACGCACAGGCCAGTTCCATGAATTCCTCGTAGCCGATCTCGCCCCGCGCCATCAGCCGCCGCCCTTCCCAGATCGTCGTGCCGGACCCCGCGCGCTTGCCCTTGTACCAGCCATCCAGCATCGGCCCGCCATTCAGCGCAATCGCCGGAACATCCATCGTCGCCGCCCCCATGAGCTGCGCCGGCGTGGTCTTGTCGCAGCCCGTGGTCAGCACAACGCCGTCAATGGGATATCCGTGCAACACCTCGACAAGGCTGAGATAGGCAAGGTTCCGGTCCAACGCCGCCGTCGGGCGCTTGCCGGTCTCCTGAATCGGATGCACCGGGAATTCCATCGGAATGCCCCCACCATCACGGATACCCGCCTTGATCCGGTCCATCAGGAACACATGGATCTTGTTGCAGGGCGCAAGGTCCGACCCGGTATTTGCAATCCCGATAATGGGCTTCTCTGCCTGCAACTCGCCCTGAGTGAACGACTGGTTCTGATAGCGCTCCAGGTACAGCGCGGTCATCCCCGGATTGTTCGGGTTGTCGAACCATTCCTGTGACCGGAACCGTTTGTTCGCGCGCGTGTCGGACATCTGATCTCTCCCCTCATCTGTCCCAAGCGTTCTGGACAATCCGCGCGCCAACAGCAAGTGTCAGCGCAAACAATGACCAGGAGAAGACTCATGATCGAACGCCACGAAACCGCCCAACGCATGAGCAAGATCGTCAAACACAACGGCACCGTCTACCTCTGCGGTCAGGTCGGCGCAGGCGACAGCGTGACCGAACAGACGCAAGACTGTCTCGCCCGCGTCGATGCGCTGCTCACACAGGCCGGATCGTCCCGCGACCAGATCCTGCAAGCTATCATCTGGGTGGCCGACATGGCGGATTTCGCCGAGATGAACGCGGTCTGGGATGCCTGGGTGCCCGAAGGCCACGCCCCCGTCCGCGCTTGCGGGGAGGCCAGACTGGCCCGCCCCGACCTCAAGGTCGAAGTGATCGTGACCGCCGCTTACGCATAAAGCCCGGCCGTCCGCGCCCGCAACTGCACCAGCGCCAGCACCGTATCGATTGTCGGTGTTGGCACACCAACAACGCGGCCCAATTCCTGCACCGATCCCACCAGCGCGTCGATTTCCATCGGGCGGCCCTGATCCAGATCCTGCAACATCGACGTCCGGTGCGCGCCAACAGCCGCCCCGCCATCAATGCGCCGCTCCACATCGATCGGGAACTTCACGCCGAGCGCCTCGGCAATCTCCTGCGCCTCGAGCATCATGCCTTTGGCCACCGCCCGTGTGCCGGGATCGGTACAGAGCACATCCAGCGTCGCATGGGTCAGCGCCGAGATCGGATTGAACGACAGGTTCCCCCACAGCTTCACCCAGATTTCATCCCGCAACCGCGGCCGCACCGGTGCCTTGAGCCCCGCCGAGGACAGCGCCTGCGACAGCGCGGTGGCCCGCTCCGATTTCGATCCGTCAGGTTCCCCCAGCGAAAAGCGGTTGCCCTCGATATGCTTGACCACACCCGGCTCGATCACCTCCGCCGCCGGATAGACGACACAGCCCAGCACCCGGTCCGGACCAAACCCGTCCCATTGCGCATTGCCCGGGTCCACGCTCTCAAGCCGCGTGCCTTCATGCTCCCCACCGATCTTGTGGAAATACCACCACGGCACGCCATTGACGCCCGACACGATGGTCGTGTTCGGCCCGATCAGCGGCGCCATCTTGTCCACGATGGGCGGCACAGAATGCGCCTTGAGCGTGACGATGATGTAATCCTGAACACCCAGATCCGCCGGATTGTCCGACGCGGTCACGGACACAACCGTCTCTTCACCACCCTCTTCGATCAGCTTCAGCCCATTGGATTTCATCGCCGCCAGATGCGGACCGCGCGCCACAAGGCTTACATCCGCCCCGGCCTGCGCCAGCTTCACACCCATATAGCCGCCAATGGCGCCTGCTCCGAATACGCAAATCTTCATCGCTCACCCCAAAACGATCCGCTGGTATGCCGCGAACCGCTCCTCCTTCATCTTGCCAAATAAACTCCCGCCGGAGGCTCCCAAACAAGCCACCCGGCGCTCCATCACAGCTCAAGCTCAGACCGGCTCAACCAGCCCCAGCTTCTCCGCCAGACCGATCCGCTGCATCTTGCCCGTGGCCCCTTTCGGGATCTCGTCAAGGATGATCACCTTGCGCGGCACCTTGAAATCGGCCATCCGCTCAGCGGCGAAATCGCGGATCTCGCGCTCGGTCACTTCGGACCCTTCGGTCAGAACCACCGCCGCCGCCACCTCTTCGCCCAGCTTGGGATGCGGCAGGGCAAACGTCACCACTTGCGCAACGCCCGGGTGATCCAGAAGCACGCCATCCACCTCCAGCGGCGACACCTTTTCGCCGCCACGATTGATGATTTCCTTCAATCGTCCCGTCAGGTGCAGGAAACCGTCCGCATCGAACGCGCCCTGATCGCCAGTGCGGAACCAGCGCTTGCCATCGGCGTCAAAGAAGTTCTTGGCGTTGGCGTCGGGGTTGCTTTCATAGCCCGGTGTCACGTTCGGGCCCGAAATCACCACTTCGCCGGTGCCGTCGATCAGAGTGTTCTCGGTCTCATGTGCCACGCGCACTTCGGGGCCGGCGGCCACACCCACCGCACCCGGCTTTTGCCGGTCGAACGGGTTGCAGCACATCTGGTGCGCCGCTTCGGTCATGCCATAGGCCTCGATCACCGGCGCGTTGAAGGTCTCGCGCAGCGCTTCCATGACCTGCCCGGGCAAGCTTGCCGAGGACGACCGCAGGAACCGCAAGGGCACCTCTTCGATCACATCGGCGTTGCGTTTGGCGCGGCTCAGGATCGCCTGGTGCATGGTCGGCACGGCGGTGTACCAAGTCGGTTGCGCATCGCGCATCCAGCCGAAGAACCGCAGCGCGTCAAAGCCCGGTGCGCACCAGATCGACGCGCCGACGGACAAGGACGCCGATACAGCGGCAAGTAACCCGTGAATGTGAAACAGCGGCATCACGTTCAGGCAGCGATCCTCTGACGACAGGTTCAGTGACGCCGCAATGTTATGCGCCGACGCCGCAACATTGGTCTGCAACAGCGGCACGATCTTGGGCCGTGACGTGGTGCCCGAGGTGTGCAGGATCAGCGCCACATCGCCATCGGTCGGATCGCTCGCTGGCAGCGCCTCACCTGTGGCGCCATCGGCAGCCAAGGTAAACGCTCCTGCCGCAGCGCCGTCTGCCACAACCGTGCGCAACACCATCAGACCCAGGGACTGCGCCGCAGCCAGGGCCGGTCCGTCATAGCCATCCGCCAGTACAATCGCCTTGGCGCCCAGGTCTTCGAGGTAGAAGGTATATTCGTCCTCACGATACGCCGGGTTCAGAGGTGCCGTGGTCGCCGCTTGTGCAATCGTCACAAAGGCTGACGCCATTTCCGGCCCGTTCGCCAGCACGATGGCCACCCGGTCGCTCGGCCCGATCCCGAAGCCGCGCAAGCTGGCGCTGACCTCGGCTGACAGATCGCGCAGCCCGCCATAGCTGAGCCAGTCTCGTCCCGGTGCCCCAAATGCCTTTGCATCGGACGCGTGTCCCTCCAGCAGTGCCTTGACGTTTGGTGCCATGCCCTGTCCCCTTTTGTCGTCAGAAATTCAGTTTATTCCGCCGCAGCGACGCTCCGCCGTCCGCCTTTGCGCAGATACTTAACCAAAGGAAGCACAAAGAAAAGTGCTGCAATGACAATAAACGTTCCCGAGAGCGGCCGTTCGATGAACGCAAGCACGTTGCCCTGCTCGGAAATCAGCGTCTGACGGAAGCTCTTTTCCATCAGCGGCCCAAGCACCAGCGCCAGAACCAGAGGGGCCAGCGGGTAATCCGCCTTGCGCAGCAGGTATCCGGCGACACCAAAGCCCGCGATCAGCCAGACATCGTGCATTTTCTGGCTCGGGGCGAATCCGCCCACGATGCACAGCACGATCACCAGCGCACAGAGCACCGTGAACGGCATCCGCAGCGCCCAGACAAACAACGGGATCAGCGCGATGTTGATTGCCACAGCGGCAAAGTTGGCGGTGTAAAGCGATGAAATCAGCCCCCAGACGAAATCCGGCTGCTCGATGAACAGCATCGGCCCCGGCATCAGCCCCCACATCACCATCCCGCCCAGCAGCAGCGCGGTGGTGGGCGATCCGGGAATGCCCAACGTCAGCATCGGCAGCAGCGACCCGGTCGAGGCGGCGTTGTTCGCCGTTTCCGGTGCAGCAACACCTTCGATATTGCCCTTGCCAAAGCTCTTGGGGTCTTTCGATGTGGACCGTGCGATTCCGTAGGCCATCAGTGCGGCAGGTGTCGCCCCGGCAGCAGGCAACATGCCCACGAAGAAGCCAAGGAACGACCCGAGGCTCATGGTGCGCCACATCTTGTTCATGGTGCGGATGCCATCGCCCAGATCGCGCAGCGTGATCTTGGCCGGTGTGACCTGCGGCGCGGTGCGCGAGGATTCGATCGTGTAGAGGATCTCGCCGATGCCGTAGACGCCGATGGCCAACACAAGAAAGCTGACCCCGGAATAAAACCCCGGCATATCGCCGAAAATCAGGCGCGGCTGGCCGGAAATCAGGTCAAGACCGACGGTGCTCAGCACCAGCCCCAGACAGATCATGATGATCGTCTTCAGCTTGTCATCGCCGCCTAGCCCCACAAAGGTCGTGAACGCCATCAGGACCAGCGCGAACTCTTCGGCCGGACCAAAGGCCAGCGCCAGATCGGCAAGCGGCACGGCGAACAGCGTGAACAACAGGACCGAGATCGTACCCCCGACAAACGACGCAACCGCCGCCGCGATCAGTGCCAGCCCTGCCTTGCCCTGTTGCGCCATTGGTCGCCCGTCGAACGTGGTCGCGACGGCAGTCGAGGCACCGGGAATGCCCAGAAGGATCGACGAAATTGCCCCGCCATACATAGCGCCGTAGTAAATCGCGCAAAGCAGGATGATCGCCGAACTTGGCGGCACGATGAAGGTCAGCGGCAGCACAATGGCGACCCCGTTGACCGACCCAAGCCCCGGCATCGCACCGATGAAAAGCCCGGCTGTCACCCCAAGAATCACGATCATCAGGTTGAGCGGCGACAGCGACGTCGCGAAACCGTCCGCGAGTAAGGCAAGCGTATCCATAGTCCCGGACCCCGATCAGAAGAACATTGCGTAAAGCGGGAAAAACAAGGGTTCTGTCAGCCCTTTGGGCAACAGGATCTTCAGCGTCACTTCGAAAAAGAAGAACAGGAACACCGGCGTGCCTAGGGTCAGGCTACAAGTCAGCACCCACCCATGACCGCCATAGATGCGCAAATACCAGAAGATGAACAACGGCAGCGCCACATAGGCCCCCACAACGGGGATCAGCGCGATTGTGACGAAGATCGACACCACGACCATCATCACCTTTCGCAACATCTGGCTGTCGAAGAAATGCTGCGACGACGGGCCTTGCATCAGGCTGCGCGCCAGGACACCCCCGGCAGACAGCAACATGATCAGCGACAGCCAGAATGGAAACGCGCCGCCCCCCGGCCCACCCGTCATGCCGTTCCAGCCGATGGGCAAGGCTGTGGCGTGCCACATGAAATAGGCGGACATGGCCATGATGGCGATGGCGATCACTCTGTCTGCGACTAGCATCCCGAACTCCCCGGTGGTCTTGTAGATTTATCTGCGTCGGACAGGTGAGCCCGGTCACCAAATCGGCCGGGGCGGTTCACACCCCGGCCGGATGCCTGCCTCCGGCAAGCAAAGACTTTGGCTCAGGAGGACCCGTCGCCTTCCATGTCGGCAAGGATCGCCGCATGTTTTTCACGCTCTTCGAGGAAATACGCCTGAAGCGCGTCCCCGGCCATGAAATCTGCCATCAGTGCCTTGTCCTTGGTGTAGGTCTGCCACTCCTCGGAATCCGACAGCTTGCGGAACATCTCTGTGTAATAGGCGACCGCCTCCGCCGGCATGCCCTTGGGCGCCACGAAAGACCGCTGCATCCAGTAGACGATGTCATGACCAAGCTCTGTCGCGGTCGGCGTGTCGGGGAACACGTCGAGCCGGTTGGGAGTCATCGCCATGATCGGGCGCATCTTGCCCGCCTGGTAGAACCCCAGCGCTTCGGAGGGATTGTTCACAGAGGAATCGATGTGCCCGCCAACCACGTTCTTGGCCACGTCACCGCCACCACCGAAGGGCACATATGTCACCTTGATGTCGAATTCCTTTTCCAGCATCGCGGTCACAAGGCTGTCTTCCTGCCCGGTGCCGGTGCCGCCCATCTTCCACTCACCATCCGACGCTTTGACCGCCGCGACGAAATCATCCAGCGTCTGGATATCGCTGTCCGCGTTCACCCAAAGTACAAACGTATCAAGCGCCATGCGGGCAATCGGCTGAAACTCTTCGATATCGACACCGATATCGGTGCGCAGCGGCGTGGTGTAATAGCTGTTCAGCGTCGCCATGATCTTGTGCGCGTCGCCCTCGTTGTCCTTGAGGTAGCGCAGCGCCTCGGCACCCGATCCGCCACCTTTGTTCACCGGCAGCACCGGCATCGACGCAAGGCCTTCTTTCTGGATGATTGACTGGAACAGGCGGGCGAGGCGATCCGCGCCGCCACCCTGACCGGCCATGATGACCATTTCGATGGGCTTCTGCGGCTTCCAGCCTTCGGCCAAAGCGGATGTCGCTCCGGTAGCGACCATGGCGATCGCGGCAACTCCGGCAAGGGCCGCACGGCGCGTCATTTTGTAGATCATGTAATATCCTCCCGATCAAAAAGCCCGCTCCCGTCAGCCGCTATTGCCGCCACTCCTCCTTCGGACTTACTGGATAGATACCGTCACGAAATATAATTTCACGCTTAATGCGGTCGTGATGTTAATTCTTGCCACAACAAAACTATTTTTTGTAATGTTGTAAACATGAGCAAGACCTTCGTTGGCCCCCAATTGCGGCAATTGCGCCGCCAGATGAAGCACACGCAAGCCGAAATGGCCCAGCGGCTCGGCATCTCTGCGGCCTATGTGAACCTGTTGGAAAACAACCAGCGCAGCCTGTCGGTGCAGGTGCTTGTCGCCCTGACCGAAGCATATGGCGTCGATATGCGCAGCCTTGTTACGAATTCCGAAACGACAAAACTCGCAGACCTGCGCGCGGCGGTGCGCGACCCGATTTTCTCTGACGAACCGCCTGACCTGACCGAACTGCGCGGCGCGCTGGATCACGCTCCGACGCTGGTCGAGCGGTTCCTTGTGCTGCATCAGACCCACCGCGCCATGGCCGATCATTTTCGCCGCCTGGCCGGCCAGACCGCCGCCAGCGAATTGCGGTTCAAGACGCCGGAAACCGCGATCCATGACGTGTTTCGCGCCAACGAGAACCATTTTGACCCGCTCGAACGACAGGCCGAGGATCTGCGCGCGCGCCTCGGCGGGTCGCATGATGATATGTATGCCCTGCTCAAACGGCATCTGCGTCTTGACCATGGCGTGACATCGACGGTGCAGAAACTGTCCGACATGCCTGGAGCGTTGCGCCTTTTTCGCGAAACCGATGGGATCGTGCATCTGTCCGAAGCGCTTGATCACCCGAATCGCGTGTTCCAGCTTGCCCATGTGGTCGGCCTGCTCGAAGCGCGCCAGATCGTTCAGGATTACGTCGCCGCCAGCGGGATCTCCCAAGACGCGGGACGCGCGCGTCTCACGGTTGAACTGACCAACTATTTCGCCGCCGCGCTGCTCATGCCCTATGCCGAATTCCTGACGCTGGCCGAGGCGACCCGCTATGACATCGACCGCATCATCTCGGGCTTTGGCGTCAGTTTCGAAATGGTCTGCCAGCGGCTCACCACCCTGCAACGTGACGGGCAGCGCGGCATCCCGTTCTTCTTTCTGCGGGTGGACCGGGCCGGCAACGTGTCCAAACGCTTCAACGCCACAACCATCACACTCGCCGAAGAAGGCGGCGCCTGCCCCGTCTGGGACATTCACGGCGCGTTTCAGGTGCCCGGCCAACTGCTGCCGCAATTTGTCGAAATGCCCGATGGCGGACGATTTTTTACCCTGTCGCGCACGTCGGACCGCCCGGTGGTCGGTGCGCGATTGCAGGAACGCCGCCTTGTCGTCGCCATCGGCTGCGACACCGATCAGGCGCACCAGGTCGGCTATGCCCAGCGCTTCAATATGGAGGACAGGACGCTCTTTGCCCGGATCGGGACAAGCTGCCATGTCTGCCCCCGCACCGCCTGCCCGCAGCGTGCGCATCAACCCCTGCATGTGACCCTTCCCGTCGATGCCAACCGGCGCGGACAGACACGTTACGAAAGTTGATCACCGGTCGCATGGGAGCAGCAGCACGACCATGCTAAAGCCCGGTCCGACCACCAAAGGACCAGCCCCATGCACCAGCCGCCCCTGCCTCTGACCCAGGACCTTGTTTTGATCGGCGGCGGCCACACCCACGCCTTGGTGCTGCGCAAATGGGCGATGAAGCCTTTGCCCGGCGCACGCCTGACACTGATCAATCCCGGTCCCACAGCGCCTTATTCCGGTATGCTCCCCGGCTTTGTGGCAGGGCATTACACCCGAGATCAGCTTGACATCGACCTTGTTCGACTTGCGCAGGCCGCCAATGCGCGGCTCATCCTCGGATCGGTCACCGGCATCGACCCTGCCACCAGCACGGTCCAGATCGACACCCATCCGCCCGTTGGGTTCGACGTTGTATCGGTCGATGTCGGCATCACCTCCGACATGCCCGCCCTGTCCGGTTTTTCCGACCACGCGATACCCGCCAAACCACTTGGCGCCTTTGCCGCAAGATGGGACGCGTTCCGTAAAGGCACCAGCCCGGCCACAGTCGCGATCATCGGCGGTGGCGTCGCCGGGGTGGAATTGGCGATGGCGATGTCCCACGCCCTGCAAAAGCGCAAACGCCCCGCCACGATCCACCTGATCGACAACGCGACCGCGCTGTCGGCCCTGCCTGCAAAAAGCGCAGCCCGCCTGCGCGATGCGATGACAGCGCACAACGTCACGTTGCACGAACAGACGTCGATCACACACCTGTCCGCCAACACCATCCACCTGCAAGATGGCGCGACCATTGCGGCCGATTTCATCACCGGCGCCGCAGGCGCACGACCCTATCCGTGGATGATCGACACGGGCCTCGACACGCAAAACGGCTTTCTCACGGTCGACGATCACCTGCAAACCAGCGACCCTCGCATCTTTGCCGTTGGTGACTGCGCCCACATGGCCCACGCCCCGCGTCCCAAGGCGGGCGTCTATGCCGTGCGTCAGGCGCCGGTTTTATTCCATAACCTTGCCTCTTCCCTCTCTGGTGGCCCGCTCAAACCCTACATTCCACAAAAAGATTACCTGAAACTTATCTCGCTGGGAAAGAAATCCGCCCTCGGGGATCGCTTCGGCCTGACCTTCACTGGACCTTGGGTCTGGGATTGGAAAGACCGCATTGACCGCAAGTTCATGGACCAGTTCGATCACCTGCCAAAAATGCCCACTCCCCCCTTGCCCTATCCCCGCGCCAAGGGAGTGCAACAGGCGATGGGCCCCAAACCGATGTGCGGTGGCTGCGGCGCGAAACTGGGACGCGACGCGTTGTCCAACGCGCTTGCCACGCTCAAACCCACGCAGCGCGCCGACATCACGCCGTTGCCCGGCGACGATGCAGCGCTGCTCACAACAGGCGGCGCGCGGCAGGTCTTCACCACCGATCACCTGCGCAGCTTCTGGGGTGATCCAGCGGTCATGGCCCGCATCGCCACGCATCACGCCCTGGGGGATATCTGGGCGATGGGGGCCGATCCGCAGGCAGCGACCCTGTCGATCACCCTGCCGCGCCTGTCGGACGGCCTTGCCCAGCGCACCCTGACCGAGATTCTCACCTCGGCCCAAGTGATCCTGCAGGAGGCTGGGGCAGAGATTGTTGGTGGACACAGCACCTTTGGCGATGAACTGACCATCGGTCTCGCGCTTACCGGGTTGTGTGACGCCAATCCCATTACGCTTGGCGGCGCACAGGACGGCGCAGTGCTGATCCTGACCAAACCCATCGGCACTGGCGTGATCATGGCTGCGGCAATGTCGGGCAAGGCACGCGGTGCGGATGTGGCAGGCGCGCTTGACGCCATGCAGCAGGGCCAGAACAGCGCCTCTTGTATCCTGCGCAAGTCGGCCCTGGCCATGACCGACCTGACCGGTTTCGGGCTGGCAGGCCATACGCAGAACCTCTGCATTGCGTCCGGTCTGTCGGCCAGCCTGACCCCGGATGCGATCCCGCTGCTGCCCGGCGCGCTTGATATGTCGGAACGCGGTGAGCATTCTTCGCTTTACACGAACAATCGAGCAGGATTTTCAAACATCCCCGACAACCCGCAGAGCCGCCTGCTGTTCGATCCGCAAACCGGAGGCGGCCTTCTGGCTGCCGTTCCCGCAGATCAGGCGGACAACATCCTCCACGATCTGCAAAAGGCGGGGTACACGGATACGGCCCGGATCGGCGATTTGCACGGCGGACCGGTCGGTCAGGTTTCCATCACCTGAAGCACCGCCGCGATCTGGCCCGCGACATCGTCAAGATGCGCAGGCGACAACCCGTCCGTTTCGATCCGCGCCATCACGTTGGGCGACATCGCCTTCATCGACTTGGCATAGGCCAGATCGTAGTGATCCTCCATCAGCGATTGCGTCAGCGCCCGCTTGTCCCCTGCCGCGCTTAGCCCAAGCCACCGTGACACCAGCGCTTCACCCCGATGTGTGCGAAGCGGCGCAAGTTTGGTCTGCAACGCATCCGTGTCGGACAGAATGTCATCATAGGCGTGAACAAGATAGTCGGTGCGCGCCGCGATCGGGGCCGAGACTTCGACCCAAGGAGCCTGCTTCATCCCCTCCCAAAGGCTGGGCGGGATCAACAGGTTGCCGATCTTGCTGCTTTCGGCCTCGACCACCACGGGGCGCGACGGGTCCAGACGGCAGAGCAGACCGGCCAATGCACCCTCGAACGCCTTTTGCGACGGCTGCTCCCCCATGTCCCCCAAAAGCGAGCCACGATGGTTGGCCAGCCCCTCAAGATCAATCACCTGAACGCCGCGCGCTGCCAGCAACGGCAGCAATTCCGTCTTGGCCGTGCCGGTATAGCCGCCCAATTGCACGAACCGATGCGGCAAGGCCTGCCGGTGGATCATGTCCACCACGAGCCGCCGATAGGTCTTGTACCCGCCCTTGATCACATCCGATCGCCAGCCGATTTCCGACAACAGCCACGCGAACGATCCCGACCGCTGCCCGCCACGCCAGCAATAGACAAGGGGTTTCCACGCCCCGTCATGATGCGACAGTGCTGTTTCGATATGGTTGGCGGCGTTGCGGAACACCAAAGCCGCCCCAATCTTGCGCGCATCAAACGGGCTCACCTGTTTGTAAAGCGTGCCGACCCGCGCGCGTTCCTCGTTGTCGAGAACGGGCAGGTTGATGGCTCCGGGGACGTGATCTTCGGCGTATTCCGCAGGGCTGCGCACGTCGATCACCGTGTCGAACGAATGATCGAGAAGCTCGCTCAGCGCATTTGGGATCAGTGTCATGAAAGCCTAGCGCAAGAGCCGGATCAATTCATCCGAGAGCGCGACCAGCGCCCGACCCTGCGCTTCGGTCACGGCAGAGGCCGAGGTCTCGGTGATCGGCACCGCAATTGCAAACCGCTCGACCCGTTCGCGCGGGCTGCCATCGACGGCGCTCACTGCCGCCTGACCGGTGATTTCAAACACACCTGACGCATTGGCCAGCATCTTGTCGATCCGCACATCCAGCCGCGCAGACGGTCCGTCCAACAGCGGCCAGGGCTCTGCCGAAACGGTTGCGGTGCTGCGCTCGTCCAGCAATTGCGCCAGCGATCCTGTGACCGCGCGTTCCGGATCATCCGCCCATTCCGCATCCCCCAACGGGCGCAACGCGCCATCGGCTTCGCGCACAAGGATCGAAGTTCCGGACGCATGGCTGGGCAAGGACACATCGCGCAATTCGACGCTGCGCACCGACACCCGCGTTTCCGCGCCCGAGGCGGCGGGGGCGTCGATCAGATACCGGGCAGTATCGCCCGTGCTGCACGCGGCCAAAGGCAATGCCATCACCAAAGTCAGGCTGCGCCAGTTCAATTCCGTCATACCACTCGTCCCTTTATTAGCGCCCGAAAATCAGCGAATTCGGGCTTCGTTCGATCTCGCGCGCCAGATCCGAAATTGCACGGGCTGCATTCTGTACCTCGCGCAACGCCCCAAGCGTCTGCGTGTTGAAATCCGACCGATCGCCATAAGATTGAACAACCGTTTCGGTTTCGGCCACCAGCCGTTCCAGACGGGCGGTCAACTGCGGCAGATCTTCCACCGACTCTGCCACCGATCCGGCGGCATCCGACGCCGATTGCAATGTGGCGTTCAGGTTCTCGACCACACCGCCTTCGCGCAATTCGGCCAAGGCCAGCCGCATTTCGGTCAGCGCATCGTTGATCGTGCCCGGCAATTCCATCGTGTCGTCACTGCCAACCAGTGCATCGACCCGGTTGAGCGTCCCGGTCGCGCTGTCCACCAGCGCCTGCAACTCAAGCTCGTTCGCCGTGGTCGCCACAGCGTCCAACTCGGCCAGCAATTCGGGAATGTCGGTTTCGGTGATCTGGCGCAGATTGGCGGTCACGGCGGGCGCATCCTGCGACGCAACGCTGATGTCCGCCATTGTCCGATCCAGATTGCGCAGCGAACTGCCCAGCGCCTGAACCGCGCCTTCAGCCTGCACATCCGCCACAACCTGCCGGACATCGGCAATCGCCGCCGTCACCGCCGCAGGGATACCCTGTACCGCCTCCTGCGCAATCAACGTGTCAATCGAATCGAGCGTCTGCGACGCGCTCGCGACCAGTTCATCAAGCTGCAGTTCCTGCGCGGTCTGCGCCACACCCTGCAATTCGGCCAGCACCGCCGGAATGTCTTCCTCGGTCAGGCGGGTCAGATTCTGGGTCAAGGCAGGCGCGGATTTGGACGCTTCGTTGATCCCGACCATCGCCTCGTCAAGACTGCGCAGCGAACTGCCCAGCGCCTGAACCGCGCCTTCGGCCTGCACATCCGCCACAACCTGCCGGACATCGGCAATCGCCGCTGTCACCGCCGTTGGAATCCCTTGCACAGCCTCCTGCGCGATCAACGCGTCGATCGTATTGAGCGTCTGCGTCGCGCTCGCGACCAGCTCATCAAGCTGCAATTCCTGCGTCGTCTGCGCCACACCCTGCAATTCGGCCAGCACCGCCGGAATGTCTTCCTCGGTCAGGCGGGTCAGATTCTGCGTCAAGGCGGGCGCGGATTTCGACGCTTCGTTGATCCCGACCATCGCCTCGTCAAGGCTGGCCATCGCGCTGTTCAGGGCCTCGACAGCGCCGCCTTCACGCACCTCGGCCACAAGCGCTGTCAGATCATTCACCGCCGTCTGAAGCTGCGCCGGAATCGCCTGGATTGCCTCGCTGCCAACCAGTGCGCGGGTGTCGTCGATCAGCGCCACGGCAGACCCCGGAACCCGCTGGAGATCCTCGTTGCGTGCCAGCGCCTCGAACGATTCCATCAGGTTGATCGCCTGCTGCATCACCTCTTCGATGGGCAGCGCGTTGATCCGTTCCAGCACACCTTCGGCAGTGGCCGTGAAATCCGACAGATTGGATTCGATGCTCGGCAAGCGCGGCGCCTCGCCGTCAGTCTCGATCAGGCTGGCGGTTGGCACATCGTCCAGAACCACCAGTTCGATCCGTAAATCGCTGCTGAGCAAACTTTCCGTCGCCAGCCGCGCGCGCATCCCGGTCTCGACCGCGAAGCTGAAGAAATCGACCGTTTCCTCGAGCGTGGCCCCCGCTGGCAGCCCCATGCGCTGTGGATCAATCGACACGTTCACCGACAAGGACAACTCTGGCCCAAACTGCGTTTCGATCACCCGAGACCGCAACTCGGTCACGACACCGACTTCGAGGCCCTGATAGGTCACATCGTCGCCGGCCTCCAGACCGTTCACCGACTCGGCAAACTGGATTGCAAACGGCACCCCCTGCGATGGTCCCCGCACAAGCGTATTGCGGCGGGCGTCTTCCTCGGCCTCGTACAGCGTGAAGACATAGCTCGACGGCAACGGTTCACCGTCCTCGTAGACATCGTCGAACTCGATACCGCCGGTGACAAGCGAAGCAAGCGAGTCGAAATCCACCGAAAATCCCGACGTGCCAAAAGACAGCTCGAATCCGGACGTGTCCCAGAACCGCGTCGCCTGCGTCAGCCGCGCGTCATGCGGCGCGTCGATGAACGCGTCCACCAGAACCGTCCGCCCATCCGAAGACAGGCGCGGTGTCTCAAGCCGTCCCACTTCGACGCCACGATACAGCACCGGCGATCCGTTCGAAATGGTCGTTCCGTCATCCGTGGCCAGCGTGATGCGCCGCCCCGGCCGCCCCGGTTGGTTCAACGGAGGTGTGTCCAACCCGGTAAACTGCTGCATCACAGCACCCGGCACGTTGTCCCACGCCCCTTCGATATAGACGCCCGACAACACGGTCGACAGACCGCTGATCCCGCGCGCCGACACTTCGGGCCGCACAACCCAGAACGCCGCCTCGTCGTCGATGAATGGTGCGACATCGTTGTCGATCCGCACATACACCAGCACCCTGTCCAGATCGCTGGAAAAGCGCACGTCTTCCACGGTGCCCACCACCACCTCGCGATACCGCAATGTGGTTTCCCCTGCGGTGACCCCCGATGCATTCTCGAACGCCACTTCGATCAGTTCGCCACGATCCGCAAAACTTTGCCACGCAATGCCAAGCGACACGCCCAACGCCAGCAGCGGCACCAGCCAGACAAAGGACAGGTTCCGCAGAAACGACTTTTTCGGCGGGTCAACGTTCATGTCAGCAGGGGTAGGATCGCTCAAACCGGTTTTCCTCCAGGGGCATCCCAGATCAGCCTGGGGTCGAAGCTATTGGCGGAAACCATGGTGAATGCAACCGACAGCGCAAAGCTGACAGCCGCAATCCCGGGATTGATAGTCGCCACAAAATTCAATTGTACCAACGCCGACAGAATTGCCACGACAAACACGTCGATCATTGACCAGCGTCCGATGAATTCGACAAACTCATAAAGATGGAAATGGGTCGATGTGCCCGGCTTTCCACGTTTCACTCGCAAGGCGAGGTAAGCAATCGCGATAAACTTGCTGACCGGGATGATCACCGAGGCGACAAAAACGATCAGCGCAACACCGATAGAGCCATGGTCGATCAGGTCGAACACACCCCCGACAATGGTGCTTTCCTGCGTGTGACCAAGGGTCGAGGTACGCAGCATCGGGTACACGTTGGCGGGGATGTAGATCACCATTCCGGCGAACAGCCACGCCCACACCCGCTGCAGGCTGGCCATGTCCCGGCTGACAAGATGGGTCCCACAGACAGAGCAAGTCTCTGTGCCCCGCGCAAAGACATGCCCGCATTCGGCACATCCCACCAGACCAGCGGCGCGCGCGGTCAGGACGGGCTGCGCGCGTTCAGCGTTTGCCATACCGTTACCCGACACATGAAATTATCTTTTAGAACCGTGATGATAACCAATCCCACGAACGCCCAGAATGCCGGTCCCAACGTCACCTGCGCCAGCCCAGCCACCTTGACCAGCGCCACCGCCACGCCAATGATGAACACCTCTGCCATCGCCCAGGGCCGGATCGCTTCGGCCAGTTTGAACGCGGCCTTCGCCTGCCGCGCCGGCGCCCAGCCCAGCGCCATCGGTGCAAACACATAGATCAGCGCAATGAACCGCGTGACCGGCAACACCACGATCAACGCCGCCACGGCAAAAGACAGCGGCAACATCAACCCGTCCGAAAACGCCAGAATCGCATCAAAGACCGAGCTTTTGCGCCCAAGCCCATGCGTGCTCAGTTCGAGAAACGGAAAGAACACCGCCGCCACCATCAGGATCAACGCCGTCACCGACAACATCACGATCCGCGTCATGGCTCTTTCCCGCGGCGCCATCAGCACTGTCCCGCAGCGCACACATTTCGCCTGCGCGCCCGTCTCGATTTGCGGCACACGATGAAGCGCGTCGCACTTGGGGCAGGCAATCATGTCGGAGAGCGACTCGGTCATAGGAGAGTGTTACGCGATCTGTCGGTGAGGTTACAGGCAGTTCGCAGGTAACCTGTAGCTTGGGCTTTTTGTTTCAACTGTTTGAACGCTCATAAGGGTGCCCGGCCGCGCAAAGTGGAAACCGTGCAAAAACCTTGTACGGTTCTGGCGTACCAAGCGTACGGATTACCGCTGTTGCACCGCCCAATTCGGATGAACCCAAGGTTCGCGATTGTCCAGTGGCAAGGCTGTCTTCTCCAGAATGTGGTCCGACGCCTTTTCCCCCACCAGAATAGAGGGCGCATTCAGGTTCCCATTGGTGATGCGCGGAAAGATCGAACTGTCCGCAACCCTCAGATTTTCCACACCAATCACCCGCGTTTCCGGGTCCACAACCGCCATCGGGTCGTCGCGCGATCCCATCTTGCAAGTGCCACAGGGATGATAGGCGCTTTCGGCATGGTCGCGGATGAAATCATCAATGCTTTCATCACTTTGCGCCGAATCTCCGGGTTGGATCTCGTGCTTGTAATAGGGCTTGAACGCGTCCTGCTCGAAGATGTTGCGCACCAAACGTATACCTTGGCGGAAATCGGCCCAATCTTCCTTATGACTCATGTAGTTAAAGAAAATCCTGGGGTCGTCTTTAGGATCACCTGACCGCAACGTGATCTCCCCCCGCGACGGCGACCGCATCGGCCCCACATGCGCCTGGAACCCATGCCCCTCGGCCGCTGTCTGCCCGTCGTATCGCACCGCGATGGGCAGGAAATGGATCTGAAGATCAGGATAGTCAATCCCGGCGCGAGAGCGAATAAATCCAGCACTTTCAAACTGGTTAGAGGCACCGGGTCCAGTTTTGGCAAGCAACCATCGCGCCCCGACATAGGCCTTTCCAAGCAAGTTCCAATACTTGAACAGGCTCACCGGCTGGCTTGCCGCCGCCTGCACATAGACCTCAAGGTGGTCCTGCAAATTCTGCCCCACACCGGGGCGATCCGCGACCACGTCAATGCCGTGTTCCCTAAGATGCTGTCCCGGTCCGATCCCTGAAAGCATCAGCAATTTCGGAGAGTTGATGGCCGACGCTGCAAGGATCACTTCAACATTGGCGCCGATCACCTTGATCTGCCCGCCTTGTTCGATCTCGACACCCTTGGCCTGCCCGTCCTCGATCACAACCCGCCGCGCCAAGCCTCTGACAAGGTTGCAGTTTTCGCGTTTGAGCGCCGGCCGCAGATAGGCTTTGGCCGCCGACCAGCGTTCACCCTGCCAGACCGTCATGTCGAACGGACCAACCCCTTCTTGGCGATGGCCGTTGTAATCCCCGGTGACGCCATAGCCCGCCTGCGCGCCCGCATCGACGAAAGCCCGCGTCAGGGGATTGTCCCGCGCACCGCGTGTGACATGCAGCGGTCCGTCCGTGCCACGCCAGTCAGGATCACCCCCGTGACCACCTGAATGCCAGTTCTCAAGCCTCTGGAAATAGGGCAAGACATCCGCATATCCCCAGCCCGCAGCGCCCTGATCGCGCCAATGGTCAAAATCCTTGGCGTGGCCGCGCACATAAATCATGCCGTTGATCGAGGACGACCCCCCGATCACCTTGCCGCGCGGGCAGGCCAGGCGTCGGTTGTTCAGATACGGTTCCGGTTCGGACTGAAACCCCCAGTCATACCGCTTCATGTTCATCGGATAGCTGAGCGCTCCGGGCATCTGGATGAACGGCCCTGCATCCGATCCGCCATGCTCTATGACGATCACCGACCGCCCGGCATCGGACAAACGATATGCCATCGCGCAGCCCGCAGAGCCTGCGCCGACTATGACGTAATCAGCATTCATATCAGTGCCTTAGTACGGCGCCTCGACGTCACCCATGCGGACGTAGACGGATTTCACTTCGCTGTAATGGTTGATCGCGGCCTTGGAGTTCTCGCGCCCGACACCGGACATTTTCGTGCCGCCAAACGGCGCTTCGACCGGGGCGTCGTTGTACGAATTGATATAACACGACCCGGCCTCAAGCTGCGCAATGACCCGGTGTGCCCGCGACAGGTCGCGGGTAAAGACTCCGGCGGACAATCCGAATTCCGTGTCATTGGCGCGGGTTATCGCCTCTTCTTCAGATTCGAAATCAAGCACTGCCATGACCGGGCCAAAGATCTCTTCCCGCGCGATGATCATGTTGTCGGTTACGTCCGCGAAGACAGTGGGTTCCAAGTAGAAACCATCGCGATCAAGACGTTTGCCGCCAGAGACCAGACGCGCGCCTTCATTTTCGCCTTTTTCGATATAATCGAGAACGATTTTCATCTGTTTCTCGGAAACCATCGGGCCGAAATTGGTCGCTTCATCCAACGGATCACCGATCACGGCATTCGAAAGGCGTTCCGTCAGGCGTTTTAGAAACGCTTCCTTAATCCCTTTCTGGACAAATACCCGTGTCCCGTTCGAACACACCTGACCAGAGGAGTAGAAGTTACCCAGAATCGCCCCGCCCACCGCGTTTTCCAGATCGGCATCATCGAAGATCAGCAAGGGGGACTTTCCGCCAAGCTCCATTGTGACATGTTTCATCTGCGCCGCCGCCGCCGCGTAGACTTTTTTACCAGTTGGTACAGAACCAGTCAGCGACACCTTTGCCACACGCGGATCAGTGATCAGCGACGCGCCAACCTCGCCAAGCCCCTGAATCACGTTGTAAATTCCGGCAGGCAGACCCGCTTCGTGCAGGATTTCGGCAACTTTCAAAGCGCACAGCGGTGTTGTCTCGGAGGGTTTGAAAACCATGGAATTGCCACAGGCAAGCGCAGGTGCGCCTTTCCAGCAGGCAATCTGGGTCGGGTAATTCCACGCGCCGATGCCCACGCACACTCCCAGCGGTTCGCGGCGGGTATAGACCCAATCCTCGCCCAGCTGGATATGTTCGCCGGTCAGGCTGCCCGCCAGGCCACCGAAATATTCAAGCGCGTCCGCACCGCTGGTGGCATCCACGGCGATGGTTTCCTGGTAGGGCTTGCCGGTGTCATGGGTTTCCAACACTGACAGGTCATGATTGCGGTTGCGCATCATGTCGGCTGCGCGGCGCAGGATCCGACCCCGCGCGGTGCCCGACATCGCGGCCCATTCCTTTTGCGCCCGATGCGCGGCAGACAAAGCCTGATCAATGATGGCGGGGGTGGCAGCATAAACTGTCGCGATCTGCTCTCCCGTGGCAGGATAGATCACGGGAATCGGTACGCCGGTCGTGTCTTCGACATACGCACCGTCGATGAAATGGCTGGCTTTGGGCTGCGTGTCATAGCTCATGCAAGGGTGTCCCTGTCCGCGTGTTTGATTTCCTGGTCAAGCAAGGTCAGCACCTGTCGTGTTGCCTCATCCCCCGAAGGCGCGTCTTTGCGAAGCGCTTCGCGCAGGTAAAGCCCATCGATCAGGCCCGCGATGCGCAACGCCACTTCGCCAGCGCGGGGGCCGATCAGGGGGCGCAGATTATGGACCAGATTCGAATGCAACCGGCGCTGATAGACCGCCAAAAGGCGGCGCGCCTGATCGTCGGATTGCGCCAGGACGTAGAAATTCAGCCACGCAGCAACAACTTCGCGCCGGAAGTTCGAGCTGGTGAACCCGGCGCGCACAATCGCCTCGGCACGGGCACGCGGCCCGTGCGCCATGACCAAAGCGCCCCGTACTTCAGCGCCGTACAAACTGAGCGTGTGGCGCATGGCGGCGAGAAAGATCTGATTCTTGCCACCAAAATAGTGATGCGCCAGCGCCGAGGACATGCCCGCACGCCGCGCGATCTGCGCCACGGTCACATCAAGTGACCCCGCCTGCCCGATCTCGGCAATCGTGGCTTTCACCAGCGCCTCTCGGCGTATAGGCTCCATCCCGAGCTTCGGCACGTTTGACCCCGTTTCATTAATGGTTTGACGTCCGGACCGTATGGCGTTTTTAATTGACTCGTCAATCAACAAAAAACTGACCTCTTTCAGGGAGACCCAAATCAATGCTGAAATCCTCACTTTCCATCCTTGCGATCTGTGCCGCAGGCGCCGCCGCTGCCGATTGCGATACGGTTGTCTTTTCCGATGTGGGCTGGACCGACATCACCGCGACCACGGCGGCCACGACGGTGGTTCTTGATGCGCTGGGGTATGAGACCGACATCAAGGTGCTGTCGGTGCCGGTGACCTATACGGCGCTGGCCGAAGGCGATGTGGACGTGTTCCTTGGCAACTGGATGCCCACGATGGAGGCCGATATCGCGCCTTATCGCGAGGCCGGGACCGTCGACACGGTGCGCGCCAACCTCGAAGGCGCGAAATACACACTAGCCACCAACAAGGCCGGGGCCGATCTGGGAATCACCAGCTTTGACGCCATTGCCGCGCAGAGCAACGCGCTGGATGCAGAGATTTACGGGATCGAGCCGGGCAATGACGGCAACCGGTTGATCATGGACATGATCGCTGCCAATGCGTTCGAGCTTGAAGGCTTCGATGTGGTCGAAAGTTCGGAACAGGGGATGCTGGCGCAGGTCGCCCGCGCCGATGATCGGGGCGAACCCGTTGTGTTCCTGGGCTGGGAACCGCACCCGATGAACGCGAATTTCGACATGACCTATCTCGAGGGCGGTGACGACTGGTTTGGTCCGAACCTTGGCGGCGCGACCGTTTACACCAACACGGCGGCTGGATTTGTCGATGCCTGCCCGAACTTAGGTGCCTTGCTCAACAATCTCGAATTCACGCTGGCCATGGAAAACGAGATCATGGGCGCGATCCTGAATGATGGCGAAGAAGCGCGTGATGCGGCGACCGCTTGGCTTCAGGCGAACCCGGATGCCTATATGAGCTGGCTGGATGGCGTCACCACCAAAGATGGCGGCGATGCCGTTGCCGCGGTGAAAACCGCGCTTCAGTAACCGGATCAGGGCGGCCATGGGTCGCCCTTTCCTTATGCGTCTCGGGGACACCGCATGGACTGGCTGACAGAGAACAAGATCCCGGTTGGGGAAATCGCCGGGACAGCCTTTGACTGGCTTGAAAGCAACGGGTCTTTCTTTTTCGACGCGCTGTCGGATGCGCTCGAAGGCATGATCGACGGCTTTCTCTGGCTGTTGCAAACGCCACATCCGCTGGTGATCGTCGGGCTGTTCGTGGCGCTGACCTATTCCCTGCAACGCAGTTGGAAGGTCGCGCTGTTTGTCGCGCTTGGGTTTCTGTTCATCATCAATCAGGGCTATTGGGAAGAAACGACCGAGAGCCTGACATTGGTCCTGTCGGCTTGCGTCGTTTGTATGGGCGTTGGCGTGCCCATTGGCATCGCGGTGGCACATCGGCCCAAGTTGTATGCATGGATGCGGCCGGTTCTGGACCTCATGCAGACCTTGCCGACCTTCGTATACCTTATTCCGGCGATTGTGTTTTTCGGCATCGGCATGGTGCCGGGCCTGATTGCCACTGTGATCTTTGTGCTGCCTGCGCCGATCCGGTTGACGCATCTTGGGGTCAGTTCCACGCCAACACCTCTGATCGAGGCAGCGGAGGCGTTCGGGGCGACGAAATCGCAATTGCTGTGGAAAGTCGAACTGCCCTCGGCGCTGCCGCAGATCATGACCGGGCTGAACCAGACCATCATGCTGTCGCTGTCGATGGTGGTGATCGCGGCGCTGGTCGGGGCCGACGGGCTGGGTGTTCCGGTGGTGCGCGCGCTCAATCAGGTGAACACTGCGCGGGGTTTCGAAAGCGGCTTTGTGATCGTGGTGGTCGCGATCATCCTTGACCGGATGCTGCGGATGGAGCGCGACAAATGAGCGAGACCCGCGTCGAATTCGACAATGTCTCCATCGTGTTCGGGGACAAACCCAAGGCAGCGCTGCCGCTGATGGACGCAGGTCAGGATCGGGGACAGATCCAGCGCGATACCGGGCAGGTTCTGGGGGTACATGACTGTTCGCTGACGGTTTCCGAGGGCGAAATCCTTGTACTCATGGGGTTGTCCGGGTCGGGCAAATCGACGCTTTTGCGGGCGGTGAACGGGCTCAACCCGGTGGTGCGGGGCTGTGTGCGGGTGCATGACGGAACGAAGATGGTCGATGTGACCAACGCCGGTGTGGACACCCTGCGCAAGATGCGATTGCGCAATGTGTCGATGGTATTTCAGCAATTCGGCCTGTTGCCCTGGCGGTCCGTGCGGGACAATGTCGGGCTGGGTTTGGAACTTGGCGGTCAGTCCAAGGCCGATCGCAATGACCGCGTCGAGGAACAACTGGCGCTTGTGGGCCTGACCGACTGGGCTGATCGCAAGGTCGGCGAATTGTCCGGCGGAATGCAGCAACGCGTCGGTTTGGCCCGCGCCTTTGCCACCGACGCACCGATCCTGCTGATGGACGAACCGTATTCGGCGCTGGACCCCCTGATCCGCACCAAGTTGCAGGATGAACTGCTCGAGCTTCAGGAACGGTTCAAATGCACCATCATCTTTGTCAGCCACGATCTGGACGAGGCGTTCAAGATCGGCAATCGCATCGCCATCATGGAAGGTGGGCGGATTGTGCAATGTGGCACCCCGCAAGAGATTTTCCGCAATCCGTCGAACGATTACGTCGCGGATTTCGTGCAGCATATGAACCCGCTTGGCGTGCTGCGCGCGCGCGATATCATGCGTCAGGCACCCGCGACGGATGGTGCGCCCAGCGTCGATGCGGATATGCGGGTGCAAGAGGTCATGACCACTTTGGTGTCCGGGGGCGGCACTCTTTGCGTGATGGACAAGGACCAGCCAATCGGCGTGATCGACCGCGACGACGTCCTGCGCTACCTCGCCAACCCGACCGGCGCGGGCAACGGGACTGCTTGACCAAAAAGTTGCACGCCGCGTACATTTTTTACACCTGCCCCTTGTGACGTATTCAATTTTTGCTATATGTCTACAAAGACCAAGGAGAGTTGAAAGATGACACCCAAAGTCACCGGTTTTTTCGACGACGCCACAAATACGATCTCGTATGTGGTTCAAGACCCCCAAGGCAGCGCCTGCGCAATTGTCGATTCTGTGCTGGACTTCGATTACGCGTCGGGTCGCACCGACACCAGATCCGCAGATGCCATCATCGCTTTTGTCAAAGGCAACGGGCTTGATGTGCAGTGGCTGCTGGAAACCCATGTGCATGCCGACCACCTGAGCGCCGCACCCTACCTGCAAGACGCGCTTGGCGGCAAGATCGGGATCGGCGACCGCATTCAGGTTGTGCAGGACACGTTCGGCAAGGTGTTCAACGAAGGCACCGAATTTCAGCGCGATGGCAGCCAGTTCGACAAGCTGTTTGTCGAGAGCGACAGTTTCCATATCGGCCAGATGCGCGCCGATGTGCTGCACACGCCGGGCCATACGCCGGCTTGCCTCACCTATGTGATCGGCGATGCGGCTTTTGTGGGTGATACACTTTTCATGCCCGATTTCGGCACCGCGCGATGCGACTTCCCCGGTGGATCATCGGAACAACTTTTTGATTCCGTGCAGAAAATTCTTGCGCTGCCTGACGAGACGCGGATTTTCGTGGGCCATGACTACAAGGCTCCCGGCCGGGACGAGTTCGCCTGGGAAACCACCGTTGGCGAACAGAAGGCCAGGAACGTGCATGTCGGCGCCGATGCCAGCAAGGACAGCTTTGTCGAGATGCGTGATGCCCGCGATGCAACGCTGGCGATGCCGAAACTCATCATCCCGTCGTTGCAGGTGAACATGCGCGCCGGTCAGATGCCACCAGCGGACGAGGACGGCAAGGTCTTCCTCAAGGTCCCAGTGAACGGATTGTAAGAACATGAACCCGGATTGGATTTACGGGCTGGTCGGCGGCGCGCTGATCGGCACGGGTGGCGCGGTGTATCTGCTTGCCAACGGACGCATCATGGGGGCCAGCGGCATCATCGGCGGGCTTGTCGATGGAAGCGGGCGCAGCACCATGTGGGAACGGATCAGCTTTCTGGTCGGGCTTGCCCTGATCCCGGTAGTTCTGCTGATGTTTCTTGGCCCCAAGGACACGCACGCCACTGGTAACTTTGCGCTTTTGATTGCGGCAGGTCTGCTTGTGGGTGTCGGCACGCGCCTTGCGAATGGCTGTACCTCGGGTCACGGGGTCTGCGGGATTTCCCGTCTGTCCTTGCGCGGCATGGTGGCCACCGTGTTCTACATTCTTGCTGGCGGCCTGACTGTCGTTCTGTTCCGTCATCTGCTGGGGATCATCTGATGCGCAATATGTTTGCCTTTCTCGCCGGAAGCTTTTTCGGTGCCGGGCTGTTCGTTTCAGGCATGACGGACACCCGCAAGGTTCAGGGGTGGCTCGACATCTTTGGCAACTGGGATCCGACATTGGCCTTTGTCATGGGAGGGGCGATCCTTCCGATGGCCATCGCATGGCGGGTTGCTGCAAAGCGGCGCTTTTCGCTGACAGGCGATGTCATGCCCCCACCCCCGGACCCCAGGCTGGGTCGCAACCTTGTTGTCGGCTCGATCCTGTTTGGGATGGGTTGGGGTCTTGTCGGCCTTTGCCCCGGTCCCGCCATTGCATCGCTCAGCTATGGTGGTGTCGAGGGTCTGGTTTTTCTTGGTGCGATGCTTGCGGGAATGCTTGCCATGCCGGGCCTGCGGGCATGGCTGGACAGGCCCGCGCCTGCGCAGTAGGTCTTTGCCATGGATATTCGCCAAATCACCGACCGTTATAACGTGTCCCCGCAGATTGATCCCGAAGATGCTGCCGCCATCAAGGCGGCAGGTATCACAACCGTGATCTGCAACCGCCCCGATGCCGAGGTGCCGCCCTCACATCAGGCGGACGCGTTGCGCGCCGCGATCGAGGCCGAGGGGCTTCGCTTTGAGGTGTTGCCGATCACCCATCAGACAATGACGCCAGACCGGGTGGCCCAACAGGCCGCAATTGTGGACGCGTCAGACGGACCGGTTCTGGCCTATTGCGCGTCTGGCACGCGGTGTTCGATCATTTGGGCGCTGAGTCAGGCCGGACAACAACCGTCCGAAGCGATCCTGGGCGCGGTTGCGCGGGCGGGGTACGACCTGTCGGCGCTGCGCCCCACGTTGGATGCCGCCGCGGCCGCCCGATCGTAAGATCAGACCGAGTCAATCTACGCGGGCACGTCTGTCGAAAGATCATCCAGCGCCATGTCGAAAGCCCCGTCAAAGGAAAAGCCTGTCGTCGGCTGGGCCACCAGCCCGGTTGACGACGGTGGTTGGGGATTTGCCACCACCGGCAACCCTGCATCCTGCGGGCGGCGTGGTTCGGGTTTGTGAAGCGCTGTTTCTTCGACCCCGATGCGAATGGCGCGAAATCCGTTCATCTGCCCCAAGGCGCCGCGCGCCGCGACATGGCCACCCGCCACCACCAGTGTCGCGCCGGATGTCGCCTGCGACGACAGAGGAAGCACATCCCCGGGCCGGAGCGCCTGCGCCTTGTCCAGAGGGATATGGATGCGGGTCAGAACCGCCTGCATCCGCGCGGGAACGCGTTTGAACAACGCTTCGTGTTTCCCGGTGACAGCAGGTTTGCCGGAAACCGCAGCTTTTGGAGGCTCGGGAAACAGGAACAGGGCGCGCCCGTTTCGGGTGTCCTGTGCAAGGCTGATGTCAAAGGCTGTCAGATGGTACTGGTCCGCGTCCAACGCGAGCCCGGCAGTTTGGGCATCTTCGACCAGCGCGCCAAATCCATACCCCTGCAAATGCGCCATTTCCGGCTGACCGGCGAGCATGGACGCGAAACGTGGCAAGGCGGCGTCCAGAAGCGGTGCCATCATCGCCGCGTCGGTTGGGGTATAGGCGCGGCTGTCATTGGGAAATCGCGTGACCTTGCCCAAGGTCTGCACTTCGATCAGGCCCGTTACGATGTCGCGATCAAAGGCTGCAAGACCGCAGGGACCAGTTTCGTTTTCGAGAATGATCAACAGTTGGTCGTCACCGATGCGCGATATGGCGCGTTCGGTGCGCAGGGTATCATCTGTCGCCTGCACAGCGACAAGCCCCAGCCCCCACAGCGCGTCTGCCGCGACGGACAGCCCCCGCCCCAAGGCGCGCGGCATCGACACAGCGCCGACACCCAGCGCCTTTCGCTGCGCCTGCGCCTTGCGTTCCAGAACCGTATCGCCCGCGTCATCTGTCATGGCTGCGCATCAAACCCCTTTGCCGCACGTCCAAGGTTATGGCCGGAATTGGTTACCAAGGGTTTACCGAAATCGCGCCTTGCCGATTATTGCGCCGCCATCGCCGTGCGATAAGGCACCACCACGCGAAACGTCGCCCCGCGCGATGCCGGGACATAATCGACCGCCCCACCCAGTCGGGTCATGACCTGGCGACAGATGGCAAGGCCAAGCCCCGCACCCCCTGCCTTCTGATCACTGACGCGCGCGAATTTCTCGAAAATCATGTCGACAGCCTCGGGAGCAATTCCTGCGCCATTGTCCTGAAAATCAACCACAACGCGGTCGGCTTCCTGCATCACGCGAATCACCAGACGTGGCGTTTTCGCATCGCAATACTTGCGGGCGTTGGCGATCAGGTTGATGAAAACCTGGCTCAGGCGATCCAGATCAGTATGCAGAACGATGTCTTCGCGGCTCGGATCGCGCCGAATTTCAAGCTTCACCCCGTCTTCGCCGATCGCCGCAGACGACACCGCCCGATCAAGCGCATCGCGCAGTGTGCCTTCAGTCAGGTTGAGGTTCACCTGCCCGTTTTCCACCACGCTCAGATCCAGCAGATCGTCCAGCAAACGCGTCAGACGCTGCGATTCATCATGGATGATCGACGCATACCGGGACTGGTCTTCCGGCTGCATCTGGTCGGTGTCGCGCAGGATTTCCGAAAACGCGCGGATCGACGTCATCGGGGTGCGCAATTCATGGCTGATCTGGCTTAGAAACGCGTCTTTTTGGATCGACAGGCGGGTCAGCTTCTGGTTGGCGTTGCGCAACTCAAGCGCGGTGCGGCTCAGTTCTTCGGACTGCTCTTTCAGACGGGCCGAATATTCGAGCATCTGTGCGGTTTCATCCGCCACCGCCATCAGGTCTTCGACCGATACCGCCATCCCGCCGGTGATTTGCCCCACCATCGCGTGTGCCGTTGCGGCCCCGACGGAACTTCCCAGTTCCCGTTCCAGCACTTGAAGGAAATCGGGTGTCGGGGCTGGAAGATCACCACGCGCGCCCTGCCTTTTTGCATAGCGCGAAAACAGCGCCTGCGCTTCGCCTGCCCCCAGAATACGTTGCGCCATGACCATCAGGTCTTCGCTCTGGGCGCTGCCTCCGGACCAGCTTCGGGTGTTTGCGGAATGGTCGAAAATATTGACGAATTGTGCCGCCTGCAACCGTTCCAGGGGGGACGGGAACGTGATGAGAGAGACCGTGACAAAGGCCAGCACGTTGAACAACATGCTCCACAGCAGGGCATGCATCAGTTGATCCATCCCCATGATTCCAAAGAGCGCATCCGGGCGCAGCCATATCAACCCGAACAAGCCGTTTTCGACAATCGACACGGGAAGAATCGTCCCGACGCCAAAGCTTGGCAGGTAAAGCGTATAAAGCCATGTCGCAAAGCCGGCCGTGAGCCCTGCAAACGCCCCGAGCCGGGTCGCGCCGCGCCAGAACATGCCACCCAGCATGGCAGGCAGCACCTGCGCAAGACCGCAGAAAGCGACAAGCCCGATGGAGGCCAACGCCTCACCGCCGCTGGACAGACGGAAATAGAGATAGCCCAGCATCACGACCCCGACGATGGAGATGCGCCGCGCCATCAGAACGGCGGCACGCACATCGCCCGACACGCTGGCCCCGCTGGGCCGCAGCCGGAGCCAGATCGGCATGACAATGTGGTTCGACACCATCGTCGAAAGCGCAATCGCCGCCACGATCACCATTGACGTGGCCGAACTGAAACCGCCGAGGAAAGACAGCATCGCCAGTCCGTTTTCGCCCAAGGCCAAAGGCACCGTCAGGACAAAGAGATCCGGGTTCGACCCGTCCGGCATGATGTCCAGACCGACAACCGCGATGGGCACAACAAACAGGCTGATCAGACACAGGTAGAGCGGAAACGCCCAGCTTGCCGTGCGCAGATGGCTTTCGTCGTCATTTTCGACCACCAGCACCTGAAATGTCCGGGGAAGACACAGGAATGCGGCGGCCGACAGGAAGATCAAACCGGCCCAGCGACTGCGGTCGGTGTGCCATTGCCCGAACTCTGACGCATCTATCTGGTTGAGTGCGTTGGTCAGACCCCCGGACACTCCCCACACCACAAAGATCCCAACGGACAAGAGCGCAACAAGCTTGACCACCGCCTCGACGGCAATCGCCATCACAACGCCATCATGCCGCTCTTTGGCATCAAGGTTCCGGGTGCCGAACAGAACCGTGAAAAGCGCAAGGCCAAGCGACAACCACAACGCCAGATCGGCCTGATCCTGCGGCGAGACCCCGTCCGCCCGCTCTGCGAAGACGGAAAACGAAAGCGTCACCGATTGCAGTTGAAGCGCGATATAAGGTGTCGTGCCGATCACGGCGAGGATCGTCACCCCGGCGGCAAGCAAGCTTGATTTGCCATAGCGCGACGAGATCAGGTCAGCAATCGACGTGATCTTCTGCGTGCGCCCAATGCGGATCAGCTTGCGCAGGAGCCACCACCAACTGACCATGACCAGCGTTGGTCCAAGATAGATCGTCAGGTATTCAAACCCGTTGCGCGCTGCCGAACCGACGGCACCGTAAAACGTCCATGCGGTGCAATAGATCGACAGCGACAAGGTGTAGATCAAGGGTGAACGCAGCCACGCCTTCTTGCCCTGCAGCGCCATCCGGTCCGCGACAAACGCCACGAGGAACAGGAAAAACACATAGGCTGTGCAGACCGCGACAAGAAGATTGAATGTGCTCATGCGTCCGTGTCCGGCGGATCATCGGCTTTGCCTCCAAGAAGACGCGACAAACCCCAGGTCAAAAGGATGATCCCGGCCCAGACAGAGAAAATGTAAATCAGCGCTGTTGCACTTCCCACAGTGCCTTCGCCGATCTGGGGCCAGACCAGTGGAAGGCTCCAGAGCAGCAAAGCCAGAACCGGTGCGACCCGCGCGGCATCCATGATGCGGCGTCTGCGATAGGTGCGCCGTTCGTGGAAGACGGTGGGCGGTCCGGGCCTGTCCGTCGGGTCCGTCATTTGGCGGCAAGCGCTCTCACGGTTTCCAAGACATCCGCATTGGAAAACGGTTTGGACATGAAGGCATCACACCCGGCGCGTTCCGCGATTTCACGGTCCTTGGTCTGGCCTCGCGCGGTCAGCATCAAGACAGGAAGTTTCGCGTTGTCGGGGTCTTCGCGCAATTCACGCAGGATGTCATAGCCACTCTTTCCGGGCAGCATCACGTCCAGAATCACTACATCGGGTTTGCGCACCTTGACCATTTCCACCGCGTCGGCGCCGTTGGAATGGGTTTTTACGCTCCACCCGTCCCGAGACAGAATGAAACTGATCGCTTCAATAATATTGGGTTCATCTTCAATTAAAAGAACCTGTTTGGACATGCGTACCCTCCCCCGATGCCGCAAGCGCTGGTCGTCTTTTGCCATTGATTGAGGCCAGCTTGTCTAAACTATTACGAAGGCTGGGCAATGTGTCAAAGCTTCCTCGGCGCGGACGCGATCATGATCGACGGCTCGCGGCGTGCGTCACAGGCTGGATGTGGACATATCCGGCAGGTCAGCCCGACTTGTCGGATCGGTTCCGAGGTGTCGCGCTTGGGTTCCGGGACGATCAACATATGACTTTCAAAAAGCACATCATCACCCAGCCTGGCTGGTCCCGTGGGTTGCGAAATGGCGTAGCCGCGATGCCGTGCAGATGCGCGGGCAGATTGCTCCATCAGGTCGGTGTGCAGCATCATCGGGCGGGCCAAGGCGCGGTACAGCGGCCAGAGCGCGCAACCCGCGCCCAGACGCGGCAACGGAAATTCCGGCAAAGGTTTGCGAAAGGTGGTCACACCGGACCCGTCGCAGATGGCGAGGCCCACAGGGTTGACCAGAATATCATCCGGCAGATGTGCAAGACGGCGCATCGCGCTGGCCACGTCACATCCGAATCTCTGCGCAAAGGCCAACGGGTCACTGCCTGTCGCGGCCACCACGTCGGCACAGTCCGACAAGGGCATCCGTCGGGCATCATCGCGATAGCGCGACAATGTCCCGTGCAATAGCCAACGCGCCGATTGGGACAGTCCCTGCTCCAGCTGCGACGCAAACGCGCCGACATCTGCATCCGGGGTCTCCAGCGTTGGCAGATGGAAGCCGGTCTTCTGAAACACCGCGTCCAGTTCGTCCTGCGGCGCATTGGTTTCCGAGGCCTCGGAATCCGCTTCTTCCAGGTATTGCGCAAGGCTGCGGCTGCTGTCGGCAAGACGCGCGCTGTCTTCATAGATGTTGCGGTTGAAACGTCGCTGCCATTCCGGTTCGATGTCACCCGGCTCTGCGAGGATCGAGGCGGCAGATCGGATCGCCGTCACGGTTGACAGCATCTCGTGCAGGGACGCCGCCAGATGCGGGTCATGGGTCATGCGATCGGTCAAAGCCTCAACGCTGCGCTGAAGCGTCTCGACCCTGCGCTGGCTGTCGGCCAGAAGGGCGGCCCATCCGGGAAATCGACCGGCAAATTCCTCGACCCGCGCGAATTCAGCTTCGGACATCTCTGTATCGGTTGCCGCTTCGCGCAGATTGGCCAACAACGCAGTTTCCGCACCTTCCGTCAGCGACGCCGGTTCGACCCCAAGCGCATGCGCGATGTCGACAAGCAATTTCCCGCCGATTCTGCGGCGATTGTGTTCGATCAGGTTCAGGTAGGATGGCGAGATTTCGGCCCGCTTTGCCAATTCTGACTGCTTGATCCCTGCCATCACGCGGCGTTCGCGAATGCGGCTGCCTGTCAGAGTGTCGCGCGGCATGGCAAAATCCTATGCTGAATCAATCCCTTTCTGCGTCGCAGAAAAAACAAATTTACAGATTTCTGCGCTGCATTGTACATTTTTTGACAGAAAAATCGTTTTGGGAAAAGCGCTTATTGCTATGTTTTCCGTGCATGGCCGATAATCATATTGCACAAATGTGCGGTTTGGTGGGTGGAGGAACCCCGTCGAACCTTTAAAGACATTGGGAGGATTATATGTCCAAAGGCAATCTGACACGTCGCGGCGTGCTCAAGACAGGTGCTGTCGCCAGCGCAGGTCTTGCTCTGCCAACTTACCTGTCCGCGCAGGAAAGCGGATTCACCAACGCGCCGACAGGATCGACCGTGACGCTGGGCTTCAACGTTCCGCAGTCCGGCCCTTACGCCGACGAAGGGGCCGACGAGCTGCGCGCCTACGAACTGGCGGTCGAACACCTCAACGGCGGCGGCGATGGTGGTCTGATGAACACCTTCTCGTCGAAGGCGTTGCAGGGGAACGGCATCCTGGGCAAGAAAGTCGAATACGTCACAGGCGACACGCAGACAAAATCCGATGCCGCCCGCGCATCTGCGCGTTCGATGATCGAAAAAGACGGCGCAATCATGATCACCGGCGGATCGTCGTCGGGCGTTGCGGTCGCAGTTCAGGATCTGTGCCAATCTGCAGGCGTGATCTTCATGGCCGGCCTGACCCACTCGAACGACACCACGGGCAAGGACAAGAAGGCAAACGGCTTTCGTCACTTCTTCAACGCCTACATGTCCGGTGCAGCGCTTGCCCCCGTGCTTCAAAGCATCTACGGCAGCGACCGCAAGGCATACCACCTGACGGCGGACTACACCTGGGGCTGGACGCAGGAAGAATCCATCGTCGCCGCAACCGAAGCGTTGGGCTGGGAAACCGTGAACACGGTCCTGACACCTTTGGCCGCAACTGATTTCAGTTCCTACATCGCACCGGTCATGAATTCCGGCGCCGACGTTCTGGTCCTGAACCACTACGGCGGAAACATGGTGAACTCGCTCACCAACGCGGTGCAGTTCGGCCTTCGCGACCGTCAGGCGAATGGCAAGAACTTCGAAATCGTCGTGCCGCTGTATTCGCGTCTGATGGCACGCGGTGCCGGGGCAAACGTGAAAGGTATTCACGGCTCGACCAACTGGCACTGGTCGCTGCAGGACGAAGGCTCCCAGGCATTTGTTCAATCCTTCGGCACCAAGTACGGCTTCCCGCCGTCACAGGCCGCGCACACCTGCTATGTGCAGACGCTGCTCTATGCCGATGCGGTCGAGCGTGCTGGCTCCTTCGCACCCTGCGCGGTTGGCGAAGCGCTGGAAGGCTTCGAATTCGATGGCATGGGCAACGGACCGACGCTCTACCGGGCCGACGATCACCAGTGCTTCAAGGATGTTCTTGTGGTGCGCGGGAAAGAGAACCCGACATCCGAGTTCGACCTTCTCGAAGTTGTCGAAGTGACCCCGGCGTCACAGGTGACCTACCCGGCCGATCACCCGATGTTTGCGGGCGGCCAGTTGGGCAACTGCAACAACGGCGCATAAGCCGAAAAACTCAGGGGTGGGCCGATGCGCCCATCCCGATCTTCTCTGGCCCGTTGGCTTGACGGGCTGTCTGCACTTCCACACTTCTGACCGCAAAGGGTGGGGCAATGGACGCCATAGTTCTGCAAATTCTCAATGGCCTCGACAAAGGCTCGGCCTATGCGCTGATCGCGTTGGGCCTGACACTCATCTTCGGCACGCTTGGCGTGGTGAACTTTGCCCACGGCGCGCTTTTCATGATTGGGGCCTTCTGCGCCGTGACGCTGTCGCGCCTACTGAGCATCAGCCACGAAGTGCCTGTTCCAGGCGAGGTTGATTTTCTCGGTAATCCACAGATGCGCGACGTGCCATATGTCTACGACATGTTCGGTGAAAGCCTGGGTGCAAGTATAATCGACTGGGCCGTACCCTTGTCGATCCTGTTCGCCATCCCGGTGATGATCGCCATCGGCGTCATCATGGAACGCGGCCTGATCAAGCACTTCTACAAGCGACCGCATGCGGATCAGATCCTCGTGACCTTCGGCCTTGCGATCGTATTGCAGGAAATCATCAAGTTCTACTACGGTGCCAACCCGATCCCGACCCCCGCTCCTGCGGCTTTTGTCGGATCGTTCGACTTTGGCGCAATGATCGGGTTCGATCCTGGCCAGATTATCTATCCTTACTGGCGATTGGTCTATTTCGCCTTCGCGGCCCTGATCATCGGTGCGGTTTTTGCATTTCTCCAGTTCACAACATTCGGCATGGTTGTCCGCGCCGGCATGGCGGATCGCGAAACCGTGGGCTTGCTTGGTATCAACATCGACAGGCGCTTTACCATCATGTTCGGTCTCGCCGCAGCTGTCGCGGGCCTTGCTGGTGTGATGTACACGCCGATCAACTCGCCCAATTATCACATGGGCATGGACTTTCTCGTCCTGAGCTTCGTCGTGGTGGTTGTGGGCGGAATGGGGTCCCTGCCCGGTGCGGTTCTGGCCGGTTTCATGTTGGGAATTCTCGAAAGCCTTGCATCCATGAACGAGGTCAAATCGATCCTTCCGGGCATCGACCAAATCATCATCTATGTTGTTGCAATGATCATTCTGCTCACCCGTCCGCGGGGCCTGATGGGCCGAAAAGGCGTGATGGAGGATTAAGCCATGTTCGGATTGAACAAGAAAGACGGGACATTGTTGCTTATCGTGACAATTCTCACCCTATTCGCGCCTTTCATCCTCAACCCGTTCCCGACGGACAGCGCGATGGCGCAGTTCAATGCCGGGTATCCGGACCTGATGCAGCGTTTCGTGATCTTCGGGATCTTCGCCATCGGGTTCAATATCCTCTTCGGCCTCACCGGATACCTGAGTTTCGGACACGCGGCATTCCTTGGAGTCGGATCCTACGCGGCGGTCTGGGTGTTCAAACTTGTGGGCATGAATATCCTGCCGGCCATCGCGCTAAGCGTTGTGGTGTCCGGAGTGTTTGCCTTGCTCATCGGGTTCGTGTCTCTACGTCGGTCTGGGATCTACTTTTCGATCCTCACACTCGCCTTTGCGCAAATGTCGTTCAACCTTGCCTATTCGGTGCTGACCCCGCTGACGAATGGCGAAACGGGGCTGCAACTGACGCTGAACGATCCGAGATTCCTTGGCCAATCGGCCACCGCCGACGGTTCGATCCCTTCGACGAATATCCTGCCCGGTGTGGAGATGCGGTCCGGATTTGACCTTCTTTTTGGGCCATGGAGCTTTACGTTCAACGTCGGCTACTACCTTTGCGCAATCTTCATGTTGATCGCGTTCTACATGTCGATCCGTATCTTTCGGTCGCCCTTCGGTCTGATGCTGCGGGCGATCAAATCCAACCAGCAACGCCTGAACTACACCGGGCTGAACGCGCGCCCCTATACTCTTGCTGCCTTCGTGATTTCTGGCATGTACGCTGGTCTGGCCGGCGGCCTGATGGCGTCGATGGACCCATTGGCCGGCGCAGAGCGCATGTTCTGGACTGCATCAGGCGAAGTTGTCCTGATGACAATCCTTGGCGGTGTCGGAACGCTGATCGGTCCGGTCTTGGGTGCGGGCCTGATCAAGTACATGGAAAACATCATCTCGAAGATCAACGCGGACATCCTGCATGGCTGGTTTGCGTTCCTGCCGGACGGGCTCGAGGATGTCGTGGTGACCCTGATCTATCCCTTCATCGGCAAGGGCTGGCACCTCACGCTGGGCATCGTGTTCATGCTGGTGGTGATATTTCTGCCCGGCGGACTTGTTCAGGGCGGTCAGAAAATCGCGGGGCTCTTCCGCCGGAAAAAGACACAGGAATCCAAGAACGCAACCACTGAACCTGCGGAATAAGGAGATTTTGAGATGGGAATTCTTGAAGTCAAAGACGTCAATAAACGGTTCGGTGGCCTTCAGGCCTTGGGCGATGTCAATCTCAGCGTGGCAGACAACACCTGCCACGCGATCATCGGACCCAACGGGGCCGGCAAGTCCACATTGCTCAATTGCCTTGTCGGCAAGCTGATCCCGGACACCGGCTCGGTCATGTTTGACGGGCAAAGCGTGCTGGGCCGCACCCCGTTCGAGATCAACCAGATGGGCATTTCGCGCGTGTTCCAGACACCCGAGATTTTCGGCGACCTGACCGTGATGGAAAACATGCTGATCCCGTGCTTCGCCAAACGGGACGGTTCCTTTGCGCTACATGGCATTCGCTCGGTTTTCAGCGAAGGCGAATTGCGCGATCAGGCCGAACAAATGCTTGAAGAGGTCAACATGATCGACAAGCGCAACATGCATTCAGCCTCGATGTCACGCGGTGACAAACGCCGTCTCGAAATGGCGATGTGCCTTGTTCAGAATCCCAAGCTCTTGCTGTTGGACGAACCAACTGCAGGCATGGCGCGGGCCGATACGAACAACACCATCGATCTGCTGAAAGAGATCAAGGAAAAGCGCGACATCACCATCGCGATCATCGAACACGACATGCATGTGGTGTTCTCTTTGGCCGACAGGATCACGGTTCTTGCCCAGGGTACGCCCCTGGTCGAGGACACCCCCGAAAACATCAAGGGCCACCCGAAGGTCAAGGAAGCCTATCTCGGCGAAGCCGCTTAACGCATTTCCGGCGGGGATCTTCCCCGCCACCCCTCCCACTGCGAGGACAGACACATGAACGTCAGACCCGATTTCTCGAAACACGCCAACCGCGCGGAAACCGCCCCTGCCTTTCTGTCGGTGTGGGATATGCATGCCTATTACGGCGAAAGCTATATCGTGCAGGGCATTTCGTTTAACGTCCATGAAGGTGAAATCGTTGCCCTTCTTGGCCGCAATGGGGCCGGCAAGACGACCACGCTTCGCTCTATCGCCCGCATGGACAGCCCGCAGGTCAACCATGGCGAAATCTGGCTGGACCACCAGCCGCTGCACAAGATGAAGTCCTACGAGGCGGCCACAGTTGGTCTTGGTCTCGTCCCCGAAGATCGCAGCATCATTCCCGGCCTGACAGTCGAGGAAAACCTGCAATTGGCGCAGATCGCCCCACCCGTCGGCTGGTCGATCGAACGTCTGTACGACCTGTTTCCCCGCCTTGGCGAACGCCGCAAGCAGGAAGGTGTGACCCTGTCCGGTGGCGAACAGCAGATGCTGTCCATTGCCCGCGCATTGGCCCGCGACATCAAGGTGCTTCTGCTGGACGAACCTTACGAAGGTCTTGCGCCGGTGATCGTGGACGAGATCGAAAAGACCCTACGCCTGATCAAGGAACAGGGGATGACGACGATCCTTGTTGAACAGAACGCAGTTCGCGCCCTGCAACTGGCGGACCGCGCGATCATCCTCGACACCGGGTCCATCGTGTTTGACGGAACGGCGGCGGAAGTTTTGGAAAACGAATCGCTGCGCGCCGAGTATCTCGCCATCTGAATGCGGGGCGTTGCATTCTTGCGACCTTTGCCGCCCTTGCCATTTCCCGGCTGGGGCGGTTTTCTTTGACCAAAGAGGAGGACACCCAAATGACTGACACAACCTATCCCCCATCGGCAGAGACGGCTTCAAACGCCCATATTGACGCTGCGCGGTACGAGGAGATGTATGCGCGGTCTGTGTCTGATCCGGAAGGGTTCTGGGCCGAGGCGGCGCAGCGTCTGGACTGGATGAAGGCGCCGACGCAGATCAAGGACGTGGATTTCACCCTGGGTCAGGTCAAGATCAACTGGTACGCCGATGGCACGCTGAACGTGGCGGCGAACTGTGTCGACCGGCACCTTGCGACGCGCGGCGATCAGACCGCGATCATCTTCGAACCGGATGATCCCAACGAGGCGGCCAAGCACATCACCTACAAAGACCTGCATCGCAGCGTCTGCCGGATGGCCAACATCCTGGAAAGCCTTGGCGTGCGCAAAGGTGACCGCGTGGT
>NZ_JBHYFV010000015.1:34265-103483 GCF_051859345.1 Marivita sp. | reverse complement strand
CTGACCCTGCGCTGGGGCGAATCCGACGAAACCGCCAAGACATCCGCCGAGAAGCACAAGCAGGCGGAAATTCGGGTAAAGGTATCGCCCACACCCTATTCGCGCGCGGTGCGCGAAGGCGGCTATGCCGCTGACAGCTGGCGCGCGACCGGATTGTGATCCAAGAACTGACCCACGACAGCATAATGGAACTTGCTTTGGCAAGTGGCGTCGATGCTTCTTTGTCTATCCTGCAACAACGCGCGAAAGGTCGGCGCAGATGAAACTTGGTGACAACGTTATTGCCCAGTCAGGGCTGACCCCGTTCTTTCGAGTCTCGAATGCAAATGAAACCGGGCTTGTTGCACCTGTGATCCGAGATGGGGATGCGGTGCGGACATGGGTCCGCGCGCTGTCGGGATTTCAGAAAGAGGCGCTTGTCGTCTCAGCGCGTTCAGGCCTGATGTGGCGACTTGTCTCTGACGAAGGTGCCTATTTGAGTGGTCACGATGAGGCCCCCTGCCCGCTGTCATTCCTTACGGTGGGCATGATGTCCAGTTATATGAACGAAATCCAAGCGATGGCTGCCAAAGACGGTGTGTACCTGCGCAAGCTGCGGCTCACGCAGAACAATTACTACACAATGAAAGGCTCGATGCGTAAACGCACCATGGAAGGCGGCGCGCTTCCAGTGGAGTTGGAGGTCGAGGTCGAGTGTGATCTTGACGATGCAGCCCTCAACCAGCTTGTGATGAACGCCGTTCATGCATCACCGCTGAATGGTTTGATGCGGGGCGTTTTGCCGAGCCTGTTCACACTCACGCGTAACGGCACCCAAATAGAAACAGGTCAGGCAACAGCGCTTGAAGCGGATGTCGTAGACGATCCGTCAGGTGAGACCCCACAGCCCGACGTGTCACACCTTGCGCTGATAACACGCGACGGCATGTCGCCGCGCAAAGAGGTGTCAAAAGGAACCGCCGCTGCGGCGTCGAGCCTGTCCGACGATCAGGACCGCACCCTGAACCCCGCTGCAATCTGCACCCTGCGGGAGGATGGCATCAAGGAAATCGAACAACATCTTTATAGTCCACATGGGTCAATCTTTCGGTTTCTAAGCGAAGAGGCTCCGATAGCAGGGGGCCAAGGACGCGCGCCCGACGCTGTAAGCTTTATCTCGGCAGGCATCGCGTTTTGTTTCATGACCCAGTTCGGGCGCATGGCGTCGATGGAAAAGCTCGATCTGTCGCATTACTCCATCGTCCAGGACACGCATTTCTCGCTTGGGGGCGCGTCCGGTGGCACCGGACAATCGGGTACAGCCGATCCCGTAGAAACTCATGTCCATCTGCAAACCAGCGAAAGTGAAGACGTCGCGAAAGACATGCTTGATGTATCAGAGCGTACTTGTTTTCTGCATGCCTTTTGCCGGACGGATCTGAAAACTCGGCTCAAGGTTACACGTATCTGAGGACTTACTAATTCTGTGGATAGGCCCGACAAAACCGGGTCTAATAACATTTCAACCGCTCGTGAACCGGCATGAAGATCGGACTTGGGCATCACTGGGAGGACTACAATGCAAACGACAGCTTTCTTGAAGACCGCAACTGTTGCTGCTTCGCTTGGCCTTGCGGCCGTTTTTGGCGCAATGGCACCAACGCAGGCCGAAGCGCAAACGGAATTGCGCCTGCACACCTTCGTGCCGCCAGGCCACATCATCTACACTCAGATCCTTGAACCTCTGGCTGAGCAGATTGAAGCCGAGACCAACGGCGAGGTCACGATGACGCTGTACCCGTCGATGCAATTGGGTGGCGGCGCGCCAGATCTGATGCGACAGGCGCAGGACGGTACAGTGGACATGGTGTTCACTCTGCCCGGCTATACATCGCCACTGTTCCCGCGCACCCAGATGATTGAACTGCCCGGTCTGCGCGACGACGGGATGGCAACAACAGAATTGATGTGGGACCTTTACGAGGGCGGGCATTTTGATCCGGAATACCAGGGCCTGAAAATGATTGCGCTCTGGGCTGCGGATGATGCGGGGCTCTATACCCGCGACAAGCCGATCCGGTCCCTTGACGATATCGCGGGCATGTTGTTGCGCTCTCCTTCCGCCGCACAGGCCGCACAAATCGAAAAGATGGGTGCGACGCCTGTCGCTCTGCCGATCCCGCAGTTGTACCCGCAGCTTGAGCGTGGCGTGATTGATGGCGCTATGGTGCCGTTCACCACCATCCTTGACTTCCGCATGCATGAGGTGGCGAATTATTTCACCATCACTGGACCGCTCTTTGGTCGCTCGCAATTCGTGGTGGTGATGAATGAGGACAGCTACAATGGCCTGACTGCAGAACAGCAAGCTGTACTTGACCGCCTGACCGGTGAAGAGATCAGCCGCAAGGCAACGCAGGTCTATCTGGACCGTGCTGCGGAAAGCGTGCAGTTCGTCCGCGACGCCGAGGGCAAAGAGGTCATCGAGCTGTCTGCCGAGGACCAGGACAAAATCCGGGCCGTCCTTGCACCAATCTATGACGAATGGCTGGCTGATATGGAATCTCAGGGGATTGACGGCGCCGCCATGCTGTCAGCCGCTGGCGTCAAGTCAAACTGAGCCAACATGCTCGTCACAATCGAGAAATGGTTCGAGCGGGCACTCAAGCTGATCGCATATGCGGGCGGCTTGGTGCTTGCCGGACTGGCGGTGTTGATCATTTATGAGATCTGCGCGCGCTATTTCTTTGGCCGCCCCTTCCGGGGCGGCTACGAAATGACCCAGCTGGCCATGTCGCTGATCGTAGCCTGCGGCCTGCCATATACCGCAATCACGCGGGGCCATGTTTCGGTGGACATCCTGTCAAAGTGGCTCGACCGGCCGTCGATGCGGTGGCTTAACTTTGCTGTCCACGCCATTGGGGCGGTGATGCTGGCGATCGTTTTTTGGCAAAGCTTTGGCTATGCCCTCGGTAGCTACGGCTATGGCGATGTATCCAACATGATGCGTATCCCGAAATATCCATTCCAGATGGCCATCGCAATCGCGGCCGGCCTTTTCTCATTGGTGCTTGCCCTTGAGGCCCTTAAAGCGCTGCGTCCCGTGCAGGAATCAGAACAGGAAACCACATGACACCGACACTTGCGGGCATTCTGGGGTTCCTTGCGCTGTTCTTTTTTCTGGCGATCCGGATGCCCATTGGTATGGCCATGCTGGTTGTTGGCGGGGGCGGTATCGCGATCCTGAATTCCCCCGATGCAGCCCTGAACGTGATGGGGTCTTTCCCGTTCTCATATTCCGCCGTCTTTACGCTGAGCGTGATCCCATTGTTCGTTCTGATGGGGGCCTTTGCGAGCGTATCGGGCATGGGACAGGACATGTATCGCACGGCCTACACATGGGTCGGGCACAAACGTGGCGGTCTTGCTGCGGCAACCATTATGGCCTGCGCGGGTTTTGCGGCCTTGTCCGGGTCGTCCATTGCCGCCGCGGCAACCATGGGCAAAGTGTCCCTGCCCGAAATGGAGCGTTACAAATACGATCCCGGTCTTGCCACCGGCTCCATTGCAGCGGGCGGCACACTTGGTATTCTCATACCGCCTTCGACAGTGCTCATCGTTTATGCTCTGCTTACTGAACAATCAGTTGGGCGGCTGTTCTTGGCAGGTTTCCTGCCCGGCCTGTTGTTGACGCTCCTGTTCGTGGGAACAGTTTTTATCGTCGCCATCATGAACCCGAATGCGGGCCCTCCGGGTGAAAAAGTGCCGATGCGCGAACGCTTTAAGGTGCTTATGAATTCCGGCGCTTTGGTCTTTGTCGTGCTGATCGTGATCGGAGGCATCTATGCAGGTGTCTTTACTGTCACGGAGGCGGCCGCCGTCGGCGCAGGACTCACGTTCCTGCATGCGCTCTGGTCACGTCGTTTGACCATTGCCAGGTTCTTTGAAGCATTGCTCGACACAATCAAGACGACAGCAATGGTGTTCTTTATCCTGATCGGCGCACATTTCTTTGCGCCTTTCCTTGCCCTGACTCGCATCCCCGTTAATCTTGCCGATGCGGTGGGCGACCTCGCGATCCCCGCTCTTGCCGTGCTGCTGGTCATCATCGTGGTCTACATCGCCCTTGGAACCTTCATGGAAGGCTTTGCGATGATGGTGCTGACCGTGCCCATCGTTCTGCCCATCATTGTCGAGCTTGGCTTTGATCCGATCTGGTTCGGCATCATTATGGTTCTTGTTCTGGAGATGGGTCTGATCTCGCCACCTGTGGGTATGAATGTCTTTGTCGTCAAAGGTGTGGCCCCGCATGTCCCACTGGGGAAGATCTATCGCGGCATCCTGCCGTTCTGGTGCGCCATGGCCATCTGCGTGGGACTGCTGATAATATTTCCGCAAATCGCGCTTTTCTTACCCGACACGATGATGGGACGCTAGCACTATGGGCCTGATCAACCGACGCGATGTGTTCATCGAATGGGGCGACTGCGACCCGGCGGGCATCGTTTATTACCCCCGCTATTTTGTGATGTTCGACAATGCGACGGTGGCTTTGTTTGCCGCCGCCGGATTGCCAAAGCACGAGATGGTCACGACCTACGATATCGTCGGTATCCCAATGGTCGACACGCGGTCGCGCTTTCACATTCCGTCGCGTTGGGGCGATACGATCACGATAGAAAGCCGCATCGCACAGTGGAAGCGATCAAGTTTTGATGTGGAACACCGGGTCTTCAAGGGCAGCGATCTTGCCATCGAGGCATGGGAAACCCGTGTCTGGGTCGGTCGACACCCTAATGACCCGGAGCGCATCAAGAGCCAGGAAATCCCGCAAGACGTAAAAACCCGTTTCGACTGAACCGAAGACGCAAGGTAGGAGGAAACCTCGATGGAAGTTTCGTTTCACAAGGAAATTCAAGACCTCAAACTTGGTAACGGTGAGACGTTTCACGGCGAAGGCATTCTGGCAGTCACCAAGGCTCTGCTGCAATCCGGCGTCAGCTATGTCGGTGGCTATCAAGGCGCGCCCGTAAGTCACCTTCTTGACGTGCTGCTTCAGTCCGAGGACATCCTGGCGGATCTTGGCATCCATCTGGAAACTTGCACCAGCGAAGCCGCTGCGGCGGCCATGCTTGCTGCGTCTGTGCAATACCCCATTCGCGGTTGCGTGACGTGGAAATCCATCGTTGGAACCAATGTCGCTGCGGACGCGCTCTCGAATCTTGCCTCACCAGGGGTAATCGGCGGGACGCTCATCGTCGTGGGCGAGGACTATGGCGAAGGAGCAAGCGTCATTCAGGAACGCACCCATGCATTTGCGATGAAATCGTCGCTCTGGCTGCTTGATCCCCGCCCCGAACTGCCCAAGATCGTCGAAATGGTCGAGAAAAGCTTTGAGCTGTCCGAGGCCAGCAACACCCCCGTGATGATGGAACTGCGCATTCGCGCCTGCCATGTCTTCGGCAGCTTTGAGACCAAAGATAACATCCCGGCGCTGAATTCCACACGCAACAAGTTCAGCGAACCGGCGCCCTTTGTCTATGACAGGCTCGCCCATCCTCCCGTGACCTTCAAACAGGAAGCCGACAAGGTCGAACGCCGCCTGCCTCTCGCACGGGATTACATCCTGCGTGAAAAACTGAACGAGCTTTTCGGTCCGGCTGCGGGCGATATCGGGATCATCACTCAAGGCGGATTGTACAATAGCCTGAACGGGTGTCTTACCGAGGCGGGCTTGTCTGATATCTACGGCGATTTGGCTGTGCCAACGCTTGTTCTGAACGTCACGCATCCTTTGGTGCCCGAGCAGATCACGGAGTTTGCACGCGGCAAATCCGCCATTCTTATCGTCGAGGAAGGCAACCCCGAATATATCGAATTGGCTGTGGGCAAAATCCTGCGTCAGGCGGATCTTCAAACCAAGATCCATGGCAAGGATATGCTGTCCCTGACAGGTGAATACACGGCTCCTGTACTGGGTCGAGGACTGGCGCGCTTTCTGTCCGAATACGGGCGCGATCCCGGCGGACTTAGCCAATGGCTTGACGCGGTGGACACGAACCGCAAGGCGCTGGAGGACACCGCAGTCGCGCCGCTGCCGCCACGCCCACCCACCTTTTGCACTGGCTGTCCCGAACGCCCGGTCTTTACGGCAATGAAATTGGTACGCGAAGAACTGGGCCCGGTTCACGTGTCGGTCGATATCGGCTGCCACGCATTGGCGACCTTTCCACCGTTCAGTCAGGGTCACTCGATCCTTGGCTATGGCATGTCTCTTGCCGCCAACTCTGCCGTTTCCGGCACACAGGAAAAGCGCCCTTTTACAGTGATGGGCGACGGCGGGTTCTGGCACAACGGACTGCTGACCGGGGTCGCGGGGTCCGTGTTCAACAAGGACGACTCGGTCCTCGTCGTGATGGACAATGGCTACTCCAGTGCAACCGGCGCGCAGGATCTGCCCTCGAGCAAACCCAAGGACGTGGGACGCGGCAAGGGTCTCAACATTGACAAGGCGCTCAAGGCAGTGGGCGTCAAATGGATCAAACGGGTCGACAATTACAAGCTTTCGACGATGGTAGACGTCCTGCGCAAAGCCCGCACAACCAAGAATCCCGGGCTCAAAGTGATCCTTGCCCAAGGCGAATGCCAATTGGCCCGACAACGCCGCGTGCGCCCCGCGATGGCCAAGGCAGTGGCCAAGGGCGACCGTGTCGTGCGCACACGCTATTGGGTCGATGAGGACACCTGCACGGGCGATCATAGCTGCATCCGTCTGTCGGGCTGTCCGTCCCTGACGATCAAGCCCAACCCTGACCCTTTGCGCAGTGATCCGGTGGCCCATGTGAATAATGATTGCGTCGGCTGCGGCTTGTGCGGCGAAGTCAGCCATGCGGCCCAGCTTTGCCCGTCTTTCGCACAGATTGACATTATTCAGAACCCAACCGCGTGGGACCGTGCCTTGCGCAATTTGTCGGATCGGCTGATCCGTCTGTTCGGCGGCGAAACGGAACCGATGGGCGGCAAGTCACCAGCGCCCTCAGGCCACGGGGTGCCCGCGGAATGACCGGGCCGTCAGATACCACGCCCGTCCGCCTGCTGATCGCCGCGATGGGGGGCGAAGGCGGTGGAGTGCTTGCAGGATGGCTGACCGAGGCCGCGCTGGATACAGGCCTTTGGGTGCAGCGCACCTCCGTCCCCGGCGTTGCACAACGCACCGGGGCCACGACCTATTACCTCGAATTTCTGCCCCGCACAGGTCCGCAGCGCCCGGTGATGAGCCTGCATCCCGCCCCCGGCCGCGTCGATGTGATGGTCGCAACCGAACTGCTCGAAGCAGAGCGGATGGTGCGCGCAGGGTTCGTGACGCCGGATCGCACCACGCTGATCGCCTCGACCCACCGCACCTTCACGGTTGACGAAAAAAGCGCAATGTCAGACGGACGGTTGGACCCGGAACCGATGATCGCTACCTGTCGCAGCTTTTCCAAATCCGACTTGATCCACGATCTTTCCGAAGTGGCCACGCGCCATTCCTGCCACCTGAACTCGGTCGTGATGGGGCTGGTTGCGGGCGCCGGGGTTTTGCCCTTGTCCGAGGAAAGCTGTCGCAAGGCCATTCAGTCGGGCAAACGGGCGTCCGACGCCAACCTGAGGGGTTTCGAGGCCGGTCTCGCGCTTGCGCAAGATCGCGGCGCGGTGCCGAATTTGCGCGGCTCAAAGGGTGCGCCGCCTGTCGTCATTGCTAGGACGCCAACACCCACTCTCGCAGCCAGCCCTGAAACGGACTTTCTGCCACCCGAAGCTGCTGGCTTTGCCGCCGAAGGGATGCGCCGCCTGACGGATTTCCAGAACGCCGACTACGCCAATGTCTATCTCGACCACCTTCGCCGTATCGCGACACACCCGGCGGCCACTGCCGACATGCTGTCAGCACTTGCCCGTCACATGGCCGTGCGCATGAGTTATGAAGACACGCACCGTGTTGCCCAGCTCAAACTGCGTCAGGCCCGACTTTCTCGTGTGAGGGCCGAAGCCAAAGCCCGTGATGGCGACATCGTCGATGTGGCCGAATACATGAAACCCGGCCCCGAAGAGATTTTCGGAATGCTACCTAAACATCTAGGAGCACGCCTGACTGCCTTTTCAGAGCGCAAGGGTTGGTCGTCGAAATCCATTCCGATGAAAGTGCGCACCACGCGGTTTTCCGGCTTCATCCGGCTTCGGTTTCTTGCCACTGCGCGCCGTTGGCGCCATCATAGCCTGCGCCATTCGGAAGAAATGGCGTGGCTCACGACATGGCTTGGCCATATAGAATTGGCGCTTGATACCGCGCCTGAAGCGGCGGTCCAGATTGTCGAAACCGCCCAGCTCGTCCGCGGCTATGGCAACACCTACAAACGGGGGCTGCAAAATTGGCGTTTGATCGAAACGGAAATCATCCAGCCAGGTCTGGACGGCACTCTTAAGCCTGACATGCTGGCCGATGGCGTCATTCAGGCGCGCCTCGCTGCGATCAAAGATCCTGACGGAACAGCGCTCAACAAGACGATCTCGGCATTCCGCGCAGTTGCGGGGTCCAGCGCGAAACCCGCGGTCCAGCTGGCACAGTAGGTGTTTGATCCCACGGTTTGATGGTGCGATCCTCTTTCAGGAATGAAAGGCGAAGCACTATGGAATGAGTTCGTTACAGCAGCGCTACAACTCACGCCGTCAGATCTGCAAGGGAGCGATCGCAAACTTCGCTTGCGCAACTGAGCCGGGAGCTCGACCAACCCCAAGACCGTCGCGAAATGGCGCAATCGTGTGACTGTGGAAGATTTCGTCATAACCGCGTTCGACGGTTCTGACCGACGCGGAGGAGGCGATGGTCGTGGCATGATCGGTTCGCACATGCAGAGAACATCCAGAATCCGCCCATTCTGCAGAAAGCACCAGATCCACACACTCGGTATTTGCTGCCGCCCGGCACGGCCCCATGCATCGCCTTCCAATAGCAACGGCGCTGGTCCTTGACTCGGATGAGGTTCCCTTCGGTTCGTCGCAGTGAGTCCATTCCATTGAAGCATGGAGGTCTTGATGGCGGTTGCGATCACACAAACGGATTTGTCGGCGCGTCGACTTTCAGCGCAAGATCGAAGCGCGCTTCGACATCGCCACCGTGTGCTCGATTACCACCCGAGAATATGCCAAAGCGGTCAAAGTCTAAGGCCATTGGTATAAAGAGCCCGAAGCAAACTTACGCACCGCCGACCTCGACAGCCAATATTGGGCGTTTGGCCTCTTTCGTTGCTTTCGCAGCCCTGCACCGGCTGCCTAAGCATGTTGACAAATTGCTGCGTCGCGGCGAGTTTCTTTGGATTGGGATCAGGGATCGCGAGTTGAAGGCATGAAGAACTCCGGCAACCGTACATTTGGGGTCGTAGGACTTGGAAACTTCGGAAGCACAGTTGCCAAGGAGTTGCAGCGATTTGGCAATCACGTCATCGGGATCGACATCTCCGACGCGCGCGTCATGAACCTTGCTGACACGCTTTCACAGACCATGATCGTCGATGCGCGCGATGATGCTGCCTTGCGCGAAGCGGGGTTTGGGGACTGTGATGTGGCCGTCGTTGCCATGGGCGATGATCTGGAGGCCAGCATCCTTGCGGCCATAAACCTCAAACTCGTCGGAGTTCCGGTTGTTTGGGCCAAAGCCACGACCAAGACGCATCACCGTATCCTGAGCAAACTAGGTGTTGACCGGATCATTCATCCAGAGGTGGAGGTTGGCCAGCACATTGCACAGGTTTTGCATAATCCGCTCGTCCGTGACTATGTCAGTTTGGGTAACGGGTATCACGTTGTGAACTTTCGCATCCCTGAAAGCCTTGAAGGCAAGAGCCTGGAAGACCTGCCGCATGGCGAGAAGTTCAATCTGCGTTGCATCGGGGTCATGCGCGGAACTGAATTCGTTGGGCAAGACGCGACAGGATGCCAATTGGAACGGGATGATCTCCTGCTGTTGCTAGGCCAGCGCAAGGACCTGCGCAATTTTGCTGCCAGCCTTTAACCATGGCATTCCAACTCTCGAAACTGGTGAAACGGTTCACCAAGCTTCGCATGCCGCCGCCCGCGGCGCTTGTCATCTTTTACCTCGTTTTCATTGGCTTGGGTGCTATCCTGTTATGTCTGCCAATCTCGCATAATGGGGACATCGGGCTGGGAGAAGCGCTTTTCACATCAACCTCTGCTGTGACTGTGACTGGCCTTGTTCTTGCTGATACAGGTGCTGCCTTCACGGGTTTTGGTCAGGCTGTGATCGCCGTACTTATCCAATTGGGCGGGTTGGGTTTGATGACTTTTGCGGTGCTGCTGCTTGGCGCGCTTGGCATACCCGTGGGCATGCCGCAGCGGCTGATCCTGCGCGAAGACCTGAACCAGACATCGCTGTCGAACCTGACCTATCTTGCGCGCATCATCCTAATCATTGCCCTTGTTTGCGAAGCGATCGGTGCCGCCTTGCTTGCCTTCGTATTTGTTCCGGAGTTCGGCTGGAATGGTGTCTGGCAGGCGATTTTCCATTCGATTTCGGCCTTCAACAACGCAGGCTTTGCCCTACACCCCGACAGTCTGTCGCAATGGGTGGGCAATTCGATTGTCAACATCGTGATCCCGGCCCTCTTCATTCTGGGAGGGCTCGGTTTCATTGTCGTGGGGGACATCTATGAAAAACGTCAGTGGCGCAGACTGACACTGCACTCCAAACTGATGCTGCTGGGGACCGCGGTTCTGATTGTATGGGGGAGCGTCATGTTCGGCATTCTGGAATGGACGAACCCGAACACCTTGGGTCCGTTGAACACGGTCGACAAACTATGGGCAAGCTGGTTTCAGGGCGTCACCCCGCGCACGGCCGGGTTTAATACGATTGACACCGGCGGGATGCATGACAGCGCGACGATGCTAACGATGACGCTTATGCTGGTTGGCGGTGGTAGCACCTCGACCGCGGGAGGGATCAAAGTGACAACGCTTTGCGTATTGTTGCTTGCGACCGTTGCGTTTTTCAGGCGGCAAACCACATTGCATGCCTTTGGTCGGTCTTTGGGTGTGGATGAGGTGATGAAAGTTCTCGCGCTCACGACTATTTCCATGCTGCTTGTCCTAACGGGAATTTTTGTCACCTCGATCAATCACGACGGCCAGTTCATTGACCTCGCCTTCGAGGTGACATCGGCCTTCGGTACGGTTGGTCTGTCACGCGGAACCACCGGAGAGCTTGATGGTATCGGCAGGGCCATCATCATGGTGATGATGTTTATCGGTCGGGTTGGGCCCCTGGCGATCGGGTTTTTCCTCGCCACCCGTAGTGTCCCAAGGGTAAAGTATCCCGCCGGGCAAGTATATCTTGGGTAGCTCCGCCACACCTTCTGGTCGATGCGCTTTGCTGGATAGATCAACGGATCGAAGGGTAGCTTGGTACGCAACTTGATCCTTCAGCGTTTGTTCCCGCTGCGGTTTGTAGGAATGACCACTTTCCCCGCCGCGCAATTGCGTAGATATTTACGCTGTTGCAACTATTTCCACGCTGCGCGCGCATGCGTCGAATGTTTGACACTGCCAGGATCGGCTGAAAGCCAACTTGCGGCGGTGCTCGACCGCCGGACGCATCGCAATGAGCAGGGCCAGTCGGGTGCAAACCGTTAGACCACCCCGGGTGGCGCAGTCCCCGCCCAAGGACATAGGTCGCGCAAGGAACAATCCAGCACCCGGATCGGCGTGTGCATCGTCAGGCGGATTTTCGGCAGGCTTCCACATGCGCCTGACTAAAAATTTGCGACGCAGGCCGGAAATCATGCGTTTGAGACTGTTCATGGTGTCTCTTCCATGTCGCGACTTGGCAGGGTTTCGTGGGGTTGGGGTGCGCCGTTTTCCGTGCGGAACCTGCCGCCCCAATACGGCGCGCACCGGACGTGTTCGGGGTGCATTCCTGTTACCCCGTGGGCATTGGCGATTTCGGATTGGCCAGACGAAGCGCGCTCAAACGAGCCGGGACGGCTATGTCGCCATGCACGGCGGCAACCGGACCCCGCCTTGAAGATGCGGCGCGGTGACCGTCGACGATACGAGGGGTCATCAGGACACCGCAGACGGGCACACGCTGCGTGTTGCGTGTCCTGTATGGAGGTAAATCGAAGCGGACCATCGGATCACACCTGCGCCTCGATCACGGTCGCACGCCGTGCCTGAACCAGTTGTGCAAGGATCGACAAGGCGATTTCTTCCGGTGTCACCGCGCCAAGATCAAGCCCGGCCGGGGCTTGCACGCTCTCGACCAAGGATTGATCCATCCCTGCAGTCACCAGCTTTTCCGCAAGAGCTGCGAACTTGCGGCGACTGCCCACGAAGGCCACCCAGTCCGTTCCGTTGGCCAAGGCTGCCTTCAACGCATCGAGGTCTCCCTGACCTTGGGTCGCCACCACGATGAAGCGTTGCCGGTGTGCTGTGTTTTGCTGCGGCGTCACGCTGACGGACCAATGGAATTGCGGCGCAAGGGCGCTGAGCGCTTGTGCAACCGGCGATGCGCCCATGACCACAAGTTGTGGGATTGGCAGGCAGGGTTCGATGAAGATATCCACCGTGCCGCGCGACGGACAGCCGTTGCGCGCAAAGCTCGTTCCGTCCACCGTTTCCCCGGCGGTTACGCCTTTCTCCGCCAACAGGTCCTCGGGCGCGACCGAGACAAGCTGCGGCGTGCCGTCCTGCAACGCCTTGAGAGCTGCCCGCTTAACCGCGCCTCGTGTACAACCGCCACCCAACCAACCCTGCAGGATTGTCCCGTCCGCGCTTAGCAAGGCCTTCGAGCCAGGCTTGGCGGCGGTCGACCCGGCGGTACGCACGATCGTGGCAAAGGCAAAAGGTTCGTCCTTGGCACGCAGCTCTTGTGCAGCCTTGACCAGATCGTCAGAGAGAACGCCAGTCGACGTCATAACGTCACAAGCTCGGGTTCCAGAGCTGCCAGATCGCTCAACGTGTTTGCGGCTGCAAAAAGATCGAGATGCGGCAAGGCCGCGGCCATGCCGGAGGCTACGGGCGCATAGTCTTTCCAGCCCTTGAGCGGATTGAGCCAGATGATCTTGCAGCCGCGCTTTTTCAAGCGCGCCAAGGCGTCCGAGATCATTTTGGGATCTTCCGTGTCATACCCGTCCGACAGGATCAACACGACGCTGCGCCCGTCGACAAATCGCTTCGCATAGGTCTGGGCAAAGCGCATCAGGGAAGGACCGATTTTCGAGCCACCGCCAAACCCGTCGGCCATCAACGACATGCGCCCGATCGCGCGCAGCGCATCCTTGTCGCGCAAGGCGTCGGTGATGCGTACAAGCCGCGTGTGGAACAGGTAAGCATCGGCCGAGGTATCGGCGCGCATCAAACCCGCCAGAAAGGCGAGGAATACCTGCGCATAGACCGTCATTGATCCGGAAACATCGCACAGTGCCACAATCTTGTGTGGCCGGTCAGGGCGGTGTTTGCGAAACAGGCGCAGAGGCTCTCCACCCGTGGTCAGGCTGTTACGGATGGTCTTGCGAAAATGCAGACTGCTGCCCTTGCGCGCTGCGATCCGGCGGCGCGAGCGTTTGTCCCGCAATGCGGAGCCGATCCGGCGCGCGACATCTTCGGCGGCGGCGATCTCGTCGGGGCGCACCAAGTCGCGCAGGTCGCGGCGGTTCAGGTTGGTTTGTTCGGTCGCGATCAATTTGCCTGTGCCGTCGCTGTCCGCCTCGCCGCCGCAACTGTCGGGCGAGGTCGCGGCACCCGAGGCCCCGGCGTCTTGGCCTGTCGCATCGCGGGACGAATGCACGTCGTCACTGATGGTCGATGACAGGGTCGGGATGACCTTTTGTCTGACCCGCCCGGCATCCATCCAATAGCTGTCGAAAAGGGTGTCGAAGCGTTCGGCGTCTTCCTTGTTTCCAGTGCAGACGGCCCGGAGCGCCCTGCGGCTGTCATCTGGTCGGATCGCATCAACCACGACCAGTGCCGCCATGGCAATATCAGTTTCCCCCACCCCAAGCCTAAATCCGTTCTCGCGCAAATGCGCGATGAAGCCTGCAACCCGCGCCGAGGGTCCGGGGTCGCGCGAGGCGAATTTCGTGACACGGCTCATGCCGCTTTCCCCGCAATGCGGCTTGCGACTTCGGGAGCGATCTGGGCCAGATCACTTTGGGTCTTGAGAAGGGTCGTCAGTGTCGAATGAAGCACTGCGGGGTTCTCGGTGAGGTCGGCGATGCCAAGGCCCATAAGTGCGGCCGCAAAATCCAGCATCTCTGCAACGCCGGGCGTTTTCTCGAGTTCTTCTTCACGCAATTTCTGCACAAAACCCACGACCTGATCGGCAAGGCGTGACTCCACTTCGGGACAACGCGCCTTGAGGATCGCCAGTTCGGTCGCCCGATCCGGATAATCGACATAGGTGTACAGACAGCGGCGGCGCAATGCATCCGACAGATCGCGTGTGCCATTCGAGGTCAGGATCACGATTGGTTTCGTCGTCGCCGTGATCGTACCAAGCTCGGGAATCGAGACCTGATAATCGGACAGAATTTCGAGCAGGTAGGCCTCGAATTCTTCGTCGGCGCGGTCGATCTCGTCGATCAGCAACACCGGCGGCTTGTCTTGGGTAATTGCCGCCAGAAGGGGGCGTTCCAACAGGAAGTCGCGGGAAAAGATGCGGTCTTCGACGGTCTTGCCGGTTTCGCCGTCTTCTGCCGCAGCTCGGATGGTCAGCAATTGGCGCTGGTAGTTCCATTCGTAGATGGCCTGCGCCGCATCCAGCCCGCCGTAGCATTGCAACCGGATCAGGCGGGTGTCCTCAACCACGGACAAGGTGCGCGCAATCTCGGTCTTGCCAACGCCAGCCGCGCCTTCAAGCAACAGCGGTCTGCCCAGCGACAACGCCAGTTGCAGCGCCACGGCCAGATCGTCAGAGGCGACATAGCCTTCACTCGCAAGGCGGGATTTCAGATCGGTCCAAGTCATTTGCTTTGTCGCGGTCCGGCGGGGCTCAAGACCCCGCCAGACCTTCGCCTTTACCCGTGCAGACCAAGGTCATTGGCGGTCTTCCAGATCCGCCAGTGATCGTGCGGCATGTTGGTATGCGTGTTGCCAAAGGGGCGGAACGCATCCTGCACCGCGTTCGAGAAACACGGCACACCGCCGACATGTGGGCTTTCCCCGACGCCCTTGGCTCCGATCGGGTGATGCGGGCTGGGTGTGACGGTGAAGTCGGTCTCGTAATTCGGAACCTCCCATGCGGTTGGCAGGAAGAAATCCATCAGCGTGCCGGTCTTGACGTTGCCCATGTCATCATAGGCAATTTCCTGACCCAAAGCGACGGCAAGCGCTTCGGTCAACCCGCCATGCACCTGTCCTTCGATGATCATAGGGTTGATCCGCGTGCCGCAATCGTCCAGCGCATAAAAGCGGCGGATCTCGGGAACACCGGTGTCGATATCAATATCCATGACACAGACATAAGCACCAAATGGGTAAGTCATGTTGGGCGGGTCGTAGTAGCTGACCGCTTCAAGCCCCGGCTCGATGCCCGGAATGGCCTGATTGTAGGCGGCGAAGGCGATTTCCTTCATCGTCTTGAACCGGTCCGGCGCGCCTTTGACGACAAAGCGGTCCACGTCGAATTCCACGTCGTTGTCATGGACTTCAAGAAGGTAGGCCGCGATCATCTGGGCCTTTGCGCGGATCTTGCGTCCGGCCATAGCCGTCGCGGCACCCGCGACGGGTGTCGAGCGTGACCCATAAGTGCCAAGGCCATAGGGGGCGGTGTCGGTGTCACCCTCTTCAATGGTGATGCTGTCAGCCGGAAGTCCAATCTCGGAGGCGAGGATCTGGGCGAAGGTTGTCGCGTGGCCCTGTCCCTGGGAAATCGTGCCAAGCCGGGCAATCGCAGAGCCGGTCGGATGGATGCGGATCTCGCAGCTGTCGAACATTCCAAGTCCCAGAATATCGCAGTTCTTGACCGGTCCGGCCCCGACGATCTCGGTGAAAAAGCTTAGACCAATACCCATCAGCTTGCGCGTCTTGCCCGCCTTGAAGTCCTCGACACGCTGGGTCTGTTCGGCACGCAAACCGTCATAATCGACTGTCTTGAGCGCCTTGTCCCACGCCGTGTGATAGTCGCCGCTGTCATATTCCCAGCCAAGGGCAGCCTTGTACGGAAACTGCTCTTTCTTGATGAAATTGATGCGGCGCAGTTCTGCGGCATCCATATTCAGCTTGATCGCAAGCACTTCGATCATGCGTTCGATGAAGTACACGGCCTCGGTCACGCGGAAGGAACAGCGATAGCTGACGCCGCCGGGGGCCTTGTTTGTATAAACGCCCTCGACCTCCAGGTAAGCGGTCGGGATGTCATACGACCCGGTGCAGATGTTCATGAACCCGGCAGGGAACTTGGTGGGGTCAGCGCAGGCATCAAAGCCGCCGTGATCTGCGGTGACGTGACACTGAAGCCCGGTGATCTTGCCCTCCTTGGTGGCAGAGATCTTGCCGGTCATGTGATAGTCCCGCGCAAAGGCGGTGGTCATCAGGTTGTCCATCCGGTCTTCGATCCATTTGACCGGCTTGCCGGTCACGATCGACGCCACAACCGAGCACACATAGCCCGGATAGACCCCCACCTTGTTGCCAAAACCGCCGCCGATGTCGGGCGAGATGACGCGGATATTGTGCTCTTCGATGCCCGAAATGAGGCTGACGACCGTCCGAACGGCATGTGGTGCCTGGAAAGTGCCCCAAAGCGTCAGCTTGCCGTTGACCTTGTCCATCGACGCCACGCAGCCGCAGGTTTCTAGCGGACAGGGGTGGGTGCGGTGGTAATACATGGATTCTGTCGCCACGACGTCGGCATTGGCGATGACTTCCTCGGTCGGTTCCTTGTCGCCCGCTTCCCAGGTGAAGATGTGGTTGGCATGTTTGCGAGGACCGTGCGCGCCCGCTGGGATAGAGCCGTCCTCGGCCACCAGATCCTCTCGCAGCACGACATCCGATTTCAAAGACTCGAACGGATCGACGATGACGGGCAACTCTTCGTACTCGACCTCGACCGCTTCGATCCCATCGGCGGCAGCGTAGCGATCTTCGGCGACGACAAAAGCCACTTCCTGTCCCTGGAACAAGACTTTGCCGTCAGCAAGCACCATCTGCTTGTCACCGGCGAGCGTGGGCATCCAGTGCAGACCCAGCGGTTCCAGATCGGCAGCCGTCAGAACGGCCAGGACACCCGGAACTTTCAGCGCGGCTTCTGTGTCGATACTGACAACGCGCGCATGGGCATAAGGCGAACGGACGAAATCTCCGAAGATCATGCCATCCAGCTTGATGTCGTCGACGTAGTTGCCTTTGCCTTGCGTAAAGCGTGCATCCTCGACCCGCTTGCGCGAGCATCCCATCCCCTTGAGGTTGGCGACGCGTTCGTCGCGTGTCACTTCGTCCTTCATTCCGCCGCCTCCTTGGCTGCATTCATCTCGACCGCTGCGGCCCGGATGGATTTCACAATGTTCTGGTAGCCTGTGCAGCGGCAGATGTTGCCGGCCATGCCAAAGCGGATGTCCTCTTCGGTCGGGTTAGGGTTCTCTTCCAGAAGTTTTGCGGCCCGTGTGATCATGCCGGGCGTGCAGTAGCCGCACTGCAAACCGTGGTGTTCCTTGAAAGCGGTCTGAAGCGGGTGCAGATTGTCCGGCCCACCAATACCTTCGATCGTGGTGACTTCGGCACCGTCAGCCTGCGCAACGAACATTGTGCATGACTTGACCGACTTACCGTTGATCGTGACGGTGCAGGCTCCGCAATGTGAGGTTTCGCAGCCGATGTGAGGCCCGGTGATGTTCAGCCGTTCGCGCAGCGTGTAGATCAGAAGTTCGCGCGGCTCGGCCAGAAACTCCTCGTCCTTGCCGTTAACGTTCAGCTTTATGTGCATTTTCTTGGACATGGCAATTCTCCGTTTCAGGCGCGCGACCAGGCGCGCTCGATGGCCCGGCGCAGAATGACGCCCGCAACATGTTTTTTGAACGCGACCGGGCCGCGATTGTCTTCGGTCGGGTCGATGTCGCCAAGCATCGCGGCCATGGCGGCCTTGATCGCGGCATCATCAACCGTCGTGCCGACAAGAGCGTCACAAGCCCCGGCGGAATAGATCGGCGTGTCGCTGAGGTTAGTCATCGCGATGGCTGCCGACACACAGATGTCGCCATCTTTCACGATCTGAACCGCAGCCGCTGCCGTGGCATAGTCACCGATCTTGCGCTTTTGCTTTTCGTAGGCATACCCCCCTTTGGGCATGGGGATCGTTACCGATGTCAGGACTTCGTTGTCCTCGCGCGCCGTCATGTAAGCGGCCTCGTAGAATTCGCGAGCCGGAATTTCGCGCTCGCCGTCCTGACCGACGACCAAAAAGCTGGCATTCAGACACTGCATCAGACCAGGCATGTCATTGCCGGGATCGCCGTTGGCGACGTTGCCGCCCACTGTCCCCATGTAACGGACCTGCGGGTCTGCGATCTGCAAAGCAGCTTCACGCAGGATCGGCGCGACCTCTGCCAGAGCGGCGTTGTCGATGATGTCGTGTTGCGTGACCAGAGCACCGATGCGAATGTCGTCCGCGCCAATCTCAATGTCCGACAGGCCGACGACAGACTGAAGGTCGATGAGATGTGGTACATCCGCCATTCGCAGCTTCATCATCGGAATGAGGCTATGCCCCCCCGCCATGACGCGGGCGTCGTCGCCATGCTCTTCCAACAAGGACAGGACACCGGCCATGTCCGTGGGCCTGTAATACTCGAATGCCGCTGGAATCATCGGCTCTCCTCCCAAAAAGCGATTGATCTTTGCTTTGGGAAGTACCGCACATTTCGGCGCTGGACGGCTTCAGAAAACCAATGAAATGCAGGGGTTTTGCACGAAATGCACCCTAGCTTGCACGAACTGCGCCAACCCGCGCCGAAAGAGCATCCTGTATGGTCTTGAGCTTTGAGCGGCTGACCGGTGCAGGCGGCAAATCAGAGCCTGCAAATACGCATCGTCCATTGTACTTGCTTCGCTCGAAACGTGCCACATGGCTCGGATTCACCAGGTAGCTGCGATGCGATTGCAGGAAACCAGCCGGTACGAGGCGCTTCGTCGCTTCCGTAATCGGCCAGACACAGAACAACCGATCTTTCGAGGTATACACCTGTGTGTAGTGACCATCAGCGCGCACAAACAGGACGTCGCCCGCATCTATGAACACCTTGTGTCCATCCCGCTCGCACGGAATCCGCTGAACCGCCGCAGCGTCCAGGTCTGGTGAAGCAACGCGCCCCTCTGGCGCCACATCTTGTGGGTCTTCGCCGACCAGATAGGTCACGCTTACCCACAGGCAGGCACCGAAGATGACAAAGCTGAAAAAGATCACACCAAGCGCCAGGGTCTCGTTGCTCATCGAAGGACCAAACTCGGAACTGCTGGGTTCGGCAACAAAGTTGGTCCCGGCCATCGCCAAAAAGTGGACCGCGCACACCGCGAACGCAAAGAACAGTGTGCCAAGGATTATGTTGCGGTTGGTTCTTCGCTCATATGCGATCCAGAAGGCCAGAATGCACAATCCGATTGCCGACAGGGACGACAGGACGACCCCATGCGTCGTGTACACTGCACGGCACAGCTCCAGACCTGCCATACCGACATAGTGCATGACCAGGACGCCAACGCCGACGATCCCTCCTGCCAGAACGATGATGGTGCGGGTCCGTTCGGTGAAATGCAAAATCATCAAAGCCGCGCCCACGATCAAGATCGCCAGCAACGCCGACACCAACGTGATTGCGCCGTCATAGTAAAACAGGATGGGCAGTTGCAGACCGAGCATGGCCACGAAATGCATCGCCCAGATACCCCCGCCCAATGCTATGGACGCCAAAGAGATCGCGACTTTCTTCTGGAACTCGGTTTTTTCCGCAAGATCGCGTGTCAGGGATAGCCCTGTGAAGGACGCAGCAAGCGCCACCACGCAAGACATCGCGATCAGGAAGCCGCTGTTGGAGACATTCAGGAAGTCCATGTTTGCATAGTTGCCCAGATTTCAGCTGCTTTGCAAATAAAGCAGGAGCAGAACAAACAGGAAAACGCAGTCCAAGCACGCCGTTTTTGACAGCATCTATAAGTGAATCAATCAAGCCAGTCGCTTGTTTTCCTGCGCATCAAGCTGCGTATCGAAATCCGGTGCCGACAGGTTTTGCAAAACAAACTCTTTCAGCAAAGCCTGCTGCGTTTTCGGCGCAAGCCCATTGGCCGGTGGATCAGTATCCAGATTGGTCGGGAAGGAATATCCTTCGGCGGTAGAGGCAATAACCGCATCCAGTTCTGACTCCGTCAGGCCACCATTTTCCCAGAGCCTAGCGAGGATAGGATAGACCAGCTTGCTCATTCTCACACGGTCCACCGTTTCCATCGCTCGACCAAAAGCCGAAGAAACCTGAAGCAGGTTGACCATGCGATGCACGCTCTCACTGCGGTTTTCACCGGCGGCGTGAAAGAGCGCGGGATTGAAAAAGAGTGCGTCGCCTTTTTCAAGAGGAACCTGCACATGGTGCTTTTCAAAATAGCTACGAAAATCATCCCGGCGCCACGCGGCATAGCCCGGACGATAGAGTTGCGAAAACGGGAGCAGTTTGGTTGGGCCGCTTTCAACAGGCATGTCGCAATGTGCAATGCCGCCCTGGAGCGTCAGCAAAGGCGACAGATCATGCACATGTGCGGGGTAGGTCGCGCTGATCTCTGCGGTTTGAAATCCCAGGTGGTAGTCGCGATGCGCCTGTTGGGCCTTGCCTCCGGGATGCACGAGGTTGATCTGCGCTGTCATTTGGTAGTTGGGACCAAGCCAGGCTTCGCAAACGGCATCAATGGCGGGATTGGCAAAGTACTGGACAAAGGTCTCCGGTGCGACCTCGCATAGTTTTTGCAGCGCGTTCCAGATCCGGTCATTGCTTCCAGCCGCCGCAAAGTGATCCGCGCCTCCGCCATTCGCTGCTTTTTCGTGTTCGATGATGGCGTTGTAGACCGACGTAGCGGCATCAATAGGTGTTGTGTCCGCATAGGTGGATTTGAGCACCAGAACGCCGGGGCCATGCAACAGAACATGCGCCCATTCTGCCATGAGCAATCGGCGTGCCTTGGGATCGGCAAGAGACGAGCGCAGATGCGTCACATCGTACATCGGGATGTTCTTTATGACTTGGCTGGCCTGCGGGGCCGTTTCGGGGCGCATGGCTTGCTCGACCAGATCCGAAAAATCGCCAAGATTGCAGTCCGTTTGGTCGTAATATCCCGACGATATGTTTTCGATCACCGTCATTCCCCTTTTCAAATCCGCGAGGTTCTCATCAAGCGCCGTCTGCAACGGCTCTTGCAATTGGTTTGCGATCCGGCCCTGATCCGGGTCACTGTCAAAGTGCCATGTGCCCGGTGATCCTGCCCTTGCAATTCACATTCAAAAAGCGGCGGTCCGGCGGGTTTGCAGGGCGATAGCACCCGGACAAGTGACATCGCTAAGCAGGCGGTTCGTCATCATGCAGATCGAACGCAAAGAAAAAGACGTATCCCGCATAGATGCCGATGCCTCCTGCCAACATTGCCCAGAAAGGGTTCGCTGCGACAACTTCAAGACCTGTCCAGATCGCAAGGACGGCGAACGTGACCACCCGTCGCCACATGGGTCGGAAAAACGGGACACGCAGGTCCAACAGTTTCTTGCGTTGCTGCACCATGTCCGTTCCTTCTTTTCAGACCGTGCCGCCAAGAGAGCCTTCAAGTGTGGCCAGTTCCTGACCGCCTGCCATCAGGTCCTGTAGCTCTTCCGGTGTGATCTGCCCCCGTTGCGCCGTGCCAAGTGTCTGTCCCCGATTCAATACCGTGAAGCGGTCACCGACAGCCAATGCATGGCGGACATTGTGCGTAATGAAAACAACCGCCACCCCCTGTTTGCGAACTTTATCAACGGTCGCCAGTACGTTTGATGTCTGCCGCACCCCAAGGGCCGACGTCGGTTCATCGAGGATCAGAACCTTCGCCCCAAAATGAACCGCTCGGGAAATGGCGACTGTCTGACGTTCCCCCCCTGACAGCGTGCCGACCGCCTGATCGGGACCACGAAGGTTGATGCCCATCTCCCGCATCGCTTGCATGGTTACACGATCAGCCAGTTCGCGGTCAAAGAACGATATTCCCGCGATCTTCTTGGTGGGTTCATTTCCCATGAAGAAGTTGCGGCTTACGGACATCAAGGGGATCATTGCCAAATGCTGGTGCACCGTCGCAATCCCGGCATCCATTGCATCGCGGGGATTGTCGAAACTCATCGGTTTGCCGTCGAACAGGATCTCGCCTTTTGTGGGTTTGTGGACCCCTGACATCGTCTTGATGAAGGTCGATTTGCCCGCACCATTGTCGCCCAGAAGGCAGTGGCATTCGCCGGGATAGACTTCGAGCGACACCCCGGCGAGCGCGATTACAGCTCCGAAGTGCTTTTCGATATTCTTCATCTGGATGATCGGGGCGTGGGTCGTACGCGAGTTCATATCAACGTTCCCCGGTGATCATGCGACGGATGTAGGTGTTGAGGATCACAGCACCGAGCAGGATCACACCAAGAAACACACGAAACAAAGAGCTTTCGACTCCGGCAAAGAACAGGCCCTGCTGAACCACTCCAAAGATCAATGCGCCAAGGGCGGCGCCGATGACCGATCCATAGCCGCCGGTCAGAAGCGCACCGCCGATGACAACGGCAATGATCGCCTCGAATTCCTTGAGCAGACCACGATCCGCGCCAGCAGAGCCGAACTCCATGACCTGACATGTGGCGAACACGGTCGCGCAGAAAGCGGTGAACATGAACATCAGGATCTTTACGCGATTGACCGGAACACCAGAGTTCCGCGCCGCTTCGGCATCACCGCCACTGGCAAAGATCCAGTTGCCGAAGCGCGTGCGCGTCAGCACGATATGGCCAAAGACAACAAGGACAAGTGCCCAGACAATCAGCATCGGGATACCATCGACAACCGGCTCTCCTGCGCGCGAACCGCGTTCGAATGTTGAAATGAGGCCCGCGTCAGCAAGCCAGATGAAGACGTTCCCAAAAATCTTGCCGCCGAACAATGCGGCAAGCCAGTCGCCTTCGGCAGCCTCGGCCACACCGCCAATGATCGTTTTGCGCTCGATGGTCTGGGGCAGGAAGATCGTAAAACCGCGAAGAATGAAGAGAAAGGCAAGTGTCACGATAAAACTGGGCAACCCTGTTCGTATGACGATGATCCCGTTCAAAGCCCCGATCGCCACGCAGATGACAAATGTCACGATGATCGCCAACCAGACCGGCCATGTCATTGTGATCGTGAAGATCGCGATCAACATCCCTGAAAAACCGATCATTGATCCGACCGACAGGTCGAACTCGCCCGCGATCATCAACAGGCAGGCTCCGACGGCGATGATCATGAATTGGGCGGAAACCGTGGACCAGTTCAACACGCCCTGACTGCTGAACATGCCGCTGTCAAATGCGGTCAGCAGGAAAAAGGTGAAGACTAGAACTGTCCCGCAAATGCCCCCCAGTTCGGGGCGGATCAACGCTTTGCGAAATGGTGAAATTTCTTTGATGCGCTCGTCTGGCACTGACGCCGCCTTTGTCGCTTCGCTCATCCTCTTGCCTCCCGGTAGGATTGCTTTCGGCGAAAAGGCCGGTCCCTTGGGTGTGGACCGGCCAGAGGTTCAGGCGCTTAGCGGTATTCACCCGCGAATTTTTCCACCATCTCGAGTCCGTCAGCCGTCACGAAGCCGGGTCCGGAGTTGATGTTGTTGCCGGGAAGCACGCCATAGCGGTGATAGTTCGCCATGACGACAACCGGCAGATACGCCTGCAGGAAGGGTTGCTGGTCGATGCCCCATTTGATCGTGCCTGCCTTGATACCTGCAACGATATTTTCGCCAAGGTCAAAGGTGCCGAAATAGATGGCCCCCGCCATGCCGTTCTCGTCGAGCGCCAGAAGCGTCGGATCAGCCGAGGTCGGCCCAAGCGTCAGAATCGCGTCGGTTTCGGGATTCGCGTTGAGATACGCAAGGACGCGGTTCTTGATTTCTGCCGGGTCTTGACCCGAGTCGATCATCTGGTTGCCAAGTTCGACTTCCAGACCGTCTGCAAATCCCTGGCACCGCTCTGTGGAAGAAGGTGAGGAGATGTAGTGGTTCACGCAGAGAAAGCTGCCGACGCCATCGCCTTTGGCACGCATACCCGCAGCGTATCCCGCATCGTATTCGGGCTGGCCGACATACATAAGGGCACCGACCTCGCGCGCCTGTGCTGGTGTGCCGGAGTTCATGATGATCACATCAATACCGCTGTCCACGGCAGCCATGATGGGACCTTTGAGAACGTCATAGTCACTCAGGGTGGTGATGATGCCATTCGGACCAGAGGCAGCGGCCTGTTCGATGATCCGTGCCATGTCGGCAAGGTCGCCTGTCGGCGGATTGCGATATTCGACGTTCACACCCATCTGCTCACCGGCAAGCGCGATGCCGTTCTTGATGGTGTTCCACCAGCTGTCGCTGTCGGGCGCGTGGCTGACCAGAACATAGTTCAGGCTTTCGTGACCCGCCGCCTGTACTGTCACAGGCGCGGTTAGGACCGCTGCGCCAATCGCAAGCGATTTGATAATGCTTTTCATGAATTCCTCCCAGACTTTCATTCTTGACCTGACCGGCGCGGTTGATCCGCCTGTCGGGATCAAGAGAAGCACAAGGTTGACAAATATGCAACCGGTTGCAAAATCCAATCTCACATTTCAACCGCGGTGAAACAGGTTCTGAAAAATGGGGATGTCCGGATGCCGATTACACTGAAAGACGTTGCAGAACGTGCCGGCGTTTCCCGCTCTGCAGTGTCGCGCACCTTTACAGAGGGTGCGTCGGTTTCGCTCAAGACTCGCAAGAAGGTTGAGAAGGCGGCGGCTGACCTTGGCTACAGCCCCAACGCATTGGCCTCGTCGCTCACCACTGGACGGACCAAACTGATCGGCCTGATTTTAAACAACTTTCAAAATCCGCTTTTCCTTGAGGTCTTTGATCTTTTTACCCGCAGCCTACAGGATAGGGGCTTGCGCCCGCTTTTGGTAAATCTGTCGCAAGAGACCGAACCGGAAGCGTCGCTCAGAATGCTGCGTCAGTATTCGGTCGACGCGGTGATCGTGGCGTCCTCTACCCTTTCTCCGGAATTTTCGATGGCCTTTCAAGAAGCACAAATCCCGGTTGTCCATTCCTTCGGGCGCTTTGCCAGTGCGCCGCGTGTCAATGTCGTGGGGATCGATAACGTGGAATGCGGGCGTATGGCGGCGCGGACTCTGAAGGCGCGAGGGTATACTCGAATCGGATTTCTGGGCGGCCCGCGAGAGGCAACAACGACCATTGACCGGCGCAAAGGGTTTCTCGAAGAATCCGCGACGCAAAGCAACCTTGTCGTTTCCGAAAGCTTTGCCACTGCCTATTCGTTTGATGCCGGGCGTGCCGAAATGCTTGATCTTCTGAAAGGCGACCGTGCCGAGGCGTATTTCTGCGGGGATGATGTGTTGTCGATCGGAGCTTTGAGCGCCGTTGCCGATCACGGGCTGAACGTGCCCGAAGACATTGGCATCATCGGATTGAACGACATGGAAATGGCGCGATGGGAAAACATCAACCTGACCACAATTCGCCAGCCCATTCGCCAGATCATTGCCAGTTCGATTGAGCAGGTTGTGGCCATGCTTGAAGACCCCACACGGATGCCCGAAGCGCGGCTTTTCCCGTGTGAGATCATAGAGCGTGGAACGCTTCGCCCTCTTCGAACCTAGCGAAACATCGGCGGGCGGGCATCGACCCACGCGCCCTGATCGCGCGCCGACGCGACGGCTGCCGCGACAGCCGCCATCGACCGCACCCCATCCTGAGCTGTTGGCAACCCGTCGCGGGCTTCACCAGACAGTGCTGCCGCCAGATCCACATAGATGTTGGCCACGGCCAAAGGAAATCCTTCGGGATGGGCGATGGCAACGCGGGACAGGCGGGTGGCCTCATCCGATAGGCCGCTGTCGCCCTTTTCCATGATCTGGGTTCGCCCCCCAACCGGCGTGTAAAAAACCTGGTTTGGTTGCTCGGAGGCCCAACGCATGCCACCGGTCTCACCGAAGATCTGAATGTCGAAACCGTGCTGCCGACCGATGGCCACGGACGAAGTCCAAAGCCGCCCGACTGTACCGCCTTCCATTCTGAAGTTGACCATCGCATCGTCTTCAAGCTGTCTGCTGGCGATGGTCGATGCAAAATCGGCAGACAGACTGCGGACCTCGTCACCGGCGATGAAGCTTGCCATGTGGAGCGCATGAATGCCGCAATCCGCAAACTGACCGGACACCCCCGCCATCGCGGGGTCGTACCGCCAGCGCACACGCGGATTGTCGGCATCGGTGGCATCCCCATGGTGACCGTGGCTGAAGTTGGCTACGACCAGTCGCACCTTGCCAATCTGACCGCTGCGCACGACATGGCGCATTTCCCGCACCATCGGGTAAGCCGAGTAGCAGTAATTCACCGCGCAAATCTTGCCGCTGTCCTTGGCAACACGGACGATTTCCTCGCCCTCCTCAACCGTCATGGTCATCGGTTTCTCACACAGAACATTGAACCCGGCTTGCAGGAATGCCTTGGTGATTTCAAAATGAGTGCTGTTCGGAGTCGCGACCGTGACAAGGTCGATGCGGTCCTCGCGCGCGGTTTCACCGGCAAGCATATCCTGCCAGTTCGCATAGGCGCGGTCCTGCGGTATTCCAAGCGATTGGGCATAGGCGCGCCCTTTTTCGGCATCCACATCCAACGCACCCGCGACAAAGTCGAACAGACCGTCAGCCTGTGCGCCAAGCCGGTGTGCAGGTCCGATCTGGCTTCCTTGGCCGCCACCGATCATGCCCCATTTCAGTTTGGTCATTTGGAAACCCTTTTGCTCAGTGAAAGCCGATGGATTGCAGATACGCGCGGTTTGTTCTCGCATCGCCGACTGGATCGGTGTCAGGCAGGGTAGGATCGCAATCCTGTTCCACGGTGCACCAACCGTCAAATCCAGATTCCAGAAGGATCTGCCGAACGCGTGAAAAGTCGACATCACCATCGCCAAGATTGCAGAAAATGCCCTTTCCACAGGCGTCGTAAAAGCCAGTGCCGGTTGCGATCACGTCAGCTTTGACCACCGGATCAATGTCTTTGAAATGCATATAGCTGATGCGGTCGATGTGCCGTTCCATAAAGGCGACGGGATCAAAGCCCGCATAGGAATGATGCCCCGTATCGAAGCAGATTTTCAGCAACCTCTCATCCACTTCGTCAAGCAGACGCTCCAGTTCCGGTTCGAAATCCATGAAACCGGCGGCATGGGCGTGGATGCCAACCGTCAAACCGTACTCTTCGGTACCAATGCGCGCGACTTGCGCAATACGGTCTCGAAAAGCAGTCCATTCGGCAGTGTCCATCTGCTCGGCCTCGGCGACGCGTCCGGCGGTTGGTGCGCGGCGCGGCGAGATCGAGTCAATCAACACCAGATGCTCGGCCCCATGCGCCTTTAGTGCCTTGCAGGTGCGCGCCGCCCCATCAAGGACATCGTCAAATTGAGCCGGATCATGGAACGCGCGAAAGACAACGCCGCCAATCAGGGTGAGGTCATGTTCTGCCAAAGTATCTGCCAGAAGCGCCGGGTCTTCGGGCATGAAGCCGACAGGACCAAGCTCGATCCCCTTGTACCCCGCCTCGGCGTTCTCGCGAAGCACATCGCGCCACGCGGGATTGCGCGGATCATTTGCAAATTCCACACCCCACGAACACGGGGCGTTACCGATCTTGATGGTCACCGACGGACCTCCTTCATGCGTTGTCGATACATGTCCAGCCGCCATCCGCCTTTGACCGACGCGCAGCATTGAGAACCCGAGACACCTCAAGCCCGTCCCGGAAGCTGGGCCAGCGCGATTTGCCGGTGGCAATCGCCTCGAGAAAATCCCTGGCCTCGATGATGATCTGATCCTGATACCCGGTCCCGTGCCCCGGCCCCTGACAGAATGGCAGGTAATCGGGATGCGCGGGTCCTGTCAGGATCTGACGAAACCCGCGTTCGGCTTCAGGGCCATCTGCCTTGTAAAGCCACAGGGCGTTCTGATCTTCCTGATTGAATCGGATGGCCCCCTTGGTTCCGGTAACCTCGTAGATATAGCCCATTTTTCGACCCGTCGCGACGCGGCTGAAATAGAGATGCCCCATAGCGCCATTGGCGAACCGGCACATGAACTGGGCCTGATCGTCATTTGTCACGGCAACACCGCCGCGCGACGTGTGAACCGTTTCAATATCCGCCATCACCGCGCCGATTGGTCCGATCAGCGCCAGGGCCGCATTGACCATATGAGGCGCAAGGTCGCCCATCGTTCCGTTGGATTCGCCTGACGAGCGCCAGGACGCTGGCGTGTCTGGATCGGCGTAGAAGTCTTCGGTATGTTCGCCCCGGAACCATGTGACATCGCCAATCGCCCCATCGGCAATCAAGCGGCGCGCAAATTGGGACGCGGGCGTGCGGATGTAATTGAACCCGATCATGTTCACGATACCTGTATCTTTGGCAATCGCGACCATGGCTTCGGCGTCGTCAATCGAGGCACCAAGGGGCTTTTCGCAGAACACGGGTTTTCCCAGCGCAGCAGCGGCGCGGGTGATCTCGAGATGGGTTTCGGGAGGCGAGGCAATCACGATCGCCTCGATGTGTGGATCTTGGACCAGAGTCTGCCAGTCTGACGCAGCGCGGGCAAATCCAAACGCCTTGCGATACCGCTCTGCCGATTGGGGTGACGAGGCCGCAACCATTTCCAGCCGAGGGCGCAATGTCGTGCCAAAAACCGCACCGACGGCGGCATGGGCCACCGCATGCGCTTTGCCCATGTAGCCTCCGCCGATAATTCCGATGCCGATATCGGTCATCTCGCTCCCCCTCGAAAAACCCATTGCAACCGGTTGCAACACGGGTATCCTTAAATCCGAAGTCGGGTCAAGCATGGATACGCGGCCTGGCCGGGGGAATACAGATCCTGAGGGGGGATACGCGATGAGCGATGACACAATCCGTTTGACGACGGCCCAAGCCATCATTCGGTATCTCAATGCGCAATTCATTGAAATTGGGGGAAATCGCCACCGTCTTTGTGGCGGCGGTTTCGGTATTTTTGGTCATGGCAATGTCACCTGTCTGGGAGAGGCGCTGTATGATCACCGGGACACCTTGCCGCTTTATCGGGGCCAGAACGAGCAAAGCATGGGATTCGCCGCGGCCGCGTATGCCAAGTATCATCTGCGCCGAAAATTCATGTTCTGCACCGCTTCTGCGGGCCCTGGAACGGCCAATCTTCTCACGGCTTCGGCGCTTGCGCATGCCAACCGTCTGCCGATGCTCATGCTGTGCGGGGACACTTACCTGACCCGCCTGCCCGATCCGGTGCTTCAGCAACTTGAGCACTTCAACAATCCGGCACTTGGGCTGAACGATGCTTTCAGGGCGGTGACCCGCTACTGGGACCGCATCACGCATCCTGCACAGGTGATCCAGACGCTGCCTGCCGCGCTTGCCACGATGCTTGATCCGGCAGATTGCGGGCCAGCGTTTCTTGGCTTGCCGCAGGACGTGCAGGGCTGGACCTACGATTATCCGGTCTCGTTCTTTGAAGAGCAGTTGCATCATATCCGACGCCAACCCCCTGACGCAGGCGAACTTGCGCGCGCTGTCGAGGTGCTCAAAGAGGCCGAACGCCCGGTGATCATCGCGGGTGGAGGAGTGCAGTATGCCGGCGCCGTCGCCGAACTCACTGCGTTTGCCGAAGCGCACGATATTCCCGTCATCGAAACCATTGCGGGCCGGGCGAACCTTCTCAATGACCACCCGCTCAATATCGGGCCCGTCGGTGTCACCGGGTCGGACAGCGGGAACGCAGTGGCGGAAGCGGCAGATGTGATCCTGTCCGTCGGGTCGCGCCTTCAGGACTTTACCACCGGGTCGTGGACTGCGTTCGCCAAAGACGCGCGATTCATCTCGCTAAACGTGTCGCGCCATGATGCGGGAAAACACATGGCATTGCCCGTGGTCGGCGATGCGAAACTGGGACTGGTCGCCTTGGCGTTCATGATGGACGGGTACAAGGCACCTCAGAGCTGGCTTCAGTTCGCTCTAGGCGAGCGCCGCAACTGGAATGCCTACGTTGCCGAGAACGTCAAACCCGGCAACCGTCCGAACAGCTATGCGCAGGCGATCGGCGTGGTGAATGCGCTGTGTGATCCGCGTGATCGGGTGGTTGCAGCAGCAGGTGGGCTTCCTGCCGAAGTGACGGCCAACTGGCGCACGCTTGATATTGGCACGGTTGACGTGGAATTCGGATTTTCCTGCATGGGTTACGAAATCGCCGGGGGCTGGGGTGCGCGGATTGCACAGTCAGAGGTCGAGCCCGACAAGGACACCATCGTGTTCTGTGGTGACGGGTCCTATCTGTTATTGAATTCGGACATCTATTCCTCGGTCCTGACACAGAAAAAGCTGATCGTTCTTGTACTGGATAACGGTGGCTTTGCCGTCATCAACAAATTGCAGAACAACACCGGCAACGAAAGCTTCAACAATCTGATTCAGGATGCCCCGACAATCCCCGCACCCTTTGCTGTGGATTTCGTCAGCCATGCTGCCTCGATGGGGGCGAACGCTGTGCGCGTGGACACGCCGGAACAATTGGCAAAGGCGTTTCAGGACGCAAAGGTGTCGGACAAGACAAGCGTGATCGTCATGAATGTGGATGCCTATGAGGGCTGGACCACCGAGGGCCATACCTGGTGGGAGGTCGGGACGCCGCATGTGTCAGAACATGACACGGTTCGCGCTAAACATCTGGAAATCGAAGCAGAGCGCGCCAAGCAGCGGAAAGGCGTATGACGGTGCTGGACGGGATCGCCAAACGTAACTTTCTGATCATTGGCAGGGTTGGGATGGATCTGTCGCCGACTCCGGTCAACACCCGAACGCAAAACGCGACCGAGATGATGGTCGCGATGGGCGGGAGCAGCGCAAACATCGCGGCGGGTCTGGTCAAGTTCGGATGCCGTGCCGCGCTTGTGACCTGTGTGTCGGATGATGCGGTCGGGTGGTACTGCGAAAACCAACTGGATTTGTACGGTGTAGATCGCTCTCATGTAAGACGCGTCCGCGGCGAAGAACGCACCTCGCTGGCAATCTACGAGACCCGCGTCGACGAACATCAAAGCGTGATCTACCGAAACAACGCAGCAGATTTTCGGATGAGCGTTGCCGATGTCGAGGCCGTGGATTACCGCCAATACGGTGCTCTGATCACGGCAGGCACCGTTTTCGCAGCAGAGCCATCGCGCGGCGCGACGTTTCGGGCGTTCGACCTGGCACGCGCGGCTGGTTTGCCGATCATCTTTGATGTGGATTACCGTCCCTACAGCTGGCCCTCACCCCAAGTGGCGCAAGAAGTTCTGTCGCGCGCCGGTGCCATGTCCGACGTGATCGTCGGCAATGACGAAGAATTCGGCTTCATGGCTGGCGATATCTCCAAAGGTCTCGAAAAGGCCCGTGGTCTTGCCGATGAAACGGCCAGAATCGTCGTCTATAAAATGGGCCCTGAAGGCGCTGTGACATTCGCAGATGGTGCCGAGTTCCGCACCGGCATCTTTCCTGTCGAAGCTGTGAAACCAACCGGCGCGGGTGACAGCTTTATGGCCGGTTTCCTGGCCTCACTTTCCGAGAGCCTCCCGATGAAAGAGGCCGTTCTGCGCGGCTCTGCCTGTGCGTCGATCGTGGTGTCCAGACCCGGTTGCGCCCCGGCCATGCCGACTGCGTCCGACCTGGACGCATTTCTGAAATTGCACGCCGGGCCGACCGACGTCTGAAAGGACACGCCATGCATATCCCTCCTTATGACAACGCCAACAAACCGATTGTGGATGTGGGCGACGCCCATGTTCCGTTAAATTATTTCAACATCGTCAAGCTGGAGAAGGGTGAAAGCTTTGGCTACGCCGTGCCGGGGTTTGAAACCTGCATCGTTCCGGCCACTGGCCTGATAGATGTCCATGTCGGCGGGTTCGAGGCAACATCGCTGGGGGGCCGTGGTGTGGACGTCTGGGACGGAGAGCCCGAGGGAGTCTATGTACCGACCGGGTCGGAGGCAAAGATCACCTGTTTGTCGAACACTGCCGAGGTCTTCGTGGCCGGGGCCAAGTTCGATCAGGTTCTGGAACCCTTCTCGGTGCGCGCCGATGAGATCGACCTCGTGCAATACGGCTCTGACGACACCAAGACTCATCGCAAGATCAAGCACATTCTTGGCCAGAAACAGCATGATCGCGTAGGGCGACTTCTGGTGTCAGAGTTATACACGGTAGGGCAAGGCGGGTGGTCCGGATTCCCGTCGCACAAACATGACACGGATCGCCTGCCGGACGAAACCCGCCATGACGAAACCTATAATTTCCGGTTCCGCCCGAATTACGGGTCTGGCCTGCAAATGTTGCAGCGCGAAGACAACAAGCCCGGTGACGCCTATCATATTGTCGATGGGTCCACGATGCTGATCGACAAGGGATATCACCCCTGCTGTGTTCTGCCGGGTTACGAGATGTACTATTTCACCATTCTGGGTGGGCTCAGCCAACGCAGTCTGAAGCAGTATTTCCAACCGACACACGCCGAACAATTACGCACCATTCCGGGCATCATGGACATGGTGGCAAAGTTCAAATGACGCTCGCGACACTTGCTGATGTTCTGCAACCGGCGATGCACGGGGGGTATGCTGTCGGGGGTCTCGTTTGTCTTGGCTGGGAAGACATGCGCGCCTATGCACATGCCGCCGAAGCCGAGGGTCTGCCGGTTATTCTTCAGGCTGGTCCGTCCTGCCGCAAGCACACGCCCCTGCCGGTGCTTGGCAAGATGTTCCAAAGCCTTGCTGACTCCGTGTCGGTGCCTGTCGTTGCCCATCTGGATCACGGCTACACATTTGAAGAGTGCAAGGAAGCGCTGGACAGCGGCTTTACCTCCTTGATGTTTGACGGGTCACGCAAGCCGCTGTCGCAGAATATCGACGAAACCGCCCGCATCGCACAAATGGCCCATACCGCGGGAATTTCGTGCGAAGGTGAGATCGGCTTTGTCGGGTACAGTCAGGGTGAAGGCTCAACAGGGACGAACCCGGACGACGCCGCGCGGTTTGCCCGCGAAAGCGGGGTCGACGCCATGGCCATTTCGGTTGGCAATGTCCATCTGCAACAGAACCACGAGGGCGGACTGGACGAAGCCCGCATCCGCGCAATCGAGGCGGTAACTGACATCCCGTTGGTGATACATGGCGGATCAGGGGTGCCGGTCGCACAGCGCAGCGCGTTGGCGCGTGGGTCTCGCATCTGCAAATTCAACATTGGCACAGAACTGCGCATGGCGTTCGGCGCTAGCTTGCGGGACGTTCTCCAATCCGATCCGGACCGGTTTGACCGAGTTCAGATCCTTTCAGCCATCGAAGGCCCTTTGTGCGAGGCGGCCCGGCGGGCCCTTCGTGCGCTTGGCCCAGCATAAGGAACACCCATGACAAACTTTGGAATTCTCGGCTGCGGTCGGATCGGTCAGGTCCACGCCAAAAGCCTGTCCCGTCTGCCGCAGGCCAAGTTGGTCACTGTTGCGGATGCACTGCCAGAGGCTGCAAGTGCCCTCGCACGGCAATATGGAGCCAAGATACAAGCCGCTGAAGAGATCGTTACGGCGTCAGATATCGACGCTGTAATCGTCGCCACGCCGACGACCCTTCACTACGATCAAATTCATGCGCTGGCCGATGCGGGAAAAGCCATTTTCTGCGAGAAGCCGATTGACCTTTCCTCAGAACGCGCAGGCGAATGTATGGCGCGGGTTCAAGCGAAAGGTGTTCCTTTCCTGACTGCTTTCAATCGACGTTTCGATCCGCAATTCGCTCTTGTGCAGGCCCAGATCGAGGCAGGTGTCATTGGCGATCCCGAGATCGTTATCATCACCTCGCGCGACCCGTCTCCGCCCCCTGTTGCTTACATCAAACAGTCCGGCGGGTTGTTCCGGGATATGATGATCCACGATTTCGATATGGCGCGATTCCTCTTGGGCGAAGACATCGTCGAATTGCACGCCACCGGATCCTGCCTTGTCGATCCGGCGATCGGGGCGGCCGGTGATATCGACACCGCATCGGTCACGATGAAAACCGCGTCCGGAAAGATCTGCCAGATCAACAACTCGCGCCGTGCGACTTATGGGTATGACCAGCGGATCGAGGTGCATGGATCAAAGGGCATGCTGCAAGCCGCGAACCATTTGGAGAACCTTGTCACCAAAGCCGATGCCTCTGGCTTTGCGACAGCGCCGAACAAGCATTTCTTCCTTGAACGGTACGAGACCGCGTATCTGGCGGAAATGGAAAGCTTTGTCACCGCGCTGAAAAAGGGGACGACGCCCAATCCCGGCATAGAAGACGGAGTCAAAGCCCAAAGATTGGCCGACGCCGCGGCCAAGTCGCTAGAAACGCGAAGCGTCGTGATTTTGTGAGCCGACCTCTTGATGATCGTTCCAAGGTGCAGAAGCTGAATTTTCAAACGCGAGACGGCAGTAGCATCAGATCATGCCACGCTGGAAAGTGGCTAAAGGACTCTCAGACCCCGTCGTCGTCCGCTACTTCCCGCAAGTGGACACCCAAGAGGACCAGAGCGGGCCACAGCATGTAGGCTTCAATCTCCAGGTTTTGCCAAACGACAGTAAGCTAATCGTCATCAGGATTCCCATTGGCAGGCGACCGCGCGGATGACGGGCGGCGTCGATCATTGCAAGACAAGTGTGCCAGACCATCGGCACAAGCAATGCAATGAAACCCATCAAACCTTTCACAAACAATAGTCCGAACCATGTTTGATGGCTGCGTCCAAACGGCACCTATTGGAGAATGCCTTAGATGGTCTGAGCGATCATCTTGCCTATGGTGGACACAGAGACGTCCGACCGCGCACTCCATCTGACCCGAATACCCTTTGAAAGTCCGTTCTCAGCCTAGTGGCAGAGCTTGGTGGCAAATGAGTCGCCATCCCCCAAGGTCAGGTGTTCCGTTCCGTCATAAGAACAATGTCGCTGTCGCGGGAACCAGCGCCACGATCACCAGTACCAGCAGCATCACCCCGATGAAGGGCAGCGTCGCGGCGAAGATCTGTTCCACCGACACATTCGGATCGTTCAGCGTGTTATGCACCGTAAAAACCGAGATCCCGAATGGCGGCGTCAACAGCCCGATCTCGACCGCAATCACCGTGACAATGCCGAAATGCATCAGATCCAGCCCAAGGCTCTGCGCAATCGGCGCGGCGATCGGCACCATGATCAAAAGGATCGACGTACTGTCCAGGATCATCCCCATCAGCAGGATCAGCACTGCATAAAGAAACAGGAACCCAAGCGGGCCAAAGCCGGACTCCGTCACCAGACCGGCAATCGCATTCGGCAGCCCCGCAATGGCAAGCATCCGCGAATAGAACGAGGCCGCAATCAGCAACAGCAGGATCGACACCGAAATAACGCCGGTCTGCTTCATCACCTGCCAGAGCTTGTGGCGGTCCAGACTGCGCCGCGACAGGGCGACGATCAGCGCGCCGAAAGCGCCGATACCACCTGCCTCGGTCGGGGTGAAAAAGCCGGTGTACAGCCCGCCCAAAACAAGAATGACCAGAAGGATGATCGGCACCAGCTTGAGGATCAGCGTTTTTAGCGGCATCGGCGTGAATGTCCGGTCAAGCCGCCGATCGCGTACCTTGTCCGGGTCGCTGAGAACGAAGCGCGGAAACAGCATGGTCACGCCAATCAGCATCGCCACAAAGCCACCCGCCAGCATCAGCCCCGGCACAATCCCAGCGATGAACATGCCGCCGATAGAGACCTCGGCCAGCACGCCGTAGATGATGAGCAGAAGGCTGGGCGGAATCAGCATCCCCAGAACGGACGACCCGGCCACTGTCCCAGCCGAAAAGGCCGGGCGATAGCCGTGGCGCGTCATTTCCGGCACCGCCACGCGGGTGAACACTGCTGCCGACGCGATGGACACGCCGGTCACAGCCGCAAAGATCGTGTTGGCTGCGACAGTCGCCACTCCCAGCCCGCAGATCATGCGGCGCAACAGTTCCTCGGCCACCTCAAACGTATCGCGGCCCACATTGGACACGCTGACCAGCAGTCCCATCAGCACAAACAGCGGAATGGTGGCGAAAAGGTAGTCGGCAATACCGGAATAGGCCGTCAGTTCCAGCATCCGGAATGCCAGATCGACATTGTTGCGGATCACCCAGATCCCGACAAAGGCCACGCCAAACAGCGCATAGGCGATCTGCATCCCCAGAAGCACCAGCAGCACCAGAACCGCGATAAGGATGAACCCGATGGTCAGCGTCGTCATGCCTGCGCGCCCCTCATGCTGCGGATCTCCTCGAACGCACGGTAAAGCGCCGCAAGAACCGCGACAGTGGCGCCAAGGACGGTGATCCCCCGGAACGGCCATGTCGGAATGGTCCAGACACCTTGCACACCAAAGAATTCGGACGATCCCCAGCTTCCGGTGAATTTCGACCATGACGCCCAGAGGATCAGCGCAAAGACTATCGCGCCGACGATGCAGAACACGGTTTCGATCAGCGCAACCGCCTTGGGCGACGACGCCTCGATCCGGCGCACCAGAAAATCCGCCCGTGTCAGGCGTTTCTGCAAGATGGCCGCCGGGACTTGCAGAAAGACGATGGCCACAACAGACCGCGCGGCGATTTCGGACACGCCGGTGATCGGCATGTCCAGAAAGTTGCGCCCGATCACATCGGCCACGATCAGCAGCATCAGCGCCCCTATGGCCGCTGTTCCCACTGCCGACAGTGCCGCAGCAACCGTGCCAAGCACCGCTCCGTAAGGGGCTTGCGCAAAGGCCGGGACAAACCTGTCATCCGCTTCGGCTGTGGTGTCGTCGCTCATCATGCCATCCTGCTGTCAAAAAGAGACCCCCGCCCGAACAGTCTGCCGGGCGGGGGTCGGTCTGTCACGCGATCTTAAAGACCTTCGTCCCAGTTCCGGGTCGGCGTCGCGCCGCGTTCCCGCAGCGCGGCGAAATAGGCCTTGAGAACGGTTTTGCCCGCCTCACCGGTCTGTTCCAGCCACGGCTCGATGATGTTGGGCAGGCCGTTGACCCACTTGGCCTTTTCCTCTTCCGGCAGTTGGTGGACCGTCAGCCCCGCCGCCTGCATCTCGTCCATGGCGCGCGCCGCCAGATCACCAACGTAATCACCATGTGCAATTGAGGTGGCCTGCGCCGCTTCGCGCATCGCCGTCTGAACCGCCTCGGGCAAGCCGCCAAAGAATGACTCGTTCGCTGCGATGCCGCCGAAATACATCGACCCGATGCCGACGCGGGTCAGTTCGGGGGCCACTTCGTACACCCGTGTCGGAAGGATGCCGGACGCAAAGGACAGGGTGCCTTCGGTCACACCGGTCTGGATATTGGTGTAATAGGTGGTCAGCGCGCCATCCACCGGCGTCGCCCCGGTTTCGCGCAGCCAGTTGGCCGATGTGCCCGGCGCGTTCAGCTTGCGGTTTTGCAGGTCCGCCATCGAGTTGACCGGGAAGGTCGCGTAGATGTCATAACTGTCGGTGATCAGCGACGACAGGTGCACCATCCCGTTCTCGGACCAGCTGTTCTTCAACTCGGGCAGGTTTTCCGACAGATCGTCGAAGATCTCGATGATCATGCGATGGTCTTCGGTGGCGAAGGGCGTGAAATAGGTCACGTTCTGAAGCGGCATGTTCGCGCCTTCCCAGACCGTTCCGACCATGCCGATGTCCACAATCCCGTCCATCACCGCCTCGCGGGTGTCGGTGAACTTGTAGAGCGTTCCGGCATAGTTCTCGACCCAGTCTACCTGATACGCGTTGCCGTTCTCGGCAAGGATGCGGTTCACCTCGGGTTGAAAGGTGTTCTTCATCGCGTAGACCCAGATATTGGCCTCCGGGTGCGACGAGCCGATATTGACCGTCAAAGTTTCCTGGGCAAAGGCCGCGCCGCTGACAAGCACCGCTCCGGCCGTTGTAATGGCTGCTAGTTTCATGTTTTTCCTCCCATGAAGCGGGCGCTCTTTCCGAACGCCCTGATTGGTTCAGTCCTGAAGTTTGCCCAGCGCGCGCAGGATGCGTTCGGGGGTAAAGGGCATTTCCGTCACCTGCCCCCCCAGAGGGCGCAAGGCGTCGTTGATCGCATTCATCACGGCAGCAGGTGCGCCAGCCGTGCCAGCTTCGCCCGCACCTTTTGCGCCAAGCTCGCTTTCCTTGGTGGGGGTTTCGACATGGCCGATCACCATGTCGGGCATTTCGCCCGCCATCGGCACGAGGTAGTCGGCCATCGACCCGTTGAGAAGCTGGCCATCCTCGTCGTAATGGATTTCCTCGTAAAGCGCGCCGCCTAGACCCTGCACGATGCCACCGCGGATCTGTTCGTCCACCAGTTGCGGGTTGATGACACGCCCGCAATCTTCGACGCACCAATGCTTGAGAAGGGTCACAACCCCGGTGTCGGTATCGACCTCAAGGTAGGACGCCTGAACGCCATTGGTAAACGCAAACGGGTAGTCCATGGTGATAAAATGCCGGGTCTGCACCAGTTCGCGCGGCAAACCCTTGGGCAGGGTATCCCCGCGGAAATAGACAATGCGGCCCAGTTCCTCCAAAGGCATCCGCTGTTCGCCCGTATCGGCATCCACAACCTGACCGTCCCGGATATCCAACGCGCCGGCCTCGGCCTGCAACATCGCAGCCGCCACTTCGAGGATCGAGCCGCGCAGCGCCCGCGCCGCCTGAAGTGCCGCCTCGCCACCGATGCCCGCCCCGCGCGACGCCCATGTGCCGCCGCCATACGGCGTGACCTGCGTGTCGCCGGTGACCACCCGAACCTGTGTCGGGCTGACGCCCACGCCTTCAGCGACCACCTGACTGAGCATTGCTTCGGTGCCTTGCCCCTGTTCGGTCACACCAGACAAGGCCACAACCGATCCATCCGGGTCCATCCGCACGGTACAGCCATCCTGCGCCGAAATCCGTGCGCCACCGATGCCGTACATGAAGGGTGACGGGTTGGTCAGTTCGATGAAACTCGCAATGCCGATGCCGCGATGCTTGCCCTCTTTGCGCGCCGCTGCCTGATCGACGCGCAGCGCGTCGTAGTCCATCATCTCCATCAGCTTGTCCATCGACGCATGATGCGACAGGCCCTCGAACCGCATCTTGGCAGGTGATGTCACCGGGTAGGCATTATCCGCAAACATATTGCGCCGACGAATTTCCACCGGGTCCATGCCGATCGCCGCCGCCGCCATGTCGACCAGCCCTTCGGTGATCGCCACCGCAATCGGATGGCCGACCGCGCGGTACTGGCAGGTCGGCGTCTTGTTCTGGAACACCACCGTGGTCTGCGCGCGGTAATTGGCGAAATCATAGGGTCCACCGCACAGGTTGACCACCTGATTGCCCTCGATGGCCGAAGTGCGCGGATAGACAGAATAGGGCCCGATCCCGGTCCAATCATCGACGTCGATGGCAAGGATCTTGCCCTCAGCATCCACCGCAATCTTCGCCGTGATCTCGTGATCGCGGGCGTGAATGTCCGTGGTGAAACTCTCCAGCCGGTCCGCAATGAACTTGACCGGGCGGCCCATGATCTTGGCAATCGCCGCTGTCGCCACCTCATCGGGGTAGACATGCACCTTGATGCCAAACGACCCGCCGACATCGCCGCAGATCACCCGAACACGGCTCTCGGGAATGTCGAGATGCTCGGCGAAAACCGTCTGCATCATGTGCGGAGCCTGCGTCGCGTGATAGGCGGTCATCTGGCCTTCCGCCGGGTTCCAGTCGACAAGGATCGAGCGCGGTTCCAGCGTCACCCCGGTATGACGCGACGTGCGGAAACTGGTCTCGATCACCTTGTGTGCACCCGCGATGGCCCCGTCCACATCGCCCTCTTCGTGAAGACGGCGAAAGGCAAGATTGTCACCGAGATCGGGGTGAATGACCGGCGTGTCCGGGTCAAGCGCGGTCATCGTATCCGTCACCACTGGCAACGGATCGTAGTCCACCTCGACCAACGCCGCGCCATCCTCGGCGGCGGCACGTGTTGTGGCGACCACGGCCACGACCGGCTCGCCCACCCAGCAGGCGCGGTCGATGGCCAGAGGATGCTCGGGCGGCGATTTCAACCCTTTGAGATGCGCCAGAACGGCCACCCAGGGCGTACAAACCTCGGCCAGATCGGCCCCGGTAAAGACCCGCAACACACCTTTGACACCCTTGGCTTCCTCGGCATCAATTCGGGTGATCTTGGCATGGGCAAAGGGTGATCGCACATAGGCCACATGCACCATGCGCGGCAGTTGGATGTCATCCACATAGCGCCCCCGACCCTGCACCAGCTTGGCCGCATTGGGGCGCGGCACGGTCTTGCCGATATAGGAATTGGGCCGGTCGGGATTGCCGAATGCGATGGTCATGCCGCCCCCTTTCCGGCACGGGCACGCGCCACGGTTTCAACCGCATCGACAATCGCCTCATAGCCGGTGCAGCGGCAGTAATTGCCGGACAGGTGTTCGCGGATTTCCGCGCGGGTCGGTTCCGCGTTCTGCGACAGTAGATCTTCGGCTGCCACCAGCATGCCCGGCGTGCAGAACCCGCATTGCATCGCGTTGCGCGCCACAAAGGCCTCTTGCAGATCGGTGATCGCAGCGGTGTCGGACAGTCCTTCGATGGTCCAGACCTCGGCTCCGTCGGCCTGTGCGGCCAGCATCAGACAGCCTCGTACGGTTTGACCGTCGACCCGTACGGTACAGGCGCCGCAAACCCCGTGTTCGCAACTGGCATGTGCGCCGGTCAGGCCCAGTTCCAGCCGCAGGAAGTCAATCAGATGTTGCCCCGCAGGAACGCGCGCCTCGACGGGTTCGCCGTTTACTTTCAGGTCGATGTCGATCTTGTTGCGAAAAACCTCGGACATTATTTTACCTCCCCTATGCGTGCCACGGCACGGCGCAGCAGAACACCCGCAAGATGTCTGCGATATGCGGCGCTGGCTTGTGTGTCGGACGGTGGATCAAGTTCTTTACCAAGTGCCGCCACCGCCCCCTCCAGATCACCGGCATCCAGCGCCGCCATGGCGCCTGTGGCAAGGATCGGCTTTGGAGCGACCGAAAACATCGAAACGCGGTGACCGTCCTGGCGTCGTACAAGGCACAGGCCTGCAAGAGCGTAATCACCGGACCGTCGCGCAACCTCTTCAAGAAGCTGGACCTCTCCGGCTTGCGCTTTTTGTATGGATATCGTGGTCAGAATTTCGCCTTCGGCGATTGCGGTCTCAAAAGTGTCCTGAAAGAAATCCTGTGCAGGAATAGCCCGTTCGCCACCCGGACCCGCGACGTACATCACTGCATCCAGCGCAAGCATACAGGCGGGGAACTCGGCTGCTGGGTCGGCATGGGCACAGGCACCTCCGATTGTTCCACGGTTCCGGATCGCGGCATGGGCGATATATCCAACAGCCTCGGACAGAAGGGGTGCGTGCGCCTGAATCAAGGGATTCTGCCCGACTTGAACATGGCGTGTCAGCGCACCGATCTGAAGCATGTCGCCCGTGTCCTGCACACCCTGCAATTCCGACAAACGTGAAATGTCGACCAGCAGATCGTCTGTCGACAAACGCATGTTCATCGCAGCGATCAGGCTTTGTCCGCCCGCCACAACGCGTCCCTGACCATCGGACGCAGCCAGCAATGCCAGAGCATGACCCAAGTCCGTCGCCCGGGCATAACCGCCCGCAGATGCTTTCATGTCTCCCCCCTTGCGTCCCGCTTCTCGTGTTTGGATCGGCGGTTTCTTATTGAGCAGTTGCTCAGTTTTGTTGATCGAATGATCTATAAATAGCGAGTCGATGCAAGTACTATTTTGAACGAGGCACCGAATCGGGGACGGCACATGGACGGATCGGCGACAGCGCAAAGTGACGACACTGGCGATTCAATTGCGCGTCGGCGCTTGCCTCCGAAGGAACGGCGCAAACAGATCGTTGATGAAGCAGTCCGGTTTTTCGCCGAGGTTGGGCTTGAGGGGAAAACCCGTGTTCTCGCCAAACGGCTCGGCGTCACACAATCCCTGCTTTTCAATTACTTCGCCACCAAAGACGACCTCATCGAAGCGGTCTATGACAAGGTTTACCTTGACCGTCTTTCCCCTGACTGGCCGGAACGGCTGACAGATAGATCCCACCCTCTGCGACACCGGCTTCTGGACTTTTACACAGAGTACAGCGCCTTGATCTTCCAGGAAGAGTGGATGCGCATATTCATGTTCTCGGGCCTTGATGGAGCGATGCTGAACCGACGGTATCTGGAGCACCTTGGCACCGTCATCTTGCGCCCTTTGCTGGACGAAACCTTGGTTCTGACGACAAATGACCGGACCCCGACCATGGAGGATATCTGGAACCTGCATGGTGGGATTGTGTATATTGGAATCCGTCAGCACATTTATCGGATGCCCGCGCCGTCGGATCCAAAGGAAGCAATCGCAACAGCAATCGACAAATATCTTTCCTTCTTCGGCATCGTCGTAACAGACTGAACTTCATCTCATTCTCAGACCCTGAACAGTCCTTCCAGTCGAAACCGGCACAAAAAAATTTCAGTCGAAGGACAATAATGTTCGGCGGCCAAGCTTTGTTGATGCCATCGGGAAGGACACCCAAGAGTCATCCCCAGTCAGACTCACCAATACTCAGGGCCGAGATGCGGGAATACAGAGTTGTCGGTTTGACGCCAAGAAGTGCCGCTGCGCCCGTTGGTCCCGAGATGCGTCCATGTGTTTCGCGCAAGGCCGCGATAAGATTGTTGCGCAGCATGTCCTGCATCTGTGCCTCTGTGCGAAAGCTTCCGCTGGTCGAAATACTGGACGCTGGCGTGGCCAGTTCCAGAACGAGCTTCCTGTCCTGCGAGACGATGGCCGCACGCTCCATCACGTTGTTCAACTCCCGCACATTGCCGGGCCACTCGTAGGATTGAAGTTGCTGCACCACCCGTTCGGTCAGGATCGGCTCAGGACGGTTCAGCCTGCGGCACGCCGCCTTTAGAAGATGCGCCGCCAGCAATGGAATGTCCTCGGGCCGGTCGCGGAGGGGCTGGCAGGTGATCGGAAAGACGTTGAGGAAAAGATACAGATCCTCCCGAATGCGCTGTGTCCGACGGATCTGCGTCTCTGACAGGGAGGTGGAGGCAATCACACGAATGTCGAGCGGCTTTTCCCGTGTATCTCCAAGCCGGGTGACAGCACTGTTTTGCAGCGACGCCAGGAGTTTGCCTTGAATTTCTAGCGGAAGCTCTTCGACATCATCAAGGAAAAGCGTTCCGCCATGGGCCAGCTCAAGCTTTCCGGGCTTGTCGCGTGTCGCCCCGTTGGGCGCGCCGCGCACCTGTCCGCAAAGTTCGGCCTCCACCTCTTCCGGCGCGACGGAACTGCATTTGAAGTGAATGAGCGGGCGGCGTGCCCTTGGGCTGGCCTTGTGGATGGCGGTGGCGACAAGTGATTTGCCCGTCCCGGTTTCTCCGCTGATGAGAACCGTCGCGTCCGTGCCTGCGACCAGATCAATGCGCGTCACGATTTGCCGGATTGCTGGTGAATTGCCGATGATGTTGTGATGTGCCCGCTCGGATGTGATCGCTTCTTGCAGGTAGGCATTTTCCTGTTCCAGCCGGTCACGAAGCGCCGCAACCTCTGCAAGGGCATCCCGCAATTTACGCTCGCCTTCCTTGCGTTCGGTGATGTCGCGAAAGATGACGACGGCACCGGCCAGAACCTGTTGATCGTAGATCGGAGTCGACACATATTCCACGCGGATCGGCTTGCCGTCCTTGCGCCAGAATACCTCATCCTCGATCCTGTTGACCTGCTCAAAGCGGAAAGAGCGATAGATCGGGCATTGCTGCGACGGGTAGGCCTCGCCGTTCAGGTGGTGGTGGTGGATCATCGAATGAATGTCATGGCCCAGCAAATCCTCGCTGGTCCAACCAAGCATTTCCTGCGCGGCACGGTTCACGAATGTCGTCTTGCCCTCTGCGTTGACGCCGTAGATGCCTTCGCCCGCCGCATTCAGGATCAACTGGTTCTGCCGTTCCAACTCTGCGAAGAAACTTTCGGTGCGTTTCCATTCTATCAAACCCGCCCGAAACGTTTCTGCAGCCGCAGCCTGTTCGGCCCGCCTGTCGAGCGCCCGAAGATCCGTCAGGACAAGAGTGACCCAGCCCGGATTCCCCTGAACAGGCCGTGCCAGTATCTCGCAGCGCAGGGCGCGGCCATCCTCGGAGGTCAGAGCGACATCCCGCGTCCAGCCTTCTCCTCGATGGTCGATTTCTTCGATGAAGACGACAAATTGGGGCAGAGCCGCTTGCAGATAGTCCGAGAACCGACCGGGCCGCGCCTCAGCCCGACCTGTCAGCAGGACAGCGGCGTGCGGATTCCAATCGACCACGCGATCACGAGTCGTGTCGAGCACGAGCACCGGCTGCGGGAGCGCCTGCAATAGGGAATCAGGCCTGAGAAGATCAAGTGTCATCCCTGAACCCTATCGCTGCGTTGCGGCGCAGGGTAACGATATTTCGTAAATTACGATTTTTCATAAATTATGGATTGCAGAACGGGATTTAAACATTTGTTTTCTTTAAATTTTATCACAAGCATAAATTTTAGGCACATTCTTCTCGCTGCTCTCCAACGCTGTCAGGCTGCCGGTGAAGTCGATTGCGAATATGCAAAAGGGAAACGTTATGACGATCAAGAGCCTTGGAAATCCGTTTTCAGCAAAAACCGATCTGCGCCACGGCGCTGATTGTGGTTGCGACAGCTGCGCGTCGGGCCATGCCCACACGCATGACGCCGCACACACGGATCCTACGCAGATGTCCTCCGAGCAGATGATGGAGCGCGCTGTCGAAAGCGCCATCGTGCGGTCTGTCTTTGGTCAAAGCGACATTGGCCGGCGGTCCTTCATGGGGATGATGGGCGGCACTACGGTGGCTGCTGCGCTGGCGTCGGTGTTTCCGATGGATCAGGCCAAGGCGGCCATTCTCGACAACCTCGGCACGCCGGAAAAGACCGATCTCAACATCGGCTTTGTTCCAATCACTTGCGCCACGCCGATCATCATGGCGCAGCCGCTTGGTTTTTACGAACGCTATGGGCTGAACGCGCAGGTCATCAAGACCGCAGGCTGGGCCGTGGCGCGCGACAAGTCGCTGTCGGGTGAATACGATGCCAGCCACATGCTGACGCCCATGCCGCTGGCGATGACGCTGGGGGCTGGATCGGTGGCGGAACCGTACATCATGCCCGCCGTTGAGAACATCAACGGCCAGGCCATCGTCCTGTCCAACGAACATCTCGACAAACGCGATCCGACCCAGTGGAAAGGGTTCACCTTTGGCGTGCCGTTCGAATACTCGATGCACAACTTCCTGTTGCGCTACTACGTGGCCGAATTCGGCCTCGACCCGGATGTGGACATCCAGATCCGCGTGGTGCCGCCTCCCGAGATGGTTGCGAACCTACGTGCCGGCAACCTTGACGGTTACCTGTCGCCCGACCCGTTCAACCAGCGTGCCGTCTGGGAAGGCATCGGCTTTATCCACCTGCTGACCAAGGAAATCTGGGAAGGTCACCCGTGCTGCGCCTTCGCCGCGCCGCTGTCCTTTGCAACCGAGCTGCCCAACACCTATGGCGCGCTGCTCAAGTCGATCATCGACGCGACGCAATACGCGTCAAACCCCGACAACCGTAAGGAAATCTCTGCAGCAATTGCACCGACGAACTACCTCAACCAGCCGGTTCCCGTGATCGAGCAAGTTCTCACCGGCACCTTTGCAGATGGTTTGGGCAACGTCCAGAATGTGCCCGACCGGATCGATTTCGACCCGTTCCCGTGGCATTCGATGGGCGTCTGGATCCTGACCCAGATGAAGCGCTGGGGTTATATCGAGGGTAACATAGACTACCGCGCAGTGGCCGAGCAGGTCTACCTTGCTGCGGATGCCAAGAAGGTCATGAACGATCTGGGCTATGATGCGCCGGATATCACCTACAAGTCACACACGATCATGGGTAAGACGTTCGATCCGGCGGAACCCGAAGCTTATGTGTCCAGCTTCCCGATCGGAAAAGGCTGATCCATGCTGGACACTCTTTCGGTCAACAAGCGCGCCGCGATCCTGTCGATTGTCATGCTGGTGGTTGGCCTCCTTATCTGGGAGGTCTCCATTCCGGCGCAACAGGCTGCGGGCGAACTGACAGAGTATGAACGCCTGACCGGAGGCGGCGCGCCAAAAGCAGGTGTGCCACCGCCCAGTCAGGTCTTCGTCAAGGCATGGGAAGAGTTGTCGAACCCGTTCTACGATGCGGGGCCCAACGACAAGGGCATCGGTATCCAGATCGGCTATTCGATCTATCGCGTGTTGACGGGGTATTTTCTGGCCGCGCTGTTGGCGATCCCACTTGGATTTCTGATCGGGATGAGCCAGACCGCCTACAAGGCGTTCAATCCTTTCATTCAGGTGCTCAGACCCATCTCGCCGTTGGCGTGGATGCCGCTGGCGCTGTTCATCATTCAGGATTCCGAAGCGTCAGCCATCTTTGTCATCTTCATATGTTCGATCTGGCCGATGCTGCTCAACACTGCCTTTGGTGTGGCCGGGGTGCGTGAAGATTGGGTGAATGTCGCACGGACCCATGAATTGGGGCCACTCAAGACCGCATTTACGGTGATCCTTCCGGCGGCTGCGCCGACAATTGTGACGGGCATGCGGATCTCGATCGGGATCGCCTGGCTGGTGATTGTCGCGGCGGAGATGCTCGTCGGGGGAACCGGGATCGGCTATTACGTCTGGAACGAGTGGAACAACCTCGATCTTACCTCTGTCATCTTTTCGATCCTCATGATCGGCGTCGTCGGCATGTTGCTGGATTCCGCCTTCGGCGTCTTGCAACGCGCTGTGACCTACGCAGAATAAGGAGTTTACCATGGCCAAACCCTTTCTCAGCATTGAGCAGATGACCCAGCAATACCCGGATGGTCGGGGGGGTCTGCTGACCGTATTCGAAAACGCCAGTTTCGGGATCGAAAAGGGTGAGTTTGTCTGCATCCTTGGCCATTCCGGATGTGGCAAGTCTACGATCATGAATATCCTCGCCGGACTGGCCGAGCCCACGTCTGGTGTGGTCAAGATGGACGGGTTCGAAGTGTCGGGACCGTCGCTTGACCGGGGTGTCGTGTTCCAGAACTACTCGCTCTTGCCGTGGTTGTCGGCGCTGAAGAACGTCACCTTCGGCATCAAGGCGCGGTATCCGGATTGGACCCGCGACAAGGTCGAAGAGCACGCACGCGATTTTCTGGCCAAGGTTGGTCTGGAAGGTGATGTGGTCCATCGCAAACCCAGTCAGCTGTCCGGCGGGATGCGTCAGCGGGTTTCGATTGCGCGGGCGTTTGCCAATCATCCCAAGCTACTGCTTCTGGATGAACCATTCGGGGCCTTGGATGCCCTGACGCGGGGGACCATTCAGGAAGAGCTGTTGAAAATCTGGGCCGGCACGGAACAGACCGTATTCATGATCACCCACGACATCGACGAGGCGATCCTGCTCGCGGACCGTATCCTACTGATGACCAACGGGCCTTTTGCCCGCGTGGCGGAATCCGTCGACATCACCATTCCCCGTCCGCGCACACGGACCGAGATCGTCGAGCATCCGAACTACTATGCGATCCGCAACCATCTGGTGCAGTTCCTTGGACAGCGATCAAAGGAACTGGCGGGCAGGCAAAGCAGCGACGCCGACCAGCGCCCCGAAACCGTCCGCATCGACAAGACCGAGATGGCCGAGGAAGACCCCGGCGCCCCGCTGGCCTTGCGGGCGGTGAACGACTGAACCTCGGGGGCAGTCATGTGACACATCAGGAACCCGAAGGCCTGACTGACCTCGGGCTTTGACACTCAAGCTTTGCAATACGACCAAGGAGGAACCCCAATGAAAGACAGCTACGAGGTGCCAGTCATGATGACCAAGGAAGACGTGACGATGATGATCCTGTCCGCCAAGAAACAGGCGGGTATGACGTGGGAGGGCATCGCCGAGAAAATCGACATGTCTCCGGTCTGGACCCATTCCGCCTGCATGGGCATGAACGCCTTCCCCAAGGACAAGGCCGAAGCGCTGGTGTCGGTCATGGGCCTGCTGCAGGAAGCGGCCAGCGTGCTGGAAGAGCCGCCCACCAAGGTCTGGGAACAATCGGTTCCGACCGATCCCTGCATCTATCGTCTTTATGAGATCGTCGGCGTCTATGGCCCGACCATCAAGGCGCTGATCGAGGAAAAGTTCGGCACCGGTATCATGTCGGCCATCGACTTCGACATGCAACTCACCCGCGTGCCGCATGAAAAGGGCGACCGCGTCAAGATCGAGATGTCCGGCAAGTATCTGGGTTACAATTCCTGGTGAGGTCGCACCTGAAGGCAACACAAAAGGCACGCCGACATCCGTTAAATTCCCTACGGATGTCGGCATTTCGGTTCCCACCAAGGGAGTATCGCTGACGTCGGCGGTTTGTGATTTCGGATGTCGAGCGTGGTTCAGGCCGACATGCACAACGGGCAGGCGAAAATCCGGCCTGATCGGGCTGATCCGGGACTGTGTGGCGGCAGGCCCAGCAGGACCGCGTTAGCGGGGTGCAGGACCAGTGGACGCGCGGCTGACAAGCAATGCTTCGATTGGACCGGGCGGTTCTATTGAACGGGTATGTTCTTTGCCGTGCACACCTTGGATCATCTCGATGATCCGTTTAGCCGCAGCGCGGCCCATCTCTTTTCGCGGTTGATGGATTGTCGTGAGCGATGGCAGGAAACGGTCGGCGAAGTCGATGTCGTCAAAGCCAATCACCGATACGTCGCCGGGTACGTTGAACCCCAGGTGAACACATTCCGAGATGAAGCCCAGCGCGCATTCGTCCGACGCGCAGAAGACGCCGGTCGGTCGGTCGGATAGATGAGACCAGCGCCGCGCAGCTTCTGCGCCAGCTTCCAGCGTGAAGTCTCCCGAAAAAACGACCGGCGCAATCCCGTGGCTGGACACCGCGTCCAGAAACCCTTGCTGCCGCGTGACGGCAAGAACGTTGTCTTCTGGACCGCTCACATGCAGGATCGTGTGGTGTCCGAGACCCGCGAGGTGTTCGACGGCAAGACCGGCAGCCGCACGATTGTCGATGCCAAGGAGGGGCGCATCATAAGCATCGTTCCATTCGCTGAGTTGGATCAGGGGCAATTTCCAGCCATTCACGACTTCCGGATCAAGACCGCCGTCAAGAAGAACTATACCGTCCGCGCGACCGTCATAGCCAAGGGACAACAGGCGGTCGCGACCGATGCGGCTGTCCGAAATCTGGACGGTAAGTCCAACCGCGCTCGCTTCTTCCTGGATCGCCGCAAAGATGCGGCTGAAGAAGGTATTGGAAATGTTCGGAGCGAGAATGAGGATCGACCGGGCGCGGCGCTGGCGCAGATCCCTGGCAGCTGCGTTGATACGGTAGCCAGTCGACTTTACAGCCTCCATGACCCGTTCGCGTGTCGCTGGCTCGACAGTCTTGGGCGAAGACAGCGCCCGGCTCACGGTGGCTGTGGATACGCCGGCGAGTGTCGCCACGTCCTTGATCCTTACCCTTGCCGTCATGTCGTCTCCTGCGCACACCCTGCCGCTTAATCGATTACATTTTTCATTGCAATCGCGTGGTGAATCAGATGTAATCGATTTCATATGGTTCCAGGGAGGACGGAACCGTTGGGAGGATCTATGAAGACCATGAAGGGCCCAGCCCTGTTCCTGGCGCAATTCGCGTCAGACGATGCCCCTTTTGACGATTGGAGCACGATCACCCGCTGGGCCGCCGATTGCGGATATGTCGGCGTGCAGGTTCCAAGCTGGGACAAGCGCCTGTTCGATCTTGAGACCGCAGCGACCTCGCGCGATTATTGCGACACGTTCAAGGGTCGCGCAGCCGAGAACGGCATCACCGTGACAGAGCTGTCCGCGCATCTTCAGGGCCAGCTTGTCGCAGTCCATCCCGCCTATGACATTGCCTTTGACGGGTTCGCCGACGCGTCTGTACATGGCGACCCCAAGGCGCGGCAGGTCTGGGCAGTCAAGCAGATGAAACTCGCACTGGATGCTTCGAAAAACCTTGGCCTCACGGCTATTGGCGCGTTTTCCGGCGCGCTGGCCTGGCCTTATCTCTACCCTTGGCCGCAACGCCCTGAAGGATTGGTCGAAGCCGCGTTCGACGAGCTTGCCGCGCGCTGGCACCCGATCCTCGACCATGCCGAAGAAAACGGCGTTGATATCTGTTACGAGATCCATCCGGGCGAGGATCTGCATGACGGCATCAGCTTTGAAATGTTCCTCAACCGTGTAAATCAGCACTCTCGCGCGCGCATGCTGTATGACCCGTCGCATTATGTGCTTCAATGTCTCGATTATATTGCGAACCTCGACGATTATGCCGAGCGGATCGGGATGTTCCACGTCAAGGACGCCGAGTTCAATCCGACCGGCAAACAGGGCGTGTACGGTGGCTACCAGTCATGGGTGAACCGAGCCGGGCGTTTTCGCAGCCTTGGTGACGGGCAAGTTGATTTCGGCGCGGTGTTTTCCAAACTCACCACGATGGGATTCGACGGCTGGGCAGTCGTCGAATGGGAATGCGCGCTCAAGCACCCCGAGGACGGCGCGCGCGAAGGTGCGCAATTTGTCCGCGATCACATCATTCGAGTGACGGAACGCGCGTTCGACGACTTTGCAGATGGCGGTGCCGACGATGTGGCAAATCGCAAAATGCTGGGATTGGAGGGCTGACATGGCTGAGGCACCGATCAGACTCGGAATGGTTGGCGGTGGCGATGATGCCTTCATCGGTGGCGTTCACCGGATCGCCGCGCGGCTTGACGGGCATTACACTCTCTTAGCGGGGGCGTTGAGTTCCACACCAGAAAAGGCCCGCGCAAGCGCCGAAGTACTGGGATTGGCGCGTGGCTATGACACCTTTGCCGAAATGGCCCAAGCCGAGGCCGCACGCGATGACGGGATCGAAGCTGTTGCCATCGTGACCCCGAACCATGTCCACGCCCCGGCCGCCATCGCGTTCCTCGAGCAGGGAATCCACGTCATCTGCGACAAGCCGCTGACATCCACGATGGCAGACGCGGAACGGCTGGAAAAAGCTGCCCGGACATCGGGTGCGCTTTTCATGCTGACACATAATTACACCGGCTATCCAATGATCCGGCAAGCCCGCCAAATGATCGCCGAGGGCGAATTGGGTGACGTTCGGCTGGTGAACGTCGAATATGTTCAGGATTGGATGACCGGTCCCGCCCAAGGCAAACAGGCCGAATGGCGGGTGGACCCCGCGCGGTCCGGCGCGGGCGGTGCGATCGGCGATATCGGCACCCATGCCTATAACCTCGCCTGTTTCGTCTCGGGACTGACGCTTGACCGGCTGGCTGCGGATCTTGACGCCTTTGGCACCGGCCGGACGCTTGATGACAATGCCCATGTCATGTTGCGATGGAAGGGCGGGGCCAAGGGGATGCTTTGGTGCAGCCAGGTTGCGCCGGGCAACGAAAACGCGCTGCGCCTTCGGGTTTATGGCGACAAAGGTGGTCTCGACTGGTCACAGGAGGACCCAAACGCCCTGTGGTTCACGCCTTTCGGTGAACCCAAGCGCCTGCTGACCCGCAACGGTGCTGGCGCAACCGAGGCCAACGCCCGAATGAGCCGCGTTCCGGGTGGGCATCCGGAAGGCTATCTTGAGGCCTTCGCAAACCTGTATTCCGAGACCGCACGCGCGATCCACGCGCATCGGCGTGGCGGCGCGGTTCCCGGTGACCTGCTGTTTCCCACCATCGCCGACGGGATGGACGGGATGCGGTTCATCGACGCCTGTGTGCGGTCCTCATCCAATGACAGCGCATGGGAGACACCATGAAACTGGGGATCAACCTTCTCTGTCTCGGCGGGCATATTGACGAGTCCCACCTGCCCCAGATCGAGCGGATTGCCGAAATCGGCTTTGATCATGTCGAAGTGCCCGTGATGCGTGGCGCGCCGGATCACTACGCCTGGCTGGGAGAGCGGATCGCGTCGTTCGGATTGGGGCGCGCGCAGACCTCAATTGTGCCAGAGGTAGATGCGAACCCACTATCGGACGACATCGACATCCAAAGGCGCGGGCTTGCCCACCTTTCGTGGATTCAGGACTGCGCCGAGGCACTGGGGTCCGAAACCGTCGGCGGCCCCTTCCATGCGCCCATCGGGCACTTTACCGGCGCGGGTCCGACCGAACCCGAGATTGAACGCGCAGCACTTGCGCACCGGACGATGGCCGAACGGGCGGCGCGGGGCGGATACCTGCTGGCCCTCGAACATCTCAATCGTTTCGAGACCTACTTTCTGAATACGATGGAGCAGGCGCGCACCTATGCCGACAGGGTCGATCATCCGGCCTTTGGCATCATGTTCGATACCTTCCATGCCAATATCGAGGAACTGGACCAGGTCGCCGCCATTCGGCACCTCGGGGACAAGATGCACGTCCTGCATGTTTCGGAGAATGACCGTGGCATACCCGGACGCGGTCAGATCGACTTCATTTCGGTGTTCCGGGCAGCAAAGGCGACCGGCTTTGACGGACATGTGGTGGTCGAGGCCTTCGGCGCAGGTGTGCCGGAACTGGCTGCCGCGACGCGGGTCTGGCGTCCATTGTTTCCCGATTTCGAGACCCTGTTCACTGAATCGCATGACTTCATCCGGGGAACGTGGGAGGCCGCATGACCGACCCCATCATCGAGATGAAAGGCATTACCAAGACCTTTCCGGGCGTGCGCGCGTTGTCGGACGTCAGTTTCGACGTCCGCGCCGGGGAAGTGCAGGCGCTGGTGGGCGAAAACGGGGCGGGCAAGTCCACACTCATCAAGATTCTGTCGGGTGTCTACCATGCCGACGCGGGTGAGGTTCACGTCAGCGGAGACGCCGTGCATTTCGCCCATCCTGTCGACTCTCGGCATGCTGGAATCGCAGTGATCTACCAGGAGTTCTCTTTGCTTCCGGAACGAACCGTGGCGCAAAACCTGTTTCTGGGGCGGGAACCACGCACCCGTTGGGGGCTGATCGACACGGCCAGGATGCGTGCGGAGACGAAAGAAGTCCTTGCGCTTTTTGCAGCGGCGGGGCGCATAGATCCGGACCGGCTGGTCGACGATCTGGATGTTGCCACCCAACAAGTCGTCGAGATTGCCAAGGCGGTATCGACTGGCGCGCGCGTCGTGGTGATGGATGAGCCGACTGCGGCCTTGAACGAGGCGGAATGCGAAGAACTGTTCACCACTGTCGATACGCTGCGCGAACGCGGCGTTGCCCTCATCTACATCACACACCGAATGCGCGAGATCACGCGTCTTGCCGATCGCGTCACCGTGCTCAAGGACGGAGAAGTGGCGGCGCGTTTTGACGAGGTGCCGGCGCCGGACGCGATTGTCCGCGCGATGGTCGGGCGGGACATTGCAGATTTTTACGCGCCCCCCGCATCTGTAGAAGAGGTAGGCGACCCTGTTCTGCAGGTCCGCGGCGCGGGCAACGCGGTGCTTCACGACATTCATCTCGACGTGCGCGCGGGCGAGATCGTCGGGCTTGCTGGCATTCAGGGCGCAGGTCGAGTGGCCTTGGCCATGGCACTTTTCGGCGAGACTCCGTTCGAACACGGCAAGGTCATGCTGAACGGTGAGGTTGTCACCTTCGGCACCCCGCGTGCCGCGATCCTGGGCGGAATTGGCCTTTTGCCCGGCGACCGCAAGAGTGAGGGGCTCGTACTCATGCAATCGGTGCGCGACAACGGCATGCTGACCTCGCGCGCTTTCGCGCCGCTATGGTCAAGCGATCGTCGCAACGTCCATGTGGACAAAGCGCGGATGGATGGGCTGCTCGACCACATGGAAATCCGGGCGGCATCTTATGATCAGGACATCCGATCCCTGTCGGGTGGAAACCAACAGAAGGCCATCGTTGCACGTTGGCTGTCCATGCGCCCGAAGCTCCTGATCTTTATCGAGCCAACCCGTGGCATCGACGTGAATTCGAAGGCGGGCATCTATCACCTGATGCGGGATCTTGCGCGGGACGGGGCCGGAATCCTCATGATTTCGTCAGATCTGCCCGAAGTGCTTGGCGCTGCTGACCGCGTGCTTGTGATGCAAGAGGGCCGGATCGCGGCCGAGTTCCCGCACGGTGCAAGCGAACAGGAGGTCATGCATGCCGCGACCGGACAGACGGAGGTCGCCGCATGAGTATAGTCGAAGCCACCGCGCCTCGGAAAACGGGATTCCGGTTTGAACGCTGGGCGCCGCTGATCCTGCTGGGTGGCGCTTTCCTGATCTATGTTGTGATCGCGCTAGCCACGGATCAGGCGCAATATCTGAGTATTGACAACCTCATCACCATTCTAGGCCGCTCTATCGCCCTTGGAATCACCGCGATTGGCCAGACATTCGTCATCCTTGTTGCGTCCATCGACCTGAGCGTCGCAAGCGTGATCTCGGCCACATCCGTTCTGGCCTCGGTCATCATGGATGGCTCACCGGCGATGATTGCTCCGGCTGTCCTTGCCGCGATCGCATTTGGCGGGATCGTGGGTGTGACAAACGGATTGGTGGTGGTCGGTCTGAAAGTGAACCCCTTGATCGCCACACTGGGCATGAGCCTGATCATTCAGGGCTGCCTGTCCGCCTTCGTTTCCAACTTTGCAGGCGAGGTGCCCGAAGCGTTCCAGATCTTCGCTTATGGTGAAATCGGCCCCTTGCCAGTGGCGCTTCTGTTCCTCATGGCCCTTGCCGTTCTGGCATGGGCGGTCCTGCGCTTTACCAAGTTCGGCTCGGACATTTACGCGGTCGGCGGCAACGAAGAGGCGGCACGTTTCGCGGGTATCAAAACCGGGCGCATTGTCGTTCTGTCCCATGTCATCTGCTCGGTCTGCGCCGCTATTGCCGGTCTTTACCTGGCCTCCAGATTGCGGTCCGGCGCCCCCTGGATCGGGTCCGACGGGGTCTATGACCTTGAAAGTATCGCCGTCGTGGTGATCGGAGGCACAGTTCTGGCCGGCGGACGTGGCGGCATCTGGGGCACGATGGCTGGAATGCTGATCTTTTCGCTGATCGATTCAGTTTTCAACATCGCCGGAGTCGACAGTTTCGCAAAGCAGGTCCTGCGCGGCATCATCATCGTGGCAGCGGTCGCCTTTTACGCCATTCGCTCGAAGAGGATCGTGGCATGACGGACAAGGCCGACACGCCGGGTGCCGAGAAGCGCCGCCGCCTGCCGCAGATCAATCCTGTCTGGGTTCTCTTGGCGGTGCTGGTGGTCGCGATCATCTTCATGAATCCAAGATTCATAGAGCCGACCGGCTATATGAACTTTCTCAAACGCGCTGCTCCTCTGGCGATCCTTGCTGCGGGGCAGGTCTACGTCATCGTGTCTGGCGGCTTTGACCTTTCGGTCGGATCCGTCATCACGCTGGTTGTGGTCGGGTCATCCATGCTGACCAACAACGATCCGATGGCGACGTATTGGGTTATTCCGCTCATGCTTGGGATCGGGCTGGGTGTCGGCGCAATCAACGGTCTCATCGTGTGCTTCCTGCGCGTGCCGTCACTTATCGCGACGCTTGGCATGATGATCACGCTCAATGGTCTGGCTTTCCTGTGGTCAGGGGGCGCGCCGCGCGGTTACCTGCCCGATACGTTCCGCTTTTTCGGACGCGAACTCATTCGCGACGTGCCTGTTGTCGGGTTCATCCCGGTCTCTGTCATCGTACTTGTGGTCGTCGCTGGCGTTTTTGCCTGGCTGATGCACCGAACCAATCTGGGACGACAGGTCCACGCGATCGGGGACAATCCGGTCGCGGCCCGCCTTGCCGGTGTGGCTGTCAATCGGGTGCGCATCACTGCGTTCATGCTTTCCGGTCTGTCCGGGGCCATCGCAGGCATCCTTCTGGGCGGTTTTGCGGGCGTGTCGATTGACGTCGGTTCGGGATACGAATTGCAGGCGATCACCGCCGCTGTTCTTGGGGGGGCGCAGTTGCTGGGCGGTCGCGGCTCGGTCCCGGCGGCCATCGGTGGCGCTCTGGCGCTGACCGCCATTTTTACACTTCTGAACTTCCTTGGCCTGCCGCAACCCGTCCGGCAGGTGGTGCAGGGACTCATTCTGATCGCGGCTGTCGCGTTCGCCATGCACAGAAGGAAACAGACGGGAACCTGAGGGCGCGCCACGAGCGGCCCCCAATCGATAGGGAGAGAGAGATGAAACATATCCTGATGGCGACGGGAGCGCTGGCCCTCAGCCTTACGCCCGTGTACGCCCAGAACTTCGACGACCCTGCGGAATTTGCAAAGCAGCAAGAGCAGCTGCAGGCCGAACCAATGGGCCCGGACGGGCAGCCCTGGCTACAGCATATCGGTGGCGAGATGGTCGAAACGGCCGACCTTGGGTTGGATGCCCCGGCGACGGTGTGCTTCTCGAACGCGGGGGTCAACAATCCGTGGCGGGTCGTCGGCTATACCAACATGACCGAGGAAGTCGCCAACCACGAGTCCATTGGGGACTTCATCCACGTCGACGCAGAAGGCTCGGACGACAAGCAGATCGCGGATATCGACGATCTGCTGGCGGGTGGAGATTGCGATGTGATGATCGTCTCGCCCAATACCACGGCAGCGCTGACACCTGCCGTTGAACGTGCCTGCGAAGCGATGCCAGTCATCGTATTTGACAGGGGCGTCAACACGGATTGCCCGGTGTCCTTCATTCATCCGGTTGGCGGTTACGGCTTTGGTATCCAGGGTGCGGAATTCATCGCGGGTGCGGTGGACGAAGGCTCTGATGTCCTGATGCTGCGCATCCTGCCGGGTGTCGACGTGCTTGAAACCCGCTATTCGGCAGGCCGTCGCGTTCTGGAAGAGGCAGGCATGAACATCGTCGGTGCAGAGTTTACCGACGGAGACAACGCCAAGACCAAGTCCATTGTCGAGGACTACCTCATGCGCGGCAATATCGACGCCGTCTGGATGGATGCCGGTGCCACAGCTGTCGCTGCCATCGAGGCGTTCGAGGATTCCGGTTACGAGATTCCGGTGTTCGTCGGCGAAGATCAGCAGGACTTTCTGCGCAAATGGCAGGACGAGGGTCTGACGGCCATCGCTCCGACCTACCCGACCTACCAATGGCGCACTGCGGTCATTGCTGCAGCGCGTGTGATCGAGGGTGAGCCACTGCCGGGTCCGGAATGGGTGCTGCCGCAACCAGCGATCACGCAGGACAACCTTGACGACTTCGTCAATCCGGCGATGCCGCCACTGCACTACGCGATGTGCGGTTGCGAGGAGATGGAGAACTATCCCGAAGCATGGGGCGGAAACTGAACCATCAGATCGGGGCGGCTCAGGCCGCCCCATTTGGTCTCACTATGGCAACCAGACTCCAGGAGGATCAGCATGACTGGAACCATCGAAGAACTGCAGTCCATGCCCAACGGACGCGCACCGAACAGCCGCTTTCCGCTTCTCATCCATCGCGCTGGAGTGCCCGGCGGTGGCAGCGATGCCGTGCGTGCCCGCTTTCGCGAAAACGGCTGGCTGAACAACTGGCACTATCCGGGGATTTACCTGTACCACCACTTCCATTCCACGAGCCATGAATGCCTTGGCGTCGCCTCGGGGTGGATGGAACTCGAGCTCTTTGGCAAAGGCGGGACGAAGGTCCGGGTCGAGGCGGGCGACGTTGTGGTGATGCCGGCCGGAGTTTCGCACGCAATGATCGGAAATTCCGACGACGTCATGGTGATCGGCGGCTATCCCGAAGGACGCGACTGGGACAACATCCAGGAGGAATTCGTGAGTGACGATGACTTTCGCGCCGCAGCCAAGCTTATCATGTCACTGCCAATCCCGGCGGCCGATCCGGTGACCGGTCAGCCCCTGACCCAATGGCGCGATGCACCCTCCTCGGTCGATGCGGGCTGGAACGACTTTCGCGACGGCCTGGATGCGATGTCTTGAAGCGCGAAACGTCCGGAATTCGGAATGACAGCCCGGCAATCGCAGCGATTGCATACGTTCTACCCGGCGCCCAGTCATTCAGTTCATCCTGAAGGCGCCAAGCCGACCTGCCACACAGGTTGACGGCAGCGTCCGTCTGTCTACCAACATCTGCGTCTGAGCGCCGACGGGCTTGTCGCCAGAACTCAGAGACCCAGATTGCCGATCTTGTTTGCGATACGCGCCCAATGAGTGTATGAAAGCCTCGCCTGATTGGAATTACACATTTGGCGGCATTGGAGAAAGACCGCTCAGGCAAGACGCGCACATTCAAGATGACACCCATACACCGAACGAGACCCAAAACAAGGGCGCGAAAGATGCCCAAGACAGCGGTCACGCACTTGGAAACGGTGCAAAATAGACTCAATATCTTCTGGTTGCGATGGTTTACGCTTGGGCAACCTTTGACTGCAAAACGTCAGTCTGCAACATCATCATCGGCAATTTTCCGTCGAGCAAGTCCATTTATCTTGTACAAGTATCCATGACCACCGTTGAGAAAAAAATTCGGAAAAATGGGGCGATATGCTTCGTACACTCTCGCGATATGTTGTGGTCATCGCCGTCGCCCTTTTGGTGGGGATCGGCCTGAACGCACTGAGTTCACAAGAACATCTTGCCGATCAACGTCTGCAAGTGACCCAAACCAGTGCATCAATCGCGTCTCGACTTCAGCAGACCATCAATGAAAAGGTACTTATCACCGAAGGAATTGCGGCTGTCTTTGTCGCTGAGCCTCAGCTTCCTCGTGATCTTTTCTCGCGAATTGTCAGCAATCTGGTGGGCAACGTCGAAGAGGTTATCAATGTTGCTGCGGCCCCGGACCTGGTCATCGAATACGTCTATCCTCTTGAGCCAAACCGTCCTGCGATAGGTCTTGACCTCAGAGACTATCCCGAATTCATGGTGGCCGTTGAGACCGCCTTGCTCGAAGACTCCACGGTTGTGGATGGGCCATTCGACCTTGTTCAGGGTGGACATGGCTTTATCACCCGCAGCCCTGTCCTGACGCCGGGTGACAATGGTGATGCCAGTTCGATCTGGGGTGTTGTCTCATTGGTCATGGATGCGTCCCTCTTGTTCTCTGCCAGCCACTTCACCCAGTTCGAAGAAAGCCTTGCGGTATCGGTGGAAACCCGGAGCGGCGAGCATTTGTATGGACGTCCAAACCTTGAAGGTGAACACCCGGTTCAGGCATCAGTTCAGGTGGCCGGAATCGACTGGGTAGTTTCAGTGGTCCCCCTTGATGGATGGGCAGTTCAGGCACCGAATTCTGCAAGGATTTGGGCAGCCGTGGCCGCCTTCGCCGTTTTGGCAATGGTCATCATGCGGGCGTTCGATTGGGTGTTTGCAAAAAGTGAACGTGCCGAAACACAACTTCTGGAAGCGATCGAAGCGTTGGACGATGGCTTTGCCCTGTTTGACGAGGACGACCGCCTGATCGTCTGCAACAATCGCTACAAACGGATGTATAGCGCATCAGCCCAAGCGATGGTGCCGGGCACTCACTTCGAGGAAATTCTGAGATTTGGTTTGGCCAATGGCCAATATGAACAAGCATTGGGGCGCGAAGACGAATGGCTGGCCGATCGTCTTGAACTGCATCGCTCGCCGGGCCAACCCATGGAACAGCGCTTGAGTGATGGTCGCTGGATTCGCGTTGTCGAACGCCTTACCCCGAGTGGTCACACAGTGGGTTTCCGTGTCGATATCACGGCTCTCAAGAAAGCCCTCGACAAGGCGGAAGCCGCGAGCGCGGCAAAGTCAGATTTCCTGAACACCATCAGCCATGAACTGCGCACGCCATTGACCGTTGTCATGGGCTACAATGCCTTCTTGTCGGATCCAGAGAAGCTACCGAGCTATCAAAATTTACTGTCCGCACTGGATAGTGGCAATACATCGGACATCAAATCACGGTTCGATGCCCACCAGTCCGACCTGCGCCGCTTTTCCAGACAGATCAATCTGTCAGGGCAACAATTGTTGGAGCTCATCAACGGCATCCTGGATCTTGCCGCCATTGAAGAAGGCACCCTACAGCTCAAATGTGAAGAGCTGTGCCTTCGACCGATCTGCGAAACCGTTGCCGAACAGTTCAGACCTATGGCCAAACAGAAAAATCTGCAGATTCATCTTGAAGGCAATGCCAGAAAGGTCTTTGCGGACCCGTTGCGCATCCGACAAATCTTGTTCAACCTTATCGGGAATGCCGTGAAATTTACGCCTGAAGGGCATGTTACGGTCCGGTTGGGAGAGTCAGACTCGTCCGTTTGGATTGATGTCGAGGACACGGGAAACGGCCTCGCAGAAGATGAGATGAACATCATCTTTGAACGCTTTGGTCAATTGGACACCTCTCAGGCGCGCGAACATGGTGGCATTGGACTGGGCTTGCCGATCTCGAAAGAGCTGGCGGAGCTTCATAATGGCACTGTCGAAGCGCATAGTGTGCAAGGTCGAGGCAGCGTTTTCCGACTTCAGTTGCCAGCCCTGTCGCTTGTCACGGACGACGCAGCCTAAGGTCGCTCGACCCCGGAAATTCCTTTTTTTAAATATCTGGCTGCCGCATTCACGCCGAATTCTCGGGTCAAGTTCTCATCATGATTAACACAGTATCTATGTGGCATTGACCACAAGTGTAAGTGTGTGGGACAGAATATGAAGAACATTAGCATCCAACCCTCGTTGTTTCGGTCCTATGCGGATTGGAGTCTTATAATAGCCGTCGCAGTTGCGTTGTTCTTCTTCACCCATTGGATTTTGAACTTCGCTCCCGAAATCGACCAATTCTCGCTGGCCTCTGCTGCGATCCTGCTGGCAACGGCCGCTATCGCCAGTATTCTTAACGTCATGCGCAGCAACCGCGTCAGAAACCGCCTTGAAGCAAAATCGCGGGCGATCACGCTGCACGAGCGGGCGCTGGAAGAACATACCATTGTCAGCCTGACGGATCGCAACGGCAACATCTCTGCGATCAATCAAAAATTCACTGACACGTTCGGGTATGAATCCCACGAGATCATCGGCAAAACGCCGAGAATCCTTTATGGCAGTGATGTCGATCAGAAGGCCTACGACAACATCCTGATGACCATCATGGATGGAAAGGTCTGGTCAGGCTGTCAGCGGCTACGCGACAAGTTCGGTAAGAACGTCATTGTTCAAACGACCATTTTTCCAAAACTGGACGAATACGGGAACATCAATCACCTGGTGTCGATCCGCACCGATGTTTCGGCGGTATTGGCCGACAGCGAGGAACAGGGTCGGAAAGCCGTCCTTGAGGCATTGCCGGACGGGGTCTTTATCTACGATCCGGACACGTTCAAATTGAGCTATGCGAACAAGACTTTCAGGCTTCGGACCGGATGGACTGATGATGACCTGCACGCGAAATCCATCATGAGTCTGTTTGGCGAAAGTGATCTGCACCTGTTCAAACGCTACATAGATCCTTTGTTGAAAGGCGAAGTTCCGATTGTTGTGTTTGAATTCGAACACCAAACCGGCCCGGTGGAAGTCCTGACCCACCTTGTCGAAGACGTCGATGGCAAACGCAATCTTGTGTCCGTCGTGCGGGATATCTCTGAACGCAAGCAGGCCGAACAGCTGAAACTCAGCTCGGTCTCGACGGTGAGCCATGAACTCCGCACACCGCTGACGTCAATCAAAGGCGCACTGCGGTTGCTGGAATCCGGTGTCATGGGTGAACTCAGTCCGGATGTGAGCCGGTTGATCGGTGTGGCACATCGCAACAGCGAACGACTCTTGGCCATCGTCAATGACATCCTCACGCTTGAAAAGCTGCAATCGGGTGACCTTGGTATCAGCACCCAGGATGTTGACCTGCGGGACATTCTGAACGAAGCCGCCGAAGCGAATGCGCCCTATGCGAACGAATGCAAGGTGGCGTTCGTTGTCGAAACACCGAACGAGGCCGCGTTGGCAAAGGCGGATCCAGATCGCTTGATACAGGTGATGTCGAATTTGATGTCGAACGCTGCCAAACTATCGCCTGAAGGCGCTGACGTCACCCTCAGACTGATTGACCGCGGCGACACCTGGCGCATCTGCATCGAGGATCGCGGGCCGGGCATTCCGGAAGATGCCCGAGACACCCTGTTCGACAGCTTTATTCAGGTTGAAAACAGGCAAAGCAAAGCGTTCCCGAGCACCGGTCTCGGCCTGACGATTTGCCGCGAGATCGTGCAGCGTCATGGTGGATGGATCGCGTTCGACACCGAGGTTGGTCAAGGAACCACGTTCTACTTCGAATTGGAAAAACACACCAGTGTGGCGCTGGACACGCGCATGTTGATGGCAGTCTAGCGCGATAAGGTTTTGAGGGGCACAATGACGACACTTACGACAATTCTGCATGTCGATGATGACGAGGATATCCTCGAAATTGCACGCATGGCATTGCAGTTGGTTGATAATTTCGACCTGTATCAATGCAACTCCGGCCCAAAGGCCCTGGAAATGCTGGACGACGTCAAGCCGCAACTTTTGTTGCTGGATGTCATGATGCCAAGCATGACCGGACCGGACTTGTTCGACATCGTCCGATCAAATGAGCGTCACCGCGACATTCCGGCAATCTTCATGACGGCCAAAGCGGAAGACGAGATGTCCAAAAAGCTGCTGGAAGGCGGTGCGCTTGATGTTTTCACCAAGCCATTCGACCCAATGACACTTGGATCACAAATCCGCACCGTCTGGGCCAAGCGCGAAAAAGAGATCGCAAACTGCAAAACGTAAGGTTGCAGAGAATGTATCGGTGCAAAGCCATAATTGCGTCACCTTTACACAACATCCTCAAGAAAAGGGCTGCAAGAATTGTGGCTCGGCAACCCAATAATAATAGGTGAAATATGAAAATCCTGGCCGTCGACGATGATCCCGATTTCCTCGCGCTTTTTCTCCACACGCTGAGCGAACTTGGCTATTCTGATGTCACCACGGCACTGTCAGGACAGGATGCGCTCGAATTGATCGAGACGTCGTCCCATCACTTTGAATGCTGCATTCTGGATATCCAGATGCCTGAAATGAACGGCATTCAGCTGTGTCGACACATAAGGGCGCGGGATGGTTACGCCGAAGTGCCGATCGTGATGAACACAGTCATGTCCGACAAATCCTATATCGACGATGCGTTTGCAGCCGGTGCGACGGATTATCTGACCAAGCCGGTCGACAAGACCGAAACCAAAAGCCGACTTGGGGTTGTGCAGCTTTTGGTCAACGAGCGCCTTCGCAACGAGGCCGGGCGCATGGGTTCGGGGTCTCACATAACTGCAAATCCGTCTTACGGATTCCATGACAGCATCCCGATGAAGCACATTGACGGCGGCATAGATGTCCTGGCGATGGAGAACTACCTGAACGCCCTGGGCCTGTTCCGCGCGCTTTCGGTGTTTGCTGTTGGCGTACATGTCACCAACGGCCGCGAAATCTACGACATGGAGGGTGGGGCTGTTTTCGGCGACGTGATGCTGGATGTCGCCACATGTATTTCCGATTGCCTGCCATTCTCGGCCAAGATGATCGCCTATAAGGGCGGTGGTGATTTTGTCTGCCTGCTGCCCAAGCGCAGAGAACGTGACAATTCCGCATTTGGCGACCAACTTCTTGGGTATATCGCAGAGTTTCAGCGGGTTTATGATGAACTGCAAATCCGTCTGCCCATGGTGTCGGTTGGACCAGCAACCACATGTCGCGCCACGAACCTGACCACTCCGGCACGCCTGATTGATGAAGCACTTGCCTTGGCCAAGAACCACCATGATCGCGAGGTTCATTTTGGCTGATCCTGCCTTGAACCCGCAAACATCACAGGGCATGGCAGCACATGGTCAGCTTCCTGAGCTTGCTTTCCAGCTATCGAAAATTCGCCAGAGCTTTGTATCGCGTCTTGTAGACCGGTGTCTGGAAATCGAAGCACTTGCGCTGAACATAGATCAAACCGGCGTACAGCCCCAGCTTGTCGAAGGCATCGCACAGCGCGCTCACAAGATCGCCGGCGTCGCATCAACACTTGGATTTGCAGCGTTGGGAAAATTGGCCGAAAGAACGGATGCCGCCATGACTCGTGTTCGCTCTCAAGATGACTGGCACGATTCTCGCGCCCTGCTCGAGGACCTGTTGAACGAGATTGAGAACGTTCTGGACAGTCAGGCGGACCGCTGACCCAAAGGGGACCAAGGCCCGCAGCCTGTTTTCTTGGTGCGACACAACATGGCTTTCCCGTTTCCTTGGCAAAGGGGCCAGATCGTCATGGATGATCCCCCGAACAAGGTCGTCCCACCGCTGATCAATTTCTCGCACTTGAAATTCCATACGCAGGTTGAACCCCAAGGCTTCTGCCTTTGGAACGAACTCTGCGTTGCTGAATAAGATGATCGAAGCGTAAGTCTTGGTCAGGCTGAACGCGATGATGGGACGGCCTTCAATCTTGACACACGCAAAACTGGTGTTAGCGCTGCTGCATGAAAAAGTCTTCTGCCAGCCAAACCTCCATTCGGTCACGCGACCCGGAACGGACCAAGGGCGAGATCCTCACTGCGGCATTGGAAGAATTCGCCGCCCATGGATATGACGGGGCCAAGGTGCAGAAAATCGCGCAAAGCGCCGGCTGCAATCCAAGATTGATTTATCACTACTTTGACAACAAGGAATGCCTCTATCTGGCTGTGCTGCGTCATATCTACGCCGAGATTCGCGCCCGTGAGGAGGAACTGCAACTTGAAGCCCTGCCGCCAGATCAGGCGATTGTTCGGTTGGTCAAGCTGACCTTCGATTACTTCCAAGGCAATACGGTATTCCTGTCGATCACCCGCAGCGAGAACCTGCTGGGCGGGCGTTTCATCGCCCAAATGCCAGAAATCCAAAAGATGTCGGCCCCGTTTCTCGACAAGATTTCGGATGTCCTGAAACGCGGCCATGCCGACGGTTTGTTTCGGGCCCGGATTGATGCCCTGCAACTCTATGTCAGCATCGTTGCCCTGAGCGCGCACCACATCAACGCTGGGCACACATTGTCAGCCACATTCGGTCGCGACATCTCAGGCGAAGAGTGGCGGCACGAGCGCCGTCAGCATGTCGTGGACATGATCACAAGCGCAGTTTCGGTGGCCGAATCGACCTCCTGAGCGAGGCTTGGACAAGAGATTGTATACCTCCGCATATGCAGCATTCTTGCTCAGACAAGCTAAAAACTGCCTGATAAAAAGGCAGCCTCAAGATAATTCAATTTTCATTTACTTAACGACTTCCTAATCTCAAAGTCACCGCCGCAAGTGCTGTGGTATGAACATGACAGCCAACATACCCGCTCCCTCCACGCAGCAGGCCAAACCTGCAGACGTACATTCCAGACCGGCGTTGGAACTGCAGGACGCCTCTGTTGTCTTCGGGTCCGGCGACAAGGCAGTCACAGCTCTTTCGCCCACAAACCTCAAGATGGAGAGGGGCGATTTCCTTGCCCTTGTTGGACCGTCTGGCTGTGGCAAATCCACGATACTCAAGCTGGTGAGCAACCTGATCCAGCCCAGTTCCGGTCTGGTTCTGGTCGGCGGAAAAGAAGCCAAGGCCAAGGAACTGCGTATCGGGATGGCGTTCCAGAACCCGACCATGCTGCCTTGGTTGACGATCGAGCGGAATATCATGATGCCGCTCAAGATCGTGTCGCCGTTCAAGCAGACCTATCGCAAAGACAAGACCGGGGCGTTCCGTGACCGGGTGCATGCGCTGCTGAAACAGGTCGGTCTTCAGGGGTTTGCCAACCATTACCCGTGGCAATTGTCCGGTGGCATGTTGCAGCGGTCGAACCTGTGCCGCGCGCTGATCCACGAACCTGATCTACTTTTACTGGATGAACCGTTCGGCGCACTGGACCAGTTCACCCGCGAAGAGCTGTGGCAGATCATGCAGGACCTCTATCTCGACCGCAAACCAACCGTTCTTCTGGTCACGCATGACCTGCGCGAAGCCGGGTATCTGGCCAACCGCATCTGCGTGATGAGCGCGCGTCCCGGTCGCATCATCTCGGACGAGCCGGTGACCATCCCGCAGCCGCGCGACATCGGCATGATCTACAGCGCCGAATTTGTCGAAATGACCCAAGGCTTGCGTGAACTGATCGCGCAAGTCCGAAGCACATAAGGACGCCCCATGACCGACTCCCAACGTATCCGTCTGCTGTCCTCGTCGCTGATCATCGGTTTTTTCCTGATGTGGGAGGTTCTGTGCATCGTTCTGAACGTGTCGGACCTCGTCCTGCCGCGCCCCTCCGAAATCCTGGTGACCATGTGGACCCGGTTCCCGGTTCTGTGGCCGCATATCCTGCAAACGCTCTATTCGACGCTGTTCGGGTTCTCGCTCGGGGTCATTATCGGCGTGACCCTGGGAGTGATCGTCGGCACGTCGAAGATCGCTTATGCGGTGGCCTATCCCTTGCTTGTCGGGTTCTCGTCGATCCCCAAGGTCGCGGTTGTTCCAATCTTCGTGCTCTGGTTCGGGTCGGGCACAACGCCTGCGGTGCTGACCGCAATGGTGATCTGCGTCTTCCCGATTGTGGTGAACATCGCCACAGGGCTTGCGACGACGGAACCGGAACTGGAAGACGTGCTCAAGACGCTGGGTGCGTCCAAGACCGAGATTCTCTGGAATGTCGGTCTGCCCCGCGCGATGCCGTATTTCTTCGCCTCGCTCAAGGTCGCGATCACGCTGTCTTTCGTCGGCGCGGTGCTGTCGGAAACCGTGGCGTCGAACATGGGCATCGGCAACGTCATGATGACCGCCTCGTCCAACTTCCAGGTGTCGCTGGTCTTTGCCGGGCTGATCATCCTCGCGCTGATGGGTGTCGCGCTTTACGCCGTGTTCTCCATACTGGAGCGCCGGGTAACGGGCTGGGCCACACGCGGCAATGACATCGCCATCACCTGAACACACTCCCTCAACGTCCCTCCAATCAAAAAGGATGACCTCATGAAACATTCCCTGTTCGGTGCCGCCGTCGCATTGCTGGCCGGAGCTGCCCCCGCATTGGCGGAAATGACCGATATCCGCTTTACCCTTGGCTGGAAGACCCAAGGATCCGACGCACCCTTCCTTCTGGCCTTGAACAAGGGGTATTTCGAGGAAGAGGGTCTGAACGTCACCATCGATCAGGGCGAAGGATCGGCCGCGACCGTGACGCGCATCATGGGCGGTGCCTATGATGCTGGCTTTGGAGACATCAACGCGATCATCCAGAACGCCGCCGCCCGTCCGGGAGAAGCACCGGTGATGGTGTACCAGTTGTGGAACCGCCCGCCCTTCGCCATCGTGACACCCAAGACCGCAGGCATTGAAGCACCCGCCGATTTCGAGGGCAAGACGCTGGGCGGTGCGCAAGGCACGCCGACAACCCGCCTGTTTCCGGTCTTTGCCGAGCTGAACGGCATCGACCTTGAGAAGGTCGCGCAGGAAAACATGGCGCCGAACCTGCAAGAACCGATGATGATCCGCGGTGACATCGACGGCGCGTTCGTGTTCACCTCGACCAGCTGGTTCAACCTGATCGCCAACCGTCAGGACCCGGCGAACGACTACAACTGGTTCAACTTCGAAGATTACGGCATGGACCTCTATTCCAACGGTCTGATGGTGTCGCGCGAAATGCTGGCCGAAAATCCCGAAGCGGTGGCCGGTCTGGTCCGCGCGGTAAACAAGGCCACGATGGAAGTCGCGGCCAACCAGGACAGTTCGGTCGAGGCTATCATGGCCTTCGACAACCTTGTCGATCCCGAACTCGAGCGTGCCCGTCTTGAATTTGCGTTGACCAACCTGATGAACGCGCCCGAAGTGACCGAGATCGGCATGGGTGATCTGGTGGATGAACGCCTGACCCGCTCGATCGAGATTGTCGCCAAGGGCTATGGCCTTGACCGTCTGCCCGAAGCGTCCGAGATCTTTGACCGCTCGTTCCTGCCGCCGATGGACACGCGCACCTTCGAAGTGACGCTGAACTGAGCCATGCAAGCCACATGCGCCAGGGCCCCCGCTTTGGCGCATGTTTTCTGTCTGGGGGTCGCGGACAAATGACCAAGACTTTGATCCAGGGCGCGCAGGTTCTTGTCGCGAACGACAGCTTTGCCGATGTGTCGCTGTTGATCGAGGGCGACCTGATCGCGGCCATTCTGCCAAAGGGTGAAACGGTCGCCGATGCCAAATCGATGGATGCGAATGGACGCATCATCATTCCCGGCCTCGTCAACGGGCACACCCATTCGCACGGCGCATTGGCGCGCGGCGGTGTGCCGGACGATGCCATTCTCGAGACGTTCCTGTCCGGGTCCGCTTGGTTGAACCTTGGTCGAACCCATGACGATCTGACGCTCTGTGCCCAGTTGTCGGCAGTCGAGTTGATCCGAAAAGGCTGCACCGCCTGTTTCGACCTGTTCATCGAACTGCCCGGACCCACGGTTGATGGCACCCACGCGGTGGCCCATGCCTATCATGACGTCGGCCTGCGGGCGGTCGTGGCCCCCATGATCGCGGACCAGACGATCTATCAGGCGTTGCCGGGCCTGCTGGACAGTTTTGATGGCCCGTTGAAAGACGCGGTTGCGGCGATGACCTTGCCGGATTGGGACAGCACGATGGCGGTTTGCGGCGAGGCGCTGCGCAACTGGCCGGTGCCCACGGATCGCGTGCGTCCCGGTATCGGCCCGACAATCCCGCTGCATTGCTCGGACCCGTTCCTACAGAGCTGTGCGCATCTATCGGCGGAT
>NZ_JBHYFV010000015.1:0-34250 GCF_051859345.1 Marivita sp. | reverse complement strand
CTTCAGACGCATCTGGCCGAAACGCGGCTGCAACAGGTGATGGCACAGCGGAAATTCGGAACGTCGCTGACCGAACACCTATCAGCGCTTGGCGTCCTGTCCCCCCGTTTCAGTGGCGCGCACGGGGTCTGGTTGTCCGACCCTGAAATGTCGCTACTGGCGGGGGCTGAAGCCGGGATTTCGCACAACCCGATGAGCAACCTGCGCCTTGGGTCCGGCATTGCGCCGTTGCGCCGTCTGACCGATGCGGGGGTGCACTTGGGCATCGGCACCGATGCCAGCAACACGTCGGACGGGCAGAACATGTTCGAGGCGATGCGTCTTGCCGCCACGCTCAGCCGAGCGCAGACCATCGACACCGCACAGTGGGTGCGTACGACCGAGGCGTTCAATATGGCGACACGCGGCAGTGCCCGTCTGCTGGGGTTCGACAAAGTTGGTCAGATCGCGACAGGCTGGGTCGCCGATCTGGTGTTCCTGGATCAAGGCTACTGCCACTACACGCCGCAGCGGGCCACGCTGGATCAGATCGTCTTTGCAGAGACAGGCGCTGCCGTGCGCGAGGTGATGATCGCCGGGCAAATGGTGTTCGCCGAGGATCGTATCCTGACGCTGGACGAGTCCGCGCTGCGTGACCGCGCGATTGCCGCCGCTGATCGCATCACGCATTCCAATGCCGACGCGCGCATGATGAACGCGGCGGCTGCCGAAGTGGTCAAGGGCTTCTGCCATCGCCATTGTTCCGCCAACCTGCCCTGAAGAACGAGGAAACCATGGACCAGAAAACCGATCCGGCGACTGCCGCCAAAGCCATCGTCGAAGCCTATCTCGAACGCTCGATGGTCCCCGACCCCGAAGGCGCGCGGGCCTATGTCGCCAAGGATTTTGATATCACCTTTACGGGGGGTCGGAAATTTACCGGCCCGGACCAGACGGCGGCGTTCAATGCCAAGCGTTACAAGTGGGTCAAGAAAAAGTTTCTGCACACCGATGCAGCCCACGATCCGGCGACAGGGGATGTGCATGTCTACAACACCGGCTATCTTTATGGTGAATGGCATGATGGCACGACCTTTGAAACCAACCGGTACATGGACAGCTTTGTCGTGCGAAACGGTCAGATCGTCAGCACTCATGTCTGGAACGACAGCGCAGAGATACTGCTTCACAAGGCAGGTTTGGCCGAGGCCCCTTTATGATCCAATTGCCGACCCATGAACGCTACGACTACAGCGCCATCAACGACAGGCCGGATTATGACTGGCCAGGGGGAAAACGGCTGGCGGTCTATATCGGCCTGAACCTTGAACATTTCGCCTTTGGCGAAGGGCTGGGGGCGGAACTTGCGCCCGGCGGGCCACAGCCGGACATCCTAAATTATGCATGGCGCGACTATGGCAACCGCGTTGGCGCGTGGCGCATGCTGGACATGTTCGACGCGCTTGATTTGCCCGCCAGTGTCCTGGCCAACTCGGTGATGTACAATTACGCACCAGACCTCATGGCCGCATTCAGGTCGCGGGGTGACGAAATTGTCGGCCATGGACGCACCAATTCAGAGCGTCAGAGCGTGTTGTCCCCCGAGGACGAAGAGACCCTGATCGTCGAAGCAACGGAAGTGCTGACCAAGGCTGAGAGCAAAGCGCCCAAAGGGTGGCTTTCGCCTTGGATCGCAGAAAGCCCGGTCACGCCGGACCTGCTCAAGAAGGCGGGATATGCCTACACGCTCAATTGGTGCATGGACGATCAACCCGTCTGGATGCGCACAGACCATGGGCCGCTCTTGGCCATTCCCTACCCGCAAGAAGCCAACGACATCCCTTCTATTGTCGCCCGCAAGGACGGCGCCGCTGCCTTTGCAGACATCCTCATCGACACATTCGACGAGATGCGGATGCAGTCGGTGCATCAGCCCTTGGTCATGGGAATCGCACTACACCCCTATCTGGTCGGCCAACCCTATCGCCTTCGCCACCTACGCCGCGCTTTGCAGCACATCTGCACGCATCGCGATGATATCTGGATCACAACTGCAGGTTCGATACATGACGTCTGCGCAGATCATTCAGACATTCCAAAGGCGACCTGAGACCACCCCGACTCGTGAAGCAAACCAACGGCTGTCCGGCTCAGTCATTCTGTCGAAGCAGGCGGTTCAAGCTCATCGAAATATGGGCGCGCTGAATCTGAGCGACCGCGTCCAGATCACCCGAGAGCAAAGCAATCTGGATTGCCTCAAGTTCATGCCGGAAAATGCGAAATTCCGCATGCAGATCCAGTTCCGCAGCGATAGCTCGGACAAGCCAGAGACGTTTGGTCTTGTAGTAGAGACGTTCAAGAATCTGTCGCAGCGGGTCGTTGTCCGTCAGTTCCAGCAGGGTCTGAAACACCTCCATGTCCAGTTGCGTGAAGCTGCGTGGAGTACCCTTGGGGATCATGTAAGACGCACGGTCGATCAGGTGTTGCAAACGCTGCATGAAGGCCGTGCCCGGCATCACCGGATTCAGCCGTCCGGTCAGTGCGGTAAGTTCGACACGCAGGCGGTATTCCTGTTCCAGTTCGGTGATATCCGCATCCGTGACAAGCGTTCCCACACCATGAACCGATTGCACCAATCCTTCTTCTTCCAGACGCGCCAAGACGCGACGCACCGGTGTGCGGCTTGTCCCGAATTCCTCGGCCAGGGCCGTTTCGGAAAGCTGGGTACCGGGCGGAAAATCCAAAAGGCAGATGCGCTGGCGGATGTCCGCATGCATGGCTGCGTGGCGGTCTTTGACGGACAGCATGATGTCGCTGACCGTGTCACAAGTTGGGTCAGTGACCAAGCCGATCCCCCAGCTTTTCCAGCATACTCAAGCATTGTGACAACTGGTCAATGGCGATAAATTCGTCTGCCTTGTGGGCCTGTTCGATAGAACCCGGTCCACAGACAACCACATCCGTGCCCAGCGCCTGAAACAGACCCGCCTCTGTTCCAAAGGCGACGACGTCGCTGCTGTTTGCGCCAGTAAGTTCGAATATGATGCGGCGCGCTTCGTTCTCGTCGGTGGGGATCAGTCCAACCACCTCACCGATCACCTCGGTTGTGATATAGGCCTCGGGGTGAATGGCGCGCATCTTTGGTAGAAGTTCGGTCTCGCAATACTGTCTGAGACTGTCTTTGACGAACTCCGCGTCCCCCGGCTGCACGGGGCGCATTTCCCATTCGACCTGCGCGCAGGACGCGATCACGTTGTGGGCCACGCCGCCGACCAAAGACCCCACGTTTACGGTGGTCCACGGTGGATCGAACTGGGAGTTTGTCGGGGCGCGTGCGCGCAGTGCGTCCTTGAGGCCAAGCAGATGGTTCACATATCGCACCGCGTATTCCACGGCATTTACGCCATGATCAGGCATGGATCCGTGGCCGGCGAGACCGTTGAAGTGCGTTGTATATTCGTTGCACCCCTTGTGTCCGTCGATGATCCGCATGTCCGTCGGTTCACCGATGATTGCCACACCGGGGGTCAGACCACGTTCGGACAACGTTTCCGCCAAATGCCGGGCACCCATGCACCCGACCTCTTCGTCATAGGTAAAGGCAAAATGCACCGGGCGTTCCCCAACCCGTTCTGCAAAATACGGGGCCATTGCAAGAGTCGCGGCGATGAAACCCTTCATGTCACAGGTGCCTCGACCATATAGCAGACCACCAGACGGGTCCAACTGGAACGGATCGCGGGTCCACGCCTGATCTGCAACCGGCACAACATCACTGTGCCCGGACAGAAGGATTCCGCCGTTTCGATCCGGCCCCAGCGTCGCGAACAAGTTTGCCTTGGTCCCGCAGGGCGAAGACATGACGTCACACCGCGCGCCCGCCTCCTCCAGCAGACCAGCCATATGGAGGATCAAGTCAAAATTGCTGTCCGCCGAGATGGTAGGATAAGCGATCAACTCTCGCAGGATCTCGGTGGTGCGCTGTAAATGATCCACGGCTCTCGCCCTTTTGCCTAGTTCTTGACGAACAACTTGCGCTCAACGTTGCACAAGGCTTCTGCTGCTCCGCTTTCCGTGATGAGGATGGTCTCGGTTGTTTCAAGACCCCAGGCGTCCATCCAAAGCGCCGGCATGAAGTGGAACGTCATGCCCGGCTGCAATATGGTCTCATCCTCGATCCGGATCGACGCGGTTCGTTCACCCCAGTCCGGAGGATAGCTGAGTCCGATGGGATACCCGCAACGCCCCTCACGGAAGATTCGGTGCTGTTGCAACACGTCGATCAGGGCTTTGGCAATGTCGCAGGTGCGATTGCCTGCCCGCGCGGCGTCCAACGCAGCTTCGATGCCTTCCAATTGGGCCTTTTCGGCGTCCAGCATTTCATACGGAGGTGTGCCAAGAAAAACAGTGCGGCAAAGCGGTGCATGATACCGACGATAGCATCCCGAAAGTTCGAAGAACGTCGCTTCGCCTTCGCGCATGGGGTCGCCGTTCCATGTCAAATGCGCCGCCGTGGCATCCAGACCAGAGGGCGTCAGCGGCACGATGGCGGGGTAATCGCCCCATATGTCATCTACCCCGGTGATCCCGGCATGCATGATATCCGCAACCAGATCATTCTTGCGAACGCCGGGTTCCGCCCGTTCGATAGCCGTTTCAATGACGCGTTCAGAAATCCGTGCCGCCTTGCGGATGAACGAAATCTCTTCTTTCGATTTGACCAGACGTTGCCAGTTCACCAACGCTGTCGCGTCAGAAATCTGCGCATCGGGAAGTTCCGCACGCAGGACTTCGTGCGCTTTGGCCGTGTAGTAGTAATTCTCCATCTCGACCCCGATGCGAACGGTTTCGAGCCCCAGAGACCGCATCCGTTCCGCAAGGTCCTGCATCGGATGGCGCAGGGTCGATTGCACATAGCTGTCGGCATACCCGATGATCGCGTCATCGGACATCCAGCAGGTGCGCTGCGCTCCGATCGAATCCATGAACCGGCCCCACCAGATCGGCTCTCCTTCCATCCGAAGCAGGACACCCTGATGCACATAAAAGGACCATCCGTCATAGCCTGTAAGCCACGCCTGATTTGAGGGATCGGTGATAAAAAGGGCATCCAAACCGGCGACTTCCATCGCATACCGGGTCAGCGCGATCCGGCGATCATATTCCACTTGGCTAAACGGGGCATTTCCCTCGGGCATGGTTGGTCCTCAGCCATTAATTTTGTAGGATGTACACAACTCAGCGGACTCGCCGCTGAACGGTGCAAGAAATCCTTCGCAGTTTTCTTGACAGGATCAAGAAATTTCGACTGATGTGCACAACGATTTGTCACATTTAATGACTGGAAAACGACATGTTGAGAAACGACCAACTTGATCAGTGGGATCGGGATAATTTCTTCCATCCCTCGACCCACCTTGCCCAACACGCGCGCGGCGAAAGCCCCAGCCGGGTGATCAAGACTGCCTCGGGCGTTCATATCGAAGATCGGGATGGGAACCGCCTTCTGGATGCGTTTGCCGGGTTGTATTGCGTCAACGTCGGCTATGGCCGCCAGGAAATCGCCGAAGCGATTGCCGATCAGGCCCGCGAATTGGCGTATTATCATTCTTATGTCGGGCATGGGACAGAGGCGTCCATCACCTTGTCCAAGATGATCCTCGACCGTGCGCCGGACAACATGTCGAAGGTCTATTTCGGCCTTGGCGGATCCGATGCAAACGAGACCAATGTCAAACTGGTCTGGTATTACAACAACGTCCTCGGCCGTCCGCAGAAGAAAAAGATCATCTCGCGCTGGCGCGGGTATCACGGGTCCGGACTTGTCACGGGCTCGCTGACCGGGCTTGAACTGTTTCACAAGAAATTTGACCTTCCGGTTGAACAGGTGATCCACACCACAGCGCCCTATTACTATCGTCGGGACAATCTGGACCAGTCCGAGGCGCAGTTTGTAGAGCAATGCGTGCAAGACCTTGAAGACCTGATCGCGCGTGAAGGCGCTGACACCATCGGCGCGTTTATCGGCGAGCCCCTGCTGGGCACCGGGGGGATCGTTCCGCCCCCCGCAGGCTACTGGACAGCGATACAGGCCGTTCTGAAAAAGCACGACATCCTGTTGATCGCGGACGAGGTGGTCACCGGGTTTGGCCGGTTGGGCACGATGTTCGGGTCCGAGCATTACGGAATCGAACCCGACATCATCACCATCGCCAAGGGTCTGACCTCGGCCTACGCGCCGCTGTCGGGATCCATCGTGTCGGACAAGGTCTGGGCTGTGCTTGAACAGGGTACGGATGAAAATGGACCTATCGGCCACGGCTGGACCTATTCCGCACACCCGATCGGCGCGGCTGCGGGTGTCGCAAACCTCAAGCTGCTGGACGATTTGAACCTGATCACAAATGCGGGTGAGGTCGGAGCTTATCTCAACGCCACCATGACGGACGCGCTGTCTGATCACCCGCATGTCGGCGACGTTCGTGGCGACGGCATGATCTGCGCGGTGGAGTTTGTGAAAGACAGATCCGACCGCGTGTTCTTTGACCCTGCCGACAAGATCGGACCGCAGATTTCGGCCAAGCTTCTTGAGCAGGACAAGATCATTGCCCGTGCCATGCCCCAGGGAGATATCCTTGGCTTTGCCCCGCCCTTCTGCCTGAGCCGCGAAGAGGCGTATCAGGTTGTGGCAGGCACGGTTCGAGCGGTAAAGTCCATACTCGGGTAAATCGCGCCAGTTGAATTCTGACAAGGCCGCCGGGATACTTCCGGCGGCGTTTTTTCGGCGTATGTCGGTCACGGAATGAGCGAGTGTCATGCGCCCAATCCCGCACAGACCCGGCGCGTCGTTTTTACTTGAGCCTTTTGCCTTCGCATCCGACAATCGAAATATGAAGAATCCGCCGAAGCTTGTTGTCTTTTCCGACCTCGACGGCACGCTTTTGGATCATGAAACCTATCGGTGGGATGCGGCAATACCCGCTTTGGACAGGCTACGCGCCCTTGGCGTTCCGCTTGTGCTGGCCAGCAGCAAGACCGCAGCAGAGATCACGTTGCTTCAACGCGAGATGTCCCTCGCCCGATACCCGGCCATTGTAGAGAACGGATCAGGGGTGATTGGGCTGACCGATCAGACCCAAGAAGATGCCTACCCCGTGTTGCGCCAACATCTTGATCGCATTTCAGACGACTTGCGCGGCTTCTTCCGGGGCTTTGGTGACATGACGGTGAACGAGGTGGCGGCCCTCACAGGTCTTTCGACAAATGCCGCATCCCTTGCCAAGACCCGCCGCTTTTCCGAACCCGGATTGTGGGCCGGAAACGCTGATACGCTGGATCAGTTCACGACCGCCCTGGCCGCGCATGGCATCACAGCCCAGAGCGGTGGCAGGTTTCTCACGCTGTCGTTTGGCAAGACCAAGGCGGATGCAATGGACAGCATCATCCGGGTCTTGCGCCCGGAACAGACACTCGCGCTTGGTGATGCGCCAAATGACATCGCAATGCTCGATAAAGCGGACCACGGCGTGATCATCGCCAATCCACATCGCGCCCCTTTGCCGGACATGCCGGGCGAGGTGGACGGCCGTATCTCACGAACCAAAGACGCTGGCCCTTCAGGGTGGAACATTGCCGTAAATGCGTGGCTTGACGCGCTTGGCCTTTCGACAGGATCAAAGCTTTATGGTTGATTTTCATCAGAACGGAAACATCACGACCCTGCACAATCTGCGCAGCCGTTCGTTGCCTGAAATGACCTACGAACTTGAGACGTTTGCCCAGACGCGAAAAATGTCCCTGATCCTGCCCTGTCTTTATTCCGAGCTGGAAACCGACGCGATGCCCAACATCTTGTCGGAGTTGGCCAAGGTCACATACCTGCACCGCGTGATTATCGGTCTGGATCGCGCAACCGAAGAACAATTTCGCCATGCCAAAAAGTTCTTCGAAGGATTGAACCAGAACCATATCGTCATCTGGAACGACAGTCCCCGGATGCTTGCGCTGGACACCCGGCTTGAACAGATGGGACTCGCACCAACCGAACAGGGCAAGGGCAAGAACGTCTGGACCTCCATCGGCTACCTGATCGGCTGTCAGGACAGCGCGGTCATGGCGATCCATGATTGTGATATTCTGACCTACACCAATGAAATGCTGGCCCGGCTGATCTATCCGGTCGCCAACCCCACCTTTCCCTATCAGGTGGCCAAGGGGTATTATGCGCGGATCGGGGACGAAAAACTCAACGGGCGTGTGACCCGGCTTTTGGTCAGCCCTCTGTTGATTGCGCTGAAACGGGTGATCGGTGATCGAGACTATATCGATTACCTGCGCAGCTTCCGTTACCCGCTGTCGGGCGAATTTGCGATGCGGACAAATATCCTGCCCGACCTGCGCATTCCATCAGATTGGGGTCTGGAAATCGGCGTGCTGTCCGAAGCATGGCGCAACCTTGCCCCCAAGGCGGTGTGCCAGGTCGAAATCGCGGATGCCTATGACCACAAACACCAGACGCTGAGCCCCGAAGACGCCCAGACAGGGCTGAACCGCATGTCGACTGACATCTGCAAGGCGATCTTCCGAAAGCTTGCTGCGGACGGGACGATCTTTACCACCAACGTGTTCCGAACCCTGAAAGCCACCTACTATCGCAGCGCCCTTGATCTGCTGGATGCGTATTACTGCGATGCCCAGATGAACGGGCTGATCGTGGACCGTCATTCCGAAGAAGCCTCGATCGAGCTTTTTGCGGAGAACATCATGCGCGCGGGCCAGACGTTTCTAGACAACCCGCACGAAACGCCGTTCATCGCCACATGGAACCGGGTTCACGCGGCTGACCCGGACTTCCTGCGCGATATGCAGGCTGCCGCGCTTGCGGACATGAAGGAGTATCAGTGACCTGCGTTGCTGATCCAGCGGCATTGATAGGGAGCAAGCACGACATCATTTTTCGAGATCGGATCGCCCGACAACAAGTCGCGCCAGTCTTCGTCAGCAATGATGTTCAAGGTGCTGACCGGCAGGGTGACCGTTTCTTTGCTGACGTTGTGCAGCGCAAAAACAGATTGGGTCCGATCAAGGCTTTGACGCCAGATACCAAAGATCCGCTCGTCATCGGTTCGCACGGTGAATTGGGTGGCATTGGGATGAAAGGCGGTTTGTTTCTGACGAATTCTTAGGCGCTGCTTCAACCCATTCAAGACCTGTGCATGGATCGTATCATCTTGAGCCAAGAGCGCGCGCAACGCTTCGTAATCCCACCTGTGGCGGTTGATCGCCCGGTTCATTCCCCGCCGTTCAACAGCATCCGTATCGTTGGGTGTGGCCAGCATCGAATGAATGTAGAATGCCGGAATGCCTTCAAGCGACATGACAATGGTCTGGGAACACAAGAATCGGTCAAGGTGATGTTCGTCAGGTCCATCAAACGTCCGGCTGAGTGCCGCGAAATAGGTGGTGTTCAACTCGTACGGCGCCACGCCTCCATCCGGCAGGGCGCGCATCGAAACAAGTCCTCCCGACGCTTTGACCGTGTCTATCATCGCGTTCTGGTCGTCGCCTGAAAGCAGACCCTCTGCGGGGCGCATTCCGATGCCATCATGGCTTGAGGTGAAATTGAGATAGGCACAGCCCAGCGGCGCTGGCGGCATCGACCGCTGCCACTTGTCAAGATTTCTGGCCGTCCCCGACAAGAGCGCGTGCAGGATCAACGGCGGCAGCGGAAAGTTGTATATGACATGCGCTTCATCCCGCTTGCCAAAGTAGCTGAGGTTTTCGGCCTTCGGGACATTGGTCTCGGTGAGCAGTACAATCGGCTCAACAGCAAAATCGCACAGCAGACGGATCAGTTTCACAATTGCATGGGTCTGCGGCAGGTGGATCGACGGTGATCCGACCTCTTTCCAAAGAAACGCAACAGCATCCAGACGGATGATCTGAACCCCGTTGTCGATATGCGTCCGTATCGTGCGCAGAAACTCCAGCAGCACTTCTGGATTGCGGAAATCAAGGTCGATCTGGTCGTGGCTGAACGTACACCAGACATGGCGCGGGCCCTCTTTAGTTTCGACCTTTTGCAAGAGCGGTGTCGTGCGGGGGCGGACCACCATGCTCAGATCATCGTCCGGGCTCGCCTCAAAAAAGAACTTGTCATAGGGCGTTTGGCCCTGCCGATAGGCGTTGAACCACGTCCCTTGACTCGACACATGGTTCAAGACCAGATCGGACATCAGTTTGAATTCATCTGCGATCCGGTTGATGTCCGACCAGTCTCCCAATTGGGGATTGACCGCCATGTAGTCAGTGACGGCAAACCCATCATCCGAAGTGAATGGAAAAAACGGCAGGATGTGAACACCGTTGATGACGCCGCGCAGATAGCGGCGCAGAAAATCGTTCAGCAGATCAAGCGGTTTGTGCGCACCATCGACAATCGAATTTCCATAAGTGATGAGCAGCGCATCCCCTTGCGACCAAAGCGCATTTCCCGGCGTGCGGCCCCGCTTGCGCCTGTGGGTGCCCTCGGGCCAGAACGCGTCAATGGCCTTGGTGGTCAGGATGTCCGCGTTCACATCAGGATAAATCTCACTGACTTTGGCAGCAAGCGCCCGGCTCAACGCAGGAGATTTTTCTTTGCTCTGAATGTCTTGGGCCATAGTTCAGACAATCACGGCTCTGGCGCGGTTTCAAATAATTCGCTCTTCGCCTTCACGGATCGCAATGGAATGGGTCGACTTGCCCGTTTTTCGTGCATTGTGCAGACCCGAGGCTCGACATGGACACTGCACAGACGGCAAAAATCTGTGCTAAGGCCGCGCATATGACAAGCGCGTCCAGATATATCATCGGAATCGATGGCGGCGGAACCGGATGCCGCGTTGCGATCCATGATGTGCATGGTCGTCTGATCGGAACGGCATCGGGTGGTGCCGCCAATTACACAAGCGACCCGGAAGCAACGCTGCAGAACATCACGGAAACCCTGTCCTGTGCGGCGGTTTCAGCCGGTCTTTCCATGGACGCCCTGATGTCCGCGCCCGCACATCTTGGGATTGCCGGGATTGTTACGGCGCACGATGCGCAGGCAGCAGAAGCACTTTTGCCCCTGCAATACTGCAAGGTCAGCAACGATCAGATGATTTCGGTTGTTGGCGCTTTAGGGGACCGCAACGGAGCAGTGGTCTCGGTCGGAACGGGATCGTTCGTTGCAATAAAACGCAACACCGAGGTTCGCTATCTTGGTGGCTGGGGACTTCAACTGGGAGACCAGGCCTCTGGTGCATGGTTGGGACGAATGGCGCTGCAACGCGCCGCCCTGGTCTTGGACGACCTCAAGGAAACGTCCGACGCCATTGAGACACTTCTGGCGCAATTCGACCGAGATGCTGCGGCTTTGATCGCATTTGCCAGACATGCAACCCCGGCGGCATATGCTGCACTTGCCCAAACCCTTTTTTCAGCCTCCGACAACGATGACCCAAACGCTTTGGCACTTGTCAAAGAGGGCGCGGACTATCTGAACCTTTGCCTGCGCAGATCACACCTGACCGGTGACGACGTCGTATGTCTGACAGGCAGTCTGGGACCGCGATACGCGCCATTTCTGGAGACGCCACACAAGCCCCGGTTGGCAGAACCACACGGGACTGCACTGGACGGTGCTCTGCGTCTGGCGCGCCAAATGGCGGACCTCATCTAATTGCAGGCTAGCGCAGGCGACCGACCCGTTCCGCAACCTGGGCCACGGCATTCATCACGAAGGGCGTACCACACACCCATTCGACCGTAGTGTTGAGAACAGGAAACTGCGACAAGGCGGGATGCGAGACCATTTCTTCAGAGAGTGAAAACCCGTCAAAAGGCTGCGACCCGATCAACAGATCAGGCTGGTGCAAGATCACCTGTTCCAACGACAGGGTGCCATTTCCCTGAAATCCCAGTTCCACTGAAAGGTTCCTTGCCCCTCCGGCGACAAGGATATCGTGGCTTAACGTCCCTGCGCCCAGCGCGTAACCATTGGGCAGGAAAAACGCGGCCAGAGGCGCTGTGTCCGTCACAACGGGCCGGTTCTCCAGATCTCGCTCAAGCGCTGTGGCAAGTGTTTCGGCCTTGGAATGTCGCCCCAATACCGCCCCCATCTTCCGAATTTCCTGGGGGATATCGTCAAGTGACCGGGTAACGGGAAACTGGACCACCTCGATCCCGATGGAGCGCAGCAGCGCGATCAGGGCCGGGTCGTTGTATTCTCCGGCAACAACAATATCCGGGTTCTGAACCGCTATCACTTCGGCCCGACCATTGTTCTTTGCAAAGCGTTTGGCTTCTTCCGCCATGACGGATGCCCGCGGATCATCCGACAACTGGCTTAGCGACACCACCTGCGCCGGATCGGCCAGCAACATGATCAGTTGATCCGTACAGACGTTTACGGACACCACGCGCGGCATGTCAGACGCGCTGGCCCACATCGGGGCCAGCACAATGCTTATCAGCGTCAGCAGACGCCGCATCGTTCAGAACGAGGTTTCGATGCCAAAACGGATTGTCCGCTCTGGCGCGTTGAATCCGCGAACCGACTGGTAGGACGCATCCCCAAAATTGTCGATTGCGCCATAGATCGACGCAGAGTCGGTGATGTCGTACCGGGCCGACACGTCCCAGACCGTGTAATCGTCCAGCGGCGTAGGTGTCCCGAAGCCATCAAGCGTGTCCGCAACACGGGTCATGTTCAGACCCACCTGCAACCGATCGGTGACGTCCGCTTCAAGGGCCAGCGACAGATCATGGCGGGGCACAAGGATCACACGGTCTCCGTTGTTTTCGGCGTTGGTCAGGGTATACGCCGCTGACAGGCGAACCCGATCCGTGATCGCATACGACCCGCTAAGTTCCAGACCACTGGTTTGTGTGGTGCCATCCGTCTGGATGTAGCAACCGAACGCCTGCGACGGCAGGCAATTGGACGAGGTGCCAAAACCGATCAGGTTTTCGATCTCGGCCCAGAACAAGGTGGCCTTGACCGAACCGCGATCCCCGTAGCTATGCTCGATCCCCAGGTCAAAGCTCAGGCTTTCTTCCGGGTCCAGCGGAGTGGAGCCGGCGTAGGGGCCGAACCGTTCGTAAAGCGACGGCGCGCGATAACCGGACCCAAGCGAGGCACGGACAATGGTCGCCTCGTTCAACTGGTAAGACAGAGCTGCGCGCCCTGAAAACTGGCCGTCAAAATCCGAGTAATCGTCATAGCGCAGGGTCAACGACAGCTCGACTGCGTCACTTGGCGTGGCTTTGAATTCAGCAAAAACAGCCGCGTTGGACGCATCATAGGCAGCACCGTCCAGTTCCGACCGTTCCTCTGTCCAGTCCGCGCCCAAAGCAAGCGACAGGTTGGACGACAGATCCCCCTGCGCCAGATAGGCTGCGGTGTCGCGCTCACCCAGAAAATCGCGCGTAAATCCGTCGGCATCGAAACGATCAATCTCGTAGCGGCTGAAGGACAGTTCGTGCGTCCATTCGCCGGTCTGAACTTCCCCAAACACCCGAAGCCCACGTCGCGTTTCGTCAATCTCTCCGGTGGGATCCATTTCAGAGCGGTCGAATTCAGCCGATCCATCGGACCACAATCCGGTCATTCCAACGCGGATGGAGTCGCTGATTTGATAGGCCGCAAAGAGGTTCAGGCTGCTCTGCTCGAACCCGTCGTTTTCGTCGTCCGTATCTCGGGCCGGAAACCCTTTGGTTGTGACGCGCCCCAAGCTAAGGGCAAGTTCTGCACGGTCATCCAGATACCCCAAGCTGACGTTGGCTGCGCGTGTCTCAAAGCTTCCCACCTCGGCTCTTGCCTTGCCGGAAAAACCCTGCACGTCGGGTCGCCAGCTTTCCACTTCGACGACTCCGGCAATCGCTTCGGATCCGTAGACCGCCGATTGCGTGCCCTTGACCACTGCCATCCGGTCAAGTGATCCTGTGGTCAGCGTGCCAAAGTTGAACGCGGTTTGCGGGCCTGATGGGTCGGCCACGTCAATTCCGTCGACGCGAACGCCGACATAGGGTCCGCTAAGACCACGGATCCGCGCCGTGGCGCTGCCGCCCAGTCCACCATTGGAGCTGACTGAGACACCCGGAAGCGCATCAAGCGTCGCGGTTGCGCCAATACCTTGACGCAGGATGTCCTGACTTTCCGCAACTTCAATCGTGGCTCCGGTGGTGTTGAGATTTGTCGGAAGCAAGCCGCCAAAAACGACGATTTCGTCAAGTTCGATAACTGTGCCACCCACGTCCTGAGCCGCCGCAAGCGACGGAGCAACAAGAGTAGAACACAGAAGTAGTTTGGTCGTGAGCCGTGCCATAGCAATGATCCCAGCCTTGCCCGACGCAGAGCGTCGGTTTGGTAACAAAAAATCTGGAATGCGCGCGCATCCGCAGACGGTGATAGACACCACTGCGGACAGGCCGCCGCCCCATCGCACCCCGCGATCGGACTGGGTGTTGGTCTACGGCAGGTCTCCTGACTTGCGGGTCATTGCTCTGCTGGCCTTCCCAGCGCCGGAATTGGCACCAGTGGCTGTTTCAGCGTCGCTCACCGCTCACAGTTGCGGGGGCAGTCGCGGATTGTTCTGTCGAAGCACCGCGTTCCCTTTTCACCGAACGCTGTGACACGCCCGGACCGTAAACGCGTTCATGTGCACTCACAGACCCGGCTCCGTCAAGTCGGGTTTACACCTGATCGCAATGGCAGTTGTTCGCAGTTGGTGCGCGGTTTCACCTGACCCATGGCGCGACAAAGACGGTGGTCACGACGCGCCATGGCGATCCAAGTTGTTTAAAATGCTGACTAATTTCCAGACCCATTGCCCAACTGCCATCACGATGCTGCCCAACTTGTCGACTACGCCTTGTGTACTCAGGGATTCAAAATCGCGCGTGGATCAGGACGAAATTCTTTTCGTCACATGCGTTCGGGTAAGGAAATATGGTCTGTGTCATTCACGATTGCATTCGACTACCGCTTCGACAGCACAGGGTTTTTCAATAGCCCGGACCATCGCGCGGCGCTTGAAGCGGCCGCAGATCAATGGGAAGCCGTCATTCGCGACGACTTTGAAAATCTTCCCGTTGGCACGGTCTTCAGCATTCGCAACCCAACGACATTCGCGACGGAAACGATCACGCTGACACACACTGTCGATGACATCATCGTTTTTGTTGGCGCGACCAACTTTCCCGGTGCAACGCTGGCCGTAGCTGGTCCAGACGGTGGAGATGCGGCAGGCGATGTTTATACCGCCCGGATCAGCCCTGATTTTCGCGGCACCGGCGCAGTAACCGATTTCGAACCATGGGCCGGGGCCATCACATTTGACTCTGCGGCGAACTGGTCGTTCAGCCTGGACAACCCAGGGTCAGGCCAAAACGACTTCATGTCCGTCGCAGTGCATGAAATCGGACATATCCTTGGTGTGGGCACATCCGGCGCGTTTGATCGGTGGATTGTGGGTGACACCTTCACCGGACCAAACACAACATCTCTCAACAATGGCCAACCGATCCCGATCGAGGATGACTTCTCTCATGTCGAGGAAGGTTTTGCGGGCGACACGGTCGCTCTTGATCCCTTGCTCATCACCGGATCACGCGTCCTGATCAGCTCGTTTGACAAGGCCATTCTGGCGGATATCGGATATGATATCGCGGGCTTCATCAAGCAAGGCAGCACGCCCCCGATTGCCACCGCTTCGGGAGAGCGCATTTTTGGTCGGGATGTTGCGGACACGATTGACGGTCTGGGCGGCGACGATTCGCTTCAGGGCGCAGACGGGGACGATCTGCTTGTCGGCAACACGGGCGACGATGACCTTTTTGGCCAGAACGGGAACGACACCCTACTGGGAGGACCGGACGACGACTACCTTGATGGCGGTGATGGCAATGACGAATTGCGCGGAGGCGCTGGGGCTGACACCTATTACGGTCAGGGGGGCCGCGACGTGTTTGTCATCGGCACGGGTGACGGACGAAACACGCTGTCTGATTTCGATCTTTCCAACGAAACGATCAGACTGATCAACAGCGGCTTCACCTCGGCGGATGAGGCGATTGGCACAATTACAAAACCCTTCAGCAACGTCTCACGCTTGACGCTTGGGGACGGCACAACCGTCGATATGTTTCATGCCTCGCAAAGCGGTTCTCCGTTGACTGCGGCCCATATCGAACTTGTCAACGAAGAGGATGTAGAGGGGACGTCGCTTGGTCATCCCTCTGAGCCAAAAGACGACACGACCGCACCATCAGATGAAGACCAACCAGGTTTGGAGCCACGAACAGACAGCGTGCTGACGGGGACACCGTTTGACGATGCCAACTTGATGGCGACAGGGGCGTTTGACCGGATCAATGGCATGGAAGGCGTCGATAGCGCGTTCTTCGCCGGTGAGCAGTCAAACTACATTGTGTCTTTCACCGCAAATGGCGTGACGGTCGCGGATCGCTCTGAGGGAGGATTGGGACCGATTGCGCTTGATAATGTCGAACTGATCGACTTTGGAGCAGAACACCCGCTGTTCGACGGTCCAATAGACCTGCGGCAGTTCGGCGGTCACGCAGGTCTGGAACAAGACGCGTTCGAAAGCTTCGTTGAATTGTATATCGCGTATTTCAATCGCGCGCCGGATGCGGTCGGTCTGGCATTCTGGGGTACGGTTTACGCAAACGGCGTGCCACTGGAAGAGATCGCGATCCAGTTTGCAAATCAGCCTGAAACGCTCGAAGCTTATCCAACCGGCTCGGGCAACTTCAGATTTGCAGCCGACGTCTACCAGAACGTCTTGGGCCGTGCGCCCGACATTGATGGTCTTCGATTCTGGGCCAAAGCGCTTGACGATGGCACCGTGTCCCGAGGCGCGTTCATTCTCGAGTTTCTTCAAGGGGTGAAAGCGGTTCCCACATCTGATGCACCGCAAAGTTTCGTCGATAGGCAAGCGGCGGACCAGCGATATCTTGAGCAGAAAACAGATCTTGGCGCGCTTTTTGCAGTCCACCGGGGGATGTCGGATATCGATGATGCGGCGCTGGTCATGGCCCTGTTTGATGGCAGCGAAACAAGTGTGGCATCGGCTGTAAACGCCATCGAAACCCTTTATGCGGCAGCCATGGACCCGGTAAATGGCGACTTCCTGATGCCCGTTGTCGGCATTCTGGACGATCCTTTCGCACTGTGACCAGCCAGACACCCGATACATCTGAATTCAGACACTGAGCCGGTCGTGCCAAGACCTGTCGATTGGCGTGATGGTGGTTGAACAAAAAGCAATGGACACTTCAGAACCAAAGTGAATTATTTCCGACTAAATTACTCGGAATGTGTTGCGCAAAATTCGGAAACATGTGACTGACTGTTTTTATCGGAAATATGCATAATGGAGATTCCCATGCGCGTCCTATGGACAAGTTCGACACTGGCACTCGTCGCCAGTACTGCACTCAGCACGGTTGCAATGGCCCAGGACGAGGTGAACATCTATTCGTCGCGGCACTACGACAACGATCAGTTGATCTACGACGAATTCACCGAACAGACCGGGATCACCGTCAACCGGATCGAGGGTGATGCCGACGAATTGATCGCACGCCTCAATGCCGAAGGTCAAAACAGCCCGGCTGACATTTTCCTGACAGTTGATGCAGGACGCATCTGGCGGGCTGATGAGGCTGGCCTCTTGCAGCCGATCGAGTCCGACGTTCTTGACAATCGCATCCCTCAACACCTGCGCCATCCTGATGGGCATTGGTTTGGCATGTCGCAACGGGCGCGGATCATTTTCTACGACAAGGAAGAGATCGAAAACCCGCCGCAAACCTATGAGGCCCTCGCCGATCCCCAATACGAAGGTCAGATCTGTATTCGCTCGTCCTCGAATGTCTATAACCAGTCATTGATGGCCTCGATTATTGATGCTGCTGGTGAAGACGGTGCCAAGGAATGGGCTGCCGGAGTTGTCGCAAACATGGCGCGAGAGCCCCAGGGCGGTGATACGGACCAATTGCTTGGGGTCGTCTCGGGCGAATGCAATATCGCAGTGGCCAATACCTACTACTTCCTGCGCGCACTTGATGGGGGCGTCGATGGATTGTCCGGCAGTACTGACATGTTCGGATGGGTGTTCCCCAACCAGTCGGATCGCGGCGCACATGTGAATGTGGCAGCCATGGGTGTGACGGCACACGCGCCAAACAAGGAGAACGCGGTCAAGTTCCTTGAATTCATGACATCCGACTTCGCACAGGCCTATTTCGCGAACCAGAACAACGAATATGCGGCTGTTCCCGGAATTGGCCTTGCCGAAAACCCGGCCAGTCTTGGGCTCTTCCGAATGGACGACGTGAATCTGGCAGTATTCGGAGAGAACACGCCGCGTGCCCAGGAGATCTTCAACGAAGTCGACTGGAAGTAACGTCGGGCAGATACGAAAGTCAGAGGGCGCTCAGGCGCCCTCTTTTGTTTTTCCCTGCTCGTTGCGAATACGCCGACACAAGAGGATCACCGGAAGCGTTCCAATCGCCACGATCACGAGGCTAGGAACCGCCGCACCGGCCAGCCGCTCATCCGATGCAAGCCTGTGCGCCTGAACGGCGAGCGTATCAAAGTTGAACGGTCGCATGATCAGCGTGGCAGGCAGTTCCTTCATCACGTCGACAAATACAATCAGCAGCGCCGTGAACAGACTGGGCCGTAAAAGCGGGAAATGAACTCGTCGCAGCAGGCCCCATTCGCTTTGCCCAAGCACCCGTGCAGCGGCGTCCATGTTCGGATTGATCACCGCAACGCCGCCTTCATACGCCCCGATGGCCGCCGCCAGGAACCGGATCATGTAGGCGCAGACCAGCAGCCAGATTGACCCGGTGAACAGAAGTCCGGTCGAGATACCAAATGTATCGCGCATGTAGGCGTCGAGCGTGTTGTCGAAATAGGCGAAGGGCACCAAGAGACCCACCGCGATCACGCCACCCGGAACGGCATAGCCCAGCCGACCGATATACAGCATGATTGTCGCGGACCAGGACGACCGACTGCGGGCAAGGCTGCCAAAGAGCAAGGCAACTGCTACGGTGATCACCGCCGCAACCAGCCCGAGCGTAACCGAGTTTTGGGCAAATTGCAGATAACGCGGGCTGAGCAAGCTTTGCTCTGATCCAAGCGCCATTTCCGACAGCATCACCACCGGAAGCAGGCATCCCAGGAACGCAGGTAGAAAGCAGGTCAGGAACGCAAGCTTGCCCGCGAGGCCGTTCAGCCTCACACGAGACATTTGTTCGAACTTGCGACCAAACGCATACCGCGCCTCGCCCCGGTTGATGCGTTCGAGAACAGCCAGCAAAAGGGCAAATGCCAAAAGTCCAAGCGACAGCTGCGCCGCTGCGGCGCGATCCGCAAAGGTAAACCAGCTGGAATAGATCCCGACGGCAAAGGTCTGTACGCCAAAGTAGGACACGGTGCCGAAATCCGCGATGGTTTCCATCCCGACCAGCATGGCACCTGACGCAATCGCAGGCCGCGCCATAGGCAGGGATACACGCCAGAATGCACCGATCCGGGTCTGCCCAAGCGATTGCGCCGCATAGAACGTTGTCGCGCTTTGCGATGCAAACGCCGCCCGCGCCAGTAGGTAAACATAAGGATACAGCACCAGCGTCAGCATCGCCGCCGCACCACCCAGCGATCGGATTTCGGGAAACCAGTAGTCCCGTGGGCCCCACCCTGTCACTGTGCGCAAGGTCGCCTGCACGATGCCGGGATGATCCAGAACATGCGTATAGGCATAGGCCAGCACATAAGCGGGGAACGCCAAAGGCAGAACCAGCGCGATCTCCAGAACGCGTCGCCCCCAGAACTCGGTTGTGGTCACAAGCCAGGCGGCAATCGTACCGATGATCGTACTGAACAGGACAACAAGAACCAACAAGGCCAGCGTGGCGCGCGTGTAGCGCGCAAGCACGGTTTCAGCCAGGGATTGCAAGGTTTCAGTCGATCCCATGAACGCGGCGATCAGAACGCTGACATGCGGAAGAAGGCAGATTGCCGCGACGAAGGCCGCAATCCCCCAAGGCACCCGTCCTCGCCACGAACGAGACGGTTTTTCGGCGTGAACTGTTGTGTCTACCATAAAGCGGTCGCGCAATCCCAAAGCGACAGACCTCTTATCCGATAGGTTCTGTCAGGTTTGGTCACTCTCTTAGCATCGCAAATTCGCAAGCGAAATCCCATTCACCGCGCAAGTGTGCCGCAGTCCGGCTTGCTCGACCTCTGTTGGTCGGGACGTCTCGACTGAACAGGAATATCCGCCGACAGAGGATTGGCATGGAAAGAAAGACGTCATGACCAATTCCGCAGGGGTCAATAGCGCGGCATTCCTTTGGGGCGCATGAGACGTTTCTGAGCCGCGATGCGGAACGGAGCATTCGGCGCACCATATCCGGCGTAACCGTCGGTCCGTTGAACGATCTCGAAAAACAGGCCCTCGCCATAGGGACGTGAATACCGCTGAAGCAGGCAGCCTGCCTCGTCTTCGTCATACAGGATCGACGCCGTTTGAATCCGGTCAATGAAATCCTGCGACAGATCAAAGCGCGCGGCAAGATCGTGGTAATAGTTTTCAGGGATCGGCAAGGGTTGGAACCCCGCCGCATCCTGAACCTTTGCGGTGGCAAAGATGTCGTCAGTTGCAAAAGCGACATGCTGCACAGAAGCGCCAAACCCCGCGGCAAGAAAGCTACCTGCAAGCGTGCGATGCGTCTCAGCGCCATTCAGCGTGATGCGAAACGCACCGTCGCGAGTGGCAAGAGCCTGACTGCGCACAAGGCCATCAGGGTCGATCACATCTACCATCGCCGATTTTTCAAGGTCGAACAAAGTCGTGTAAAACAGGGACCAGGACAGCATCTCGTCATAGCTCATGGTTTGCGCGATGTGGTCGATCTTGGTCAGACCGGCATCGGACCCGGTGACCAAGTCTTGCTGAAATTCTATATCCCAGACGTCGTTCAGCCCGGAAGTCTCGTCCAGAAAGTGCAGCACAGAGCCCCTAAGTCCGCGAATTGCGGGGATGTCCAACTCTCCTGCGCCCAAGGGTTGGCGGAATGGTTCTGCTCCCAGCGCCTTGGCGCGCAACAAGGCTGCATCGGAGTCAGTTACGGAGATGCCGACATCACAAACAGAGGTGCCCCGCGTGACAAAGCTGTTGGCGGCGTGACCCTCAGCATCAGCGTTGAGCACGATGCGGATATCGCCTTGCTGCCAAAGCGTCAGGTCCTTGGCGATATGTCGTGCCGTGCGTTGAAAACCCATGTTGGACAAAAGCCGCTCAATCGCATCTTTCTCCGCACCACGCGTTGCGAATTCAACGAAGGACACACCTTCAACGGCAACGCGCGCGGGCAGTACTGGCAAAGATATCTTGATCTCGGGCTCTTGCCGGCGCACGTCGTCCATCAGGGCCACAAGCGATCGATAGCCATCCTGGGCAACTGTCTTCGCGTTGCCCCCGCGAAACTGGTCGTTGAAGATTTCGAGGCTGATCGGACCGGTATACCCTGCGGCCATGACGGCACGCATAAAGCCGGTCACGTCAAGATCGCCCTCGCCGGGCATGTTGCGAAAATGGCGCGACCAATAAAGCAGGTCCATGTCGATGCCGGGGGCATCCGCCAGCTGGACGAAAAAGATCTTGTCGCCCGGAATGGATCGGATCGTGTCAGGGTCGATCTTGCGTGCCAGGGTGTGAAAGCTGTCGAGGATCAGGCCAACCTGTGGGTGATCCGCGCGTCGCACGATTTCCCATGCATCGCGATGATCAAAGACATGCCGTCCCCAGGCCAAGGCCTCGTAACCGACACGCAAGCCGCGTTTGGCAGCGCGGTCTCCAAGCGCGGCCAGATCATCCGCCGCACGGTCGATGCCGCCCACAGCCTCTGGATGCACTGCGGAACAGATCAGAACCAGATCGGTGCCCAGTTCTTGCATGAGGTCGAATTTCCGTTCGGCCCGATCAAAGGCTTTACGGCGCAGATCACCGGGCAATCCTTCGAAGTCTCGAAAGGGCTGGAACAGCGTGATTTCAAGTCCATGATCTTGGATCATCCGACCCACCTCTTGTGGGGGACCATCATGGGCGATGAAGTCCTGTTCGAATATCTCGATCCCGTCAAAACCGGCGGCGGCTATGGCCTCCAATCTGTCCGGCAGGCTTCCTGAAATCGAAACGGTGGCGATGGATGTCTTCATGTCGCTCCTCGCAATGAATTGTACGGCGTCAAACATTGACACCGACATGGCTGCGCGGAAGGTCTTGGACTCAGCCGCTCAGGCTTTCAGCCATCATTCGGCGCAGGTCTTCCGTTACTTCGGGCTCCAGTCCGAACCAGAGCTTCCACGCTGGTGGGCCTTGATGCAACAGCATGCCCAACCCGGCGCAGGTCCGGTTTCCACGCGCTGCGGCCGCAGCAAGGAACGGCGTCTGCAAGGGAGCATACACGATATCCGCAGCAATCGCATCGCTGGGCAGCGCATCAAGCGACAGGTCAAGCGGTGGCTGGCCCACCATGCCGCAGCTTGTGGTGTTCACCACCAAAGCCACACCGCGCAACGACTCTGTCCGTTCGGCCCAATCGACACAAGTGATCGGACCGCCAATGGCGGCAGCGACCGTTTCTGCATGGGCCTTGGTGCGGTTAACCAGTCGGATCTCGGCGACTCCGGCGTCCAGCAACCCGTGACACACCGCCCGAGCGCCACCCCCTGCCCCGATGACGGTCGCCGGACCTGACGCGGGCTGCCAGTCGGGACAAGTTTCCCGAAGATTGCCCAGAAAGCCGCGCCAGTCGTTGTTGGTGCCAAACAGGCTGCCATCGTCGCGCACATGGATACAGGACACCGCGCCGATCTTTCGGGCAATCGGGTCAAGGTCATCGACCACCCGCATCGCGTCGAGCTTGTGCGGGATTGTGACATTCACGCCGGAAAACCTCAGCGGATACAGACCGCGCAGCGCCGCTTCGACCGAGCCGGGTTTGATCGCCAGCGGCACATAGGTTCCATTCAGCCCCGTCTGCCGCATCCAGTAATTGTGCATCATCGGAGAGCGCGAATGCATGACGGGCCAGCCCATGACCCCGGCAAGATGGAAACGGTCCTGTTCAGCCATGGCTCAGCCCTCCAGCTTGGCGGCGTGGTGATCCCAGGTGCGCTGGAACAGGCCGGGATTGTAGAGCTTCTTCGCCGCGGCCGCGATTTCATCGTCGGAAAAGACGTAAGGTGTGCCGATCAGTAACGCGCGGTATTGGCGTTCGGCGTTTTCCTCAAGATAATTCAGCAGAACAAACGCCTCTTGGATGGTCGCCCCGACCGTCACCGCACCGTGCGACTTCATCAATGCGGCGGGCCGTTCACCCAACGTCTCGCACAGCCGCGCCGACATTTCCGGCGAATTGATGCTGTCTGGTGTGTCGAGCAGCGGAACGGGATGCACCAGCGTGCCTTGGGCAAAGACCGGCAGATAGTCGTGGCCGGTCATCGTCAGATAGGTGGACCATTTCGGGTGTGCATGGCAGATCGCGCCCACATCGGGCCGCGCCTTGTAAATCCCAGCGTGCAGGTGAAATTCCAGCGGCGGCTTGCCCGGCCCTTCGGTAACCTGCCCGTCGAGATCGGTCAGACAGATATCGTCGGCGGTCAATCGGCTGCGCTGCGCGGAACCGTTGTTGATCAGCATTCCATCGCCGTGACGGATCGAAGCGTGACCGTTATAGTCGATGATCCCGTAATTTTCGAGCATCCGCAGACAAAGCGCCAACTGCGCTTTAAGGCTGTGCGTGTCGGTCATGTCCTCTCCTTACCAGCCGGTTTCGACGCGGATTTCACGCCGCCAGAGATCCCATGCGCGCATCCCGGCTGTCATGTTTGGCACATCGGCCAGCGCGCCTTCCTCTTTGGTCAGCGATGCGATGGGGCCACCCTGCGCCAGCGCATGGGTAAAGTGCTGCACCCGCGCGTTGACCTCGGTATAAACGGCGCGGAACACCGCAACCTGAAGATTGGGGCCACAGGCGACAGAGCCATGCGCGCGCATCAACGCGATGTCGTGTTCGCCCAGCGCCTCGGCAAGTGCGACACCTTTGGTGCAGTCGCAGACCAGCATGTCGGTTGCCCCGAACTTGTCGGCAATGTCAAAGACCGGTGCGCCGCGCGCCAGAAAAGCGGCGTTGTGGAACATCGCAGTCAGGGGCGCACGGTCGGTCAAACCAAAGGGGATCACGCTGGGCGAATGCGAATGCACAACCGAACAGATGTCAGGCCGCGCGCGGTAGATCTCGCCGTGGATGAACCGTTCAAGAAAGCCCTTGGGCGCATCCGGGTCGCAGGCATCGCTGTTCAGATCGTATTCGACAATATCCTCGGGTGTGACCAGCGCCGGAGCCAGTGCGCGCGACATGAGATACCGGTCAGACGCAACGGGATGGCGCATCGAGACATGGCCAAACCCGTCCACCACTTCCCGCGCCGCCAGAATGCGCGCGGCGGCGGCCAGATCGGCGATCAGGTCGGGGGAAAGCGGTCCACCGGATGCGGGCATCAGATGATCACCTTGGTCTGGACCGAAGCCGGGAAGATTTCCTCTGGCGTGAACTGGCGATGCGCGATGCCCTGCTGATGGGTGTAAAGCGCCATCATCTCCCATGTCTTGCGGTTTTCCTCGATGCCAAAGGGGAACGGATCCTTGCCGAAAATCTCCTGCATCTTGCGGGCATAGGTCGGCAGCCACGCCAGCGGATAGCGCGACACCGCCGGGTCAAGCAGGCGTTCGATGCTGCGCCGTTTGCTTTCCTGGAAGGCATTGAAAAGGTTGCGCGCGACCCAAGGGTGGGCGTCATGGACGGATTTCTTCATTGCCACGATATGCATGATCGGCCAGACGCCGGACTGGGCATAATAATCCTCTTCGATACCGGTGAAATCGGGGTAAAGGCGCAGGATGTCGGGATGATTTTCCAAGAAGCACGTCGGCGGGCGCGCGATGATGGCGCAGTCCAGTTCCCCGCTCGCCAGCATTTCGGACAGCGACTTGTCCTTGACGCGGTCAATCTCGATCCCGGCAGGCAGGTTCAGTTCGACCTTTTCCTCGCGCCCAGGCGCGTTGGCCCCGGCCTGCACCCAGCGGATTTTGGTCAGGTCCATGCCCAGATCGTTCTGCATCCAGCCCCTGATCCACACAGCAGCGGAATGCGCCCATTCGGGGCTGCCGACGGTCTTGCCATACAGGTCTTCGACCTTGGTGATGCCGGACTTGCGGTTGACGTAGAAAGACGAGAACCGGAACAGCCGCGAACAGATCACCGGCAGGCCGATCAGGTCGCTGTCCTTGCGCGTGACCTGCGTGGCGAATTTGGCGAAGGACATTTCCGACAGGTCGAATTCGCGGTTGGCGGTCATCCGGGCGAAACACTCGTGATGGCCAAGCAGGAGCCAGTTGAGGTCGATGCCCTCGGGCTTGACCGCGCCGGTTCGGATATCGCGGAAATGATCGTAATCGGTTGTCGCGATGGTCAATGGCAACTGTGTCATCGCCCCTCCCCTGCTGTCTGGCTGAAGCGCCTCTGCGCCTTGTCACGTCATGCTAAGCGGGCAGGTATCACCAGACAATCCCATTTTTGGACCGACATTCCATATAAGGGAACGCAAGGTGCGGCGGCATTGAACCCGATCCAGACCGCGCTTTCTGTTGCTGGCAACAACTGGGAGGAACAGTCATGCAGGTCGGATTTGTGGGCGTCGGCGCGATGGGGGCCGCTATGGCGGGGCATGTGGCGCAAGGCGGGCATGAGGTGCGCGTGTTCGATCTGGACAGCGCCACAATGGACAAGGCCGCCCAACATCCGGGCGTCAGTGCCACGGACACGGCGGGAATCGCGGATTGCGCGACTGTCATCATCGTTGTGGCGACCGACGATCAAAGCCGCACGGTTGTAGCTGATCTATTGGACCGGGGCGCGCAGGGCGTTTTGGTCATCGCCGGAACCAACCATCCCCGCACGATGATCGACCTTGCCGCGATCTGTGACACGGCAGGCGCCGGATTTGTCGATGCACCCGTATGCTTTGGCCTCAAAGGCGCGATTGACGGCGATCTGGTGTCGCTCTGCGGTGGTGAGGCCAAGCATGTGGAGACCATCCGCCCGGTGCTCGACTGCTACAGCCGCGCCGTCGAACATCTTGGGCCGGTGGGCTGTGGGCAGTTGGGAAAGACCTGCAACAACATGATGCACTGGGCCGCCTGCGTCGCCAATTACGAGGTGCTGAGCCTTGCCAAGTCTTGCGGGATCGACGCGCAGAGAATGCGCGAGACGTTGCTGAAATGCCCAGCCCGCAACACCACGCTGGAGCGCTGGGACACGACACGCCTGACCTGGCACGAAAAGGACATGGATGTAGCGCTTGACCTGTCGCAGCAGGCGGGGCTGTCGCTGCCGCTGTTCGGGATGGTGGACCAGCTTGTCAAACGATTGGGACCAGAGGGCGTCAAGTCGCTACTCTATGGGGACGAGGCCGAGTATCTGGGCCAGCGCATCGCACCGCAGGCCCTGTCGGACGTCGTCTGCAAGGGGGGATGAAATGTTCCGATATACGGAACGTCGATCCATTGACGGGAAAAGGCCGTCTCGCTAGTCTTTCCCGAGACAGGCCATTCAGCGGAGGAAACGCCATGTCGGAGGACACCAAGACCGAGCCCGCGCTCGGTCACAACAGCGACAAGCGCGAAAAGGTGGTGTGGGAACGCTGGAGCAAGAAACGCACCTTCGTGCGCGCTCTGGAAGGCACCTACGGCCAGCTCAAGGACGAGCTATACAACCAGCCGCGCGTCTACCGCACGTCTGACATGGCGTGGAAAGGCGGGCCGCAAAGCTTCGGGAAGAAGGTCATCAACCCGCAAGCCAACAAGATCGCACAGTCGATCGAGGCGCATGTCGATGTGTACGCCCCCGGAGGTTATGGCCAGATCCACGGCCACATGAATTCGGCGGTTTTCTTTGTCCTCAAGGGCAAGGGCTTTGACATCCATGATGGGCGACGGATGAACTGGGAAGCTGGTGATGCGTTGATCGTCGAAAACGCCTGCGTCCACCAGCACCTGAACGAAAGCGACGACGAGACCTATGTTCTGGTGCTCAAGGCCAAGCCGCTTTTCCTGTTCATGCACATGATCTTTCAGAAGATGGTGGAATATCCCCCCGAGGACCCGGTCCCCGGACAAGAGGATTTCACCCCACCGACGAACCTGTAACGGAGGCCTGACATGGGACTCGACGCAATCACCTTTTCCGACGCCATCGAACGCCAACGCGCCAAGCAAGGCGCGCCTGAAGTGTCGTTCTACAAAGAAGCGCTGGAGGAAAGCCAGAAATTCCGCCGCGAATACGTCGATCGGACGAATGTGGTGAAATGGGACAAGATGCCCATGGAACGGTCGGCAGATGGGCTGATCAAGCACATCATCAACGAACGGATGGACACCAAGGAATGCTGCATCGACATCTACATGCAGTTCATCGCCGCAGGTCAGGCCACCGGCACCAGCCGTCACCTGACCGAAGAGATTGCCTTTGTCATCGAAGGCACCGGGCATGACCTGCACTATGATGTGCAGTTCGAATGCAAGGAAACCTTTGAATGGACATGGGACACCACGCCAAAGCAATATGACTGGGGTCCGGGCGATTTCATCTACGTGCCGCCCTATGTGGCGCACAAGCGGGTCAACACCTCGGATGTCGAGGCGCGGGTGATCGTGTGCAATTCGCGCATCATGAAGGCCATCGGTCTGGATTGGTTCGACCAGCTTGAACCCGCCGAAGGGTTCGAGGATGTCTGGGTGCCACCCGCCGATTGACCGGTCCCGCGTCCGCATGGTTTTGTTATGCGCCGCGCCTTCGGGGGCGGCGTTTTCCGTTCTACCGGACCAGCGACCGGATGCGTCGCATCTCGGGGAACAGGACCGCCCAGGCACCCGCCACCGCCACCGTTCCCGCCGCGCCGACCGCAACAGCGGCCACCGGCCCGATCAGCACCGCCATGGTTCCGGCGCGAAAGCCGCCGACCTCGTTCGAGGCCCCGACGAACACCTGATTGACCGCATTGACGCGCCCCCGCAAGTCATCCGGTGTCCAGATCTGCACAAGGCTTTGCCGGATGTTGACGCTGATCATGTCCGCCGCGCCCATGCCCACCAGCGCCAGAACCGACAGCCAGAGCGTTTCGGACAACGCAAAGACCAGCGTCAACAAGCCGAACACCACCACCGTTGCCAGCATGGTCTGGCCCGCGTGATCACGCACTGGCCGGAAGACCAGCCAGGCCCCCATGAAGATCGCCCCCACCGCCTGCGCCGCGCGAAGAAAGCCAAGTCCGGTTGGCCCGACCTGAAGAATATCGGCCGCATAGACAGGCAATAGCGCGACAGCACCACCTAGCAGGACCGCGAAAAGATCGAGCGAAATCGCTCCAAGCACCACCTTTTCCGACCAGATATAGCGGAAACCCGCGTTCAGCGTCTGCCAGTCCACCGACTTGCCGGATTTGATCTGACGCGGTTGCGGGATCGACAGGAACAAGACCGCCGCCGCGACCAGCGCCACAAGGGTCGCGCCATAGGCGGCCTCGGGGGCCAGTCCAAAGAGCAATCCGCCAACCGCCGGTCCGCCGATGGTCGATACCTGCTGTCCCGTGCTGACCACGGCGATAGCGCGCGACAATTCGGGTTTTGGCACAAGGTTCGGGATGATCGACTGCCGCGCCGGGTTGTAGAAAGCCCGCGCACCACCAAAGATGGCAAGGATGACAAAGACCGGCCAGACAACGCTGAATCCCTTGATGCTCAGCACCAGAAGCGCCCCTGCGCAACCCGCCATCAACGCAAGGCAGATGCCCAGGATCAGCCGCCGCGAATACCGGTCGGACACGGTGCCGGTCACCAGAACCAAAGCCAGAGCCGGGGCGAATTGCGACAGGCCTATGAGGCCCAGATCGAACGGGTCACCGGTGACGGCATAGACCTGCCAACCGACGGCGACCGTCTGCATCTGAAGCGCAAACCCGGTCAGGATCAGCGCCAGCCAGTACCGGGCGAACCCGGTATGTCGAAACACCGCAAAACGGTCGGGATCAGTCCTCATTCGATGGGAACCGCCGCACCAAAAAGCGTGACCATGCCGACCAGCATCGCCAGTCCTCCGGCCAGAAAGGGCAGCGCAAGCACCGCGACGATCCGCATCCGCAGGAAGGACGCGCCGACCAGCGGAACCTCGTAGATCAGGATGCGATGCGCGGCAAAGAGGCTCCAGGAGGTGATGAAGGTGATGAGGGCCGCAGTGGACGCACCCGCCTTGGCAAAAACTGCGGCGATGGCAAAGGTGATGACCGGACCTGCCGGGATCATCAGGCCAACTGCCGCCGCAACGGGCAAGGCCGCCAGACCGGCATCAGCGCCAAGATAGCTGCTGATCGTCTGTTTCGGGATCAGTTCGGCAATGAAGCCTGCCGCAACCAGAGCGCAGAGCATTCGCGGCACCAGTTTGAAGAACTGTTCAACAAAGCGCTTGAGAACCGGCCCGGCGGGCTGTTGCCTTGCCACCGCCAGAGCCAGCAGCACCATGAACACCACCAGAAGAGAAGAAACGCCGATGCTCATCCCTTTGACCTGTCACCGCCCTGGTCATCCGTCGCGCGCGTGTCCCCCGGCAGCGTCAAGGTCAGCGGCAGCTTGCGGGCAATGAGGCCCGCGATCACCGGCAGCGGCAGGGTGACCAGCAATCGGAAGGCGGCAAATTCAGTGCCCATAAACGGCACATCCCAGACCAGCACCCGTTGCAGCCCCAAAAGCGCCCAAGAAGTGATATAAGCCACCAGCGGCCCGCGATCCGCGCCCGAGGCGGCCAGAACAGCCAAGAGCGCATAGGCCGATGACGGCCCGCCCGGCGTGATCGCCCCTGCCACGGTGGCGATGATCAACCCGCGAAAGCCGCTTTCCGATCCGACAAGGCCCGACACCCGGTCTCGGGGCAGCAGAAACCAGATCAGCGCGGCGATGGACAGGGCCAGGATCACACGCGGCATCAGATCGACCAGCAGCCAGGCGTCCTGTAGCAACGCCGTGTGAAAGGACTCCGGACCCTTGATGGCCCAACAGACAATGCCCGTCAGCGCTGCAACGGCGAAGAATCCCCAGAATCCCCGCCCGAACCCGTCGCGCCAGAGTTCGCGCCGCCAATCGGGATCGTGGATGAAGTCAAGCGGCGCGGGCACTAGGGCAGTCCTTAGTGTGTGTGGTCGTGATCGTGTCCGTGATGATGGTCGTGATCATGGTGATGGCCGTGATGCTCCGCGCGGCGCTCTTCGGCCATTCGGCGCGGTTCGGCATGACCCGATGTCACGGCTTCGATCGTGGCGCGGAAAAGGTCGGCCTCGGGTGGCAATTGCCCGGCCAGAAACCCTGCAAGCCGCGCCAATGCAATGGCTTGCGCGGCAAGGGCATCGACGGTTTCGTCTTCTTCGGCGCTGGCGATATCGGCCATGGCGCGGGACAGGCCGTCGCGAAAGACGGCATCCATATAGGCGGCGCGACCGGATTCAGCCGACAGGCCGCGCGGCGCGATTCCTTCGCCGGTGCTCAGGTCCATCACCCGCGCCAGCACGCGCATATGTTCTTTCAGATCTTGCCCGACTTCTGTCTGTTCGTCGATCTCACCGCACATGGGCCTATCCTTTGTAAAGGGCGCGGCCCCGCCATTCCGGCAAGACCGCGCCTGTGTTCTATCAGTTCAAAGCGCGCCGAAGGCAAGCCCTGCACCAGCCATCGCAACCGCGCCACCGGCAATCCTCTGCACCAAAGCGTGACGCGCACCCAGACGGGCCGCGCCAAAGCCCAGCGCCAGACCGGCACCATGCAGCAACGCCGTTCCCGCAAGGAAGCCAAGCATGTAGCCCATCGGCGTCGCTGCGCCCATTTCGCCGCCATGTGCGTAGCCGTGGAACACCGCGAAGAGGCCGACAATCGCCATGCCAGCAGAGGTGGACATCCGCGCCGCCAAAGCGATCACCAGACCGAGCACCATCACAGAGGCAAGGATCATCGGCTCGACCATCGGAAGCGCAAAGCCGGTTCCCGCAAGGCCAAAGCCCACCGCCATCATCACCGCGAAGGCCGATGGAACCGCCCAAAGCGCGCGTCCCCCCAGCATCAGCGCCCAAAGGCCGACCGCCACCATGGCAAGGATGTGGTCAAGCCCGAACAGCGGGTGGCTAAAGCCTGCGGCGACCGATCCGTGTTGCGCAGGGTCCAGATGTGCCGCCGCCGGGGTCGCCAGCGCCAGCGCGCCAAGTCCGGCGATCACCGCCGTGGAAATCTTCTTCGTCATGGTCTTCTCCTTGTGTTGGAATGTGTCGGGATCGCCCCGTTTCTTCTGGGTCATGCCCGCAACGCCGTCAGCATCGCGGGCACGAAGTCATTGTCGCGTGCCACGACCAGCACGGAGGCGAAGCGCCGCATGGAATTCACGACCGCATCGACGGTCCTGTCTTTCTGTTCCTGTGCCAGCGCCAGCCCCGCGCACATGATCTTGCGCTCGAACGCCTCTCGGGCGATCACCTCGGCGGCGCCTTCACTGTCGCCGCTGGTAGCAAGCAGGACGACAATGTCCGCGCCCTCCAGTTCCTGTACAAGATCGGCCACTGTTCCGTCGGGATGGCTCAATGGCAGGTCCGACGCTGCCGTCTTTTCCGGGTCTACCAGGCCAATGGTCGCCAGCGTCAGGAAATGCGCGTTGTTCCACGGGTCTTCGGTGATGCCGTACATCACCTCCGCCGCTGCCGAATCGAGCGCGAAGATCCGCGACGTTCGGGTGGACGAGTTCGGGTATTGCACCCGGAACCGTGCCTCGGCTGCCGTGGCGGCGCGGGCGCAGGAACCCAGCATCGTCGGATGATCGACCGGCCCCCGCCCTGCCCGCGTGGCGTTGTCCGCCTCGAAGATGTCGTCGGAATCGTGCGGCATGACCGTCAGACCGATGTCTGCTTGACGCCGGGCTGGACCTTCAGATCCTCGGCCATCGCATCCTTGAACGGCTCGTCCGCCGGAAGCACCCGCGCGGCAGAGCGCACCATCTGGTGTTCAACCGTGCGGCCCGGAGGCATGGTGCCCTTGTCCCGCAGCGCGGTCACCGCCTTGCGCAACCGATGCCGCGCCATGATGATGCCGTTGTCGGTCGACACAAGGTTTTCCTTGGTTCGGTCCACGATCGGCCCCATGCTTTCCTGCAAGGAGGCATCCTGCATCGCGATGCCCCAGACGCCGGAATAGGTCTCGCCGCGCTTTTGTGCTTCGCGGTCCATCAGGTAGTCATTGTCCTTGTTCTGACGTGGACGGAAAGACCCCGGTGCCTCGTACTGGTTATGGACACCGTAGCCGTCGATCATCGCCTGCCGCTCTTCCGGCGACAGGGCGCGGGTCGGATGATAGTCAAAAGACCATGCCCAGCAGTTCTCGTCGTCGATGGGAATCCAGAAATGCCCGTGCATCGGGTGATCGCCACGCGGCGGCACCATTGTGAAGGACGGCATGATCCACGGCGTGATGCGCCAGTAATACTGATTGTCCTCGGCCATGCGGCGCGCGCCGATATAAAGCCCGCCATCGGCCTCGACCACTTCGAAGACAGGCTTCTTGTCGTTCTGGTTGTACTGGTTGCCCTTGGCCCCCCGGAACAACGGGTCGGTCTTGAGGCTTCCGGAATGCAGGAAAGAGACGTGGCTGGAATCGATCCCGCCTTCCATCGCCTGAAGCCAGTTGCATTCCTGCCAACGCTTGGAGGTAAAGGTCTGCTCGGGCGGGACGGTGGCGAACTCCCATTGCGGTTCGGGCGGGCGGTTGTCCTTGTCCCCCATATGGGTCCAAAGCACGTCACCCACCTTGATCAGCGGATAGGCCGTCAGCTTGATCTTTTCGCAAAACCCGGATTCGGCGGGTTCTGACGGCACCTCAACGCATTGGCCGGTATGGTCATATTTCCAGCCGTGATAGGGGCAACGGATGCCGCCCTCTTCATTGCGCCCGAACCAAAGCGACACGCCGCGATGGGCGCAGAATTCATCGATCAGGCCATAACGCCCCTTGCTGTCGCGGAAGGCCAGCAGGCGTTCGCCCAGCAATTTGACCCGCACCGGCGGAGCATCGTCCTCGGGCAGTTCCGAGGCCAGAAGGGCCGGAATCCAGTATTGCCGGAACATGTCGCCCATGGCGGAACCCGGATCGGTCTGGGTCAGAAGATCGTTCACTTCCTTGCGCAGCATTGCGGTTTCTCCTCTTTTCGGTCGGTGCGGTGTCCGCACCCTGTCACAGCGTTCGCGCGTATTCCGGTCTCGCCCGTCAGGATTTGGGCGGCAAATCCTTGAGTTCGGACTCGTATGCCACGTCCATCTTGGGCTCCAACCCGTTCTGGGCCAAGGCATCTGTGAACATGGTCCGCACCTCGGTTGTCTCGTCGGCATAGTCGATCTGGTCGCCGCCGATCCGCTGGCTGATCCAGGCTTTCGGCACACCCTGCGCGTTGCGGATAGCGACACCTTCGTATTTGAACGCGAGATAGCGGGCAGGTGTGGTGCCGGTGTTGAAGTGCTGGTGATACCACATGTTCGGCGGCACGATCATGCTGCCCGGTTTCCAGTCATAGCGCTGCGGCTCTGCGCCTTCGGGCCACATGAGGGAATAGCCTTCGCCCGACAGAATGATGACATGCGCGCCGGGGCCGTGGCGGTGACATTTCTTGTAGGTGCCGACCGGGAACTGGCTGATATGGCTGTTCATCGAACATCTGGCGAGCTGGAAGCGGATATGCCCGCCACCCGCGCCGCGTTCCTTGGCCTCGATCAGCGGCAGGTTGACCGCGTCGGCGACATAGTTGGTCTGGAGCAGCAAACCGTCCATCTGTTTGCTTTCGGCAAAATACTCCGGTTCGCCATTGAAACGGTCGGCAAAGTCGTAGGCCGTGTCGAAGATGAAATCCGGGTCTTCAAACACGTTCATGATCGGCGGCATGTTGGTGACGGCGACATAACGCGCCGGTTCGCTGCCAGAACCGTTGAAATGCTGGTGATTGGCGTTGACCGGGATGCCAAAGATCGCCCCCGGACCCCATTCAAAGCTGATCTTGTTGCCCTTGTCGTCCCA
>NZ_JBHYFV010000014.1:0-103819 GCF_051859345.1 Marivita sp. | reverse complement strand
ACTGACATCAATCGGCGTTTTTCTCCGTTTGTATGTGCTTCAGTCTCCTAAGAAACCGAAGAACCGTACAAACAGTGAAGCTGACACTCCATAATCGGTGCTACCGCTTCGCTACTTGAGCACAATATCATCTCGCGACGACACCAACCCAGGCACCAAAACATTCACACCTAAGAGCGTGATATACAGACGTCCGTTCGTCGAAACAAACCAAACCGCCCGCATATCTCTTCAGATATTAGCAATGTCAAAGAGCAACCCAGAGACAAAAACCAGACCAGTGCGCCCTAACTTACCGGCGCGCCCGCCCTGATATACCCCTGAATTATCCGCCTTCAAGTCCTTCCGAACCTCAGTCCGTCGTCCCTTCCGTCGTCCCCGCGTCCGCCTCAGCAGCGCCGGTGAAGGGGCTTTTAGGCCCAACTCCGGACACCCGCAAGCAGAAAATTCACGAAAGAGGGAAAAAACTTCATTTTTTCAATTTGTGCATAAAAACAGGCATTTGGAGCAATTTTCACGACCTTCAGACAGGTCGTTGCGCAAGAAACCTTCCCGTGACCCCAACATGTAGCGGTAGGTCAAAGCGACTCCGCTAGGGACGGATCAATGGTTCGGAAATAATATGAAGAGATGGCGCGATTCACGACCGCTTTGCCGGTCAAGATCCGTGTGATTCAGGTTCGATCAGTCCGAAACGGGCTGATGACGGGACATTTTTGACAATACCCAGGTCTTCTCGAGGCGCAGCATCAGAAGTCCGGCGATGGTGATCGCATAGAGAATGGGCTCCCATTGAAACCCTTTGACCAGCAACAGGAAGTGCAACGCGCCCAAGGCTGCGATCGGGTAAACCAACCTGTGCAGCTTGCGCCAGGTGGCAGCCCCCAGTTTGCGCAGGGACCAGTTGTTGGACGTCAGCGCCAACGGTACCATCAGGACAAACCCCGCCATCCCGACAGTGATGTACCAACGCTTCACGATATCTGCCCAGACGTTCTGGAACTGCACGTCCAGAACCAGCCATGTCAGAAAGTGGGCGAGAATGTAGAAGAATGTGATGACGCCAATGGCCCGTCGGAACTTGAGAAGGTTCACTTTGGCCCAGCGCCGCAAAGGTGTGACAGCCAATCCTGCCATCAGCAGCCAAAGGCTCCACAATCCAAGTTGGTGTTCGATCTGTTTGGCGGGATCGACACCAAGGCCGCCTGTCACTCCGAGATAGTAAATCCACACCACAGGCAGAGGCGCGAGTACATAAAGCACCCAAGCCGGCACGCGACGCAGTGCGAAATTCACGTTATCCCGCATGATTCAGTAAAACTCTCTGAGGTTCATACCCTCATACAGGCGCGCCACCTCTTCTTCGTAGCCATTGAACATCAGCGTTGGCTCCCTTTTTGCGAAGAGACCCCCGCCGATGCGCCGCTCGGTCGCCTGAGACCAGCGCGGATGATCCACCTCGGGATTCACATTGCTGTAAAATCCGTATTCAGCGGCACTGTACTTGTTCCACGCTGTTGGCGGCTGCTCTTCCACAAGCGAGATCCGGACAATCGACTTGATCGACTTGTATCCATATTTCCAGGGCACGACCAAGCGCATTGGCGCACCGTTTTGTTTGGGAATGCCCTTACCGTAGAGACCAGTCGCCATAATGGTCAGGGGGTGCATCGCCTCATCAAGGCGCAACCCTTCGACATAGGGCCAGTCAATCACAGGGGACGACAGCCCAGGCATCTCGTCAGGACGCATCGCGGTTTCGAAAGCGACATACTTGGCCGTGGACTGAACACCGACCCAATTCAGAAGGTCGGCCAGTTCGAACCCGTTCCAGGGAATGACCATCGACCACGCCTCGACGCAGCGAAAGCGATAGAGGCGTTCCTCAACCGTCATCTGGGACATGATGTCGGCAAAGCTGTAATCGCCGGGCTTGTCGACCAGACCATCTATGCGCACGGTCCAGGGATCAATCGTCAGCGCGTGCGCATTGCGGGCGGGATCTTCTTTTCCGGTGCCAAATTCATAAAAGTTGCAATAATTGGTGATCTCTTCCCATGTGTTGGGTTCAAGCGCCTCTTGCGCACCGGCGCCCAAAGGCAAGGATCCGGCGATGCCACCTGCCGCCATGCCAGCCATCATCTGACGTCGGTTCAAAAACGCCGAATACGGAGTCACGTTTTCTGCGGTCAGGGTGTTCTTCCATCGATGCGCCATAAAATCCTCATGTCTTGTGTTCCACACATATATAGATGTCGCGCTGCCGCCGTCCAAAGCACAGTGTCTCACTTGTGCGTGGCGGGACTGAAATGTTCGGCGTCAGGGTGCCGCGACCGGCGCAAGCGCTCCCCCTCAGATCATTGATGACCGGACCACGGGGCGGGACTCACCCGTTTCTACGCTACATGCCATTCGGGCGACGCCGCCACGAGCTCTACAGTGTTGCCGTCCGGGTCGCGGGTAAAAAGACCGCGCCATCCGGCCCACTCGAACTCTTGATACTGCGCAGAAAACCCCTGCTCCTCTAACCATGCCTTGGCGTGGTCTTGCTCTTCCCACGGCAGACTAAGCGCCAGATGATGCAAAGAAGATCCGGTGCCAGAGACAGGTTCTGTACCGTCGCCGTCGAAAAGCGCCAGCACCGCGATGTGTCCAGCGAAACTCTCGCCCAGTCGAAAAAAGGATATGCGATCACGCGGACCGCCGTTTGCTCCGCCGGTCAAAGGCTCCAACCCAAGGACACGACCATAGAAGTCGATCATGGCCGCGTAGTCACGACACCGGATCGCGATCTCTCCCAAGGCCCGTGGACGTATGCCAGAGGTTTCCGTCATATCGCGGAGCCTTCTGCGGGGCCTTGCGGCCAAAGATCCGACATAAGCATCGTCCGTCCATCCGGCTGCACCACGCGCACATGGCTTCGCCGCATCAGGCGTGGTTCCCGCACGCCAACCGAGTGCGCGATGGTTTCGACTTCCTTAACCATTTCTTTTGCATAGGCCGCGACGCGCACCTCCTTGTTCTCGACCACAAGGCCGGACTGAAATCGCGGGTTATGTGTCGTGATCCCGGTGGGGCAGGTGTTCCTGTTGCACTTGAGCGCCTGAATGCAGCCCAGCGCAAACATGAAGCCACGCGCCGAGGTCACGAAATCTGCCCCTGTCGCCAATGCCCAGGCCACGTCACCGGGATTGACGAGCTTGCCGCTGGCCACAATCGGAATGCGGTCGCGCAGACCATGCGCATTGCGCAGGTTCGCCACCATCGGAAGCGCTTCGCGAATGCTCATCCCCACAAGGTCGATCAGCGGCATCGGGGCCGCTCCTGTCCCGCCTTCGCCACCATCCAGCGTGATGAAGTCAGGGGCATCAGCCTCACCGCGCCGTGACACTGCTTCGAACAAACCCGCCACGCCCTCTTGGGAACCAACACACATCTTGATGCCCGTCGGTTTGCCCGTGACCTCGCGCACGCGCATGATCATGTCGAGCAGATCATCCCAATCATCGACCTCTTCGTGCCGGTTGGGCGAGATACTGTCCTGCCCCGCCGGGATGCCTCGGACGCTGGCGATCTCTGGTGTGACCTTTTCTCCCGGCAGGATACCCCCCTTGCCCGGCTTTGCGCCCTGGCTGAGCTTGATCTCGAACATCCGCACTGTTTCATGCGCCGCCACTTCGCGCAGCTTGTCGTCGTCCAGCTTGCCCTCTTTGGTTCTGACTCCATACTTCGCCGTGCCGATCTGAAAGACGATGTCGCAGCCCCCGACCAGATGATAGGGTGACAACCCGCCCTCACCGGTGTTCATCCAGATACCGGCCCGCTTTGCGCCGCGGCTCAACGCCTCCACGGCGGGTTTTGAAATCGCGCCATAACTCATGCCCGACAGATTGAAGAACGACCTGGCGCTGAAGGGCACCCGTGCCCCCTCTCCGATGATCTTTGGTTCGGAGCTTGCAAACTGGTTGTCCACTGGCGGGAATGGCGCATTTACAAAGATCGGAGTGCCGACAATCCCGGTGTTGCGGGTCGAACCGAAGGCCACTGTGTTGCCATGCCCTTCGGACGACCGCTTTACCCATTCGCGCTGCGCACGGTTGAACGGCAGCTCTTCCCGGTCCATCGCGAAAAAGTACTGGCGAAAGAACTCGCCCAAGGTCGAAAACAATCCCCGAAACCGCCCCAGCACGGGATAGTTGCGCCGGATCGCGTCGCTGGTCTGCGTGCGATCCAGGATTCCGAGGATCAACACCACCAAAAGCGCAATCCCGATCAGCACCACCAACAGAACGGCCAGAAACTGCAACGCATACATGGCGACACCCATACCAACCTCACATTCAATTCATTGCATTTAAGTTGTGTTTCGGGCTACCCTGACACATCGATCAAACCTTACGGCAAGGCTTGCCACAAAAGGAGACCCCATGAAACGTCTGCTCGCCACACTCGCCCTGACATTCGCGGCATCCACGGTCTCGGCGGCCGACAGGATCAGCTATGACACCGACCAATCCTTCGACGACGTCACATTCGGCCTCGAGAACGCGATCCTCGATGCAGGTTTGGTTATCGACCACGTCAGCCACACCGGTGACATGCTTGAACGGACCAAAGGCGATGTCGGATCGGACGCGACGCTGTTCCTCAACGCTGACATCTACAGCTTCTGCTCTGCGCAAGTCTCGCGCGAGGTGATGGAAGCGGATCCGATGAACATTCTCTTCTGTCCCTACACCATCTTCGTGATGGTCCGCCCTGACACTCCGGACACCACGACCATCGGATTTCGCACCTTTCCGGATGGCCCGATGAAAGAGGTCGAAGACCTGCTCGATGGCCTTGCGAAGGCGGCAATCGGACTTGAGAACTAACGAAACCCTGACGCCGGATCACAAGAATTTCAATTGAAACCCCAAGGGCTTGCGGCTTAGGCGGCAAGCCGTTTTCGTCAAGGCGACTAGGCGGGATTCCCCGCAAATCCAAACCCGTTCGTCCTGCGTTAAACCTTCAGATGTGCGCGACACATCAGAATGAATGACACAAAGGACGACACACATGTTTCGTAAGACAACACTCGCCCTCACCGCTGCAGCATCCATGCTTGTAAGCACCGCTGGCATTGCAGTCGGTCAAACCAAAGATATCGTCGACACTGCCGTTGAAGCAGGATCATTCGAGACGCTCGTTGCTGCCGTTCAGGCGGCAGACTTGGTCGAGACCCTGAAGGGTGAAGGACCGTTCACCGTCTTCGCGCCGACAGACGAAGCCTTTGCTGCGCTGCCGGAAGGCACGGTCGACAGCCTTCTGCTGCCCGAGAACAGAGACCAACTGGTTTCGATCCTGACATACCACGTCGTACCCGGCAAAGTGATGTCGACAGACCTCATGGACGACATGGAAGCAGAGACCGTTCAGGGCGCCTCTGTGACCATTGATCTTGACGATGGCGTCATGGTTGAAAACGCGACAGTGACAACCGCTGACATCGAAGCGTCAAACGGCGTCATCCACGTTATCGACACGGTGATCCTGCCGGAAGGCTAAACCCGGATTGGAACACATCCAAAGGGCGGTCTGCGGGCCGCCCTTTCTTTTCGGTTGGTCACCAAGTTCGTCAACAGTCACAAGAAACGCCACATCCCGATGTATAGCCGCTTGAGATTGCCGGGGGTTGATCTAGGCTGCCGAGATGTTCGACAGCTTGCGGCAAAAAGGATTTGACATTGAAACCCGCAACCATGCGGGCGCGATCCTGTCGATCGACTTTCCAAAAATCTCGGGCGAACTGGAATCCGCCCTGCATGACCTGTGTATCCCGGCTGAAGAGCTGATCGGGTCAGGCGGCGGCGAAGCGCTGTCGACGCAACGTCTGCGCAAACGCCTTTACGAACAGAATTGGCCGAAACACACGTTCGATTTCAGATTGATCGTCGATGGCCGGGAAACGGTCTCCAACAGCCACGAAATCGATCATGTCCGGCGGGGGGCGTCGGGGACGGTTGCGCTTGAAATCGAGTGGAACAACAAGGATCCCTTTTTCGACCGCGATCTGGAGAATTTCCAACGCCTGCATGCCCAATCCGCGATCTCGGTCGGCATCCTGATCACCCGAGGGGCCAGCCTTCAGAACGATTTGCGCGCCATCATTCAGCGCTGCATCGAAAAGCATGGCTTCATCGACGAATCCGACATGGTCGATTCCTTCGGCATGAAGGACCGCACGAGACGGCAGCGGGAAGCTGTTCAAAAGCTGATGGAGCAACAAACCCCGTTTGCCGAAGCCTTTTCGAAACAGTTCGTCAGCGACAAGTTCGGTGCCGCGACAACGCATTGGCAGAAACTGAAAGACCGCATCGACCGGGGGGTCGGCAATCCCTGCCCGCTTCTGCTGATTGGTTTACCGGCGTCTATCGTGACAGAGTGATCACTCCGCCGCCGTTCTGATCGATGAATTGTGCTTGTAGGTTTTCCAGGTCGGCTTGTAGTCATCACTCGCCTGGTTGCCCCAGACCGTCCAGCCGTCGCGGACGCCGCGACCGAACAGTTCCAGATATGGACCCCAGGAACAGCTTTCGATGATCTTGTACTGCTCGTCCGGTTTGCGACTGTGTTCGCGTTTGCGCGTCTTGAGAACGTCGCCATCCGGTTCGTCGGCTTCCATGTAGTTGACCTGCGACCGACCGGGCCCAAGCGTGCGCACGTCCTTGCCCCGCACACCGAACAGCAGGATTTCGGTCACGTTGCGGAAATAGAATCCAACGCCCCGTCCATCCGGTCCGCCATCCTTGCGCACCTTTTCCCAGATGATGTTGGATTTGTATTCGAAACCCCAGGCGTTCAGCACCTTGAGCCCATCCGGAAGCAACGCGTTCGGCACCCAAAGATAGCAATGCGCCCGACCTTCAAGATGCTCGGCCACAGGCAACGCGCAAATCTCGTCGAGTTCCATTGTCGGGTAGCGCGCAAGCCGCTTGTGTTCGGGGGCCACCTTGCCGGTCCGGTTCTGAAACCGCCACGGCGGATCTGCCATGACAGTGGCAAAGCGGTCGTCGCCCAGAAATTTGCGCAGATCGTCCGCAGCAGTCATGACTCACCTCTTCTTGTGGGTTCGTTCTTGTCTAAATCAATATTTTGTATCGAGCAAACAAAGAACGCACACCAACAGCGAAGTCAGTAACAACGCATTCTTAAACAAATGCAAATGGACGACGGCATGAGATCAAAAAAGAAGGGTGGGCAATCAAGCCCACCCTGCACCGGATCAATGCACCACCGCATCATCCGGACGCGGCCGATTCGACGCGGCCACACGATCGCCGATGATAAGCCCATCGGCCCCTGCGGTGACGGAAATCATGTCGCCATCCGAAACGTCCCCGGCAAGCAGCATCTCGGCCAGCGGATCCTGAAGCGCCCGCTGGATCACCCGCTTCAAGGGACGCGCCCCGAAGACCGGGTCATAGCCCTCGTCAGCGAGCCACTTGCGTGCATCTTCGTCCAGCTGAAGGTCGATCTTGCGCGCCGCCAGTCGTCTGAGAAGACGTGCCATCTGAATATCCACGATTCCATGCATATCCTCGCGCTTGAGCCGGTCGAAGATCACGGTTTCGTCCAGACGGTTCAGGAACTCGGGGCGGAAATGCGCCCGCACCGCGTCCATCACGTCGCGCTTGGCCTGCGCGCCATCGGCCCCGTCCGGCAGTTGCGACAGCGCCTGCGACCCAAGGTTCGAGGTCAGCACGATCAGCGTCTGCTTGAAGTCCACGGTCCGACCCTGACCATCGGTCAGCACACCGTCATCAAGCACCTGAAGCAGCACGTTGAACACATCCGGATGCGCCTTTTCGACCTCGTCGAACAGCACAACCTGGTACGGGCGCCGCCGCACAGCTTCGGTCAACACGCCACCTTCGTCATACCCGACATAGCCCGGAGGCGCGCCGATCAGACGGGACACGGCATGTTTCTCCATGAACTCGGACATGTCGATCCGCACCATCGCGTTGTCGTCGTCGAACAGAAACTCGGCCACCGCCTTGGTCAGCTCGGTCTTGCCCACGCCGGTCGGCCCGAGGAACAGGAACGATCCAAGAGGACGGTTCTCGTCGTTCAGCCCAGCCCGCGCGCGACGTACCGCGTTGGCGATGGCCTTGACCGCCTGATCCTGACCGATGACCCGCTTGTGCAAACCGTCTTCCATACGCAAGAGCTTGTCGCGCTCACCTTCGAGCATCTTGGAGGTCGGAATGCCAGTCCAGCGTTCGACCACACCTGCAATCTGTTCGGCGCGCACGGCCTCTTCAACCATGACATCGTCATCAGCATTTTCGGCTTCGGCCAGCTTCTTTTCCAACTGCGGAATCACCCCGTAGGAAAGCTCACCCGCCTTGGCGAGGTTGCCTTCGCGCTTGGCGATCTCAAGCTCGGCGCGGGCGCGGTCCAACTGTTCTTTCACGTCACGCGCAGACGCAAGCTTGTCCCGTTCGGCCTGCCATTTGGCCGTCATCTCGGACGATTGTTCCTGCAGATCAGCAAGGTCTTTCTCGAGCTTTTCAAGCCGGTCCTTCGATGCCTGGTCGTCTTCAAGACGCAAGGCTTCTGCTTCGATCTGCTTTTGCAGGATATCGCGGTCCAGATTGTCCAGTTCTTCGGGCTTGCTGTCCACTTCCATCCGCAACCGCGCGGCGGCTTCGTCCATCAGGTCGATGGCCTTGTCCGGCAGGAAACGGTCGGTGATATAGCGATGCGACAGGGTGGCAGCAGCCACCAACGCATTGTCCGTAATCCGGACGCCGTGGTGCAGTTCGTACTTTTCCTTGATGCCCCGCAGGATCGAAATCGTGTCCTCGACCGTCGGTTCCTGCACCATCACTGGCTGGAAACGTCGGGCCAAAGCCGCGTCTTTCTCAACGTGCTTGCGGTATTCATCCAACGTTGTTGCACCCACGCAGTGCAATTCGCCCCGTGCAAGCGCCGGTTTGAGAAGGTTCGACGCATCCATCGCGCCATCGGCTTTGCCCGCGCCAACAAGCGTGTGCATTTCGTCGATGAACAGGATGATCTCACCCGCCGCAGTGGTCACTTCGGACAGAATGCCCTTGAGGCGCTCTTCGAATTCACCGCGATATTTCGCACCGGCAATCAACGCCCCCATATCAAGCGCCAAGAGACGCTTGTTGCGCAGGGATTCAGGAACGTCCCCGTTCACGATCCGCAGCGCAAGGCCTTCGGCAATCGCGGTCTTGCCCACACCAGGTTCACCGATCAGAACAGGGTTGTTCTTGGTCCGGCGACTCAGAACCTGCATCGCGCGGCGAATTTCGTCGTCCCGACCGATGATCGGGTCGATTTTTCCTTCGCGGGCACGTTCGGTCAGATCCAGCGTGTACTTCTTGAGCGCTTCGTACTGATCTTCTGCATTTGCGCTGTCTGCTGTCCGGCCTTTGCGAATGTCATTGATAGCAGAATTCAAATCCTGAGCGCTGACCGCACCGGCTTCCAAAGCCTCTTTGGCGGGGCTTTTGACCATCGCCAAAGCCATGAGAATGCGCTCAACCGGGACAAAGCTGTCTCCGGCTTTCTTGGCAATCTTGTCGGCCTCGTCGAGCACCTTTCCCGTGGCGCTGTCCAGATAGACCTGCCCCGCATCCCCCGACACCTTGGGAATCTTGGCCATCTTGCCATCCAGAGCCTGGACAACCCGCTCGGGCGCGCCGCCCGCGTGTTGAATGAGGTTGGACGCCAACCCCTGTTCATCGTCCATCAACGCTTTGAGGATGTGTTCGGGCGCAAGCCGCTGATGGCTTTCCCGCATGGCAATCGTTTGAGCAGCTTGGATAAAACCGCGCGACCGTTCCGTGAACTTCTCTAAGTTCATGGCAATCTCCTTCATGTTAAGCGCCCTAAACGGTCCAAACCCGCGCTTGCGGCATTCAGACCTTGTGGGCCTCGCCTAATGAAATGGAGATTGCCGCGCAGAGGTTCAAGTCTCGCCCGACGATACCACCCTATTCAAAGATGACCTCATTGTCGCGGCCTTCCGGACCTGACGGCGTCGGCACCACGTCTGACCCGTCGCCATCCGGGTCTGTGACGACGTCAGGATCGACCGGGGACGGGCTGGTGTCCAGCGGATCAGTCGTGATCTGTTCCGACGGCGGAACCGCTGGTCCTCCTGTCGGCTCTCCAATCCAGATCATCGCGGCGACGAGGGCCACGAAACCCAGCGGGATCATCACATAAAGAATGCGTCGCATCACACATCCTCCGCTTCGGAAACAGTGCCCTCCGTGTCGCTGATCACTCCTGTCGGGGCCTGCGGGACATCGTTCAGATACGGGTTGGCCCTGGAATAGGCGCTCGGGCCGATCGACCAGAGGACAAGGCCAACAAGTGCGACCGCCAGAACAATGATCGCCGCGGGACGCGCAGTCGGTTCGACCTGGTCGGGATTTGTCTTCGTGTTCATGTATGTCTCCTGTGTTGTAGCAAGAACACTTGGCGGCAAGGGATGTTCCTTGACGTGTCGTCGCACGCGGGTAAGACGGGGCAACTTTTGGAAAAGGAACACCAGATGCCAGATGACCGCCTGATTGTTGCACTGGATGTCCCGAATGCCCTGGCCGGACTGGAGCTTGCTGGCAAGCTTGGCGATACGGTGACGTTTTACAAAATCGGTCTTGGCATGTTGACAGGCGGCGGGCTTGCGCTTGCCAATGAACTGAAACAGGATCACGGCAAACGCATTTTTCTGGATATGAAACTGTTCGATATCGGCGCGACCGTTGAGGCGGCGGTGCGCGGGCTGGCCCAGTTCGATCTGGATTTCCTGACCGTGCATGGTGACCCGCATGTTGTGCGCGCTGCCAAGGAAGGCGCGGCGGGATCGGATCTGAAAATCCTTGCTGTCACGATCCTGACGTCCCTTGAACGCAGCGACCTGGACGAAGCCCTGATCCGCGACGGCGACATTCCCGATCTTGTCACAGAACGCGCAGGCCGCGCCTTCGAGGCAGGTGCGGATGGTGTGATCTCATCCCCGAACGAAGCAGCCCTGATCCGCGCCTTGCCGGAATCCGCTGGCCGCTTGATCGTCACGCCAGGGGTCCGTCCCGCCGGTTCCGACCTTGGTGATCAAAAGCGGGTGGCGACTCCGGCCAATGCCATCAGAAACGGCGTCGATCACATCGTCGTCGGACGCCCTGTCTGGAAAGCGCCAAACCCAAGGGCCGCTGCACAAGCGATTGTCTCAGAAATGCAATCCCCGCAGGCCGTTCAGCCGAACGCCTGATCGAGATAGGTCTGCACAATCTGCGCAAAATGCGGGATGGAATCGGGGTGGGCGATGAAGTCTTGCGGTGACATCAGTTGCCACCCCTGACCTTCTGATCCGAATATGATCCGCCCCTCTGCAAGAACGGGCAGATGCGCAGCAAAGAACACGCCGCGTTTGTGTTGCGTCCGCCAGACAAGATCGCGCCGGTCAAGCAGAAGTCCAATCTCTTCGCGTGTTTCGCGCAGCACGCAGACCTCTGCGGTTTCAATGCCGTCGCGCCCTCCGCCGGGCAAGTCAAGCCGCCCAGGCCACGGGATATCCGGCTTGTCGTCCCGGCGCAGCACAACAAGCCGGTCCCCGATGAACAGGATAAGCTTTGCACCGCCAAAGTCCTGCATGAACCAGCCCTTTTGTCTGTTGTGACTGCGGTGTATTCTGGATCTGCACGTTCGGATACCCAACCCCATGCCTGCCCTTTGCCGTGATTGCCTGACTGAATTCGACTCCGGCGCGCGGTGCCCTGCGTGCCGGTCTCCGCGTGTGCTGGCCCATCCGGAACTTTACGATCTGAGCATCGCCCACATGGATTGCGATGCCTTTTACGCCTCGGTCGAAAAACGCGACAATCCCGACCTCGCAGACAAGCCGGTCATCATCGGAGGCGGGCGGCGCGGGGTGGTGTCCACCGCCTGTTACGTCGCGCGGATCAAGGGTGTCCGGTCTGCGATGCCGATGTTCCAGGCGCTCAAGCTGTGTCCCGATGCGGTGATCGTGAGACCGCGCATGGACGCCTATGTCGACGCGTCCCGCGCCATCCGCCAGCTGATGGAAGAACTGACACCCTCCATCGAACCCCTGTCTCTGGACGAGGCATTTATCGACCTGACAGGAACCGCCCGTCTGCATGGCCATCCGCCCGCAGTGATGCTGGCGCGACTGGTCAAACGAATGCGGGACGACTTGAAACTTACCGGATCCATCGGCCTCAGCCACAACAAGTTTCTCGCCAAGATCGCATCCGACCTCGACAAACCACGCGGGTTTTCGGTGATCGGCCAAGCCGAAACCCAAGCCTTCCTGCGGCCAAAATCGGTGCGCATGATCTGGGGCGTCGGCACCGCCACGCAAGAAGCGCTGGACCGCGCCGGAATTCGAACCTTCGACGATCTGCTGCGTTGGGACCTGGACGACCTGACCCACCGGTTCGGCAGCATGGGCCACAGGCTCTGGCACCTTGCGCGGGGACAGGACCAACGGCGCGTGTCCGCCAACAGCCCGATGAAATCCATCTCGAACGAGACCACGTTCCACGAAGACACCAACGATCCCGATCTGTTGGACGGACACCTGTGGCGCATGTGCGAAAAGGTGTCTGACCGCGCCAAGGCCAAGGGGCTGGCCGGGCGCGTTGTGACGCTGAAGCTCAAGAAATCGAACTTTACGCTGGTGACAAAACGCATGTCTCTGGGCGATCCCACCCAGATTGCAGATCGCATCTACCGCACGGCGCGGATGCTTTTCGATCAGGTCGGGGATCAGGGACCATATCGCCTTTTGGGGGCCGGCATCAGCGACCTGAGTGCCGCGGACGGCGCGGATGTATCTGGAGATCTGCTTGACCCGCAGGGCATCAAACGCACCCAGGCAGAACGGGCCACAGACGCGATCCGGAAAAAGTTCGGACCAGATGCAATCCTGAAGGGCCGTGCGCTCAGGTAGGTATCACATCAACTGGTCTTCTTCGTCGATCGCGGAAATGCCCAGCGCCTCTAGCCCGGATTCAAGATGGTCCGACAGGTGCGGCGTTCCGATCAGGTAATCCGCTGTCGGTGTCGTCGCCTCGTTCATCGCGGTTGCGAACGCGTCATCCCATTCCGAAACATCGAACGCGCCCCGCCCGATCCACATGACCGCGACCAGCGCTGCCTGCTCTTCTTCATCCATGCGGTCAATAAAGCCGCGCAGTTCCCCTTCGGCGCGATCCAGCTCGCGGGACATCACGATCACAGCCGCGACCTTGTCTCTACTGATATGTTCCATGTCGAATCTCCCATGTTGTTGTTTCAAACATGGGTGGAAAACGAATCTTTGACTTTGATCTCAAGCAAACAGCCGATAATAGAGCCAGTCTGGCAGGAACTGACTGCCTCGAAAGACCCATGAAAACACCATGGGAAAGCTTCGCTTGAAGGCGTCCGTGTTCATGTGCTCGAAATATTCCCGCGCCGCGTCCTCGGGCTCCATGATGAACGGCATGTTGAAATCGTTCTTGTCGGTCAGACGCGTCTTGACGAACCCCGGATTGACCAACTGTACCCTGACGTTTGTCTTGTGCAGATCGGCGTAGAGCGATTCCGCCAAGGTCATCACACCCGCCTTGGACGAGGTATACGCCGCAGCGCCCGGCAACCCGCGAAAGCCGGAAAGAGACCCCGTCAGAACGATGTGCCCAGCATCGCGTTCGACGAACTTGGGCACAATGGCCCCCATCAACCGCATCGCACCTGTAAAATTGATATCCGCCATCGCGATTGCCTGATCGGCGTCCCAGTTCTTGGCCCCAAACGGCCAGTAGACACCTGCAATCTGCACAACGCCGTCAATGTCGCCCACCGCCTCGGCAGCCGCTTTGACCGAGTCTGCATCAGACACGTCCACGGTCACGACATCCGCCCGACCCGGCAAAGAGTCGGCCAATGTGTTCAGCTTCTCTTCACTTCGGGCCGACAGAACAAGCTGCACACCTGCCGCGCTCATCTTGTGGGCCAGCGCCGCGCCAAGGCCCTCGCTTGCCCCAACCAACCAATACCGTTTGCCTGCCCAATCGCTCACGCTGCTTCCTTCCTGCGCATCGTGGCCACCAACTCGGCCACCTTAATTCCGTACTTACGAAACTGGCTGCGGTTCACGATGGTTCCATTGGGTGCCAGATACATCCAGTCTGTGGTGTCCAGAACATGCCCTCCTTGTTCTGCGGGCAGTTTAAACTTGTACTTGAGTTGAACCGTCGGGCCGCTTTGCATACCTTGCCCCTCGCCCACGACGTCTGCGGCGGTTGCGCCAATACGGCCATCATTGCCAAGGGTCAGGTTCCATTCGCGCAGCACCTCATCGCCGCTGTCATAGACAAAACGTTCGGTCATCACGCCCTTGTTGCCCGTCCACTTGGCGACGAAGTCTCCCACGAACCGCGATGTGACCCGGCCGGTCGGACCATAGATCACCCCTTCGCAAACAATCGGCCCATTCAGGTGGGTGCGCAGATCGAAAGGTTCTCCGATGGCATCCGAATAATCAGAAGGAGATTGGCCGAAGAACCCGAAATACCTGTTTCTGAGGTATCCGAGAATGAGCATCAAAACTGCTCCGAAACAGACGAGAAAGACGGTCTCCATGACGTCATTCCTTTCCAATAGGCGTTGCGACCAAGAGGCCGATCGCCACCAGTTTCAAGGCGCAGGGGACACCTGCATAAAGCAAAGTCAGGGTTGTCAAGGCGATGTCATCGTTGTCCGTCCCCGAAACAAAGCCGCTGGCCTCAAGGATGGGCAACAGCGCAATGGCGGCAAAAGCCAGCGTGAACTTGGACACGAATCCCCAAAGCGCGAATCCTTCGGATGCGTTGGGCGCAACTGTCTCCATCCGGCGGGCGAAAATGGCAGGCAGCAGCGTCAGATCAGCCCCAACCGCCGCACCCGAGGCAAGGCAGATCACTGCAAACCAGATCGTATCGCCACTGCCCAGCATCATCGCAAAGCTGAAGGCGATAATGGCCAGCACCATTGCCGCCAGAAGCGCCCTTTTCGCGCCGATCCGTTCTGCCAAAGCCCCCCAAAGCGGGGCAGCAGCGGCAGCGGCCAAAAAGAACAAGAGCAGCAGCGGACCTTCCCATCCCGGCGCATCCAGACGGCTTTCGACAAAGAACAGGAACAGCGTCGAACTGATCGCGACCGGGCCTGCGTTCACCAGCGCAATCAGCAACAGCCTGCGGGATATCCGGTCGCGCAGGACGACCCCGAAACCCGCACTTGGTTCGGTGGTCGCACCGCGCCATTCGCTGTGCATCGCCAGCCCGGCAATCAGGCAGGCCGCCGCGAAAACCATTGCGTAGGCCATGAACTCCGGCCATGCAAAAGCGAGAACGATCGACGGCATGACAGAGGCCACACAGACCCCAAGCAACGCCCCCGTTTCGCGCCACCGGGCAAGCCTGAGATAACCGGTGTCCCCCCCAAGCGATTGGGCCTTCTGCACTCCGCGTGCATAGAAATTGATGGTCAGAAAGCTGAAAGCGGAAAAGACCAGCGTCAGCATGACGGCAAACCACAGAATGGGATTGGTCGGCGGAGTGATGGCAAACAAGCCGATCATCGCAGCGCCCATGATGGCGAGGGTCACGCCGACCGCCAGCCCCTGGAACCGGCGCACGGCAACAGCCAGTTTGCCCAGCAACGGATCCTGAACAACATCGAAAAGCCTCAGGGCAAACAGCACTGACCCAAGCGCAGCAAGGCTGACACCGTATTCATCGACGTAAAACTTGGGAGCGTGAATATAGATCGGCAAGCCTGCCGCCGCGAGAACCGCTGCAAAGACAGCGTATCCCCCAAGGTTGTGCCGATCCGCCACCACTACTGGCTGACTTCTTCCAAGGGCGGCTTGGGCCGGGTGCGATAGCGCGATCCTTTCCACCACAGCTTGAGCGCCTGCCAATGGATCAACGCCAGAACACGGCGCGACCCAAAAGGTCGGCGGACCACGGACCGCAGGATAGACCCGTTGCTGATGGGCTTGCGCGGGCCTGTCAGTGTGGCGATCAATCCGCCTGCGCCTTGGGTGTAATCAATCCAGATGCCGATCTTGTCGGGGCGGATGTCGAACCGAAACTCGTACCCGCCTTCGACCGGCTGAAAGGGCGAGACATAGAAAATCTTGGTCGCCTTCAACCTGTCTGTTGCTTCGATTGGCCCATTGTCCGGCTTGCGGCACAGATAGGAATGCCGATCGCCAAAGGTGTTGGACACCTCGGCAATCACGGCAACCAGATTGTCCTGCGCATCATGTGCAAGCCAGAACGAAACCGGATTGAACACATGTCCCAACATCCGCGGTTGCGCCAACAGCATCATCCGCCCGTCGGCACGCACCTGATGCTCATCAAGAACCTCGCGCGCCCAGACCGCCCCCCGGCCCTCACCGGGCGTCCCGCCGTGGTCACGATCCTGAAGGCTGGTCAGGTTGCCGGAATTCCGCGAGAACAACCAAGGCGTTTCGGGCGCGGCTTCGGCATCCACCATCACATAGTCAATCGAATATTTGAACGCATTCCCGGTGCTGCCTTTGCGCCCGTGATAGGTGTGACCGATGATATGATCGACCCCGGTCATTCCGCAGCCACCGCAACAGTGCTGCGGGCCCGAAGCGCATCGACCACGTCCACTGCGCTGCCCAGCCCGTCTTCGTGGAACCCGTTCTTCATCCAGGCACCGCAGAACCACGTCCGGTGCGTGCCGTTCATGTCGCGCACCACCTCCTGCGCCGCCAGCGCCTCAAGATCATAGACCGGATGGCGCAGGGTGCATTCGTCATAGATCAGCTCTTCGCGAATGGGCCGCGTTGTGTTGAGCGTCACGAAATGCGGATCACTTTGCGGGATCGGCTGAAGGCTGTTCATCCAGTATGTCAGGTCGATCGTGTTCATTTCTTTCGCCAGCGCCTCGGTGTAATTCCACGACGACCAGCAAATGCGTTTCTTCGGCATCACGCTTGGGTCAGCATGAAGCACAACCCGGTTGGGTTGATACCTGATGGCCCCCAACGCCCGCTTCTCGGTCGGCGTCGCATCCGACAACATCCATAGCGTGTCGTCGGAATGGGTGGCGAACACGACCTCGTCAAACCGCTCCCAGTCTGCGCCATGTGTCTTGACGTCGGCCCCCAATGCATCCCGGCGCACACTATCAATCGGCGCGCCCAGACGCAGGGTGACTCCACGGCCTGTCATCGACGCCTCAAGACGGCGCACATATTCGATGGAACCACCCTGAACAGTGTACCATTGATGCTGACCCGACGCTGACAAGAGCGCGTGGTTTTCCATGAATTGCACCAGCGCATGTGCCGGGAAATCCATCACCTTTTCAACCGGAGTTGACCAGATCGCTCCGGTCAGGGGCAGCAGATAGCAGTCACGGAACCACTCACCCGTGCCCAAGTGATCCAGAAACGCACCAAGGCTCAGACTGCGGTCGCGCGATACATCCAGCGCGGTCCTGTTGAATTTCGCGATGTCGGCCAGCATCCGCAGAAACTTGGGATTCACCAAGTTCTTCTTCTGCGCAAACACCGATCCCAGCGTCGCAAGCGCATATTCGATCCGACCGCCATCCAGACTTGCCGCAAAGCTCATGTTGCTTTTGGTGACAGGCACATCCAGTGATTTGAACAACCGCGCGAGGTGCGGATAGTTTGCATAGTTGAAAACGATAAATCCGGTATCCACCGGCTGATCGCCATTCCGTCCGGCCATGATGGTCCGGGCATGCCCGCCAAGGCGCGGTTCGGCTTCGAACAAGGTGACATGATGGTCTTCGGACAGCATGTGTGCAGCCCCCATCCCGGAAACACCTGCGCCAATCACGGCAATTTTTTTGGCTTCGCTGGCGCGGGCTTCGAAGGGCATAGTCGTCTCGCTTTGCAGATTGTCTAGTTTTGTTTACGCTTCGGGCTGCCTACCGGATGAAAAGAAAAAGAAAAATATATTTGATCCAAACCTGTGCAGGCGGCGTAAATCTCATATGTTCTCGACCATCGTGCTATCGTCGGACTGCGACCCCTCGCCCGTTGTCAACGGACGTAAAATGAGTGACTCGTGTTCGTCAGCCGTGAACGGGACAAAGACTTTGAATGACGGAACGCCATATAGCGTCACGCCTTGGGTGGATGACCTTCTTGCTGTCCGCGAAATGCGGGATGAAGCTGCGTTTATCAGGGTGTTTGAACACTTTGCGCCGCGCGTTAAGGCGTTCCTGATGCGGACGGGCATGGATGCCGCACTCGCCGAAAAGTGCGCCCAGGAGGTGCTCGTGACCGTTTGGAACAAGGCGCATCTTTATGATGCGACACGGGCAAGTCCATCAACGTGGATTTTCACCATTGCCCGGAACAGGAAAATCGACGTGCTGCGCAAGCAGCGCCGTCCAGAGCCCGAAGATTTGACTTGGGGCCCCGAAGCCGAGCCCGTTCAGGAAGATATCCTCGGGTTCCAACAAGAGAGCGAACAACTGGGTCGTGCATTGCGCGATCTACCGGTGAAACAAAGGGAATTGATTGAACAGGCCTATTTTGGCGATCTGTCGCACAGCGAAATCGCCGAACGGACAGGCCTGCCCCTGGGCACAATCAAATCCCGCATCAGACTGGCGCTAGAGCGTTTGCGCCATTCAATGAAGTGACCAATGCTATGACCGTAAAACATCATCTTACAGACGACCTCCTGATGGCGTATTCGGCAGGCGATTTGCCCGAAGCTGTCAACTTGATCGTCGCAACGCATATTTCACTTTGTGACGAATGCCGGGCCGCACTTGGCACCTACGATTCTGTAGGCGGCGCAGTGCTTGAGACCTGCGATAACGTGCCAATGTCCCAAAGCAGCCTGTCAACGGTGCTTGACATGATCCACACGAAAGACACCGAAAAGTTCGAGCCGAAGGTCGAAGCACCCGCCAAGGACAACGTGCTGCCCGAACCGCTTCTTGGATATGTCAAAGGTGGGCTTGAAAACGTCCGCTGGCGCTCTGCCGGTATGGGTGTGAAACAGGCTATCCTTCCCACCACCAAAGACGCGACTGCGCGACTCCTTTATATCCCGGCGGGCACCGCGATCCCGGATCATGGTCATAAGGGGATGGAACTGACTTTGGTGCTCAAGGGCGCGTTTCAGGATGAAGACGGCTATTTCGGACGCGGCGACATCGAAGTCGCCAGCGAGGATCTGAACCACAGACCGGTGGCCGACATTTCCGAAGATTGCATCTGCCTTGCCGTCACCGACGCGCCGCTAAGGTTCAAAGGGCTGGTGCCCCGCATCGCCCAGCCGTTCCTCGGGATATAAGCTCACAGTCAGAACAACGAAAAAGGGGGCCAAGCGGCCCCCTTTTCTATTGCGACGATTACGCCTTTTTCTTCTTCGGCGGCATCAGGTCGGTGATCGTGCCCTCGAACATCTCGGCGGCAAAGTTCACAGTCTCCGACAGCGTCGGGTGCGGGTGTATGGTGTGACCAAGGTCCACCGCATCCGCGCCCATTTCGATGGCCAATGCCACTTCCGAGATCAGGTCGCCGGCGTTGGTGCCGACGATGCAGGCCCCGATCACACGATCATCTTCGGGATCGAACAGCAACTTGGTGATGCCCTCGCTACGCCCGTTTGACAGGGACCTGCCCGACGCCGCCCAGGGAAACACGCCCTTTTCGTACTTGATGCCTTTGGCCTTCGCCTCGGTCTCGGTCACACCGCACCACGCCACTTCGGGATCGGTATAGGCGACCGACGGAATCAGTTGCGCATCAAAGAACCGCTTCTCGCCCGCACAGACCTCGGCCGCGACCTTGCCCTCGTGCACCGCTTTATGCGCCAGCATCGGCTGACCAACCACATCGCCGATGGCGAAGATATGGTTGACGCCGGTGCGCTGCTGATTGTCGACGGCGATAAAGCCACGCTCGTCCACTGCCACACCGGCCTTGTCGGCGTCGATGATCTTGCCGTTCGGCTTGCGCCCCACGGCCACCAGAACCTTGTCGAACGTGTCGGTGAAGGTCTCGCCTTTCTCGTCCTCGAACGTGACCTTGAGACCCTTTTTCTGCGCCTCGACCGCGGTCACTTTCGTCTTGAGATAGATGTTCTCGTAGCGGTCCTTGATCCGGTTGTGCAGCGGCTTGACGATGTCCTTGTCTGCCCCCGGCATCAACTGGTCCATGAATTCGACAACCGAGATCTTTGATCCCAGCGCGTCATAGACACAGGCCATCTCAAGGCCGATGATACCACCCCCAAGAATCAGCATCCGCTTTGGAATATCCCGCAGCTCAAGCGCGCCGGTCGAGTCGATCACGCGCTCATCATCCGGAATGAACGGCAGGTTCACAGGCTCGGACCCGGCGGCAATGATACACTGGTCAAAACTGATGGAGGTCGTCTTGCCGTCCTGTTCGACCTCGATCATGTTCGGCCCGGTGAATTTGCCAAAGCCCTGCACGGTCGTGACCTTGCGGCCCTTGGCCAGACCCTCCAGACCGCCGGTCAGTTTGCCGACAACGTCGTCCTTGAACGCCCGCAATTCATCGAGGTTGATCTTGGGTTTGCCAAAGCTGACGCCGTGACTGCCCATGTCCTCGGCTTCCGAGATCACCTTGGCGACGTGAAGCAGCGCCTTGGACGGAATACAACCAACGTTAAGACAGACACCGCCAAGGTTGGAATACTTCTCGATCAGGACGGTCTTCTTGCCCAGATCGGCGGCGCGGAACGCCGCAGTATAGCCGCCGGGGCCAGAGCCCAGAACCACAACTTCGGCATGGATGTCGCCAGAACCAGAGGCGCTGCCGGTCGCTTCCACGGATTTCGGAGCCTCTGCGGGGGCTTCATCGCCCCCTTTCGGGGACTCTTCAGTCTTTGCGTCCGCGCCTTCCAGAACCATGATCACGGTGCCTTCAGACACCTTGTCGCCTTCGCTGACCTTGATCTCGGTGATCTTGCCCGCCGCTGGTGACGGTACTTCCATCGTTGCCTTGTCGGATTCGAGTTCCAGCAGCGGGTCTTCTTCGCTGACCGTATCGCCGACGCTGACCAGAACGGTCACGACGGGAACATCTTTGAAATCCCCGATATCGGGTACTTTGATATCCATCAGATCGTCCCCCTTACCACATCAACTTGCGCATATCGCCAAGCAGAGTCTTGAGCGTCACGCAGAAGCGCGCGGCCAAGGCCCCATCGACGGCACGGTGATCGTAGGACAGGCTTAGCGGCTGCATCAGGCGTGGAACAAATTCCTCACCGTTCCAGACCGGCGCCATCTTGGACCGCGTCAGGCCAAGAATTGCCACTTCGGGCGCATTCACGATGGGGGTAAAGCTGGTGCCCCCGATGCCGCCCAGCGACGAAATGGTAAAGGTCGCGCCCTGCATGTCCTTGGATTTCAGCTCGCCATCGCGCGCCGCCTTGGACAGGGTCATCAGCTCTTTCGAGATGTCGACCAACCCCTTGCGATCCGCGTCCTTGATCACCGGAACCATCAGCCCGTTGGGCGTGTCCGCCGCAAAACCGATATTGTAGAAGTCCTTCTTGATCAGTTTGTCGCCATCGGGATGGATCGAAGAATTGAACTCCCAATGCTCTTTCAGCGCGGAAACCGACGCTTTGATCACAAAGGAAAGCAGGGTCACGCGATAGCCGTTTTCCTTGGCCATCGTGTCCATTTCCTTGCGGTACTTGTCGAGATCCGTGATATCCGCCTCGTCATTGTGCGTGACATGCGGAATGTTGAGCCAGGACCGATGCAGCGCCGGACCCGAGATCTTCTTGATCCGGGACATTTCCACTTCTTCGACCGGCCCGAACTTTGAGAAATCGACCGCCGGGATCGGCGGAATTCCCATGCCGCCCTGCGCAGCACCCCCACTGGTGGCAGCCGGCGCAACTTGCGATTTCAGCGCCTTTTCCACGTCTTCACGCAGGATGCGACCCTTGCGCCCCGATCCATTGACGAGGTTGAGATCAACCTCCACCCGTCGGGCATAGGCCCGCACGGACGGCGAGGCGCTGATCTTGCCAAAGCCAGCATCGGTCTTGGCAGGGGCCGGAGCAGACGCAGGTGCCGCGGCGGGCGCGCTCTCCTTTGGCGCTTCGGCCTTTGGTTCATCTTTCGGCTTTTCGGCGGGCGCATCGCCTGCGCCGTCACTTTCCAGCACGAGGATCAACGACCCTTCGGACACCTTGTCGCCTTCCGAGACCTTGATCTCTTTCACGACACCGGCGGCAGAGCTGGGCACTTCCATCGTGGCCTTGTCAGACTCCAATTCAACAATCGGGTCTTCCTCGGCAATCGTATCACCCACGCTCACCAGAACTGTCACAACAGGCACATCGTTGAAATCGCCAATGTCCGGCACTTTTACATCAATAGTCATAATCTTGTTCTCCTCCCGCTCACACCAGACGCGGGTTCGGCTTTTCGCCGTCGATGTCATATTTCTTCAATGCTGCTTTCAGGTCTTTCTCACTCACCGCACCTTCGCGGAACAGATCGACCATCGCGGCAGCCGCGATATGATTGGCGTCCACCTCGAAGAACCGCCGCAGGTTTACCCGGCTGTCCGACCGTCCATACCCATCGGTGCCCAGAACCGTGTAACGGCCCGGCACATAGGCGCGGATTTGTTCAGCAAAGTTCTTCATGTAATCCGTTGCCGCGATAATCGGACCTTTTGCACCCTCAAGCAGCTGGGTCACATAAGGCACCTTTTCGTCGGCAAGTGGGTTCAGACGGTTGTGACGCACACAATCCTGACCGTCCCGCGCCAGTTCGTTCAGCGACGTGGCCGACCAGATGTCCGAGGTGACACCAAAATCTTCCTTGAGCATCTCGGCCGCCTTGAGAGCCTGCACCAGAATGGTGCCCGACCCCATCAGATTGACATGCTTCTTGCCCGGTTTGGCCTCTTTCCGCATCCGGTAAAGACCCTTGATGATACCTTCCTCAGCGCCCATCGGCATTTCGGGATGGTGATAATTCTCGTTCATCAAGGTCAGGTAGAAATACACATCCTCCTGATCGACAAACATCCGCTGCAACCCGTTCTGCACAATCACCGCGACCTCATAGCTGAAGGTCGGATCATAGCTGATGCAATTCGGAATGGTGCTGGCCAAGATGTGGCTGTGCCCGTCCTCGTGCTGCAAGCCTTCGCCGTTCAGCGTGGTTCGCCCGGCGGTCCCGCCCAGCATGAAGCCCCGCGCCCGGCTGTCGCCCGCCGCCCAGCACAGATCACCGATCCGCTGGAAGCCGAACATCGAATAGTAGATGAAGAACGGGATCATCGGCACGCCGTGGTTCGAATACGACGTCGCCGCCGCAATCCAGTCGGCCATCGCGCCCGCTTCGTTGATGCCTTCCTGAAGAACCTGACCGTCCAGGCTTTCCTTGTAATACATCATCTGGTCACGATCTTCGGGCGTGTAGTGCTGGCCCAGCGGGTTATAAATTCCCACCGACCGGAACAGACCTTCCATCCCAAAGGTCCGGCTTTCGTCCGGTACAATCGGCACGACGTTCTTGCCGACCTTCTTGTCGCGCAAGAGCGTCGTCAGGATACGGACAAACGCCATCGTGGTCGAAATCTCGCGGTCGCCGGTGGATTCAAGTTGACCCTTGAACTTGTCCAGCGCCGGAATTTCAAGCTTGGGAGCGTTCCGCCAGTCCCGCTTGGGGAATTCGCCGCCCAGATCCTTGCGGCGATCCGCCAGATAGGCTTTCTGCGCATTGTTCAGGCTGACAAACGGGATGTCCTTTTCCAGCTCCTTATCTGTCACCGGAATTTTGAACCGATCCCGCATCGTCTTAAGCTGATCCAGTTGCATCTTCTTCTGCTGGTGCGTGGTGTTCTGGCCTTCGCCAGCTGTGCCCATGCCGTAACCTTTGACCGTCTTGACCAGCAGACAGGTCGGCGTACCTTTGGCCTGGCTGGCCCGCAGGAAGGCATTGTAGACCTTCTTGGGATCATGCCCGCCACGGCGCAGCGCCCAGATCTGGTCGTCGCTCCACTCTTCGACCAAAGCCGCCGTTTTCGGGTACTTGCCGAAGAAATGCTCGCGGATATAGGCGCCGTCCTTGGATTTGAACGTCTGGTAGTCGCCATCGACGGTTTCATCCATCAACTGGCGCAGTTTGCCGGAGGTGTCACGCTCCAGCAATTCGTCCCAACCGCGACCCCACAGCAGCTTGATCACGTCCCAGCCGGCACCGCGGAAATCGCCTTCGAGCTCCTGAACGATCTTGCCGTTGCCGCGCACAGGGCCATCAAGGCGCTGCAAGTTGCAGTTCACAACGAAGATCAGGTTGTCCAACCCTTCCCGATGCGCCAGATCAATCGCACCCCGGCTTTCGGGTTCGTCCATCTCGCCATCGCCCAGGAAACACCAGACCTTGCGGTCCGCAGCGTCAATCAGACCCCGGTTGTGCATGTATTTCATGAACCGCGCCTGGTAGATCGCCATGAGCGGCCCCAGACCCATCGAAACGGTCGGGAACTGCCAGTAATCCGGCATCAGCCACGGGTGCGGATAGGAACTCAGCCCGCCGCCAGCCACTTCGGACCGAAAGTTTTCCAACTCCTCGGTGCTGATCCGGCCTTCCATGAAGGACCGTGCATAAATGCCGGGGATGACATGACCCTGAAAGAACACCAGATCGCCACCGTGGATCGCGGACTTCGCGCGCCAAAAATGGTTAAGCCCTATATCATATAGCGCGGCAGACGACGCGAATGACGCGATATGACCACCGTATTCGCTGCTCACCTTGTTCCGCTTGACCACGGTCGCCATTGCGTTCCAGCGGTTGATGGTGCGGATACGCCATTCCATTTCCGTATCGCCGGGGATGTCGACTTCGTCATCCAGAGCGATTGTGTTCTGATATGGCGTGTTTGCCGAAAAGGGCAGCTTTGCCCCTGCGGCCCGCGCCTGTTGAACCGCCTTGTCGAGCAGGAAATGCGCGCGATCTGCACCATCGCGAAGGATGACGTCCTCTATCGCATCTTGCCATTCCTGGGATTCGACCGGGTCAATATCGTTCGGGGTGTCTTTCATGTGCCCTCTTCCCTTGGCCAGACCTTTTGGTCTTTAGTTTAAATCCCAACCAACCCACACGATTGAATTGGCCTAATGAAGTCAACGCGCCTCTAGCATGCCGGGTTCCCTTGCGGCAGTAGCGCTTCGGCATAACCTCCATGCGTCAGGTGCATAGCAAATTAGTTCAACGCTAAACAATCTAAGCAGCGTAGTTCTTGCAACGCGACATCTTGCCGATACCCGGGTTGAACGAATTGGTCGGATCAATCGACCGGTAAAAGTCTGCAAGATCCGGCTTGGCTTTGTAAATGTGGCCCACATTATGCTCTGCCGGGTATTCCGCCCTGCGCTGGTCCAGCAATTCAAGCATCTCGGCCTTGAGAGCAGCCACATCCACACCCTTCTTCACGATGTAGTCCTGATGCAGAACGTGACAGAAGAAATGCCCATAATAAAGCTTGTGTACCAGCTTGTCGGCGATTGTTGCAGGAAGCTCTTCCAGCCACACACGTTCATTCCGCTTGAGCGCGATATCCAAAGCAAGAATATCCTCCACCTCTTCCCGATGCACAGTCTGATACCGAATCGCGGCGCCGGCGGCGGCAAAACGGTTGAGCCCGGCCATCTTGCCCTCTCGCGGCGTGCATTCAAAGAAATCCCCGTCCCGCTTGGCGAAAAACCCCGCATGGAAGGCACGCGCTTCGGCAATCCCACCATCTCGCATTTTGAGAATGAGGTGATGTTCAAACCGATCCCGATACGCGGTCAGCCGCTTGGGCAACACCTTGGGCGCGAGACGTGACGCGAATTGCATGAACCGATCCGTGAACCCGCGTGTCAGCGCGAACTTGTTCAACCGCGCATCGACCGCGCCCTTGAGTGCGAAAAAGGTCGGAAGCTTGTCGGTTCCGAGCCAGTCGATCATCATGACCGTGTCTTTGCCGTAGGTCTCGGAAATATCGAAAATCTCGCGGTGCATGTATTCGCCGGACACTGGCAGGCTGTCGAACTCCATCAGGATGTGCCGCCGCAACTCTGTCAACGCATCAGGATCGTTCGTCCCGATATAGAATGTCCGCTCGTCGGTATTGATGGGATAGGTATCAAGACGCACCGCGAACACCGCCAGCTTGCCCGCACATCCCGCAGCCTCGTACAGCCGTCGTTTATCGGCATTGAAGCGCGCAGGCGTGTCGGCCTCTACATCGCGCACCCGATGGTGATACTCGGTATCCGACGCGCGTTTGTTGGTGGCCTACAGATCGGCGTCGGAAAACGCACCCGTCTGAACGCGGGTCAGAATCTCTTCGGGTGTATCCCCCAGGGAAATCCCAAGGTGATTGACCAACTCCAACTGCCCGTCTTCGGTGATGCGCGCAAACAGCGACAGCTCGGTATAGCTTGGCCCTCGTTCGATCAGCGATCCACCGGAATTGTTGCACACGCCGCCGATGATCGACGCGCCGATGCAGGATGATCCGATCACCGAATGCGGCTGCCGCCCCAGCGGTATCAGCAGTTTCTCCAAGGCAAACAAGGTCGCCCCCGGCAGGCTTAGCACCTGTTCGCCACCATTGACCGTATGGATCGCATCCATTCGCCGCGTGTTGATCAGCACCACATCCCGATCATAGGTGCCCTTTGGCGTGGACCCTTCGGTCAACCCGGTATTGGCGGCTTGCATGATGACGATCTTGTCTGCGGCTACACAAGCCTGCAAGACCTGCCATTGCTCAAGAACCGTCGCGGGTTGCACCACTGCCAGCGCATCCCCCTCACCCGAGCGGAACCCCTTTCGGAACCGCTCGGTCTGTTTGGCGCCGGTCAGGACATGACGTGTCCCGACCACATCGCGCAATCGCTTCAGAAGGTCGTCGTCCATCATCGGTCTTTTCCCCTACCCAGGCTCAGTAGGCGACAGATGGCAGCCAAGTCGCAAGCCATGGAAGAAAAAAGACCAAGGCCAACCCGGTCAACTGCAACAAGACAAAAGGCACCACCCCGCGGTAGATATGACCCAGCTAGATTTCCGGCGGGCACACACCCTTGAGGTAGAAAAGCGCAAACCCGACCGACGGTGTCATGAACGAGGTCTGCAACGTCACCGCCACAAGGATCACGAACCACACCAGCGCCGCCTCATCCACCACGCCGAACCCCGGAATATCCAGACCCAGCGCATTCACGATCGGACGCATCAATGGCAGCACGATCAGCGTGATCTCGATCCAGTCAAGCACGAACCCCAACAGGAACACGATGAACAAGATCACCAGGATCGTTCCGTTCGGCCCAAAGCCGGTGCCAAGGATCATGTCCTCGATCAACTGATCCCCGCCCATTTCGCACAACACATATGAAAACACTGTCGCGCCAAGGAAGATCGCAAAGATATAGGCGGTGGTGTTGAAGGTCGACTTGAGGACATTGACCAGTTTCGCAACCGTCAGCTTGCGATACCCCAACGCAAGGACGGTCGCCCCATTTGACGGTATCAACCATGATGGTGCCTCCAGCCCTTCGCCAAAGGGAAACCTCCGGCGTCCACGTTTGAAAAATTGAAAAACGAATGAAGGTGCGGCGACCCGACCATGAGGTCGCCACCGATGCGCAGGATTATTTGCGCGGCAGGAAAGCGTTCTCTTTCCACATGGAGTATCCGGCACGGAACGCGTTCATGTCAGCCAGAACCTTGGCAAAGAATTCGTTGTTCGCCGCTTCTTCTTCCGCAACGGCGTTCCAGGTCTGCTCGAACGTATCCAGCATCTCCTGCGACCACTGCTTGACCTCGACACCGTTGTTTTCGACATTGTCGATCAGCGCCGCGTGCTGGATCGCCTCACCTTCGGCAAAGCTGTCCGCCATTGACGCCTTGCAGGCATTGGTGATGATCGCCTTGTGCTGGTCGGTCGCGTCGGCCCAGACATCCTTGTTGATCATCAACTCGAACACGGTCGCCTGCTGGTGCCAGCCGGGGAAGTAGTTGTACTTGACCAGCTTGTGGAACCCGAGGCGGGCATCGAAAACTCGGTCGCGTCAATCGCACCTTTCTCCAGCGCCGGGAAAATCTCGCCCCCCGGAAGCAGCGATGTCGCCACGCCCAGCTTCTGCGTGACCTTGCCACCCAGACCGAAGAACCGCATCTTCAGACCCTGAAGATCCGCCGGTGTGTTGATCTCTTTCGCAAACCAACCCGACGTTTCCGGCGCCAGGATCGCACAAGGCAGGACATGGACGTTATATCCCGCCTGATCGTACATCTCCTGATAGAGGCTCATGCCGTTCCCGTAATACAGCCATGCCATGTATTCGCCCGCTTCGGGGCCAAACGGTACAGCCGAGAATAGCGGCGACGCGGGGATCTTGCCCGCCCAATACCCGGCGTTGGTGTAGCCCGAATTGATCTTCCCGGTGCTGACCGCGTCCAGAATTTCAAACGGATCGACAAGCTTGCCCGGCTCATACACCTTCATCTTGAGCGTGCCGCCCGACATCAGGTCAAGCTGATCCGCAACACGCGGAATGGGCGTGCCCAGACCCGGCAACGCGGTCGAGAACGCGATGGGTGTCTTGAGCAAAAGCTTGTCGGCGGCATGGGCAGCCGAGGCTGTCAGAACAGCCGCTGCCACAGCCAGGCTGGTGAGTACGTTTTTCATGTTTCCTCCTCAGGGTCATCCGGTCAGCGCCGGGGAAATCACCGGGCCGTCAGCCCGAGATGCAGTGGTTCATATTGTTTACCACACATTCAAATCAAAAATTTTGTGACCACTGCCTTCCAAACTCGCCTAGAATGCAGCCGCATACGGTTTCGGAATGAAAAATATTGTTGGAAACAATTTTCGAGCAAACTACTGATTTTAATATTCTTTTTTCGCAACCAGATCCGCGCCAATTGCATGGCTGCGACATTCTCGTTGATCGTTCTGAAGGATCACTTATTTTACCACTACATGACCTGACACGCGGGGCACCCAATGCCGAACTCAGTCGCAAATCTCTTCGGACCGATCGGTCACGAATCGGTGGCGGACACCATTGTCCACCACATCGAAGAGCTGATTGTGTCCGGTGTGCTCAAGGACGGCACGCGCCTTCCCTCGGAACGCACCTTGGCGGACGAAATGAAAGTCTCCCGCCCAAAAGTGCGCGAGGCGCTCAAACGGCTCGAGGAAAACGGGCTGATCATCGTCCGTCACGGAGAAGGCAATTTTGTCGCCCCGCTGGTCGGGTCAGCCATGTCGCCGGCGCTTGTCGATCTCTACGCGCGCCACGTCACCGCATTCGAGGATTATCTCGAATTCCGCCGCGAACAGGAAAGTTTTGCCGCCATGCTGGCCGCCGAACGCGCCACCGAAGAGGATCGGGAGATTCTCAAAGGCATCGTCCGGGAACTCGAAAAAGCCCACGCCAAAGGTGACGCTGAAACCTCACGCGATGCGGATGTCCGGTTCCATGCCGCCATCGTCGACGCCAGCCACAACTCGCTCATGGTCCACACCATGACGGCGATCTATCAGCTCATGGCGCGCAACGTGTTCTACAACCGCGACTTCCTGCGCGCCATCGACGGCACAGGGGAAATGCTGCTCGACCAGCACAAGGCGATTGCCGATGCAATCGTCAAAGGCCAGCCAGAAGATGCATCGGACGCAGCCGCCGATCACATCGATTTCGTCGCCCGAAGTTTCCGCGTCGGTCGTGCGCAGGATCAGAGGGAAACCGTATCGCGCCGCCGCAAGGCATTGCTGAACATGCGCACATGACAACGCAACTCGTCAAAGATCGAATGTCGCAAAGACAGGCGCATGATCGCTGGGTTTTTCCCAGCCTCGCGCGTCTCTGAACACACGACTCGAATGCGCCGCGTTGGAAATGTCCGGCGTCGCCCAGACGTGATCCAACCGCCGACCCTTATCCGCCGCATCCCAATCCTTGGCGCGATAGCTCCACCACGAGTACAGCAACCCCTCGGGAATATCCTGCCGGGTCACATCAACCCAACGTCCCGCTTCCTGCGTTTCACCAAAATGTTCGACCTCGATGGGCGTGTGGCTCACCACCTTGAGCAATTGCTTGTGTGACCAGACATCATCCTCGCGCGGGGCGATGTTCAGATCCCCAACCAAAATGGCCTTTTCCGGGCGTTCGCTGTGAAACCAGTCCCGCATCTCTGTCAGATAATCGAGCTTTTGACCAAACTTCTCATTCACCTCGCGATCCGGCACATCTCCGCCAGCGGGTACATAGAAATTGTGGATCGTCACCCCGTTCTCCAACCGCCCTGCCACATGCCGCGCATGGCCCAGACCGGCAAAATCCTTGTCACCCACATCTTCAATCGGCAGCTTGGACAGGATGGCCACGCCGTTATACCCCTTCTGGCCCCGCGCGATCATGTGGCCATAGCCCAGCGCCTGAAACTGCTCGAGCGGGATCTTGTCGACCGGGCTCTTGCACTCCTGAAGGCAAAGCACATCCGGCGCCTCTTCGGCCAACAGCTTGGCCACCAGTCCTTCGCGAAGGCGAACCGAATTGATGTTCCAGGTGGCAAGGGTAAAGGGCATGACGGCAACTCCGGAAGGTGGACAGGTCGCCAGACACTGCCCCCGCAAGCCCCCGGTCGCAACCCGGAAACCGACACAAAAAAACGCCCCGAGCTATGGCACTCGAGGCGTGAAGGTTGTCTGCGAACAGACGAGGGAGGATTATGTTACCAGTCCTTGGGGCCTTTGTCGGCGAACTGGTGTACGAGGAAGTCGATGAACGCGCGCACCTTGGGCTGGGTAAACCGGCCCGGTGGGTACACAGCATAAATGCCCTGGGTGTCGACAGGCAGGTCCGGGATCGCATCTTCGACCAGCCCCTGTTCCATCGCATCAGCATAAAGGAACGACGGCAAGTAGGCGATGCCAAGACCCGCCACGCAGGCGTTCAGCAAAGATTGCCCGTCATTCACCGAAAGCCAGCCCGCAGTGCGGATCTGACGCTTTTCACCGGACGGCGCGGTGACTTTCCACACATTGCCGCTGGATTGGTTCGAATAATGCAAAAGCTTGTGTTCGTTGAGATCATCGATGCGCCGCGGACGGCCATATTTCTCGAAATATGCAGGCGACGCGATCATCCGCTTTGTGGTCTCGGTCAACTTGCGGGCACGCAGGGTGCTGTCTTCCAGTTCCCCGATGCGCACCGCCATGTCGAACCCTTCGGAAATCAGTTCCACATACCGGTTGTTCAGAACCATGTTGACCGTGATGTCCGGGAAATCCGACAGGAAATTGCCAAGCACCGGAGACAGATGGTTTACACCGAAATCGGTTGCCACGCTGATCCGCAAGAGACCGGACGGATCCGACTGCATGGACGTGACCAGCGCATCGGCCTCGCCTGCATCGTTGAGTACACGGCGCGCGCGATCGTAATACGCCAACCCGATTTCCGTCGGGCTGACACGTCGGGTCGTCCGGTTCAAAAGCCGTGCGCCAAGACGCGCTTCAAGGCTGGACACATGCTTGGACACAGCAGATTTGGAAATGCCCATCTTCTTGGCCGCGTCGGTAAAGCCACCCTGATCCACAACCGTGGCAAAGGCCTCCATTTCGGTAAGACGGTCCATACGTATTCCTCGTGTTTCGTTACGATGGGTATGAAGACCAAATCAGGCGCGACTTTGGCACACTGCCGACAATATCTGGGTTTTCTTGGACAATGTCTTCGGCATGGAAACAGACTTGATCACACCGGAAAGGCCGCCATGACTGGGCGGACCTGCAACCCGGACTATCTTTCCAAGGGGGTTCTCAAAGCGCCTCATTCTGGGAGGATAGACATGAAACACATTCCACTTGGGGCCGCAATCGTGCTGGCCTTTACGTCATTTGCCTTTGCCGGAGACACCCCGTCGACACCCGGCGCAACCGTCTACATCGTCAATCTGAAAGATGGCGATACCGTCCAATCCCCCGTCACCGTTGTCTTCGGACTAGGCGGGATGGGCGTCACACCAGCCGGGGTCGAGAAAGAAGGCACCGGGCATCACCACATGTTCCTGAACCGCGTCTCATTTGGCGACGGGGCAGAGGACGCAGACCTGATCGCCAATGGCATTCCGGCTGACGAAAACCACATCCACTATGGCGGCGGCCAGACCCAGGCCACCTACGATCTGGAACTCGGAGAATATACCATGCAGCTTGTTCTCGGGGATCAATTCCACGTCCCGCATGATCCACCCGTGGTCAGCGACGTGATCACTGTCACAGTCACCGAATAACAAAAAAGCCGGGCGAAAGGCCCGGCTTTTCCGAAATCACGAGGCGGCCCTTATGCCGCACGACGCTGATGTTTTCCCTCTTCGATCTCTTCCACGATCTTGGCCACAAACGCCTTGAGGTCATCCGGCTGACGGCTCGTTACAATCGCCTGATCAACCACAACCTCTTCGTCTTTCCAATTCGCCCCGGCATTCTTCACGTCGGTCTTGATCGAATGGTAGGACGTGGCATCGCGTCCCTTCAGGATACCAGCCTCGATCAAAACCCAGGGCGCGTGACACACGGCGGCAATCGTCTTGCCCTGATCGTGGAACGTGCGCACCAGTTCCAGCACGTCTTCATCGACGCGCAGCAGGTCGGGGTTGATCTGGCCACCTGGGATCACCAGCGCGTCGTAGTCATCAGCTGAGACATCCGCGATCTTGGTGTCGGCCTCGGCCTCGCGGCCCCAATCGCTGCCTTCCCAACCCTTGACGGCCTTTCCGTCAAGCGTCCCAACATGCAGCTTTGCCCCCTTGGCGCGCAACTGATCACGCGGGAATTCAAGCTCGGATTGTTCAAAGCCGTGGGTGGAAATAAGTAGGATCTTCGCGTCACTGATTGCCGGCATGTGGGCCTCCTGATGTGTTGAATGTCCAAGCGGGGCATGATGCCCCGCCGTCTGATCATTCAACGCATCAGGCGAACAACCCGTTCCCTACAGCGCCGCCGCCAACCGCGTGCCCTGATCAATCGCCCGCTTTGCGTCCAGTTCCGCCGCCACATCGGCCCCACCGATCACATGACAGGTCACGCCATTGGCCTCCAAGACATCGGCCAGCGACCGCTCCGACACCTGCCCGGCACAGAGCACTACGGTATCGCAGGCAATCACTTCGGGCCGTTCACGCGCCTCTCCGTAAGAGACGTGCAGCCCTTCAGCGTCGATGCGTTCGTAATTCACGCCCGCCTTCATCTGCACATCCTTCATCATCAGGCTCATGCGGTGAATCCAGCCCGTCGTCTTGCCCAGCCGCTTGCCCGGCTTTTCCGCTTTGCGCTGCAACAGCGTCACCTGCCGGGCCGGTGGGCTGGGCTGGGCGCCCTCTTCCGCCAGACCAGACCGCTGGTCTGCCGGATCGGTGACACCCCATTCCTTCATCCACTCGGGCAAGTTCTCGGTCGGACTCTCGCCTTCGTGCACAAGATATTCCGCCACATCGAACCCGATGCCCCCGGCACCCACAACCGCAACGCGCTTGCCCACGGGCGCCTTGCCGCGCAGCACATCGACATAGCCAACCACGTTCGGCCCGTCCTGACCTTCGATCTGCGGATCACGCGGCAGAACGCCTGTCGCGATGATCACATCGTCAAAGCCTGTCAGGTCCTCTGCCGCTACCGCCTTGCCCAGAACCACCGTGACACCAGTTTCGTCCAGCATCGTGCGGTACCATTCCACGAAGCCCCAGAACTCTTCCTTGCCGGGGATCAGCTTGGCCATGTTCAACTGCCCGCCGATCTCGTCCGCCTTGTCAAACAGGGTCACCTCATGCCCCCGCTCTGCCGCCGTGATCGCCGCCGACAGCCCGGCAGGCCCGGCCCCCACAACCGCAACGCGCTTGGGTGTATCGGTTTGTTCAACCACCAACTCGGTCTCGAAACACGCTTTCGGATTCACGAGGCAGGACGAGATCTTCATCTGGAACGTGTGATCCAGACAGGCCTGATTGCACGCGATACAGGGCGCGATCTGCGCAGCCTTGCCCGCAGACGCCTTGGCCACGAAATCCGGGTCAGCCAGAAACGGCCGCGCCATGCTGACCATGTCGGCACAGCCGGTCGCCAGCACCTCTTCCGCCACTTCCGGCGTGTTGATCCGGTTCGACGTGATCACCGGAATCCCCACCTTGCCCATCAGCTTTTTCGTCACCCATGCAAAGGCCGCGCGTGGCACGCTGGTGGCAATCGTCGGGATCCGCGCCTCGTGCCAGCCGATGCCGGTGTTGATGATCGTGGCCCCGGCCTTTTCGATTTCCTGCGCCAGTTGCACAACCTCGTCATGGGTCGATCCGTTCGGCACGAGGTCGATCATCGACAGCCGGTAGATGACGATGAACTCCGGTCCAACGGCCTCGCGCACCCGGCGGACCACCTCGATGGGCAGGCGCATCCGGTTCTCGTACGATCCACCCCAGCGATCCGTACGTTTGTTGGTGTGGGTCACAAGGAACTGGTTGAGGAAATACCCCTCAGACCCCATCACCTCTACCCCGTCATACCCCGCCTCTTTGCTGCGTTTCGCAGCGGTCACGATGTCCGAGATCTGCTTCTCGATACCCTCTTCATCCAACTCGATCGGCGGGAAAGGAGAGATCGGGGATTTGACGGGGGACGGTGCCACACATTCCTTGCCATAGGCATAGCGCCCCGCATGCAGGATCTGCATCGCGATCTTGCCGTCGGCGTCATGCACCCGGTCCGTCACCATCCGGTGATTGGCGATGTCCTGATCGGTGAACAGCCCCGACGCGCCGGGAAACACGCCGCCCTCACGGTTCGGTGCCATGCCGCCCGTCACCATGAGACCCACACCGCCCCGCGCGCGGGTCGCATAGAACTCGGCCACCCGGTTCCAGTCGCCGGTTTCTTCAAGGTTCGTGTGCATCGACCCCATCAGCACACGGTTCTTGAGCGTGGTGAACCCAAGGTCGAGCGGGGCCAGCATGTGCGGGTATTCGGTCATGGCAGAACTCCTCTGTTGCTGCCACCTGACACGCACCAAGTTGACGTGTCACGCCCCAACGTCACGTCACGGACGGTCATATTCCGCCGCGTGCCGCCCGGCCCAAAGGCCTGTCGCGAAACAGGCGGTCAGCAGATACCCCCCGGTCGGCGCGTCCCAGTCAAGCATCTCTCCGGCGCAGAACACTCCCGGACAGTCGCGCAGCATCAGAGTATCGTCCAACGCATCAAACGAGACCCCTCCAGCGGTCGAGATCGCCTCGTCCATCGGGCGCAAGCCGGAATGACGAACCGGAACCGCCTTGATCACCTGCGCCAATGCCTTGGGGTTATCCGGCAAAGGATGCACGAACTCCCGCAGGATGGCTTGTGCCGCCAAAGACAGCTTGAGAACCCGACGCAGATGGTTCGACAGGCTTGATTTGCCTTTGGGTTTCGACACCCGCTCTGCCACGGCTTGAATGGACAGATCAGGCAACAGGTCCAAAGTCAGCGCAGCACCTTGACGCAAGGCCGGAGCCAGCGGATAGACCCCACCGCCTTCGAGACCCCGTTTCGAAATCACAACCTCACCGCGCGACACCTGATCGCCGGCATGTAACGCAATATTCTTTAGTGGTGCACCAAAATGCCGGTCCATGTGGTTTGACCAAGTAACATTCAATCCGACATTCGATGGCTGAAAAGGCGTCACTGCGATCCCGTTCTCTGCGAAACGCGGTGCCCACTGCCCATCCGATCCAAGCCGCGCCCAGCTGGCCCCACCCAGCGCAAACACCGTCACGCGCGGGGTCAGCACACGGGGGCCGTCGGGCGTGTCGAAATGATGGATATTGTTTTCCCAATCGACCCAGCGCCAGCGCGTGTGCCGCCCCAACCCAAGCCCGTCCAATCGCTCCAGCCACGCCCGCAAGAGCGGCGACGCCTTCATCGCGTGGGGAAACAGACGCCCGGTCGATCCGGTGAAGGTGGTTTGCCCCAAACCTTCGGTCCAGGCCTGCACCTCTTCTGGTCCAAATGCCTTGAGACAAGCGCGCATCGTCGGGTGCAGACCCATACCGTAGGACGCCAGAAACGGCCCGAACGGCTGCATCCTTGTCAGGTTCAAGCCGGACTTGCCCGCCATCAGGAACTTGCGCCCTATGGACGGTTTCGCTTCGACCAGCGTGACCGTGCGACCGCCTGCCAAAAGCGCCTCTGCCGCCATCAGGCCCGCAGGCCCGCTCCCGATGACCAGCGCATCCGTCATTCCGCCGCGGGTGCGTTGCGGAGTTCGACAACGCGGTGGGGATAGGGGATTTCGATATTGTGCTCTTTCAGCGCGTTCCAGATCAGGAACAACACGTCCGAGGCATATTTGTTCTTGCCGTCGTCGATCCCGTTGACCCAGAACTCGACACCAAAATCAATGCCGCTGTCTCCAAAGCCGCGCAGTTCGACATCCGGGGGTTCAGGCTCGTTCAGCACGCCGGGATGGGTGGCGACGGCTTTTGCCACGATGTCGGGGACCAGGTTGATGTCGGTGTCATAACTCACCGAAAACGCCACCTCGATCCGGTTGGCGCTGCCCTGATCGGAATAGTTGATGATCCGCGTGGTGATGAAATCCTCGTTCGGCACCACGATCCAGCGGCCATCAAAGGTCTCGAGGATCATCGCCCGCGCGGTGGTCTTGACGATGGTCCCGGCCTGTCCGCTGTCCAGTTCGACAAAATCACCAACAGTCGCCTGTCCTTCGAGCAGCAGGATCACGCCTGAGATATAGTTTGATGCGATCTTCTGAAGGCCGAAGCCCAGACCCACACCAATCGCACCGCCGAGCACGGCAAGAGAGGTCAGCGGCACACCCATGATGTTCATCAAGAGAATGAAGGCGAGGCCGAAGATGAACAATTCCGCCGCCTTGGCCGCAAGCTGGCGTGTGGCAGGACGCATCGCTTCCTGGCGGCTGAGGAAGGACGCCGACTGATCGTTCGACCAACGCCCCAGCCAGAACAGGATCACCCCCGCCATCACCCCGCGCAACAAAGCCATGACCGAAAACGAAATGTTGCCGAGCGAAATCATCGTGGCGTTCAGCCGTTCGGTCAGCGGATCAAGCAGATCAAAGGCATAAAGCACCATCACGGGCAGCAACACGAAGCGCCCAAAGATCTTCAGGAACGGATCCGACACGATGTCCCGCACGATGATGCGCGCGGCAAGCACGAGGAACAGACGTTTGCCAAAGGCGATCACCGCGCCGGATCCGAAAACCGAGCGGATCACCTGTTCTCCGATCCCCGCCAGTGCGTAGGCAAAGACCGGAAGCAAAAGCGGGACGAACAACAGCAGGTAATGCCTCAACTTCGACAGGATGCTGGTGCTGTCCTTGGAGGGCGTCAGAAGATTGATCAACGGTTTGCGTGCGCGCCGGGCCAGGACCACCGCCGCAAGATAGACCACGACAAGGATCGCGAATTGCGACCAGGCGGCGGGCATCAGCAGCCATGTCACCGCGATCTCATAGCCTTGCAGCACAAACCCCAATGCCTTTTGGACAATGGGGGGCTGCGTGGACAAATCCCATTCCATGACGATTCCCTTGAATTTTCGCCGCGATGTTTCAGCTAAATGCCTTGACCCTCGTACCAGCACAAGCCTCGCGCGCCGGAGGTTCGACCCAGCGACCAAACCTGATCCGATCTGCCCGTTGTGTTTGCGCCCGATTCCGACCGGTGCAAGACAGATAGGTCAACACCTGCACCCCATTGTTTCGCGCGCGAAACATTTGGTCCGGTCCGGCCCTATTAACCTTTGTCACAACGATTTCTTAAGGGTGGTGGTCAAGAATCTTCGTACGAAGATTCTCAGGGAGAAGATTTTTCGTACGAAAAATCTTTTCCGGTTCAGCCCGCGCTTATGCGTTCGACATAGGCGCGCATTTCTTCCGCCTCATGACGTGCATCGCGCAGGCCTTCCATGGCCGCGGACAGCTCGGCTTCGGTCTGGGCCAACTGGTTTGTCAACTCGGCTTCGCGCTGCTGCAGATAGGTGATCGCCTGATCGCGGGTTTCCTCGGCCTCGTGAAGGTCCTGGCTCATACGCTCCAGCTGATCCATGTCGGCCTGACTGACACGGGTAAAGCGATGCACCAGCCAGTTCGCGAACCACCCCAGGCAGAACGCGACAAAAAGTATGATCGCAGTTGTGATGACAAACTCAGTTCTGTTCATCGCTGGAATCCTCTGCGCCGTCGGTCTGTAATGTTTCGTCTGTTGGCGCGGATTGTTCAATGCTTTCCAGCGTGGTTTCTGTCTCAGGCACCGGTTCAGGACGTCGCAGTTTGAATTCGATCCGGCGGTTGGCCTCACGGCCTTCCTCGGTGTCGTTGGTCGCGATGGGCTCTTCTTCGCCAAAGCCGCGCACTTCGTAGCTTGCTGTGAGAACGCGTCGCTGGCGCAGCGCATCGACCACCGCCTGCGCGCGTTCCTGACTGAGCTGCTGGTTCATCACTTCGCGGCCCTGGCTGTCGGTGTGACCGGCGATCACCAGCGGGATGTCTCCACACAACTGCAACAGTTCGGCTATTTCATCCATGATGTCGCGGGTTGCCGAGTCAAGCGTGGCCGAACCCGGTTCAAAGGTGATCTTGCGGTCCCCGATGATCTCGACGATTTGCGACTCGCATTGTTCCGGAGTCGGGATTCCCAGAAGCGGGTCCAACTTTTCCTGATAGACGACGTCGATTTCGAAGCCTTCGGTCTCGCCCAGCTTGTCGGCCAGAAGGCCCGCAATTTCAGAGCTGGCGTTCTGGTCACCGGTGTTGCCATTGATCGACAACGCCTCGGGCGTCACACGGACGGCACCGTTCGACAGGCGCGACAGCGCTTCGAGACCCGCCAGAACCCGGCTTGACCAGTTTGCCGGAAGCGTTTCATCCACCCGTGCAGTGGTGCGCACCGTCGACGATCCGAACGCGGCGCGGGCAAAGCTGTCGGCGGTCTGGCGCGCGATTTCGCTGTTGATGCGGCCGCGCAATTGCACGTCGCCTTCCGGGCTGCGGGTGGCAATGAATTCGGGGATGCCTTCGGGCGCAGCCGAGGGCGGTTTGGGCAGCGTGGCTTTAACGACAAAGACTTCCGGCAGGCCGTTTTCCAACTCTCCGACCACGCGATCAAACAGGTCCGGCTCGGTCCCTTCCAACGCAAACAGCGCGACGTCGGAATCGGCAAAGGTGATTGTACCACCACCCAGCGTGTCGATGGCGCGGATCCCCATGGCGGCGGCGGCTCCCCATTCGTTGGTCGGGGTCCCCAGACCCAGACGACACTCCACCTTGCCTTCAAGCCCGGCTGCTGCCGCAGCAGACAGGATCTCGGCGCGGTCTTGTTCCGTGGGTGCGGCACAGGCATCGAAGCGAAGCCCATCTGCGTCCTTGATAAAGCGCAGCGTGAAAGGCGAGATGACCGGGCGCGGAGCGGTGATGTCAAGCGCGAGTCGCACCTTGCCGTCGGCGCGGCGGGCCAGATCGGCTTCGACCTGGCGGCGGATGTCTTCGTTCCCGACCGCGCCCTTGATGATCACACGCCCAGGTTCGATTGAAATCTTGGAGCGGTCAAGCACCCGCAGAACAGACACGGCGTACTCCAGCGAGTCATCCCAGCCTTCGGGTACGGGATAATCCGCGACCTCCAGAAGGTCCGATATCGGCGCATCGGGGACAGCGCGCGAGATGTCGTTGACCAATTGGTCGCGATCCGTCGCCGCTGGAAGCAAACCGATCATGGACACGCCACTGTCATTGCGCAGCAATTCGATTGAAAAGCGCGGGGGCGCGATGCCGTCCGTGTCGACAATATCGATCTGATCGATCACGCGGGCGGTGTCGACTACCCGACCCGCCGCGCTGAGTGCCTGAAAGCGGGCGGCCTCGGTCGGCGCGGTTCCGATCAGGAACACCTGTAGCCCGTTGGTGTCCACATCCGCCCATGTCAGCGCATCGCGGTCCAGTTCCGTGCGAACCTCCCGTTCAGAACTTTCCTCGACTGCACCGGCGGCAACCCAGGCGGCCCCCAGACTGAGGGCCGCTGCGACGGCAAAGGCACAGAAGAGAATGAAAACAGAAGACAGGCGCATCAACGTTCCGCGTCAGATGAAGGTGCCAAAGCGATACGACGCAGCGCCGGGGAGTGCAATCATACGAAAACTGCGATGGCGAAAAACAGCACAGGGATGAGTCCGGCATTCCGGTTGGAGCGGAACAATTCCAACAGACGGCCATTGTCGTCAAGCTTTAGCCGCCGCATCTGCCACATCATGTGCCACCCCATCGCCCAAGGCCCCCCCAAGGCAAGCACCAGCGCAAAAATCTCGCCACTGGGCGCGGCAAGGATGATCGCAAAGCCCATCAAGGCAACGGTCAGAACCAGAAACCATGCAAGATATTTCGGGGTTTCGTCCCCAAACAGGCGGGCCGTGGATTTCACCCCGATCAATGCGTCATCCTCGGTATCCTGATGCGCGTAGATGGTGTCATAGAACAGGGTCCACGCCATGCCTGCCACATACAAGAACACCGCTGGCCATTGCAGTTGCCCGGTATGGGCGGTCCAGGCCAGCAATGCGCCCCAGTTGAAGGCAATGCCCAGGAAGATCTGCGGCCACCATGTAAACCGTTTGGCAAACGGGTAAATCGCAACCGGAACAAGAGCGATGATCCCGAGGAGAATGGCCTGTATCGGAAAGGTGATCAGAATGCAGAAGGCGATCAGAGACTGGATCACCGCCCAGACCAGCGCCTGCCTTGCGCTCACCTGCCCAGACGGAATGGGCCGCGACGCGGTGCGCGCCACCGATCCGTCGAAATCCCGGTCGGTGATGTCGTTCCAGGTACAGCCCGCGCCGCGCATCAGGAACGCACCTACTCCGCAGCCAAGAACAATCCAGGCATCAAACAGGCGCACCTCGCCAGTGTGCAGCATCGCCAGAAACACCCCCCAGACGCATGGAAGATACAGCAACCACGTCCCGATCGGCCGATCCGCACGGCTCAGCCGCAGATAGGGCCGGGTCCACCTTGGGGCATGGGTGTCGACCCAGTTTCCCGTGACGGCATCAGCGACCTGACCGCTGTGGTCTGGTGTTGTGTGCGGGCCGGGCATATGTGTTGCTCCATGAGTGCGAAAGTCAGGCTTTTTGTAGATCAGCCGCTCGGTGCGGCACAACCGGTTCCTCTGACACGGGAGCAGGCGCATTACCTCTTTGGTGTGATGCGGCTGGACGTGGGTGCGTTTGTCGCGCTGTTCAACGGCACCGATGGCGAGTGGCAGGCAGAGGTGGCCGAGGCGGGCAAACGCAAGGGCATTCTGGTGTGCCGCACGCAGTCAAAACCGCAAAGCGTGCCGCCGGACGTGTGGCTGCTGTTTGCCCCGATCAAGAAAGCCCGTACCGATTTCATTGTCGAAAAAGCCGTTGAAATGGGTGTGCGGCGCATCGTCCCGGTGCAGACGGCCTTCACCAATTCCGAACGGATCCGGCAGGATCGACTTCAGGCGCACGCGGTAGAGGCGGCCGAGCAATGTGGCGCGACCTTTGTTCCCGAAGTCGGCGATCTGACAAAGCTGGACCGACTTTTGACCAATTGGGACAGCACCCGCCAAATCGCGTTCTGTGACGAAAGCCTTGTCGGTGAAACGGGTCGCCTGCCGGACGCGCCGGGGCCATGGGCCATTCTGATCGGACCCGAAGGCGGGTTTTCCGAGGCGGAACGCACGCGGCTGCGGGCGTTGGATCACGCAACGCCCATCAGCCTCGGACCCCGTATCCTGCGGGCCGACACAGCGGCGGTGGCGGCGCTGACCCTGTGGCAAACGACTTTGGGAGACTGGGCATGACGCATTTTCAGTCGACCGAAAATCGCACATCCGTCGACGGATGTGCCACCTTGGTGGCCAAGCCATGAGCTTTATCCGACCCGATGCCCGCGCCGTTCTCCTGCGCTGGCGCGAGGCGCTTGTGGGTGGGGCGATTCTTTTGCTTGGCCTTTACTGGAGCCTTGGCGTCACACCCGGACTGCTGTCCTGGGTCGGCTATCTGGCGCTGTTCCTGGGGGCCGCCCTGCTGTTCGCCGGGTTGCAACGGGGCCGCGCCAGGATGGGCGGGGGTGGGCCGGGGGTGGTTCAGGTGGTTGAACGCCGCATCGGCTATTTCGGGCCACTCAACGGCGGATTGGTGGATCTTGATGCGGTCACGTCGCTTAGTCTTGATCCAACGGAACACCCGTCGCATTGGGTCATCACCCACGAAAACGGGCCTGCCTTACATGTGCCTGTAAACGCAGAAGGCGCGGATGTCCTGTTTGATGCGTTCGCCAGCCTGCCCGGTCTCAGCCCCGGACGCGTCGCTTCGACCTTGAAACACGAGGGCACCAAACCAATTGTGCTCTGGCGCAGGTCTGACCTTCGGGAACGCATCGCGCGCCTGCATTGACAGCCCCTCGAATTCAGCCCAAGGCTGACCCCGATTAAAGAGCAGCAAGACCGGAGATGCGCCATGTCCATTCCACAGTCCGGAGGCGGGCCCATCGAAAACGAGGCCCAACTGGCCGAGTATCTGGCAGACGGCTGCAAGCCCAAAGACGACTGGCGCATTGGCACCGAGCACGAGAAATTCGGCTATTGCAAAGACACGTTGCGCCCGTTGCCCTATGAGGGTGAACGGTCCATCCTTGCTGTTCTGGAAGGGATGCGGGACACGCATGGCTGGTCGCCTGTCATGGAAGGCCCATACCTGATCGGTCTCGAAAAGGACGGTGCGAACATTTCGCTGGAACCGGGTGGTCAGCTTGAACTGTCGGGCGCGCCGCTGGAAACCATTCACCAGACCTGTGACGAGGTGAATGACCACCTGCGCGACGTCAAGGATATCTCTGACAGGATCGGCGTCGGGTTCATCGGCCTTGGCGCGGCCCCGATCTGGCGGCATGAAGACATGCCCCTGATGCCCAAGGGGCGTTACAAGCTGATGGACAGCTACATGGAAAAGGTCGGCACAGCCGGAACAACCATGATGCGCCGGACCTGTACGGTGCAGGTGAACCTCGACTTTTCGAGCGAAACCGACATGGTGCAGAAGATGCGGGTGGCGCTGGCCTTGCAGCCGGTGGCGAACGCGCTGTTTGCCACCTCGCCGTTTTTCGAGGGCAAGCTGAACGGCCACAAAAGCTGGCGCGGCCGGGTCTGGCGTCATCTGGATGATGCGCGCACCGGGATGTTGCCCTTCGTGTTCGAAGACGGATTCGGGTTCGAAGCCTGGGTGCAATATGCGCTCGATGTGCCGATGTATTTCGTCTATCGCGACGGGGTTTACCACAACGCACTGGGACAGTCGTTCCGCGACTTCCTCAAGGGTGAATTGCCTGCGATGCCGGGAGAAATCCCGACCCTGTCGGATTGGGCAGATCACCTGACGACGATCTTTCCGGAAGCGCGGGTCAAGAAATTCATCGAAATGCGCGGTGCCGATGGCGGCCCGTGGCGCCGTCTGTGCGCATTGCCTGCCTTCTGGGTCGGCCTGACCTATGACCAGGGTGCGCTGGATGCGGCGTGGGATCTGGTCAAGGACTGGGATGCCGAGACCCGCGAGAGTTTGCGGGTTGCCGCGTCTGTTGATGGGCTTCAGGCCGAAGTGAACGGGATCAGGATGCACGATCTGGCCCGCGAGGCGCTGGCAATCTCGGAAGCCGGGCTGGTGGCCCGTGCCCGCCCCGGCGCGGGTGGTCTGGTCCCCGATGAGACACATTTCCTGAACGCGCTCAAGGAAAGCGTCGAGACCGGAAAGACGCTCGCCGATGAACTGATCGACCATCACAATGGAGACTGGAACGGCGTTATCTCGCGGATTTACGACGAATACAGCTATTGAGGCCTGACGTCGGGTCTGAGCGGGGAAGAGCCTTCCGCGCTCAATACCCGATGGCGCACCCATCTTTGCGCGGGTCCGAAGCGCCTTCCAGAACGCCATGTTCGTGGATCAGGATCGCCTGCGCACCACCAATGGCCGCTTCCGGCGTGACAACATCGTGTCCCATGGCCGTCAGCCTGGCACGCACGTCATCGCCATAGCCACGTTCCATCTTGAGCTGGCCTTTTTCGGCAAAACACCGTGGCGCATCCAGTGCCGCTTGCGGCTCCATGCCGAAATCCGTCATGTTGCTGACCACCCGAGCATGGCCCGTAGGCTGATACTGGCCGCCCATCACGCCAAACGGCATGGTCACCCGGCCTGCATCCCGCAGGATGGCCGGAATGATCGTGTGCATCGGGCGCTTGCCGCCGCCATATTCGTTGACATGCCCCGGCTGCAACGTGAACCCGGCACCCCGGTTCTGGAACAGGATTCCGAACTTCTCGGACGCGTGGCCCGAGCCGAAATCATGGAAGATCGAGTAGATCAACGACACGGCCATGCGATCCCGGTCGACCACGGTGATGTAGATCGTTTCCTTGTGGACCGATTCGGCCAGGGCCGCCGGTCCGGTCATCGCTGATTTGGGATCAATCAGCATCGCCAGTTTTTGCGCGGTGTCCATCGACAGCATGTGATCCAACCGGGTCATGTGATCTGCATCCGCCACAAACCGGTTGCGGGCATCATAGGCCAGCTTGGTCGCCTCGGCCTCGATATGAACCCGCTCTGCACCAAACGGGTCAAGCGACGCCAGGTCGAACTGGGACAGGATGTTCAGCAGCAGGATTGCTGTGGCGCCCTGACCATTCGGGGCATGTTCCAACAACTCGCGCCCCTGGTAGCTGCCGCTGATCGGCTCACCGATGGTGGCGGCGGTGTTGGCAAAATCCGCCTCGGTGTGGACACCGCCCAGCCCGTTCAGGGTCTTGAGCATGTCTTCCGCAACCTCACCGGTGTAAAATCCGTCCCGCCCGTCTTTCGCGATGCGCCGCAACACCTCGGCATTGCCCGGAAGCCGGAAAAGATCGCCGCGTTTCGGGACAGCCCCCTGCACGAGGTAGTGCGACCGTCCGTGACCATTCAGAAGATGCGCGTTGTTCTTCCAGTCCCAGGCAACGCGCTCTGCAACCGGCAGGCCGGTTTCCATGTAGTCGATTGCGGGCGCAAGGCTGTCGGCAAGGCCAAGGCGGCCCCACTTTTCCGACATCATGCAGAACGCATCCACCGCGCCGGGGATCGTTACGGCTTCGGGGCCCTGAAGCGGTATGGTGTCGTGCCCGGTCGAGCGAAGATCATCGGCTTTTGCCGCAAGTGGCGCGCGACCCGATCCGTTCACCGAAACCACGTCGTCTCCGCCTGCAGGTGAGATCAGCGCAAAACAGTCACCGCCAAGCCCGGTCATCGCCGGTTCCGCCTGTCCCAGAATCACCGCGCCAGCGATCGCTGCATCCATGGCGTTGCCGCCGCGTTTCAGGATGTCGACTGCCGCCTGCGCCGCCAGAGGGTGCGATGTCGCGCACATCCCGTTCGTCGCCATCACCGCCGAGCGGCCCGGCATCTGGAAATCACGCATAGCCCTTGTCTCCCTATTTTCCGGTCAAAATAGGCAGACACGAGGAGAGGTCAATCGAATGATGCTGTTGGGGGGAAGTAGTACCTCGACGCCGTACACTGGGTGGGGGCTGTTAATGGCACGGCGCCGAGGTGAAGCTATTTGCAGCTACCCTTACCTTTTGCCTGTGAACCGCGTCCAAAATTCGGAGTGATTGAGACCTTAATTGGGCATTGTTCCAAAAATCGGAGACAGAAGCATCTGAAATAGCTTGATTAATTCCAACTTTCGAACAATCTGACTAAAATTGACAAAACTGTGGCAGGGTGATTTTGCGGCCTAGACGTTCAGGATCAACCACAAGTGGTTCTTGCCGTCTTCGCGGGCATAGCGAATCTCGGAAACCAGCGCGCGAATCAGGAACCAGCCATACCCGCCTTCCGACAGGCTTGTCGGATTTGGAAGCGTTCCGTCTGGTGGGGTGCCATCCGACAGCGCGTGACCCCAATCCGTCAATTCGATTTGCAGAGCACCACTGCGTCGGCCCATCCGGACTGCCACAGCCCCTTGATCAAGGTCACGATAGGCGTGTTCGGCCACATTGTTCAGCGCCTCGGCAAGCACGATCTGCACTGTGTCGCGCAGATGAGCGCAGTCTGACCGTGCGAGCGCGCGATTGACCTGTGACAGGATCAGCGGAGTCATGTGGTCCAAGGCAGGCAGGCACAGGTCGACCATCAAGGAGACGGGTTCGTCAGCCGTGCCCAGTGCCAACGCCCTGTTCCGCCGTCTCGTGGATCGTAAAGATCGTGTCCATCCGGGTCAGGCGAAACACCTTCTCCACAATCGGTTGCAACGCCGCGAGTTCCAGGGCTTGTCCGGGGCGCAGTTGCTTCATGGAGGCCACAACCGCGCCCAGCCCGCTTGAATCGATAAATTGGACCGACTGCAGATCAAGGATGAACCGCCCATCCTGCCGCGCGGTCAGGGACCGCATGTCTTCCTTGAATTGCAACGCGGTCGGCGCGTCGATGCGCGACGCATGCACACGGATCACGGTGGCAGTGGGGGTCGCTTCTACAGTCAATTCCATAAGGCCTCGGCAGATTGATATGCAGGGCACCCTAGACGCCAATCCTTACCATCCGGTATGCAAGGGCCACATGCGCATTCAGGGGGGCCAAACATGTCAGAGGTTGTGATCACAGGTGCCGCGAGAACCGCGATGGGCGGTTTTCAGGGCGCGTTCTCGAACGTCACGGCATCAGAGCTTGGCGGCACCGCGATCCGCGCGGCGCTGGAACAGGCCGGACACCCGGCGGTGGACGAAGTGCTCATGGGCTGCGTCCTGCCTGCCGGTCAGGGTCAGGCCCCCGCACGTCAGGCAGGATTTGCCGCCGGACTGGGGGAAGACGTGCCTGCCACCACTCTCAACAAGATGTGCGGGTCCGGTATGAAGTCGGCGATGATGGCTTTTGATGCGCTTGCTTTGGGCCGCGCCACCACCATCGTTGCAGGCGGAATGGAATCGATGACCAACGCGCCCTATCTGCTCCCCAAGATGCGCACTGGCGCGCGGATCGGCCACGCGCAGGTGATTGACCACATGTTTCTAGATGGTCTGGAGGACGCCTATGACAAAGGCCGCCTCATGGGCACTTTTGCCGAAGACTGCGCCGAGGCGTTCCAGTTCACCCGCGAAGCACAGGACGAATATGCGTTGCGCTCGTTGTCAAACGCGCTCGACGCCCAAAAGTCCGGTGCGTTCGACAGCGAAATCGCAACCGTCACGATCTCGACCCGGACGGGCGACGTCAGCGTGATGCAGGACGAACAGCCGGGCAACGCGCGCCCGGACAAGATCCCGCAGTTGAAACCGGCGTTCCGGAAAGACGGCACCGTGACCGCAGCCAACAGTTCGTCAATCTCGGATGGCGCGGCGGCGTTGATCCTGACCACAGCCGACGCGGCGGGCGACACGGCGCGCGCGCGCATCGTCGGTCATGCCAGCCACGCCCAGGCCCCCGGCCTTTTCACCACCGCCCCGGTGCCTGCAGCGCAGAAACTGCTGGATCGGATCGGTTGGAGCAAAGACGATGTGGATCTGTGGGAGGTGAACGAAGCCTTCGCCGTCGTACCCATGGCATTCATGCATGAATTGGGCCTGTCGCGCGAAATCGTGAACGTCAATGGCGGCGCTTGTGCTTTGGGCCATCCAATCGGTGCCTCCGGCGCACGCATCATCGTGACGCTTCTCAATGCTTTGGAAAAGCGCGGTCTGAATCGTGGTGTCGCTGCGATCTGTATCGGTGGTGGCGAAGGCACAGCCATTGCCATCGAACGCCTCTGACCCCTCTGGGTCAAAAAAATCCCGGAGGAGTCGGCGTTTGGGGACGGAAGCAGAACCCGCATTCCCGGTCGAGCAAAAGGCCCGATGATGAAAGTTGACTATCCCACTCTTGCCAAGACAATTGCCGCGCTCTGTGAAGGTGAAAGTGACGCGGTCAGCCTCATGGCCACGCTTGTCTGCGAGGTTCATCACTCCGATGACCGATTTGACTGGACCGGCTTCTACCGTGTCGCCGGGCCAGAGCTTTTGAAGATTGGTCCGTATCAAGGTGGGCATGGGTGTCTTGTCATTCCGTTTTCGCGCGGTGTCTGTGGGGCTGCGGCCCGCACCGGGCAGGTTCAGCTTGTCCCGGATGTCGAGGCTTTTCCCGGACACATCGCCTGTGCATCATCGACCAGGTCGGAACTTGTGCTGCCGGTTTGGAATGGCACGGGTCGGTTGCTCGGCGTTCTGGACATCGACAGCGATCAGCCGAACGCGTTCACGCAAAGCGATGCGGATGCGCTGGCGGACATCCTCGAGAGCAGTTTTGCTGCTGTACTCTGAACGGCGTCCCTGAGCGCAGATGTGGTCGCCGCGATTCAGGATCAAACGCAGGACTTACGCGAGGCCGATGAAGGACAGAATCGCCAGAACGATGACAACGAGACCAACAATATAAATGATGCGGTTCATGGGGGTTCCTCTTTCTTGCTTGCGTGCCTTTTCAACTGCCGGGCTGCGGATTGGTTCCCTTGGCCTTTTCGCGCAATTCATACGAGTGTTAGGTGACAGACATTCTTTCAGTGATACCGGAAGACCCCGTATGAGGCCGGAAGATACCGGATAGGCCAATGAAATAAGGGGTGTGAGGCGATCCGTCGGGCACCGTGAGCGGGATGGCCAATGTTTTTCAGTAAACGCCATTTAGGCCCATTTGGGCGCTCTGAGGCGCTCCGCGTGGCTGGATTGTAATCCAAGGCGCAGAACCGCGCAAACCCCATTAAATAAGGGTTTAACTGGCCCTTGAAGAGGTCGTTAAAGGCAGATTTCGGCCTCTGCGTGGACCGCGAAAGTGGGACGTCGGCGGGAAAGTTGCGCCAAAGCGTCCCACTTAGCGATTATAGACGAAATATCAAATGCATAGGGTACTACGGGCGCGATATGTGCTGAGTCTAAGTGGGACCTGTTTTTCAGTCCGGCAGGCCAATGTCCATGAAGATAGGCTGGCACACTTGCGACGTCATAGCTGTAACCCAATCGCGACCGTATAGGCTGTTGCAAGCCTCTACCGTCCGTAGAGTGACAGCTTGCCTCCGCGCCGATTGCTCCTGTCGCAGACGGGCCTCGACATCATCCTTTCTCGCCTGCTCTTCGCGAGCAGATTGAAGCTTGTCGCGGCGCGATTGAAGAAGCGCTTCGTATTCCGCGTCGGGTAAGAACTTTGATGAACTGTGGTCATATCGCATCGGCTCACCCTTTGCTAAGGAAAGGCATTTTTCAGCCTGGAATATGCCTGCGACTAATTCGTTCTCTCGCTCGATCCGCTCGGCCGCAGATTTTATTCCGGCGCGATCTCCCGCCGCAATCGCGTCGGTGCAGTCGGCTATTGGGCTGCGAGCTGAGGCCGGCGTTACCGCAAGCAGAACGCTGCAACTGCTAACAGCAATAACCAAAATGAATTGTTTCATGTCCTATCACTTCCTGACCAACTTCTGCCTGTCCACACCACCTCACCGATGATCGAAACATTTTCAAGATCGTGGTCCTTGATCACGCGGCTTGCGTGATCGGGATTATCGCTTGTCACAAACAGGATGCCATCATCGACCATCTCAAGGCGCTTTACAAAAAGATCATCTCCATCGCGGAAAGCATACACCTTCTTCGAGTTCACCTTGCGGCGGTTGTGATTGACCAGGGCAATAGAGCCAGAACGTATCGTCGGAGACATACTGTCCCCCTCCACATATATCAAAGACGCGCGATCCGGGTTTACGCCATGACGTGACAACCAAGGGAGTGGAAATCCGAGGCTTGAGACGATTTCGACGTCGAGAGCAAAGCGACCTGGTCCGGCCGAAGCTTGAACATTGTGCAACGCAACGAAGGCGATGTCTTCGTTGTTAGAGCCTGATGCTTCAGTTCTCGCGGTGCGAGATGGTCCGACATAGAATTCCAAGCCTAACGCGATCGCAATCTGGCGAGCAGTCGAAAAATGAGGCCCGCTATTCGAGGTGGACCTCAAGACATTTCGAATAGTGTCTGGAGCTAATCCAGCACTTTTTTCGATCGCAGCAGGCTTTATGCCGAGCTCTGCGAGCCGGTTTCTAACGATGTCTGCAAAGGAAAAATCAAGGTTGCTCACGATTCGGTATTTTTACCGCAAAAATTGACTATTGCATACAGGTAGTTTTACCATCTATAAAGACGGTAGAGTTACCGGAGTAACCAATGATAATCGAGCAAATCCTAAGGCTGGCAGAGGCATACGCCGCCCACCAAAGACTGTCGTTGAGTACAGTTTCCAGCTACGCCGCAAACGATGGGAAGCTGTTCCCAAGGATGAAGAACGGCGCGGGTTGCACCGTTCGCCGCGCAGTCAAACTAGTTGAGTGGTTCGATCAAAATTGGGCCATGGACCTCGAATGGCCGTCTGACATCCCGCGTCCGTCCACAGAGAAACCCAAGAAGCGGAGGGTCGCATGATGGCGCGCGTGGCTCAGTTCCTGCGCGCGGCCAAGCGGGCCGAGGCGCGAATTTCAGACAGTCTGCTGGGGGATGCGATCGGCGCGATCTGCGTGATGCTGATCGGTTACGGCATCATGATTGCCGCATGGGTGCTGCAATGAGCGGCGCGATAAGTTCAGCGCGCCTGAGTGGCCTTCCTTCTGGCCTTTCGCTCTTTGATTTCAATGGCCTTTGGGTATTCGAATCCCTCGAACGAGACAAAGCCTGCAAACGGCTTATGCCACCACGGGATCACGAGACGTTGGTCGCGGTCCCATTCCATGGCGTCGATCGTGTCATTGTAGGCTTTGGAGTCGATCGCCTTCAGCGCGGGGGTTTCATCGGCAGTAATGCGTATCATCCGACTGTACCATTCGGCAAGCTGATCTTCGCTTGGAGCGATCACCCCCTCAATGTCGGCGAGCAAGTGGTAATATTCGCGTTGAAGGGCTTGATGGTCGCGAGCTGCTCGACCGAAATCGAAGACGAGCTGCAGAGCTCCGACAATAGCTATTGCAGCGCCGATGGCTTCGGGCGGCACGCGCAAGTCGAAGACTGTGATCAAGTCGGCCACGGCCGCCGTGCCAAGGACGATCACCATAAAGTTGAAGAACCTGTTGATCCGTTCCAGGGATCGACGCCGCGCGACGTGGTAGAGAGCGTTGCGCAGGACATTGAAGCGGATCAGGTCAAGGTTCTCTTTCATCAGGTCTACTTTTTCTTGGGCGGCGGCGCCGGGGACGTAGGTGCCGATGGTTGCCTCGGTCCGACATGGGTACCAGGGCTGGGTTGTCGTGGGCCCATCGAGTGGATGCTCATGTCCCTACCATCATCCTGTGGAACCATCAGCGCTTCTTGGACTTTCGTTTCACGTTCGTTCTCAGACATCGAGATCGTCTCCGATTGGGTGTTACAATTGGGGTCGTCAGAGGCTGGCGGGTGCTGTGAACACCCGTCAGCTTCGCCATACTACCACACGATGCGGCTTCAGAGTCAACGACCACCACATTTGGGGGTGGCGGCATGAAGCATCGGAAGCTGGGTACGAACGCCACCTTGCAACGCGTTCTGAAGGTGCTGCGGATCGCACGAGGCCAAGGTGATGGCAGCATCACTACCATGCAGATCAGCAAGCGCGCCAAGATCCTCGCCGTCAATTCTGTGATGGCCGAACTGCGCGAGAACGGTTGCCAGATCAGCTGCGAACAGCGCCGAGATGTCGATGGCAAGCCGCGTTGGCACTACCGCCTTGAGAAGGAGCCGAAGAATGGCTGACAAAGCGCGCATTGAACCCATCGACGTGGCCGCAATCAAGGTCGGGCAGCGCACCCGCTTCGTCTCCGAGCAAGCGATCTCGGTCCTGACGATCTCTTACGAGGATCAGGGCGGCTTCACCACACCGATCCATGTGCGCAAGGACAAGGATGCCTACGAGCTGATCGACGGGGCGCACCGCCTGGAAGTCGCCAAACGTCTCGGTCTGGATACGATACTTGCCCGCATCTGGACCTGCTCCAAACAACAGGCGCGGTTTCTGGAAGTGGATGCCAATGTTTCCCAGGCGGACCTGACACCGGTGGCGCTGGCGCGGAGCCTCGCCCTGCGTCACGAGGCCTATGTCAAGCTGCATCCTGGTACTGCACAGGGCCATGCTGGCGCGGCTGCCCGCCACGGGTTGCAAACGAAGGAATTTTCGTTTGCAGACTTCGTGGCCGAAGCGCGGGGACTGTCCACGCGCCGAATTCAGCAGATCATCAAAGCAGGCCAAGGCCTCAGCGCCGAAGAGGCCGACGCGTTGGAGAAGGCACCACGCCGGATCACCGTTGACGATCTTTCCGAACTGTCTGCCATCATTGAGGCAGAGGAACGCGACTACGTCCTCAAGTCACTGGTGAGCGGCGACGCCAAGAAGGCCACTGCGGCGCGCAAGGCATGGAAGGCCGAGACCGGTGAGGCTCCGACCCCGGCAAACCAGACAGAACAAGCCTTTGCTCGTTTGAGCGATGCGTGGAAGCGCGCGCCGAAAGCTGCGCGCACCCGGTTCCTTGAGGCATTCGCAGCGCAGATCGACGAAGAACTGAAAGAGCGGTTCTACGACGACGCGGAGGGCGACGATGCGTGAGCCCGATCAGACATGGTGGAGCGCGGCTGAGTTGGCCGAAGCTGCACTGCCCGACCTGCCCGGCACCAAGCGTAAGGTCAACGAAATGGCCAAACGCGATGGCTGGGATGTCGTTAAGGGCAAGGTGCGCCGCCGCAAGGCGAAGGGTGGTGGTCTCGAATATCATTGGACCGTCCTGCCCATGCGCGCCCGGCTCAAGCTGTCCAGACAGGCGGGCGATCCCACGCCATCGGCGGAGAAGGAGCCCGTGTCTTCGGCCGATGCCTGGTCGGTTTATGCGCAGGTCAAGGATAATGCCAAGGAAGAGGCGCAGCGCCGCTTCAAGGCGCTCAAGTCGGTCGATGCTTTGGTGCGTGCCGGCCTGACCCGGTACAATGCAACGGACGAGGTCGCCAAGGATATCGGTGTCAGCGCCCGGACAATCTGGAACTGGCATGATTTCGTGATAGGGGTCCCGGCCGACGACTGGCTGCCGTACCTTGTGCCGCGCCACCAGGTCGCCAAGCGCAAGTCCCGGAAGGCGGAGATCGATCCCGAGTTCTTCAAGATGGTGAAGAGCGCCTATCTCAGCCCGTCCCAGCCGCCTCTGACGGCCTGCTACGACTGGACCTGCGACTGGGCGATGAAGGAGGGCATTCCGATCCCCCCGATCCACCAGGTGCGGCGCCACTATAAGGCAGCCGTCTCCAAGCCGACAGAAATTTACTGGCGCAAGGGCTCGGAAGCGTTACGGCGGTTCTATCCCCACCAGACGCGGGACAAATCCGCCATGGTGCCGCTGGAATGCGTCCAGGGAGACTATCACAAGTTCGACGTGTTCGTGGCATGGCCCGGCGAGGAAAAACCGGTACGCGTGCAGGCGGTGTTCTTCTCGGATGTCTATTCTGGCAAAGTTCTAACCTACCGGCTAGACACCACCGCCAATAGCCACACGGTGCAGGTTGCATTCGGCGACCTGGTGGAAAGCTACGGCATTCCACAGGCCTGTCTGCTGGACAACGGCCGGGAATTTGCCGCCAAGGCGATGACCGGCGGCACACCGACGCGGTTCCGCTTCAAGATCACGGACGAGGACATCCCCGGCCTCCTGACACTGATGGGGGTCGAGGTCATGTGGGCCACACCCTATTCCGGCCAATCTAAGCCGATCGAGCGGGCCTTCCGCGACCTGTGTGACCGGATCGCCAAACACCCGGCATTCGAGGGCGCCTATACCGGCCACAAGGTCGACGCCAAGCCGGATAACTATGCAAGCCGGGCGATCCCGTTGGAGGACTTCCGCAAGGTGGTCGAGCGCGAGGTTGCCAAGCACAATGCGCGGCCGGATCGGCGCAGCCCTGTTGCGATGGGCAAGTCGTTTAACGAGGTGTTCAACGCCGCCTACAAGACATCGCCGATCCGCAAGGCGACCGAAGAGCAACGCCGCCTGTGGCTGCTGCGCGCCGAGGGTGTTCGGGCCAACAGCAAGAATGGCGCGGTCTCGCTCTACAAGTCCGACTATTGGTCGGAATGGGCGTATCGCATTGCTGGTCAGAAGGTCGTGGTGCGGTTCGATCCGGACGATCTCTACGAGGGTGTCGAGATTTACGACCTGGACGGAGCCTACCTCGGGTTCCTCGGGCTTCAGGTCGAAGGCCCCTTCCGCAGTGTCGAAGGCGCCAAGAACTTCAACAGCAAGCGCAATTCATACGCCAGGGCGGAGCGAAGGCTGGCGAAGGCAGAGCGCGAACTTAGTGCTGCCCAGATCGCCGCGCGTTTGGATGCCAGTGGCGCGGATGCGCAACCCGATGATCTGCCCGAGGCGGATATCCTGCGGCTGCCCACGCCCCACCCTGCCGCACCAAGGGCGCGACGACACCAGCCTTCAATCGACCAGGTCGAGGCAGAGGAGCGCGCAGAGGCACAGATCACCAGACTGGCGGAGCGTCGTGCGGCCGCCGATGCATCGAAAGAGGAAGACGAAGAGGATCCGCGTGTCCGATTTGAGCGGGCACAGGCATTCGAGACAGCACAGGACGAGGGTCACGCACTGACGCCGGAACAGGCGGCTTGGCTCACGGATTACCAGCTGTCCTCGGAGTATCGCGGCTTCGCGCGCATGGCGCGGGCCATTGGCAAAACCGAACAGGATAGGAGCAGCACATGAAAGCTCGGATTGCCGAACTGCGCAACGTTGGCGCATTTCTGGGACTATTGGAACGGGTGGTGACCCGACCCTATGGCCTCGAAGGCATGGCGGTGTTTCACGGGGCCTCAGGCCTTGGAAAGACAACCGCTGTGATCATCGGAGCCACCGAATTCAAGGCCCGTTGGGTCGAAGTCGGGTCGAACTGGACCAAGAAGCACATGCTTCAGAAGATACTGCAGCAATACGGCGTGAAGCCGCCGCGTGCCTCGATTGCGGAGCTGACCGACATCACTATCGAGACGATGCTGGTCAATGACGTTCCGCTGATCATCGACGACGCACAGTATTGCCTGCAGAAGGGCATGATCGAGACCGTCCGTGATCTTTACAAGAAGACGGAAGTCCCGGTTATTCTGGTTGGTGAGGAGGCGCTCCCTGCCAATCTCACCCGCTGGGAGAACATTCATAACCTGCAGCTTGCCTGGGAACCCGCCATCCCTTGCAACGTGGCCGATGCGCGGCGTCTTGCAGCGATCTATGCGCCTGACATCGAGGTTGGCGAAGACCTGCTCAAGCGCATTGTCGAAATCACTCACGGATCGACGCGGCGCATTGCTCACAACCTTGCGGAAGTTCAGGAGAAGGCCCGGCACACTGGCATGAAGCATGTGAGCCTTGCCGAGTGGGATGAGCGCCGCCTGTTTTCGGGCCAGCCGCCCCTGAGTGTCACCCGGCCAGTAGCGTCTGTGACGGGGATCACCCCGCTTCCGCGCAGCAAGAGGGCGGGCTGATGCGGCAAAAGGAAAAAGACACATGGACCCGCGTCTCGGAACTGGACGAGTTCTGCGCCGCGAGCCTTGCCGAATTCGGTGTCCCTCTGGAGACCGCGCGCGGCTATCTTGCGCGTTGGGAGCGGGATCGGATGATCGCGCTCGTCCGGCAGGGTGGCGACGGAACGCTGATCTATGCCCCGCTTCAGAGGGTGGCATCGCCGGACGGAGCCAAGCCATTTGCAATAACCCCCGAGAACAACATGTGGACCGCGATGCGCGGGCTGCGCGAGTTCACAGCTGCGGACCTTGCCGCCTACGCATCCAACGGCGGGATCGACGTGTCGGAGGCGACGGCAAAGACCTATCTGACCCACCTTCTCGACGCGGGATATCTCAAGGTGTTGCGGCGCGCGATCCCCGGCAGGCGACCGGCCCAGTATCGGTTGCTCAGGAACACCGGCCCCTTCGGCCCTTGCGTCAAGCGTGTGAAGGTGCTGGCCGACCCGAATACTGAAGCATTGTCGGTCTACGAGGAGGCGTCGATATGGCAGCGCTTCTGACATCCCTGGACGCATGGGGCGAGAACTTGCCCGACTGGGTGCGCGCGCTGGCAGAAGCCTGCGAAGCATCCAGCCAGAACAAGGTGGCCCAGCAGCTGGGTTATAGCGGCGCGCTGGTCAGCAATGTCCTGCGCAACCGCTACCCCGGTGACCTCCGCGCCGTGGAGAACATCGTGCGCGGAACTCTCATGTCCGAAACCGTCGCGTGTCCGGCGTTGGGCGAACTGTCGCTGGCCGATTGCCAGCACTGGCGGCGCAAGTCCCGGACACCAACCAGCGGCAATTCGCTCGACAACCGCATGGCCCGTGCCTGCCGCAAATGCCCGATCAACACCAAGACAGAGGATGCTCCCCATGTCGAACCTACCGATTGAACCCACGCAGGCCGAACAGGTCAAAAGCGACATTGTCGCCGCCCGTGCCGAAGGCCGCGCCAATGCCGCCCGTGCAGAGCACAAGCCGCTGGCCGCGGTGGCGATCTGCCAGGCGTATTTCCGGATGGTTGCCCAGATGGCGATCAAGAGCCCGGATCCCGACGACGCGCTTGATCGGCTGCTGGCCATTCACAGGGACTCGGCTCGGATCGAGTTGAGGACATTGCGGGAGGCCGGGCTATGAAAACGGAAGCAGACGCCCATCAATTCAACGACATCCTCAAGCCCTTTTATGTGCGGCGGGAGCGCCCAAGTTTCCTCCAAGCATACCGGTTCGCGGTTCGGATTGCGAAAGCTCAGGGCATCCGCGTTCCGTCCCCGCAAGGCGCGAAGCGAGAGCTTCTGGCCTCGATCACTCGGGAGGACGAAGCCATTCTTCGTGACCGCAACGACCATCGGGAGGCAGGGCTATGAACGAACTGCAGACCCGCGTTTGCGATCTGGCACAGAAGCGCGTGCCGCCGCGCCAGATCGCATCGATCCTGAACGTCAATGTCGACAAGGTCTATTCGGCCATCCGCGCCCTCAGAACGGCGGGCGTGGATATCCCCGAGTTTTCGAAGAGCTCTCCCAAGCGGGAAGTCGGTCCCGAAGCGCCCAAGCCGCTGGTGATCGGCCTGCGCCTGCATCGGCTGCTCCAGTACGCCGCCGAGAAGCGTGGCGTCAGCCCCAATGATCTGGCGCGCGATCTGATCGAGACCGCGTTGCTCAGAAAGGCGGCGCAGGATGGCTGAGCGCTGGAGCAATGCCCAGATGTACCGGCTTGCCCGGTCGGGTGCCGTGAAATGTGACATCGGCGGCATTCGGGGCGCGACCCTGGTCAGCACCGAAGAGCAGCTTGCCATGGCCGCTGTCCTGCTGACCTCCGGTGCTCTGCCGACGCAGGCGCAACTGAACCAGATGATCGCGGCCGAGGAGATCGAGGACGCAACGATCGTCACTGAAACCCCGAAGGCCAAGGAGGCTTGAATGACCGATTACAGTTTCGAGAATTATGTGAGCCGCGATGCCGTGTCCGGTGAACTGGGCCAGAACGAGGAGCAGTTCGTCTACGTCATCAGCCAGGCGATCTTGGATATCGATCTCGATGAGGCCATCGAATGCGGCGAACTCAGCGGCACCGCTGAGAACTATCCCGACGACGTCGTCAAGAAGCTCAGGCAACTGGCGGACGCGATCGAGGAAGGGAAGATCACATGAAGTGGGATCGCGAGTTTGAAGACTGGCTCGTGAAAGCACGTCTCGTGCTGGGCCTCGTGGCCAGTGCGACTTTCGTTCTCGCGGCCATCATTGGTTTTCTGGAGGGACGTCCGTTCTGGCAGCTCCTCCTTTGCCTCGCTCTCTCATGGTTTTTCATCGAGCACTCACGCCGAACAAATAGGACATCGAGCAATGACACGCCAACCAACTGACTTCACTCCCGCGCCCGTCCCGACCGGGCGGCGCACGGTCAACGGCACCGAGGAAATCCAGCGTTCCGATGGCGGCTGGATCCCGGTCGAGATGGCCAAGGCCACCGACCTGCTAATGGACGAGGTGGTCCGCAAGATCATGGGGTACGCCATCGCGCTCAGCGACCAGGTGGCGCGCTTCAAGGGCCACACGGTCACCGATCTCGGCGAGTTCGAGGCACTGCTGGAGCAGGAGTACAATTCCGGCGTCGGCGGAGCGAAGGGCAACAAGACCTTCCTGTCCCATGACGGCAAGATGAAGGTCCAGGTCCAGGTGCAGGATCACATCGACTTCGGCCCCGAGCTCCAGGTCGCCAAGGGGTTGATCGACCAGTGCCTGAACGAATGGTCGGCAGATGCCCGGCCCGAGATCAAGGCCATCGTCACCCGCGCCTTCAACACCGACAAGGCAGGCCAAATCAACCGGTCGGAGATTTTCATGCTCCTGCGGCTCGACATCACCGATGCGCGCTGGCGCCATGCCATGGACGCGATCCGCGACGCCATGCGGGTGGTCGGCTCGAAGACCTACATCCGCTTCTACACCCGCCCCTCGGCCGACGCTGGCTGGGAGGCCGTCACTATCGATCTGGCGAAGGCGTGAGCGGGGTGAAAAAGTACTTTGGTCAAATCATGATTGAAGTCGCCAAATGCGCAGGTGTCACGGTGGTTTTCGTGCCGGGTTTCCTGTTGCTGGACTGGTTTGTCAGCGGCGACCTTGTCGCCGCCTTGACCAGCGGCAGTGCCACTCCGTTGGCTTTGTTTCTGGCTGGATTTGCGGGCGCGTGGCTGGGCTCGAACATACGAACCGAGGAGTGAACGGGATGGTCGCCTACAGCTTCAAAAAGGAGTTCGGGCCACCGATCCAGTCCGGTCAGAAGACCGGCACCATCCGTGGTCCGCGCAAGCGCCATGCCCGCGAGGGTGAGCAGCTTCAGCTGTTCACCGGCATGCGGACAAAGCACTGCGCCAAGATCATTCCAGACCCGGTCTGCCGGATGGTGATGCCGATTTCGATCGACGTGGGAGGCCTCCGGATCAGAGAGGTCATCGTTGGCCAATCTCACTGGATGCTGCACCGCAATGGCGCGGACCTCTTTGCCCAGCGGGACGGGTTTGCCGATATAGACGAGATGCACACCTTCTGGCTGAGGGAGCACGGCTTGGGCCGCTTTCAAGGCTTCTGGATTTGCTGGGTGCACTGGAAAGACAACGGGCTGTCGAGGTATTTCGAATGACCCGCGCACTCCAACAGAAGATCCACATCGCCTGCCGCCAGCTCGGGCTGGACAGCGACGCCCGCCGCGATTTGCAAATGGCCGCGACCGGCAAGGCGTCGATGCGTGACATGGACGAGGCCGAACTGAAGCTGGTGGTCAACCGGCTCAAGGAGGCAGGGTTCGAGGATGCCGCCCCTGGTCGCGCCAAACACAAACCCGCGCCCCGCGCCGACCTGCGGCTGATCCATGTGCTGTGGAAGAAGCTGGGCGAGGCCGGCGCGTTGGAGCGGCCCGGCCGGGCCGGGCTGAACGCCTTTGTCCGGAGCAGGTTCGAGGACACCTGGTCGAGCGTCCCTGCCGATATCGACATGCTGCGCGATCACAAACAGATCGACGCGGTGGTCAATGCGCTCGTCCAGTGGGGAAATCGCGCCAAGATCGACTTCGATTGGAAGAGGATCGGCAAATGAGCGACCTGTTCGTCACCCGGATCAAGGCGCGCAAGGCCGCGCTGAAGCTGACCATGCCGCAGATCGCGGAGCGGGCGGGCGTTCCGCAGCCGACGATCGAGATGTATTTCTACGGTCAGGCGCTGCCGACCTTCCCGCGCCTCGTCCGGTTGTCCGAGGCGCTGGACTGCAGTCTCGACTACCTTGCCGGTCTGTCCGATCAGCCGCGCCGGATCGAAGGCCTACGTCCATGAAAAAGCCCCTCTACCGCGTCACGGATCATGCGCTCGTGCGCTACCTTGAGCGGGTAGAGGGCATGGATATCGAAACCCTGCGCCGCCGCATCGGCCACACTGTTCAACAGGGTATTGAACACGAGGTGAACGGCGTGATCTCGGGCGGGATGATCTACCGGCTGAACGGAGTGTCAGTGGTCACGATCGTTCCCCAGAACGAGGTCGAGCGCGGCCACAAGAAGCGACGGGGGCGCAAGCCGCGTGGGTGAAGTGACGGTGCCTGCGCATGTCCGTCCATACGTCGACGCCCTGGGCGTTGATGACGCGGTGACATTCCTTCTGCGGTTCGGGGGTGGTGACCTGCATATCGGGCAGAGGCCGAACGTCCGCAATCCCGTGGCAAAGGTAATGGGCCTGGAAAAAGCCGAAGCGCTGGCGGCAGTGTCGCATCGCCTGCCGCGCCGTGTTCCAACCTCCAAGCCATGGCTGTGTCAGGTTCTCCGATCAAAAGGCTTTACCGTTACGGAAATTGCCCGCAAGATGCACCTTACGGAAACCACCGTGCGCCGCCACCTCAAGGGTCCGGACGGGCACGATCCGAACCAGCTTTCCTTCCTCGACTGACGATTACCCCCGCCAACCCTAGCGGATATTCTGGCACGGGATTTTTGCCATGCTGCATGCGCAGCGCCTCGGACATCCGGGCGCGTGACAGCAGCGAGGCTCCCCATGACATCTGTCCGCCAGATTGCCGAAGAGATTGTGGCCCGCGAAGGCGGCTACGTGAACGATCCGGACGATCCGGGCGGCGCAACCAATTACGGCGTCACGATCCACACGATGCGTCGGCTGGGAATGGACCTTGACGGCGACGGCGACGTGGACACACGCGACGTGCGCGCCCTGACACGCGACCATGCGGTCGATATCTTCGTCGCGCATTATTTCGAGAAACCCCGGATCGACGATCTGCCGGACCCCCTGCAAGCCACTGTTTTCGACATGGCGGTGAACGCAGGGCCAAGCCGAGCGGTCAAGCTGCTCCAGCAGCTGTTCATGGATATGGGCTATGACATCGCCGTTGACGGAGCGATCGGCCCGCAAACGATCCGTACTGCCTTTGCGGCACAGGACGAGGCGGGTGAGTTCCTGGTTGATGCCTACGGGATTGCGCGGCGGGACTACTACTACCGGCTCGCCGATGCCCGTGCCGCGTCCCGCAAATACGCCCGCAGCCGCAACGGTGGCAAGGGTGGCTGGATCACCCGCGCCGAAGAGTTCATCTCGCCCAAGTACCACCTGACGCAGGTTCAGCACCGCGCCCGCACCGAAAGGTGGGGCTGATGTTCGGCTGGTTGGGCAGGCTTTTGGGTTTCGGGAATTCAGGCAAGGCCCCGGTCACGTCGCTGGCCGAGGCCGCGACCGGTGTGGTCGAGGTGTTCACCGAGAACAAGACGAAGCGAATGGAGCTGGACGCTTCGGCGCGTGCTGCAGCGCTTGCCCAGTTTGCGGCCGAATTCAACCACGTCCGCACGGGCTGGTTCGATCGCTTCGTCGACAGCCTCAACCGCCTGCCACGTCCTGTCATGGCCCTCATGACGCTTTGGCTCTTCTTCCAGGCGTGGGCCGATCCCGCCACCTTCTCGGAGGTGATGGGCGCGTTCGCCACCGTGCCGGATCAGCTTTGGTGGATCCTCGGAGCGGTCGTCGCCTTCTATTTCGGGGCGCGCGAGACACATCACTTCCGCCGTAACACCGAGACCCGCGAAGTGATCCGCGCCGCTGCAGAGACGATCCCCGACGAGCCGCTTCCGCCGGTCCCGGATGCTGATCCGGACAACGACACTTCACCCCCAAACGCCGCTCTCGAGGAATGGCGGTCCACCAGATCCCCGAAGAGGACATCATGAACACACTTATCTCATCTGAGGGCGATCCGCTGTGATGATCGACCCCAAGCTCTTTCTCGACGCTCTGGCGCTGCTGATCTCGGTTGCCGTGGGTGTTTATGCCTTTTTCGTGAACCGTCGCACCGATGTCGACCAGCGCTTTCATGATGGCACCCAACGGATGAACCGGTTGCAGGAACGCATTTCCAATCTTGAGACCGAGTTCAAGCAGATGCCGGGCAAGGACGAGGTCACTGACCTGCGCCTTCTGCTGGCCGACATGGGCGGCGACATGAAGGCGATGACGGCGACGATGCACAGCATGGCGAAAAGCATGGAGCGACTGGAGAACTCGGTCACCCGCCATGAAGACCATTTGAGGGACAGCAGATGACCGCCTACGAACAAAAGCTCGCCACGATCCGCCGAGCGATCATTCTCGACTTCCTCGAGAAGTCGCGCGAATACACGTCCAACGCCGACATCCTTGTGCATGTGATCAACAGCACTCCGGATGGCGTGTCGGCATATTTCAAGGATGTGGTTGGTGATCTGCGCTGGCTGGAGACCAAGGGCTACGTCACGTTGTCAGGCAACGAGACAGTGGTCGCGATCGCCACGGCGTCCGGCCTGCGCATCGCGCGCCGCGAGGACCGTGACGACGGTATCGCCCGCGACATTCCGGGGGTCTGAGCCATGCCCCCGCCCCGCAAGGTCGATCTGCTCCCGGCCGAGTTCAAACAGTTCCTCCAGGAAGAGCTCAAGAAGCGCGGCTTTGGCGGCTACGAGGAGCTGGCCGAGGACCTGAACTGGCGGCTTGAAGAGGCCGGTCAGCAGCTGCGCATCGGCAAGTCCGCACTGCATGCCTATGGCCAGGAATACGCCGAGTTCGTGAAGTTCCAGGACGAGGCCTCCGCCTGGGCGGCCGACTGGATGAACGACAACGGGTTGGAGGAAGAAGCGCAGCGCCACAACGTGCTCTTCCAGATGATCACCACGCTGGCGTTCAAGGTCATGCAGTCCCAGATGATGAAGACCGGCGAGGAGATCAATCCGCAGGAGTTGCACTTTCTCGGGCGCTTGATGAAGGACGTCATGAGTTCTTCCGGCATGCGCGAAAAGCTTGTGGCCGATGAACGGGCCCGGATCGCCAAGGAGGCGCGCGAGGCCGCACAGACCGAGGCCGAAGATCGGTTCGAGGCTGTCATCACCGAGGCGGGCCTCGGCGACGAGGTGATCGCCCGGATGCGCAATGGCTTCCTCGGGGTACGATCATGACCCTGCGGGCCATCCTCTACCTCGACCGCACCAAGCACTTCGAAGCCCAGACACCGGGATCGGTTTGGCTTTCCGAGGATCCGGCAAAGGAGCGCCTGCGCACGATGCTGTTCTGGTGTCCCTGCGGCTGCGGCTACCTCGCCCGGATCACTGTCGGAGAAGAACACAAGCCGATCACCGGCCCCAGCTGGAACTGGAATGGCAATGCCGAGAACCCGACGCTGAGACCGTCCATCAACCAGAAGCCCTGCGGCTGGCATGGCTGGCTGACAGATGGCTATTGGAGTGCCTGTTGATGGAACCATTGACGACCGAGGTATCGTTGACGGTCTCGGGACCTGCCTATGCCTTTTTGGCAATGTCAGTGCTTCCAATCCTTGCTGGAAAGATGCTGCAACAAGGTGGTGTTCAATTTGCGCGAGGTGGTCACTGGGCGTTTGAAACGGCGCTGGGTGGACTGGTGTTGTCGGCTCCTTTCCTGATTTCTGTCCTGCTACTGATCTTTGCCGCCTTTAATGGAGGCGGGTCATGATCACGGCATTCGCAGGCATCTTTACCATGTTGATCGGGCTGATCATCCTGTTCAATTCGGCCTTCACGGAGCGGGGCAATGTCGGGTTCGCGGTCTTCTGCATCGGCGTTCTGTTGACGGGTGGAGCCCTTGTCGATGCGATTGTCCAGGCGGTGTTCTGATGGCCAGCCTGAATGAGATTGCCAACGACCTTCAAGCGCAGTCGGACCTGATCAACAAACGCGGCTTCAACGTGAACAGCATGCGCGGCTCGTTGAGCCGCGCGCGTGATGCGCTGCGCCTGGCGGCAACCGATCTTCAGGAGCGCGACCGCAAGATCACGGAACTGGAGGCCAAGTGCGCAGACCTGGAACGCGCGGCCGAGAACGAGGCGCTGCGCTTCGAGCGGTACCGCAACGGGGATGATCTGTGATGCAGACCGCCGTCCTCTCCCGCAATCCTGACGAGCTGCCGAAGGACCTGCCGCGCGGGGCCGAAATCCCCGACGGTCTCGACCCGCTGGCCGATGGCATCCTGATGCGCCACCAGGCAGAATGGCTGGAGGACACATCCGATCTGAAGATCGCCGAAAAGGGTCGCCGCACGGGCATCACGTTTGCCGAAGCGCTGGACGATACGCTGATCGCGGCGGCCAAGCGCAGCGCCGGTGGACAGAACGTCTTTTACATCGGTGACACCAAGGACAAGGGCCGCGAATTCATCGGCTATGTCGCCAAGTTCGCCCAGACCATCGCCGGGGAGTTGCACCCGATCGAGGAGTTCGTGTTCAAGGATGAGCGCGAAGACGGCACGTCGCGCGACATCACGGCCTACCGGATCACCTTCCGGTCCGGCTTCCGGATCGAGGCGCTGTCCTCGAACCCGGCCAACATCCGGGGTCTTCAGGGTGTCGTGGTGATCGACGAGGCGGCGTTCCACAAGGACGTGCGCGAAGTGATCGACGCGGTGAACGCCCTGCTGATCTGGGGCGGCAAGGTGCGCGTTATCTCGACCCATAACGGTCGGCTCAATCCGTTCAACGAACTGATCCGAGAGGCGCTGGCCGGCAAGAACCCCTTCAAGGTCCATCACATCCCGTTCGGGCTGGCGGTGGAGAACGGGCTCTACAAGCGCGTCTGCCTGATGAAGGGCACGGAATGGACACCAGAGGCCGAGGTCGCCTGGGAAGCGCAGATCAGGGGCTCTTACGGCGGGCGCACCGCCAAGATGCAGCAAGAGCTCGACGCGATCCCGTCCGACATGGAAGGCGCCGCGCTGACCCGCGTCCAGATCGAAAGCGTGATGCGCGTCGGCATCCCGTTCCTCAATTGGACCGCCGAGGACAAGCTGAAGGATGCGCCCGAGGAAGAGCGCAAACGACGGGTTAAAGAGTGGTGTGACACCCACCTGAAGCCGGTGTTGAAAACCCTGAACGAGAACCGCAAGCACTTCATGGGCGAGGACTTCGCCCGCAACGGCGACGTGACCGACATCGTGATCTACGAGGAGACCGAGGTGCTCGTCCGCGAGACGAAGCTGATCCTCGAGCTGCGCAACATGCCCTTCGAGGTGCAGCGCGACGTCCTGTTCTACCTGCTGGACCGGGTGCCGAACTTCACCAAGGGTGCGATGGACAAGACCGGGAACGGTGCCTACCTCGCCGAGGTCGCGGCGCAGCGCTATGGCAGTCGGATCGTCGAGGTGTCGCTGAGCCGCGCCTGGTACGAGCTGGAGATGCCGCCCTACATCGAGGCGTTCGGCGATAAGACGATTGTCCTGCCCGAACATGCCGACATTCTGAGCGACCACCAGGCGCTGCAATACGTGGACGGCCTGATCCGTGTGCCCAAGGATTTCCGGTTCAAAGGCTCGGACGGGTTCAACCGCCATGGTGACAGCGCGGTGGCCTGCGCGCTGGCGTGGTTCGCCAGCCGACAGGATCACGTGTCCCACGAAGGTTACAGAGGCCAATCACGGGCCAGCCAATCGGCTGGGTTCGACAGCGCCCGACTTGATCCGAACACAAAGGGCTGGTGGCGACCACCGCTCGGCACACCGCGCGGCGGCAGGGGGATTATCTGATGGCTTGGGAAGACGACATCGAGTTCAGATCGGTTGAGGACACCTTGGAACGGACGCACAAGCTCTGGCTCAACTTCTACCGGGGCGGCAATGGCAGCGTGCATTTCACGCGAGAGACCGCCGACCAGATGGCGCTGGACATCGTGACCGACAATCCGCGCATCGCCTGTGTCCAGGTGGACGCCGTGATCGGCGAAGGGCTGACCAACGAGGAGAACTGGTGATGATCCACTGGCTTTGGCTTCTGCCGGCGGTGGTTGTTGGCATTTGGATCGGGGCCACACTGCCCCGACAATTCGAGCGTGGGTTTGTGACGGGCATTCTCGCCACCATCGCTGCGCTCTTCATGATCGACTGAAGGGATCAACATGACCGACTTCGTCAAAAGCACCTCCGACGCCCGCACCGTCAACAACTCGACGAAGCAGCACTACCGCGTTCTGACCGACGCCGAGAAGGCTCAGGTCGATATCGTCAAGCAGCGCGGCGCGGAGTTCATCGCCTTCCTTCACGAGATTGGCGGGACCGATCCGGAGGCCGAGCGCATGGCCAGCCGCGACCTGTCCCTGGCGATGACGCACATGGAAGACGCCGTAATGCGCGCCGTCCGCCACATCACGAAATGAAGGAACGCCCTTGATGGCCAAGAAACCCACCATCTACGATAGCACCGGCAAGCCGATCAGTCGCGGTGTCCTGACCAAGGAGCTCGCGGCCCCGACCATGGCCGGCGCGCGGTCTCCGGTGGCGACGTATCCCGGAGACGGGCTGGATCCGCTGATCCTCGGTGCGATCCTGCGCGAGGCCGACCTGGGCAACCCGCAGCGCTACATGGCGCTGGCTCGCACGCTTGAACAACGCGACCCGCACTACCTCGGTGTCCTCGGGACGCGAAAGCGCAGCGTGTCGCAGCTCGAGATCACGGTCGAGGCTGGTGACGACAGCGCTAAGGCAGAGGAGATTGCCGACGAACTGCGCCAGTGGCTCAAACGGCGTGAGTTGCAGACCGAGCTGTTCAATGTGCTGGACGCGGTTGGAAAGGGCTACAGCCACACCGAGATCATCTGGGACTATTCGGCGGGCCAGTGGTGGCCGTCGCGGCTTGAATGGCGCGACCCGAGCTGGTTCCGGTTTGACCGGGTCGATCTGACGACACCGCTCATGCTCGATGACAGCGGTGCCGAGGTGCCTTACCCGTCGGGCAAGTTCATCTTTGCGCGCATGCAGGCGATGTCCGGCCTGCCGCTCAGCTCGGGACTTGTCCGCGTGATTTTCTGGCTCTGGCTCTTCAAGGCATTCACGCTGCGCGACTGGGCGATCTTTACCCAGACCTACGGCCAGCCGCTGCGCGTGGGCAAGTTCGGCGCGGGGGCAAGCGAGAAAGATCAGAACACCCTCTTCAGGGCGGTTGCGGATATCGGAGGTGATTGCGCCGCGATCATCCCGCAGGACATGATGATCGAGTTCATCGAGACCAAGAACCTTGGCTCCGGGACTGATCTCTTCGAGAGCCGAAGCGACTGGCTTGACCGGCAGACCAGCAAGGCTGTCATCGGGCAGACCGCCACGACTGACGCGGAAGTTGGTGGTCTGGGGTCTGGCAAGGAGCATCGGCAGGTCCAGGAGGATATCGAGCGCGCCGATGCCAATGACCTGGCGGCGCTGCTGACCCAGCAACTCGTGCTTCCGTTCGTCAAGCTGAACCACGGCGACCAGCCAGTTTATCCCTCGCTGAATATCGGACGGCCGGAGGAAGAGGACCTTGCGGCATGGAGCCAGGGCATCGTGCCACTTGTCGAAGTCGGCTTCCCGGTTCCTGTCGACGAAGTACGCAAGAAATTCGGCATCCGCGCGCCGAACAAGGGTGAGGATATCCTGCTTCCGTCGGCCGTCTATGCGGCGCGGTTGCAAGTGCCGCCGTCCGGTCGGGACGAAAACCCACCTGAGAGCGCCGTTAAATACCCATTTAATACCCAAGTCGCTCCGGAACGGCCCCTTGCCGCCGAACAGGCGGAAGGCCCCTCAGCGGCCAATACAGCGGCTCATGAGATTTTGGCGGAAACGCTGGGGCGCGCCATGCAGCCCCACATGTCCGATCTTATGGCCCGGATCGAGGCGATTGTCGAGGCAGCGACGTCAATGGAGCAAATGCGCGAGGCGCTGTTTGCGGCGTTTCCGAGCCTCATGACCGACGCCTTTGTCGACGAGCTGGCTCAGGGGCTGGCGGCGGCTGACCTGGGCGGGCGCGCGGCGCTGGAGGAGGAGAGCAATGCGTGAGGCACATGGCCGGGTATTCGAGTTTGTGAGTTTGCTCAGGCTCGAGGTTTATAGCCGGATTGTCGACTGGCTTGGTACAGCGATCGAAGCTCGGATGACCGTTGAAGAATTTCGGCAACGATCGGCGCGGGTAGTGTCGCTCTTCGGTAGGCCTCATCACTCATATCTATCGATGGCTTGGTGTAATGCTTGTCCTGGACAAGGTCACTCGTGAGAAACCAGCAGACCAATAGCTCGCGGAGGGCAAATCGCGTGGCCGCGGGCCATGTTAGGACGGCTTGGGCTTCGAGAGTATCGCTCAATGCCAGTCGATTTAGGGCATCGTTGAAGCGAGGCTGTATTCGGCCTAGCGCTTCATCGCACCTCGTTGCGAGCAGAAACTCGAAGAAAGCGGCACTGGTATCTTTGTTCATGGGGAAGCTTTAGATGGCCGAAACCGATTCTACTATCTCGGGCTTGTTCCGCCAGCCCTTCCCGGAACAGGTCGCGGCCTTCAGGCTGCGCCTGGGCAATCTCGTTCCGACCAGTGCCTGGGACGATATCCAGAAATCAGCCCATGACCGCGCCTTCATGGTCGCGGGTGCCACCCAAGCCGATCTGCTGACCGACCTGGGCGGCGCGGTGGACGCGGCTGTCACCAGCGGTGAAACGATCGAGCAGTTCCGTGCAAGGTTCCGCGACATCGTCGAGACGCGCGGCTGGCATGGCTGGACCGGCGAGGGCACGCAAGGCGGTGAGAATTGGCGCACAAAGGTCATCTACCGCACGAACATGGCCACCACCTACGCTGCCGGCCGCCGCGCGCAGCTGATCAAGGGCAACTATCCGTTCTGGGTCTACCGGCATGGCGGCTCGGAAAACCCGCGTCTGACGCATCTGAGCTGGAACGGGCTGGTTCTCACACCCGACCACCCGTTCTGGGCCACACACATGCCCGTCAATGACTGGGGCTGCAGCTGCTACGTTCTCGGCGCGCGATCCGAAGCGGCGGCGAAGCGGCTCGGTGGTGATCCGTCCAAGAAGCTGCCCGACAACTGGAAAGAGATCGATCCAAAGACCGGCGAACCGATCGGCATCGGCAAGGGGTGGGGCTATGCGCCCGGTGCAACGGTGTCGGACGCTATCAATGTTCTGGCGCCAAAGTTCCGGACATGGCCTGACGAACTGGCGATCGCCGTGCTGCGCGAGTGGTTGAGCCAGCCCGAGATCGCCCGCGCCCTCGGGTTCGCGGGTGGCGAGATCACCGACGCGGCGATCCGTGCCATCCTGACGGGGCTGAGGGCGTGAGGATCGATCTAAAGACGGCCGAGGCCGAAGCGGTCTTTGCGGAGCTGATGCGCCGCACTACCGATCTGACACAGCCGATGCAGGACATCGGCGAGCTGATGGTCGAGAGCACGCGTCAGAACTTTATCGAGGGTAGTTCGCCCGATGGGGTGCCCTGGGCTCCAAAGTCCCAAGCAACCCTTGATGCCTATGCTGGCCGAAAAGAGACCGTGAGCACAAAACCTCTGATCGGACCGTCGCGCACATTGTCCACCACGATCTTTTCGCAACCAAACGCCACGAGCGTGGCATGGGGGTCGGCGATGATCCAGGCGGCCGTCATGCAGTTCGGTGCCGAAGCCGGCGAATTCGGCGCGACCATTGGTCGAGACAAGAACGGTCGCGAGTTCATGGTCTCGACGCCTTGGGGCAACATCCCGGCGCGGCCCTTCATCGGTGTCGGCGAAGAGGACGAGACCGCGATTGTGGCGACGCTGGAAGAATGGCTTGAGGGGGCCGACAAGCCCGGTTGACGGATCGCTGTCGCCGGGTCACCTTGTCTTGATGCTGCCCCCGGAGAACCCCCGCCAACGCTAGCGGATATTCTCAGCCAGCAGCTGCAGCGATAAACGCTGCATGAGCACGCAACACCCCATCGCCGCCCTTATGTCCGAAATTCCGCTGCCTGAGTTGGGCGCGGACGGCACAGCTCCGGAGTGGATCCAGATCCTGCCGGCGACCCAGGGTGTGCTTGAGACCTACGACGCGCGCGGTCCGTACCGGATCGATGACATCGACGCGGTGATCGCTACGAGCTTTGCGCAGTCCCGCAACGGCAAAATCCCCATCGACCAGGATCATGCAATCGCCAAGGCAGCGCCGCAGGGCAATCCTGCGCCCGCGCGCGGCTGGATTACCGAGATGCAGGCGCGGGACGATGGTCTCTACGCGAAGGTCAAGTGGACCAAATCGGGTGCCGAGCTCGTTTCCGACGCGTCTTATGGCAGCGTTTCGCCTGTTCTTATGCACACCAAGGACAAGCGGGTCGTCTTCATTCGGGAAGTCAGCCTGGTCAATCGACAAAACCTGCGCGGGATGGCCGCGCTTCAATCTCAGGAGAACAGCGAGATGCTGCAAAAACTGATCAAGATGCTTGGCCTCAACGAGGACGCGACCGAAGAGCAGGTCATGTCCGCGCTCAAGACCAGGATGGAAAAAGCCGCGCCCGCTGCGCAATCCGAGGAGCTCGGCCGTGTGGCCAAGGCGGCCGGTCTGGCGGAGGATGCCAAGGCCGAGGATATCGTTGCGGCCGTGCAGTCGGCTGTCGAGGCATCGACGGGTGATGAAACCCTGATCGTTGCGCTTCAGGCCGAGGTCGAGGTCCTGAAGAAGGACGGCAAACGCCGCGATGCAGTAGCCGCTGTCGCCGAAGCCCGCGCCAAGGGCAAGGGGATCGGCAAAGCCGCCGAAAAGGTGCTGGTCTCGCTCCACATGCAAGGCGACACAGACGCCTTCGAAGAAATGGTGGCCGCTGCGCAAGACGTCAGCCCCACACATACATCCGACATCGCCCCGAACCTCACCAGCGCCACGATGAGCGCCGAGGAGATCAGCGACAAGGCCACCGCCTACATCAAGAAATGCGAGGGCGAGGGTCGGATGATCACCGCCGCACAGGCGGTTGATCATGTCATGGAGGAAAGCCAGTGATCCCGACATTCATCCGATCCTACGTGGCCGCAGCCGCTGTCCTGGGCAACCGCATCGTCAAGTACGCGGCACCGTCCACCGACAAGACGGTCAACACCGCGACCGCAAGCACCCAACCCTTCGTCGGCGTCTCGGATCGCCTCGGCGCAGATGCAGGCCAGATGCTCGACGTGCATCGTGGTGGGCTTGTTGGCGTCCAGTTGGGCGGAACGGTCACTGCCGGTGCTCCATTGACCTCCGACGACGAAGGCAAGGCCGTCGCGGCGGCTGCCGCTGCCGGCTCCACGATCCGGATCATCGGATATGCCGACGAGCCGGGTGTCGAGGATGACATCATCGACGTGATGTGGGCTCCGGGCCTGCTCCACGAAGCCTCAGCTTAAGGAACCAAACCCATGTCCGGAAACCGCCCCTTTGTGGTCAGCGCAACGCTTTCTGCCGTTGCCATCGCCTACCGCAACCCCGAAGCCTTCCGTATTGCCGATCTTGTCATGCCGCGTGTCACTGTGGGCAGCGAGAAGTTCAAGTGGCACGAATACCCGATTGGCGAGGCATTCCAGATGCCCGACGCCAAGGTCGGTCGTCGCGGTCGTGTCCAGCAGATGGAATTCAACAGCATCGAAAAGACCGACAGTGTCGATGACTACGGCCTCGAATTCCCGATCCCTTATTCGGACATCGACGAGGCGCGCGCCCAGCGTGCGGCCAAGCTGTCGAACGCCGATCCGGAAAAGGAAGGCGTGATGATGCTGCAGGAAACCATCATGAACATTCGCGAATTGCGGGTCGCGCAGCTGGTTCACAACCTCGCAACCTACAACGCTTCGATGCGCACAACGCTGTCGGGTACCGATCAGTTCAGTGATTATGACGCCAGCGATCCGATCACCGTCCTCAAGGATGCGATGAACAGCACGCTGATCTACCGGCCCAACACCTGGGTGATGAACCGGTATGCCTGGTCGAAGCTCAGCTCGCATCCCAAGATCGTCAACGCCGTGCGTGGTGGCAACACCACCGACGGCATTGTCACAATCCAGCAGGTGGTCGATCTCTTCTCCGGTGAAGGCCTCAAGCGCATCCTGATCGGCGAGGCGCAGTACAACTCCGCAAAGCCCGGTCAGGCAGTGAGCCTCCAGCACGCGTGGGGCAACCACATCGCCATGCTGCACATCAACCCGCAGGCCACCACCCAGCCCGGCGTCGTGACCTTCGGCTACACCGCGCAGCTCGGCTCCAAGATCGTCGGCCGCATCGACGATCCGGATGTCGGCCTCAAAGGCGGTGTTCGCGTCCGCAACGGCGAGCAGGTCAAGGAGCTGATCGTCGCCAAGGACGTTGGCTATTACCTCCAGAACGTCGTGTCCTGAGGGGGTTGAGCAATGACTGACAAAACCCCCGAACGCGCCGCACTTGAGAAGGAGGCCGATGAGCTGGACCTCAAGGTCCCCGGCAATATCGGCGACGAAAAGCTCAAGGCGCGGATCGAAGAGGCAAAGGCCGCACAAAATGGCAGCGGTGCGGCCAATGCACCGGCGGCGGGTGAACAGACATCCCCCCAGGTGACCGGCAATCCTGCCGTGCCCGCCGCCACCAAGCCCAAAGCGAAGCGCAAGGCTATGCCTGAGCCTGAGATGGACATCTTTGAAGTGATCGACCCGGTCCGGCACAGCGGCAAACTCTACAAGCCCGGTGATCCGATCGAACTGGATATCAACACGGAACTGCCCGGTCTGATCGCAGCGGGTGTGATTGCCGATCCAGACACCGAATAGCGGACGGCTGCTCGCCGCTATGCCCCTCGGGAGCAAGGGGATGGTCCCGGTGGTCTGACACACGCCACCGGGACCTCAAACTTGAAGGACGAGAACCATGGCCTACGCAACACGGACTGACATGATGGACGCCTACGGGGAGCGCCTTCTCGTGGACCTGACGGATCGTGGCGACGTGGCAACCGGCCTGATCGATGACAACACGCTTGACCAGGCACTCGATCATGCCTCGGCCGAGATCGATGGATACATGGCCGCGCGCTATGTTCTGCCGCTTTCGGAGGTGCCGCGTCTGGTCACGGACCTTACCTGTGCGCTGGCTGTCTGGCGGCTGCACACAAACGAGCCTTCGGGCAAGATCAAGGCCGACTACGAAGCCGCCCAGAAGAAGCTGTTGCAAATCTCGGACGGCAAACTGCGCCTGCCCGGTGCGACGGGCATAGAGCCAGCCGGCACCGGTGCCGGAGGCGCGCGTGTCACCGACCGCGAACGTCCGATGACCGAAGATAATCTCAAGAGCTTCATCTGATGATCGTGAAACCGTCCATAACGCGCCTTGCCGCCGAAGTGCCTGCCCTGACAGGCCGGGTGCGCGGCGCTGCCGACTACACGGCGCTTCTGCGCGGCGGATCGCTGCCGCAGGCACCCGCATTTGCCTACGTTCTCTATGGCGGCATCGCCCGTCGCGGCGATCCGCAGGTCGCCGTTGGTGATTTTCGCCAGCCCATCGCGCGCGGGATCAAGATCGTCGTCTTCTACCGCACCACGGATCCCGAAGGTGCGCGCCTCGTCGATGATCTCGAAGAGATGGCGAGCGACATCCTGAAGGCTTTTTGCGGATGGCGGCCGGGCAACGAAATCGGAGTGTTCCAGCTTGCCGGAGCGTCCGTGAACGATTTTCGCGACGGCATCCTGTCCCAGCAGATCGACCTGACCATTTCCGACCAATTGAGGTTCACATGACCAAGAAACGTCCCAAGCTGCCCTCCGGTGGCGGCAGCTACATTCGCAACGCCAATGGCACTCTCCGGGTCAAGCCGAAGCCAACGAAAGAACGGCTGCGCGCTGGGGCTGAGCAGCCTGTTGAAGCCCCCGTTGAAACCCCGCCTGAAACTCCGAACGAGGAGACGTCGACATGACCATCCGCTGGGCAGAGAAGCTTCTCGTCGCCAAGATCGAGGGCACCTACGGTACCGACAGCACGCCGGGCGGTGGGGACGCCGTTCTGGCAACTGCCGTCGAACTGTCGCCGATGGAAGGTCAGGACCTCGAGCGCAATCTCGACAAGCCGTACCTGGGCAATGACGGAACGATCGCCGTCGATCTGCACTCCAAGATCAAGTTCCGGGTCGAGCTGCAGGGATCGGGAACGGCCGGCACGGCTCCAGCCTGGGCGGCATTGATCCGCGCCTGCGCCTTTGCAGAAACCGTCTCGGCCGCCACGTCCGTGACCTACAATCCGATCACGGCGAGCCACGAAAGCATCTCGCTCTACCTCTTCATCGGCAGCACCCGCTACGTCATGAAGGGTGCGCGCGGGAATGTCGCCATCATCCTGAACGCCTCGGGCATCCCGTATCTCGAGTTCGAGTTTACCAGCCTGTTCACCCTGCCGGCAGAGGGCACTCCGCCCACGCCGAACTATGACGGCTACCAGGACCCGACAGAGGTCTCCAACGCGACGACACCGACGTTCACGATCGATGGCGACGATTACGTTCTGCGCAACTTCAAGCTCGATGCCGGCAACGATGTGCAGGGCCGGTTCCTGATCGGCGACGAGCGCGTGATCATCGTCGACCGTGCCGAAATGCTCGATTTCCAGATGGTCGCCGTGCCGCTGTCCACCTTGAACCCTTACGCCCTGGCGAAGGCCAAGACGCAGGTCGAGCTGGTAATCACACACGGCACCGAGGCAGGCAAGATCGCGACGATCGAGGTGCCGACAATGCAGATCCAGCGCCCGTCCGGTCTGGCCGAGGCGCAAGGCATCATGGAATGGCCCCTGCGCGGCAAGCCGCGTCCTGATGCCGGCAACGACCAGTTCACCCTCACACTCACCTGATCCAGAGGACCGCTCCCATGTTCAAGATCGCCAAGGACCACACATTCACCTCGGTCGTGACCATTCCGGTACCGGCGGACGGCGGCCATGAAAACCAAACACTCAAATGCACCTACAAGGTGCTCAACGACGAAGAAATCGGCATGTTTAACATGAACACGCTGGACGGACAGAAGGACTTCCTGCGCGCCTGCATCAAGCACCTCGATGACCTGGTCGATGCTGACGACAATCCGCTCGCCTTCAATGACAAGGTGCTCGAGGACGTGATCGGGCTCATGTACGCGCGAAATCCGCTCTTGGCCGGTTACACGAAAGGCATGGTCCCAGCGCGCCTGGGAAACTGAAATGGGCGGGCGGTGCCTGGACAGATGGATCGCTCGCCCATGACCCAGACGGTCCCAAGCGGGGCGCTGCTCGTGACGCGGAGCTTTGGGGCATTCCCTGGCGGGAGCCGGAGACCGGCGTCTGGCCCGAGAATGCCGAAGCGGTCCGGGCGTTCCTGCGCATCCAGTCGTTGTTCCGGTTTCCGGGTGCGTTCGGAGGCACCTGCGGTCTGGAATACGGCGGCGTCCGGGATGGGCTGGAAATGGCCGGGTTCGAGATCACACCCGAACTTTGGGCGCAGCTGCAATGTGTTGAGCGCGGCGCGATCGACGCCACGATAAGGAAGCTTTCAAGATGACGTTCAAGGTCTACGGCGAGATCGAGATCGACGGGAAAGCCGCCCGCGTCGAGATCAAGGGCGTGGACGACGCACTCGAGAAAGCTGCGCGCGGGGCCGACAAGTTCAGCTTCAGCGGCAAAGGTGCCGCTGGCGGCATGGGCAAACTCAAGGGCGAAACCACGCTTGCCGCCGGATCGGTCGCGAACCTCGGGGCGCAGTTCAACGACATCGGCGTGATGCTCGCGGCGGGTCAGAACCCACTGCAGCTTGCCATCCAGCAAGGCACCCAGATCACACAGGTCTTCGGCAATGCCGGGGCCGCTGCGCGCGTAGGCATGCTCAAGCAGGCGTTCCTGAGCGTAATCAGCCCGGCAAATCTTCTGACGATCGGCGTGATCGCCGGTGCGGCAGCGCTGGCTCAGTGGGGGATCGGTGCCGCCAGTGCCGGGGAGAAAGCCGACGAACTCGGAAAGAGGATCGAGGCCGTCGATGAGCGCCAAAAAAGTCTGAACGAAGAATTGCGAAGAATGCGGCTCGGTGTCAGTGCCGAAGAGTTGACGTTGATGGACGGTATTGCAGCTGCGCGCCGTGAAATCCTCATTCTTGAGGAAGAGATCGGCGACACTCAGGACATCAACAATATGCACGCTGTCGCTGCACTGGCAGAGCAGCGCACGAACCTCGCCGATCTGATGGAACAGCTGCAAGCACTTCGCTGGCAACAGACCGCACGCGAGCGCCTGGTCGCGGCTACAGGTGAACTTGCCGACCAAGAGCGGTTGCTGGGCGAGCAGATGCGTGATGTTGGTCAGGAAGCCGCCGAAACAGAGAACATCGTGGCTCTGCTGAAGGACGGCATCAAGGCCTCGACCATCGAAGCCATGGCGTTGGCTGGGGTGGACCTCGCCTCGCCTATCAGCGCAGCTGCACAAGACGCGGCACTTCTCGCCCAAAATCTTGGCATTGCATACGCACAAGCGGTCGCGCTCCAATATGCCCGCACCACTGACCGTTATTCCGGTCGAGGAGGCGATCCTCGTCAATTCGACAGTGAAAACCGGTTGGGCGGTCAGTTCGTTCCCTCACCCGATGTGGTCAAGGCGGCCGATGATTTGCTTCGCCCGACGCGCACCGGTGGCGGCCGACGCGGCGGGCGTGGCGGTGCCAGCGAAGCCGAACGCGAACGGGACGCCGTCGAGGACCTTGTCCGGTCGCTCACGGAGCAGCGCGACATCCTTCGCGAAACCGATCCCGTCCAGAAGGAGATGATCCGCAACCGAGAGACGCTGAAGGCGGCGACGGATGCCGAGAAGCAATCGGTCGAGCAGCTGATCGCCACGCGGATCGCCGAGGAGGCGGCGATCGAGCGGGCGACGGAACAGTCCGAGTTCTTCAAGGACAGCACCTATGACGCGCTCGAAGGTTTGATCCTGCGCGGTGAGCGGGGCGCGGACGTGATTGCCAACCTGGCCGATGCCTTGGCGCAGGCGGCACTGCAATCGGCGCTGCTGGGCGAAGGGCCGCTGGCCGGGCTCTTCGGCATGGGTGACAGTGGCGGATTGCTGGGCATCATCGGCGGGGCGTTGTTTCCCGGCGCAGATGTCCCTGGCAACGCTGATGGCGGCATGCAGTACGGCCCAGGCGGGCCGCGCGACGATCGCAAGCACGTCCGGGTCAGCCCCGGCGAATTCATCGTCAACGCGCAGTCGACGGCGCAGAACCGCGCACTCCTGGAATACATCAATGGTGGCGGGCTGGTCAGCCGCGAGGGCTTTGCAAATGGCGGCATGCCCATGCCCGTCGCGATGCCAGCTGCGCAATCCGGTGGGTTTGGCGGCGGCATGGGCCGCATGGTGGTGCAGATCATGCCGTCCGAGCTTTTCGAGGCCCGCGTGATCGAGGCGTCGCAGGGTGTGTTTGCCGAAGGCATGAACGAATACCGCTCGCAGGGGCTGCCCGGCGACATGGAACGGATCAGCCTTGATCCGGGGAGGCGTGGCTGATGGCCCTGAGTTTTCCTCTGTCCACCGCGCAGTTCTTCGATCTTTTGCCGATCCGGCGTTTCGCCATGAAACCCGGTGACAACCGCGCCTTTACCGAACTTGGCGGGGGTGAGCTGATCGCGGCCGGCCGGGGCCAGCGGCTATGGCAGGGCGAAGTGACACTCGACATCGATGTGCATGACACCATTGCCGGTCTCGACGCCACCCTGTCGCTGCTCGAGGAGGTCGGCGCGTCGTTCCTGCTTTACGATCCGCGCAAGCCGTTTCCGGCAGCTGATCCGGGTGGCCTGCTGATCGCGGGGAGCAGTCCGCAGATCGCCACGCTGAACGCCAACAACCGCGAGCTGACCCTGAGCGGCCTGCCAGCGGGCTATGTGCTGACACCCGGCGATCTGATCGGCTGGACCTATGGCGCCAGCCCCACGCGCTACGCGGTGCACCGGATCGTGACCGGTGGGAGCGCAAACGGATCGGGGGTGTCGCCGTCGCTCGAGGTGACGCCGTTCATCCGCCAGGGCGTCAGCGCCGGCGCATCCGCTGCGTTGGTGCGCCCGCCGATGAAGGCAAAGTTTCCCGAGGCGTCTTATGGCGCAGGCCGTGCGGTTGTCAGCGAGGCCGGGTCCTTCAGCTTCATCCAAGTGCTGAGGGCCTGATCACATGCCCACGATCGACACCCTCATCCAGTCGCAATTCGCACAGCGTCGTGGCGTCGAGCCGCGCGTGCTGTTCTGGATCGAACCGCGCAACCGCGCGACCGGCCTGCGCGAAGAGCTCGGTCTGTCCAACCTGGACGATCACCGCGAGTTCGATGTCGAGGGTGAGACACGCACGTTCTACGGCGCGGGCAACGTGCTGGGCCTGTCGCCGATCCGCAGCGTCACTGGTCTGGACGTGATGTACCACTCGATCACGCTGCCGCCATTCACCGATGAGGTGCGGCTGATACTGGATCAATACGACGCCCATCTCGCGCCGGTGCGGGTCTATTCGGTCGCCCTGGACATCGACACGATGGAGCCCTTGGCCGCACCGATCCGTTTCGTGAAAGGCACGGTGCAGGAGGCCCCGAGGACGGTGGGTGCAAAACGCACCGCGTCCTCCAAGGCTCCCCTGAAGATGGCGTCCAACGCGCGCCGTCTGACGCTGAGCTTGCCGATCTATCGTTCTCAGGATGCGCTGGAGCGCCGCTCTGCGGGTGATTTGGGGCGTGAGCATATCGGCGTGGCCCCGGACTGGGTTGTCCCGTGGGGGGAAGATTGATGGACCGCGTGGTGGCATTGAACGGCTATTTGAACGTGGCGCGTGGGTTCTCGATCGACCCCGGCCAGTTCGACTGTGCGCTGTTTGTTGCAGGCTGGGTCGACACGCTGCGCGGCACACAGTTCATGGAGCGCTGGATCGGCCGGTACCGGACCCTGCCCGAGGGGCGCGCGCTCTTGAAGGCGGAAGGTATCCGCAGCTTGCGCGATCTGGCGGGTCGCGAACTGACGTCGGTCGGCGGCTGGGTGTTCGCACAACCGGGCGACGTGGCGCTGATCAAGGACCGCAGCTTGTGTTTCGGGATCGTGGGTTCCGGCGGGATCATCCATGTCGTCTCTCCGGTTGCTGGCCTTGATGTCGTGGCGATGGACCGCGCATGGGAGGTCTACCGCCCATGATCCGGCTTCTGCTTCTCAGCCTTGCGACGCTGCTGATCTTTGCCGAGCCCGCCTCGGCCGATCCGCTCTCGGGTCTGCTTGCTGCCGGCAAGGCGTTCCTTGCCACCAAGATCGGTGCGATCGTCGCACAGGTCGCGCTGAGTTCGGGTCTGAGCCTCATCGCGCAGCGCTTGCGCAAGAAGCCGAAACAGCCGGGCCTTCAGAACCAGTTCAAGGGGCGTGGCGGGTCCGAGCCGGGCAGCTTTGTGCTGGGCCGCGCGGCAGTGAAGGGCCACCAGACCTATCACAACAGCCGGGGCGACAATTCCAAGTTCTATCACGAGGTGATCGAGCTGTGCGATCTGCCGGGGGCCACCCTGGAACGGCTGATCATCGACGGCGAATATTCCGAAATCGGCGACGATTATCTCGATGACAATTTTGACAGTGAAGATCCGCGTGCTCAGCTAGGCAACATCGTCGTCTCCAAGAACAAGGACAGCGACAGCCACCGCGCCTGGATCAAGTATTACGATGGCACGCACACCACGGCGGACGCGATGCTTGTGTCGTTCTTTGCCAGCGATGACCGGCGCTGGACAACGGATCACAAGTTGCTCGGGATATGCCACACCGTCGAGAGCTACTATTTCGACCGCAAGCGGTTCCCGCGTGGACAGCCGGAAAAGAGCTACGAGATGCTCGGGCCACCCTGCTACGATCCGCGCAAGGACACGAGTGTCGGCGGCTCCGGATCGCATCGCTATGACGATCCTGACACATGGGAGCAGACCGAGAACCTGATTGTCCTGGTCTACAACATCCTGCGCGGGATCGACGCACCCGGCGGCGGTGTCTGGGGCGGCGATTGTGAGCACGAAGACCTGCCGATGGCCAACTGGGTCGCGGCAATGAACGCCTGCGACATCGATGTGGACGGCCGCGCGAAGTACACCGGTGGGATCGAGGCGCGCTGGACCGACGAGCCGCGCGACATCATCGATCAGCTGCTGGCAGGCTGCAACGGGCAGATCACCGAGTTGGGCGGCGTCTACCGCGTCCAGGTCGATGCGCCCGAGACCGCCATCGTGTCGCTTACCGACGATGATTTCTCGGTCTCCGATCCTTCCGAGCTCGATCCGTTTCCGGGTCTGGACGGCACGTTCAATGGCGGCAGCGTCACCCATCCCGATCCCGCGCAGCTTTGGAACGCAAGCGCCGCTCACACGATCACCAATCCCACCTGGGAAACGCAGGACGGCACCCGCCGCCTGTTCGATCTGCAACTGCCCGTGGTCCACAACACCGCGCAGGCCAAGCAGGTCCTGAACGCCGCGATCAATGACGGCCGTCGGTTCCGCCGCCACAAAGGCACGCTCCCCCCCGATCTGTTCTTCATGGACACGCTCAACACCTTCGCCTGGACGAGCGTGGCAGAGGGTTATTCCAACAAGCTCTTCGAGATATCGGAGACGGCTTATGACCTGCTGACCTTCAACACGGTGCGCTCGATCCGCGAGCGCGACCCGAGCGATTTCCCGATCGTGCCGGGGTTGGAATTACCCGGCCTGCCCACCGCGACAGGCACCATCGCGCGTCCCGATGCCGGCGTTCCGGGCTTTGATATCGTGCCGGTCACCGTCGATGACGGCAACGGCAACCGTCGCATCACATTCAAGCTGATCTGGACCGCTGCCGCCATCGAGGACACGGTGGATGGCATCTCCTACGAGCTGCGTCTCAACAGCAGCGAGGAGCTCGTCCTGACGGGTGACATCGCCGATGTCTCCGCAGGTCAGGCGTTCTTGCCCGGCTCCTACATTCCTGGTTCATCCTATGACGCGCGGGGCAAGGCCATCAGCCGCGTGCGCGAAACAGGCTGGACCTCATGGATTACGGAGATTGCGCCTGCCGTCTCTGATGGTGTTCGAATTGTGCAGCTCACCACGGGTGTGCAGGTCTTCACCTACAACGCGGCCGGGGCCAGCCCTGCGCCCACCAGCACCGTCTTCACCGCGACGCCACGTGGCGCAGGCGGCACGCCTTACTATGAGTTTTTCGTTGATGATGTGAGCCAGGGCGCGCCCTCGACCACCGCGACCTTCACCTACACGCCCAAGGCCAGCGCGGCCAATATGCCCGACGTGGTCCGTGTCGAGATGCGCGACGGAGGCGCGACGGAACCGGTGGTCGCCTCCGATCGCGTCACGGTCATCGGCCTAGTGCCAGGCGAAAAGGGCGTGGCGATGATCCTGACCAACGAGGCGCACACTGTGCCGGCCGCGCCGGATGGTTCGGGCGAGGACCTCGCTGGAGCTTTCACGGATGTGCAGGTCTATGTCGGGGCCCAGCTAGACACCTCGAACTGGACGATCTCCCGCGTGAACGGAACGGGTGTGAGCTCCTCGCTCAGCGGCAACCGGATCACGGTCACTGACCTGAACGTCGATGCAGGTCACGTGGACATCACGGCCAGCCGCTCCGGCTTCTCGTCGATCACCAAGCGCTTTACGCTGACCAAGGCACGAAAGGGCGTCACCGGAGATGAAGGGCCACCTGGGGCACCCGGATCGCCCGGTCCGCGTGGGCCGGGTGAATACTTCATCCCGGTGTCATCGATCCTTCAGGCGGACACGGCAGGAGAAGTAAACACCAGGTTCATCAGTGCGGTCGGAACCCCTGTCGAAATGGACACCGCCACGTTCTACACGGGCACTTTGGCAAACCCGTCCGACCAGATCACCTGGCGACGCAGCGGTGGCGCATGGACCCAGATCGTCAAGCGGTTCAAAGGATCGGTGATCATTGATGAAACCGTGTTCGCAAATGCGCTCGTTCTGGATGGGCTACGACTTCAGAACAATAGCGGTCAGCTAAGCATCACAACCGGCGGTGTGTCGACGCCCTACCTTGCTCTGAATGCAACAGGGTATGTCGGTCGCGGCGGAAGAAGTGTGGCAGTGTGGGGAACCGGTTTAGCGTCAGCCAAGCTTGCAGGACTTGTCTCGCTCGACCTGCCCCCGGGCGAAACCGTAGACATCCTGATCACATTGGGCCTGGATCAAGGTTACAGCGGGTCTGGCGATTGGGGCATCAAGATCACCCGGTCAGGCGACAGCAGCCTCATCAGCACAACCGACCTGCTGAACAGATCCGGCATGGCGGCGACGGTCGATTATCCGACACTCTTCGTGACCGATCAGGTCACAACACAGTCTTGGATGTCTCCAACCGCGAACGAATACAACGTGACCGCGAATTGGTACGGCGAGTCGACAGTGCAGCTTCGCAAGGCATTTCTTGGAGTTTCATTCAAATGGCGGTGATGCAGGTCATCTACGAAAAGGCGTCCGGAGACCCCATTGGGTTCAAGCAGGACAGCGGATCAGAAAGTTCTCTTCCGGAAGAACTCGGGGTGATCACAGTCGAAGAGCTGCCTGAGAACCTGGCGAAGTATCGCGTTGTTGATGGTGAGCTTGTGTCCCTGACACAAACGCAAGCCGATCAGAAAGCTGCTTCAGAAATCGACGCCGACAAGGCCACGGCGGCGTTTGAAGTGAACCGACTAATCGGTAAGCTTCGACGCGCCTTCGCCACCGAAACAGCATTCCAGGCGCAAGCCTACCTCAACAAGCGCGCAGAGGCTGAGGCCTATTTGGCATTGACGCCACCACCGGCCACGCTGGACGCCTTTCCGCTGCTGAAAGAGCTGACCGTTGCGCGGGGTATGTCGGCCGCTGATCTGGCGCAGCTCTGGCTCGACACGAACAACGAATGGACCCCGGTTTTGAACCAGACGGAGATCCTGCGCGACAGCACCGTATTCGCAATCAATTCAGCTACCACCCGCGCCGAGATCGACGCGGCCGTCGGAGCGTTCAACACCGCCTTAAACGCCATTTCAACACCCGGAGACACGCCATGACCTGCACCGTCACAGGCAATGTGATTGACCTGCAAGCCCAGCCCAAAGCCGGTCTGATCCTTACCTTCGGCCCGCAACTTCGGTCGATCTCCAAAGTGGACAGCAGCGCCGCGATCCCTGGACCGGTCACCGTCACAACCGACGCCTCGGGCGATTTCTCGGTCGCGCTGTTGCCTGGCACCTACACCGCGAAAACCGAAGGCGGTTCACGCGCGGCTGTCCAGATCGTTGTCCAGGACGTCGCAGCCGCGAACTTTGCCGACATCATGAATACGCAGCCGACGCCGCCGCTAAGCGATGCAGAGGCCGCCGAGCTCGCCGCTCAGGGCTATGCCTCCGAGGCCTATCTTGCCGCCAATGCGCCGCGCGATCAGGAGCTGGAAGGCGGCGGGTTCTCCACGCGGCACTATGCCGAAGTCAACACGGAGATCGAACAGACGATTGCCGGGCATGTCACGGCGGTGGACGAAGACCGTCAAGCGATTGTCTCGCTGGAAGAGACCATTGCCGATCATGTCCAGTCGGTCGATCAGGACCGCGCTGCCATTGTCGATCTGGAACAGACCATTGGCGAGCATGTGACGGCCGTCGATGAGGACCGACAGGCCATCGTTGGTCTGGAACAGACGATCGCCGGTCACGTCCAGTCAGTTGATCAGGACCGCCAAACCATCGCCGATCTTGAACAAACGATCGCGGGCCACGTGACGGCCGTCGATGAGGACCGCGCCGCCATCGTTGACCTCGAACTAACCATCAGCGGGCATGCACAGACAGCGACGGACAAAGCACAGGAAGCGTCTGACGCAGCCGCCTCTATCGCAATCCCCCTGGCCCAAATGACAGCCGCATATGCGGACCAATCAACGCGTTTCGTAAACGCACACGCTTTCGAGTGAGGAAGAACCTATGAGCATCGAAGAAGCCACAACGCAAATGGGTGTCGCCACAGCGGCGATGAACACTCTGACTGATGCTGTGAACGTCAAGAAAGCCACGTTGGACGCCTCGGTGGCCGACGCAGAGGAAGCCCGAGACACGACGCAGGGATACCGGGACACCACTGAGGGCCATAAGAACGAAGCAGCCGGAAGTGCCGCAACATCAAAGGTCTGGGCCGACAGTGCCCTTGCAGTCTCAGGGAACGCAGCGGCAGCCTATGTTGCTTCTCTGCCTTACGGAACAGACCCCGTTGACGTGTTTGTCGCACCGTGTGGCGTGCCTGAATGGCTCCGTCTCGGGATGGGCATGGAATGGGCGAACGAGGAAGTTCACACCGGCCCACAGATCGGGATGTTTGCCAGTGAAGCGCAAGCGCGTGCGTACTGCCAAGCACAAGACCCCGCCATCACTGAGGAAGGCGTGATATTCGAGTCGGCTGGTGGTGCGTTCTTCAAGTTGGCTGCAGTCTCAGGTTTTACTCAGATCACACGGGCCGATCAGCCAGAAATGCCGCGAACCTTTATCGGTGTGCTGCTGGGCCATCGCCTCATTCTGCGCAATGGCGACAAGCCCAACGCGCCGATGTGGTGTGATCTCGATATGGGTACCGGCAACATGAATGCCGCAAAGTTCATCAATGGTCGGGCCTATGTCTCAGTGTCCACCGCTGGCCTGTTGTGTTGGGATTTCACGCAATCACGGCTGTTTCGGTGGGTGGTATTTGGTCTACAGGAACAACCCTGGACGCGTGACGGCGCGGGTGCAGGGTTCACTACCATCGACGCGTCAAAGTCGACCCCTTCCAGCGCCGTGGCCCATTTCGATACACATGTTCTGACGGATGCGCCGATCGAAAACGGTGTGCAGGTGCCTACTGTGGCCGTTGCCCACGACCCTGACGGCGCTGGATACCTGTCCATCATCAAGGACACTGGCGAGGTGGTCAGCTATGCGGCCTCAACGTCGTCCGAAGGTTATGAGTTCTACCACGTTAATTTTGATGATGTTGGCAACCTCTATGCCGTTCATTCTTTTGTCCCTAACGGGCAGTTTTCCACTATCAATTTCTTCGCTTCGGAGACGCTACGCGATCTTGAGGGGAATGCTTCGCCTTCGCAGGGTCACGGACAGATAGATTGGGGCTTCGGAAATAAGGATACGTCGCTTTCCTTCACAGACGAGGGGCGCAACGTATCTTGGCGCGTGACTGATATATGCGCCGGTCCCGAACGGCAATTTGTCATCGGAAATGCGCGAGGGGCTTTCCTGATGTTCCCCGAGGGCGACGACGAAACGGGCGGCATGACCCGCCACATCGCGAACACGCATGACACCGGCATGATGCTCAACGGCACAGTCTTTGCAGGGCTGTGTGAGGATGACGATACCGATCTGGTGGGGAACGCATACGTCGAAGAAGACTTCGCGGACGATGTGGACGCATTCGAAGGGGTCCTCTCTGGCACCATTGAGCATGAAGCTTCGGACGGAGGTTCCGCTGTATTGACGGGCGATGGAGTGTCAGGCAACGTTCGAGATGGTATCTCGATCAGCCTTGCAGCGGGACAAACCGTTTACCTTGAAACCGAGTTTGAGCAAGACAGCGTAAACCCCGGAAACCTTGCAGGCTTGCGGGTGGGGAACGGGACTCCCAGTTTCGTTAGCCTCAAGCAAGAAACGACGACAGACGATAGTGGCATTCTTCGTCTTTGGTACACCTCGCCCACAAGCCAAACAGTGCAAGCCGTTATCCTTGGCTCTTCCGTGTCAGGTCAAATTACTCGGTTTAAATATCTGAACGTCAAACTCGCCGACCCCGACCGCTCCGACAAAGGCAAGGGGATTGTCCCGAACGGCACGGTCACGCGCACCCGCGAGAACGGTGTTGTGTGGTATTCGGGTTTCTCAGGGGATGACTACCTAGAGCAGCCGTACAATCCTGATCTCCCAACTGGCCTCGATGAACTTTCAATCGCGGGCTGGCTGAAAATGACCTCGGTGGCTGACTATATACTTCACCGGGTAGAACAAGGTCAGAACACAAGTGACGAGCATATGCTGGTCTTTGTGCAGGCTGACGGGTTTCTGCAGTTTTCCACGCGCTCGGGCGGGACGACCTCAAACGCCCTTGGCACGAAAGTGGTTAATACAGGCAAACCAGTTTTCTTCTGCATCACGCTCGAAGATGCTGGTGAAACGGTCAAGTTCTACGTCGATGGCGACCTGGATGCCAGCGAAACTATTGTCGCTCGCAATATGGCGTTCTCCAACGAGGTTTTGCGGATAGGGACGCGTGGTGACGGCCAGTTTGAGTTTCTTGGCTCACTTGCCCGCCTCCGCATCGCCAACCGAACAGCTACCGCCGAACAAATTACTCGCATGAACGCCGTCGAGCGCACGCTGTTCTACCCCGATGCGCAGGCGACGCTTCTCGACAAGGTGGTGCGGAAGGTCTCGTGGGATCCGATCCGGCGCATCTATCTGGTACTGACCGATGGCGGCTTGGTGGAAATGACCGAGTGGGGCCAAATCCTGCGCACCGACGCAACAGTAGACAGCAACGCCGTCGCACAACGCGGTGGCCTGAAAGTGGTGGCCTGACATGACCGATATTAGCAGAGAAGCCCTTAACCCCGCGGACATTGCGGCTCGGGTCGAAGCGTTGGAGCAACGCCCATCCGTTTCACGGATACGCTGCAACAACCATGACGGCGATGAATCCACCACCTTGTTCGACGTGGCCGATGGCTGGGTGCCGGTCCTCGTTATGGTCGATGGCGACAGCGTCGTTGAAGGGACGATCTGGCGCTTCCGGGATGGGCAGGTCCAGTTCATGGACCCCTACGTTCCCGCTGCGGTCAAAATCCAAGTCATAGAGGTGAAATCATGAGCATCGACACCGATCTACTGAACGCCTTGGAATTGAACAAAGGGTTCCCGCCTCTGTCCGACGCAGAGTTCAACAACCGCGTCATGTCCGTTCACCGCCTGCGCTGGCCCAAGGCGATGCGAGACGTGATGCCGCTCGATCCGGACATGCAGTTGGCCTATCAGGCGTGGCTGCAAGAGATCGGCCCGACGCTGAGAGCGGCGCGTGCGTACAGGCCGTTCAATGATGATTTGGACGCCTACCGGGCTGCCACAGCCCGTCTTGCTCGTGTGCGCCTGTCTACGGGTCGTGAAGCGATCTATGAGGATCAGCCGACAGGTGAGCTTGACGAACAGGGTCAGCCGATCACCGAAAGCGTGCTGGTCAGCCCTGCGGTGGAGCCACTGCCAGCACAGATCGAGGTCGAGACACGCGACGTAGATACCGGCGAAATCACCGGAGTGGAAATGGTCGACAACCCAGCTATCACTCAAGACGAAGCTGAACGGGATCAGGCTCAGGCTGTGATCGACGGGACGCCACAAGAGGTAAAAGACCATGACGCCGAATAAGGCACTCTACCGGATCAGGCAGGACTTCCGATACGTCTCAGACGACAAGCGCGACCGCTGGGTGATCGGACCCTTTGAAGGCCCGTTTGAAGGCGACTGCGAGGACTTCGCTTTGACACTGCTGATGCGCATCGCAGACAGTGAGGCGATCATGTGGGTAATGCTGGCCAAGGGCGACGCGCGGATCGAGCATGTATTGTCGGATCGCGGCAATGGGCACGCCGTGCTTTGGGTGAAGGATGCAGGCTATGTGGACAGTATCCACCAGGTCTGGCGGCCGGAGCGCATGTTTGAGCATGAGTTCACCTACAGCTCTGCCCAAATCCGCAAGAAGCTGTCCGGAAAGACCGTGCGCAAACCCGCAAACAAGGGACTGATGCTGGTCGCTCTCGCCTGCGCCGCTTTCGCTTTCTTTACGCTGACACAGAGGTTCAGATGAACCACTCCCCAACCGGCCCGCTGGGCATCCTCAAGAGCGGCAATGTCCTGACCGCGCGCCCTAACGCCATTGTCGATCGAGACGGCTTTGATTGGCGTAAAGGGACATTTCAATGGATGCGCGATGGCGAACCGATCCCAGGCGCCGACAAGCAGGTCTACACGCTGATCGACCAGGACGATGGGGCCCGGATCACGGTCCGGTTCAGCTACACGGATGATGGCGGCACGGATGAAGTCGTCATCAGCAAGCCGGAGCTGATCCCAGACGCCGAGATCGAGGCCGTCAGAACGCTCTATACCTATGGCCTTGATCGGGAGCCTGACTCAGAGGGGCTGGCATTCTGGTCGGATTACCTGGACGAGCTTGTTTCTTCCGGTCAGGACCGCGTGCTGGCTCTGGCTGACGTCATGCTGGCCTTCACGCAGAACGACAATTATGCAGCCGAGTTGAAGGTTGCCACACGTGGTTGATTTCAAGCGCCCAGAGACCTGGTCGGAGCCCGTCGGTGGCATCCGGTACCGGACCACGGCTGCGATCGACTGGGGCCTTGGAACACCCCTTTCAAAGACCCGTTTAATCATTCCGGCGGGGCGCGTGTTCGACGTGTCAGTTCCACGTGGGCTTCGCTGGCTCTTTGATCCGCATGATCCGCGTTACCGCTTGGCCGGGCTGATCCATGATCACCTGATCCACATCGATAAGTGGACCCGCATCCGCGCGGGTGGCGAGTTCCATGACGCTCTGCGCGCCGGCGGCACGCCACCCTTGCGCGCCCTGATCATGTGGTTGGGCGTGTCGGTCTTCAAATACCCGCTCGAAAGCAACCTGCCCGAGTGAGGGGCCGGTGGCGCGTCAACGCCACCGACACGGGGAAGGCTACGGACCCAACCCCCGCCGACCCGAAAGGCATCAAGGCCGCCCTCTGCTCGATCGAGCGTGGCCCTCATGGACTGATTCTGCCGTGCCCCACAATATGCAATCCGTTACGCCGACAAATCCCGTCGCACCTTACCTTGGCGGCAAGAAGAACCTCGCCAAGGTTCTTATCCCTCTGATCGACGCACAACAGTGCACCACCTATGCCGAGCCGTTTGTAGGGATGGGAGGCATCTTTCTGCGCCGCACCACGCGTCCGAAATCCGAGGTGATCAACGATCTCGGCCGGGATGTCAGCAACCTCTTCCGGATCCTTCAGCGGCACTATCCGCAGTTTCTTGAAGTGCTGCGCTTCCAGCTCACCACACGCTCCGAATTCAACCGCCTGGTGGACACGGACCCGACCACGCTGACTGATCTAGAACGCGCCGCGCGGTTCCTTTACCTTCAACGCACGGCGTTCGGTGGCAAGATTTCCGGGCGCAATTTCGGGGTGTCCAAGGATCGGCCGGGCCGGTTTAACCTCACGACGCTGGAGCCGATGCTCGAGGACTTGCATGTCCGGATGGCAGGCGTGGTGATCGAATGCCTGGACTATGCGGACTTCATCCGGCGCTATGACAGCGCTGGCACCCTGTTCTATCTCGATCCGCCCTACTGGAACTGCGAGACTGACTACGGCAAGGACATGTTCTCACGCGCGAGTTTCGAGGCTATGGCCGAGCAACTGACGGCGATCAACGGTCGGTTCATCATGTCGATTAACGACACGCCCGAGGTGCGGGAGCTGTTCGCGGCGTTCGAGATGATGGAGGTCAACACCACCTATTCCGTCGCCAAGCAGGCGGCTGGGAGCGGCAAGGTCAGGGAGCTGGTGGTGCTGAACTTTGAAACGCCACTTCAACCTGCTCCTCTGTAATTCATGTATTCACCAAGCCAAGTGTTGGCTATCGTTCCTGCCAGTGAGCACCATACTCTGAGGACAAGCAGATTTTGAAGTTTTGAATTAGGAAAGACAAATGATGGAAAATTGGATTGATTGGGTCACTTCGCCTGGCAACGTTCTTACCTTAGCGCAATTAGTTGCGACGGTAATCATAGCTTTCGCGACAATCGCACTCTGGCGCGTTACCCGAGTTTTGGCCGATGAAACTTCTGTTCTTGCCAAGATGACTTCGCAGCCATTCGTAGTTTGCGCACTTGAATCTAGTGAGGTCTCAGCGCACGCCTTGAACCTAAAATTAAAAAACAGCGGCAATGGAACCGCCTTTGATATCAAACTGAAAGTCTCGCCCCCATTACCTAAGGCCGATGGCACTCCCAAGGATGGCGAAAACATGGAGCGCAGCGTGTCATTGTTGCCTCCAGGCTCCGAGTTAGCGATGCAGGTTGTGATGGGAAGAGATGTCCACGACACCGTCTTTTCAGCAGAGGTCAGTTGGGCTCACTTGCCAGGATCAAGCGAGCGCGAAGTTCTCAAGTATACATTCAGCGCGTTAGATGGTTTCCGCGGCGGCGCCGTCTCAAAGGGGCCGCATCATATCGCCGAAGAACTTGAGAAAATTCGAAAACACGTCGAAAAGGGTTAGGCAGGCTGGCTTCTTCAAGCCCCATCTAAAGATGCCTGCGTATTGCTACATCTTGACGTGGCCCACTCCTGATACACAACACGCGTTGCACTCCTGCGACAATGCTCGACGAAAGATGCTGTTGGATCAACGAATTCGAAGAAAAGCCTGATTCGTTTGACCTTCTTCCGTGCATCGTCGCGCGGCCACCTGGGGGTGGAGAAGAGCAGTGAACAAACTCTATTTTGGTGACAATCTTCAAGTGATGCGAGAACAGATCGCCGACGAGAGTGTCGATCTTGTTTACTTGGATCCTCCGTTCAATAGCGACGCACGTTACAACGTACTGTTTCAATCACCAGACGAAAAGATCGCGTCGGCGCAGGCTGAAGCTTTCCGTGATACTTGGTTTTGGGATCAAGAGGCAGAGTGGGCATTCGCCGAAACAGCGAGGATCGGCGGTAGTTTGGCCAGCTTCGTGAATGCGTTGCATACGGCCTTGGGTCGAAGCGACCTCATGGCTTACTTGGTGATGATGGCAGTGAGGCTTCATGAGCTTCGACGGGTCCTTAAACCGACGGGGTCGCTGTACCTGCACTGTGACCCAACTGCGAGCCACTATCTCAAGATCATTCTGGACGGCATTTTTGGGCCTGACAGGTTCCGGAACGAAGTGATCTGGAAACGGACCAGCGCGCATTCCAGCGCCAAGCGATGGGGACCGATTCACGACGTGATCTTGTTCTATTCCGCTGGTACGAAGTTTCGTTGGAACAGAGCTAACCAAGCGTATGATGAAACATATATCGAAGCATTTTTCACACACGCCGATGCCGATGGGAGAAGATGGCGTAGAGGGGATCTGACCGGCTCAGGAACCAGAAACGGGTCGTCGGGTTTGCCTTGGAAAGGAATAGACGTTACTGCGAAGGGCCGTCACTGGGCGGTACCGATTGATGTTCTCGATGAGATGGATGCGGCTGGACTGATCCATTGGCCAAAAAAGCAGGGCGGCATGCCACAGAAGAAGCGTTATCTTGATGAGTTGCCTGGTATGCCGGTTCAGGACATCATCGACGACATCCGTCCGGTCCACAATGTGGGCAAGGAACGCATTGGCTACCCAACCCAGAAGCCGGTCGCTCTCCTTGAGCGAATTCTGGAAGCATCAACTAATCCTAATGACGTCGTGCTTGATCCCTTTTGCGGCTGCGGAACGACAGTTCACGCAGCCCAAAATCTGGGCAGGAAATGGATCGGAATAGATGTCGCATATCATGCGATAGAAGTGATTTCTGACAGACTGGAAGCGACCTTCGGCATCAAGCCAGATCGAGATTACGAACTAGGCGGACGCCCAAACGATGTCGCCAGTGCTGTACGTCTCGCAGAGAGGGATAAATATCAGTTCCAGTGGTGGGCAAATTACCTCGTTGGCGTTCAACAATTGAAAGAAGTTCGACGTGGTCGGGATCAAGGCATCGACGGTGAAATTTTCTTCCCTGGCGGTCCTGGTCGTGGTTTTGGGCGAATTCTAACGTCAGTGAAAGGCGGCAAGAACGTCGGTGTATCTGATGTGCGTGATTTCAGGGGTGTTCTAGAAAGAGAGAAGGCTGAAGGAGGACTGTTTATCTGCCTTAAGCGTCCGACACGAGACATGCGATCCAACGCGGCAAGCGCAGGTTTTTTCTCGATTGGAAGCAGCCAGTATCCTCGGCTGCAGGTCGTTTCGATAGAAGAATGGTACGAAGAGGGTTTCCGTCCTGTGCTCCCCAACATGGCACACATTGCGCGTAGAACAGGACCAGCGTCTGCGCCTAGGCGAAGTAAGGGAAAGGCCGACCCACGCCAAGCGGAGATGAAGCTACCTTTTGAGGGCGGTTTAAAGGACCGTTCAACGGTTCATTTGAATCCTCGGACTGCATTTGGTTTCGACGACGACGCGGCTGTCAAAGGATAGCCACCATTTAAGGACCGCTGAGCACTAACTGGTAAAACTCGGTTGCTGAAAAACTTAATGTAATTCACTGAAAAACTTAGCGTCACGCTACAACGAGACAGTGCGAATGGGTTTTCGGCGTGAAAATTCCTTTGGTTTTTTCACCAAACCGTGGCATGAAATTCTAGCAGGAATTTTCATGGGCGAGTCGTGCAACACGATCCGGTTCTTCACAGCAAGACGCTTGGCGCCGACCTTCGGGCGCTGCGCAAGGCGCGTGGACTGACCTTGCAGGACATCGCGGATCGGATGGGGCGGTCGGTCGGCTGGGTCAGCCAGATCGAGCGCGATTTGTCCGAGCCCTCGATCACCGACCTGCGCCATATTGCAAGACTGTTCGATGTCCCCGTGTCGTTGTTGTTCGGCACCCCACAAGCTGCGGCGCTCGAGGCGGGGTATGTTGTTCGAGCGGGCGCGCGGCGCCCTATCGGCAGCGGAGAGTCCGGGCTTGTCGAAGAACTACTGTCCCCGGATCTGTCGGATGATTTTGAAGTGGTGCATTCCACCTTCCAACCCCACAGCCGCATCGGCGAGGTTGTGAGCCGACCCACGCAAGAAGTAGGCTATATCCTGTCCGGAAAGCTCGACCTGATCATCAGTGATCGCAAATTCACCCTGACAGCTGGTGACAGTTTCAGGATCAAGGGTGAACCGTTCGAATGGAGCAACCCTTATGATACCCCTGCCAAAGCGATCTGGGTCATCGCACCACCGGTGTATTGATGACATTTGAAGGCTGGACCATTTTCGCACTGTTCTGGGTGGTTTTCGTGACCTCTCCCGGTCCCAATGCCGTCAACTGCATCCAGAACGGCATGACGCATGGTTTCGTGAAGTCGCTTTGGGGCGTTCTGGCGATTCTCACGCAGGCGCTGCTGTTCCTGTTCCTGTCGGCCGTTGGAATCACCGCGCTCTTGACCACGTCGCCGACGGCTTTTCTGATTGCCAAGATCATCGGCGCCGGGTTTCTGATCTGGCTTGGCATCCGCGCCTGGTTCAATGCGCGGACCCCACTGGAGGGGCATGACGTGACCTCTGGTTCGATCTACGGTCGCGCCTTTGCCATTTCGACGATCAACCCCAAGAGCGTGGCAGGATACCTTGCCGCCTTTTCACAGTTCGTCATGCCGGACGTGCCCATCGCCCAGCAGATGTGGGTGATCGTTCCCACCGCGCTGACCATCACCGCCGCCAGCTATGTCACTTACACCGCGCTTGGCGCAGGGCTGGGGCGGGCTGCTTTCAGCGCCATCGCAAATGCGGTTGTGCGCCGTGTTCTTGCGGTGTGTTTCATCGTTTACGGTGTCGCTCTTGGCGCATCGTCTTTGCCGGGATTTTCAAGATGAGCCTGACCGGAAGCTGCCTCTGCGGGGCTGTCACCTATACCGCCCATGGCGATGCCGGAGCCCCTGCCGCCTGTCACTGCACCCAGTGCCGCAAGCAGTCGGGTCATGTCTGGGCGTCGTCCTATGTGCCCGACGGCACGCTTGAGATCCAGGGTGAGGTGCGGTGGTTCCAATCCTCCGAAAAGGCACGGCGCGGGTTCTGCCCGACCTGTGGATCGGCGCTGTTCTGGTCGCATGTCGATGAGCCCTTCATCTGTTTCTCGACCGGCTCCGTCGACGGCCCTACCGGTCTGACCCTGCGGGGCCATATCCACACGAGAACCAAGGGGGATTACTACGCTATCAACCCCACCGACCCCCAGCGCGAGGACTGACGCAATGTTCGACCTGGCTCTTGCCATTCCGCTTTGGACCTACGTCACCTTCATGGGGGCGGCGCTGGTGCTCTACATCACGCCCGGTGCCGACATGATGTTCACGCTGGCCAGCGGGATGCGCGGAGGCGCGCGGTCCGGCATGGCGGCGGCGGCGGGGATTGGGCTGGGCGTGATGGGGCATGTGGTGATCGCGGCGGCGGGTCTTGCGGTGCTATTGCTCACTTATCCCATCGCCTACGACGCCCTGCGCTATGCGGGCGCGGCCTATCTGCTCTGGCTTGCGTATCATACATGGACAGACACGTCCGAAACTGCCCGCCGCGAAGGCCGCAGCGACACCTGGCGCGCGTTCCGGCGCGGTTTCCTGACCAATATCCTGAACCCCAAGGTAGGCCTCTTCGTGTTGGCCTTCCTGCCACAATTCGCCAACCCCGCCATCGGCCCGGTGTGGCAGCAGATCCTGATCCTCGGCACGCTGCTCGCCGTCGGGGAACTGACGGTCTACTGCGTGCTGGGCGGCTTTGCCGGACTGGCCGCCGCCCGTATCCAGCGCGCTTCTGGCTGGATCAACAAGCTTTCCGCACTCGTCTTCGGCGGGCTTGCACTGCGCCTTGCATGGAACTGAGGAGACCACCCATGTCCGATTTCCCCACCACCACTCGTGTCGTCATCATCGGCGGTGGCGTCGTCGGCGCGTCCTGCGCCTATCACATCGCCAAGGCGGGTTGGGACTGCGTGCTGCTGGAGAAAAACGAGCTGACCGCCGGATCGACATGGCACGCCGCCGGGAACTGTCCAAGCTTTTCCACCAGTTGGGCGGTGATGAACATGCAGCGCTATTCTTTGTCGCTGTATCGCACCCTGGCGGACGAGGTGGATTACCCGATGAACTACCACGTCACCGGGTCGATCCGTCTGGGCCATACCAAGGAACGGATGCAGGAATTCGAACGCGCCCGCGCGATGGGTCGGTATCAGGGGCTTGATCTGGAGATGATGTCGGTCGCGGACATCAAGCAGCGTTATCCCTTCATCGAAACCCACGATTTGGCGGGTGCCTTGTATGACCCCGACGATGGCGATATCGACCCGGCGCAGCTGACACAGGCGCTGGCCAAGGGCGCGCGCCAGATGGGTGCAAAGATCGAACGGTTCTGTCCGGCCACCGGTGTGTCGCGCAAAGGCGATGAGTGGATCGTGCACACCGACAAGGGCGACATCACCTGCGAAAAGGTGGTCAACGCCGCAGGCTACTACGCCCAGCGCGTCGGAGAATGGTTCAAGCCTTATGGCGGGCGCACCGTGCCGATGACCGTCATGTCGCATCAGTTTTTCCTGACCGAACCCGTGGCCGAGCTTGAGGCGTGGTCCAAGGAAAACGGCAAGCTGCCGCTGCTGCGGGACGTGGACAGCAGCTACTACCTGCGGCAGGAAAAGTACGGTCTGAACCTTGGACCGTACGAAAGGAACTGCAAGGCGCATTGGGTGACACCAGACGATCCGATGCCGGAGGATTTCAGCTTTCAGCTTTATCCCGACGATCTGGAACGGCTCGAATGGTATATCGAGGACGCGATGGCCCGCGTGCCGATCCTTGGTGCCTCCGGTGTCGGCCGGGTCATCAACGGCCCGATCCCCTATGCGCCTGACGGCCTGCCCCTGCTGGGTCCGATGCCCGGCGTGCCCAACGCGTTCGAGGCCTGTGTTTTCACCTTCGGCATCACGCAAGGCGGCGGCGCGGGCAAGGTGCTGGCCGAATGGGTGACCGAAGGCCAGACCGAATGGGATATGTGGGCGGTCGATCCGCGCCGCTATACCGATTACACGGATGCCGATTACTGTACCCAAAAAGCGATCGAGGTGTATGGCCATGAATACGCCATGCATTTCCCGCGCCACGCCTGGCCTGCGGGACGCGACAAGAAGCTGTCGGCGGTGCATGACAAGATCATCGCGGCAGGCGGTGTGATGGGGGCTTATAACGGCTGGGAGCGCGCCAACTGGTTCGCGCAGCCGGGCGACGACACCTCCAAGGACGCGACCCAGACATGGGCGCGGTCCGGCCCCTGGCAGCAGCGCATCAAGGAAGAATGCGAAGCGGTGCGCGACGCGGCTGGTGTGATCGCCATTTCCGGCTTCACCCGCCTGTCGGTCGAGGGACCCGGAGCGCGCGACCATGTCGATGCGCTCACCTGTTCGTCCCTGCCAAAACCGGGGCGCGTTGGTCTGGCCTATTTCCCCGATGACCGGGGTCGCATCGTGACCGAGATGTCGGTGATCCCGCAAAACGATGAGGCGATCTGGCTCATCACCGCTGCCGTCGCGCAATGGCACGATCGCGATGTGCTGATGCGCAACCTGCCAGAGGGGGTGGAGGTCCATGACCGCACAACGAAATACGAATGTTTCCTCGTGACCGGCCCCAAGGCGCGCGACATGCTGACCCCGCTCACCGATGGCGACCTGAGCCTGCCATGGCTGTCCTATCAGGAAGCGCAGGTCTGCGGCGCGTCTTGCGTTCTTCTGCGCGTGTCTTTTGCGGGTGAACTGGGCTGGGAGGTGCATTGCCTGACCGACGATGCGCCCGCGATCTACGACTCCATCCTTGATGCCGGTGCAAAACCCTTTGGCATGTACGCGCTGAACGCGCTGCGCATCGAAAAGGGATACCGCGCGTGGAAGGGCGATCTGTCGACGGATTACAGCATGCTGCAAGGTGGGCTGGACCGTTTCGTCAAACTCGGCAAGCCGCAGGACTTCCCCGGCAAGGCAGCACTTCAGAGCGAAAAACAGCAGGGCGTGACCAAACGCTTTGTCACCCTGATCGTCGATGCGGGTAACCATGATGCGCCTTACATGTCGACGCTCTGGCATGACGGACAGGTCGTCGGCGAAACCACCAGTGGCGACTGGGGCTACCGGGTAAATGCCTCGATTGCACTTGGCATGCTGCGCGCCGATCTGGCGGTGCCGGGCACCGAGCTTGAGATCGACATCTACGGCGAAATGCGCAAGGCGGTGGTCCAGAAGGATGAACCCCTCTGGGATCCGAAAAACGAAAGGCTGCGCGCATGACGATCACGATTCTGGACGGTGGAATGGGTCAGGAACTTGTCCATCGCTCCGGTGCCAAACCAACCTCGCTCTGGGCGACGCAGGTCATGATCGACATGCCGCATCTGGTGCGGGACATACACGCCGATTACTTCGCCGCCGGTGCAAATATCGCCACGGCCAACACCTACGCGATCCACCGAGACAGGCTGGCGGGCACCGGTTTGGACGACCGGTTCGAGGCGCTGCACCGCACCGCGCTCGACATGGCGCTGGCCGCGCGGGAATCGCATGGATCGGGACAAATCGCTGGCAGCATTGGGCCGCTGGGCGCATCCTATCGCGCCGATGTACAGCCGCCACATGACGAAGCGGTGCGGCTTTATGCCGAAGTGGCGGAATTGCTGGCACCTGATTGTGATCTGCTCTTGATCGAAACGGTGGCCTCACTGGCGCAAACCCGCGCCGCGCTTGAAGGCGCCTTGGGCCATGGCAAACCGGTCTGGATCGCCTTCACCGTGGATGACACGGATGGCACGCGTCTGCGGTCAGGAGAGCCTTTGGCCGAGGCTGTGGCGCTGTCCACCGGCGCGGCTGCCCTGCTTGCCAATTGCTCCGCCCCCGAGGCGATGCCTCATGCCATCGACATCCTCAAGGCCAGCGGCAAACCGGTGGGAGCCTATGCCAACGCGTTCACGACGATCACCAAGGAGTTCCTGCAGGACAAACCAACGGTCGATGCGCTCAGCGCGCGCCGCGACATGGGGCCGGAGGCCTATTCAGATCAGGCCGCGATCTGGGTTGATCACGGGGCGACGATCCTCGGCGGGTGCTGTGAAACGGGCCCGGCCCACATCACCGAGCTTGCCCGGCGGTTTGCCGAGACCTGACCGGGAATGCGCGCGTCTCTGCTTCTTCTTTTTCCAAATATGCAAACGCCCGCTTTGCCAAGCAGCGCGGCATCAGGCATCTCGACCCATCTCCAAGGAGACCTTCCATGACCCTCCCAACACATGCCCGCGCCGTCATCATCGGTGGTGGTGTCGTCGGCTGTTCCGTCGCCTATCACCTGACCAAGCTGGGCTGGACGGATGTGGTACTGCTGGAACGCAAGCAGTTGACCTCTGGCACGACATGGCACGCTGCCGGGTTGATCGGGCAATTGCGGGCCTCGTCGAACATGACGAAGCTCGCGAAATACACCGCTGATCTTTACTCCACCATCGAAGCGGAAACCGGTGTTGCCACGGGATTTCGACAGGTCGGGTCGATCTCGGTCGCACTGACCGGTGAACGGCACGAAGAGTTGCGCCGCAGCGCCGCCATGGCGCGCGCCTTTGGTGTGCCCGCCGAGGAAATCGACACGGCCGAGATCAAGACCAAATACCCTCATCTCAACACCAGCGATGTCGTGGGCGGCGTCTACCTGCCCAGCGACGGTCAGGGTGATCCGGCCAATGTCGCGCTTGCGATGGCCAAGGGCGCGCGTCAACGCGGGGCGCAGATCGTCGAACGCGTCAAGGCCACGGGGATTTCCCGCGACGGACGGCGGATCACCACTGTTGATTGGGCGTCGGAAGACGGCAGTACAGGCACGATCACCTGTGACCATGTCGTCAACTGCGCCGGCATGTGGGGCCGCGAGGTGGGGCGGATGCTGGGGGTCAATGTCCCGCTTCAAGCCTGCGAGCATTTCTACATCGTCTCCGAACCCATCCCCGGGCTGGAGGCTCTGCCAGTGCTGCGGGTGCCGGATGAATGCGCTTATTACAAGGAAGACGCCGGCAAGATGATGCTGGGCGCGTTTGAGCCTGTCTCGAAACCCTGGGCGCTGGGCGGCATTCCCGAAAGCTTTGAATTCGACCAGCTGCCCGAGGATTTCGACCATTTCGAACCGATCCTCGAAGCGGCGGTGAACCGCATGCCGATGCTGGCCGAGGCGGGGATTCACACCTTCTTCAACGGCCCGGAAAGCTTTACCCCGGACAACGCCTATTACCTTGGCCAAGCGCGCGAGATGGACAATGTGTGGGTCGCCGCCGGGTTCAACTCCATTGGTATCCAGTCGGCGGGCGGTGCCGGGATGGCGCTGGCGCAATGGATGGAGGACGGAGCAAAACCGTTCGATCTCGGTGACGTGGACATCGCCCGCGCACAGCCCTTCCAGCGCAACCGCCGCTATCTCAAGGAGCGTGTGACCGAGACGCTTGGATTGCTGTACGCCGACCACTACCCCTACCGGCAAAAGGCCACCGCACGCGGTGTGCGTCGGACGCCGTTTCATCAGGAGCTTCTGGAACGGGGTGCCGTCATGGGGGAAATCGCCGGGTGGGAGCGCGCCAACTGGTACGCAACCGAGGGCCAGACCCCGGAATACGCCTATAGCTGGAAGCGGCAGAATTTCTTTGACAACGTTGCGCGCGAACACAAGGCGATCCGCGAAAATGTCGGGCTTTATGACATGTCGTCCTTCGGCAAACTGCGGGTCGAAGGCCCGGAGGCGGAGGCGTTTCTGAACCATATCTGCGGTGCCGACATGTCGGTGCCCGTGGGCAAGATCGTCTATACGCAGTTCCTGAACACACGCGGCGGGATCGAGGCGGATGTGACCGTCACGCGCCTCTCCGAAACCTGCTATCTCGTGGTCACCCCCGCCGCGACGCGGGCGGCAGATCAGACGTGGTTGCAGCGTCATGTGGGCGACATGCATGTGGTGATCACCGATGTGACGGCAGGCGAAGGTGTGCTGGCGGTGATGGGGCCGAATGCGCGAAAGGTCCTGCAGGCGGTGTCGCCGGATGATTTCTCGAATGACGCCAACCCGTTCGGAACTGCGCAGGAAATCGAGATAGGCCTGGGCATCGCACGGGTACACCGGGTGTCTTATGTCGGCGAGTTGGGCTGGGAGATCTATATCTCGGCCGATCAGGCGTGCCATGTGTTTGACACCGTGTTCGAGGCCGGTCAGGAATTCGGGCTGACCTTGTGTGGCATGCACATGATGGACACTTGCCGCATCGAAAAAGGCTTCCGCCATTTCGGCCACGACATCACTTGCGAGGATCATGTTCTTGAAGCGGGGCTTGGTTTTGCCGTGAAGACAGACAAGCCCGACTTTATCGGGCGCGATGCAGTGTTGCGCAAACAGGACGAGGGGCTCGGATCCCGGCTGGTACAGTTCAAATTGACCGATCCCGAACCCTTGCTCTATCACAACGAACCCATCCTCAGAGACGGGCAGATCGTCAGCCATCTGAGCTCTGGTGCCTATGGACATCACCTTGGGGCGGCGATTGGTCTTGGGTATGTCCCCTGCGTCAGCGAGACGCCCGATCAGCTTTTGGCATCGCGGTTCGAGATTGATATCGCCGGGACGCGCGTGACGGCCGAAGCGTCGCTCAGGCCGCTCTATGATCCAAAAGCGGAACGGACGAAGCTGTAGTCAGAAACTTCGTACGAAGTTTCTGGTGGGGCAGGATTTTCGTACGAAAATCCTGTGCCTTGTCGCGGTGAGGCTAGCTGCGTAGACGGGGGGAATGAGTGATTACCTTCCGCCTGACACCCCTTTGGACATCCTGCACGAGGACCACGAGATCCTTGCCGTCAACAAACCGGCGGGTCTTCTGTCGGTCCCCGGCAAAGCGGCCGAACTGGCGGATTGTCTGATTGCGCGTCTTGAGGTGGCCTATCCGCAGGTGCTGCTGGTCCACAGACTGGATCGCGACACGTCAGGTGTGATGATCTTTGCCTTGACGCCGCATGCGCAGCGTCACCTTGGCCTGCAATTCGAGAAGCGTCAGACAAAGAAGACCTATGTCGCGCGGATTGCCGGGCGTCTTTCGCCGAAAACGGGCACTGTCGATCTTCCCCTGATTGTCGACTGGCCCAATCGCCCGCTGCAAAAAGTCGATCACGAGACGGGTAAGTCTGCCGTCACGGATTGGCGCGTCATGAAGGCGTCCGATGATGAAAGTCGGGTGCAGCTTTTTCCGCACACCGGACGAAGCCATCAATTGCGGGTGCATATGCTGGCGCTTGGCCATCCGATTCTTGGCGATCCGCTTTATGCACCGGACACCGCGATCACCTATCCGCGCATGATGTTGCATGCCGAAGAACTGCGTCTGCGCCATCCGGATGGAGGTTTGGGGATGAAGTTTCGCGTCAAAGCTCCATTCTGAGACGTGCCCGACGCTATTGAACGTCATTGGTGCGCAGCCGTTGGCCGTGCTTTTTGCATATTTGGAAAAAGAAGAAGCAGGGGACCACCGCCCCTGCCCCAAGTGGTTCTATTCTGCGGCCCAGCCTGCGACGGCTTTGACCTCGAGGAAGTCTTCAATCCCCCAGACGCCGCCTTCGCGCCCATTGCCGGACTGCTTCATGCCGCCAAAGGGTGATCCGGCAGAGCGGCTTTCGCCATTCATTTCAACCATGCCGGAGCGCAGTTGACGGGCCAGCCGATTGCGGCGCGCGCCGTCCGTGCTTTGGACATAATTTGTCAGTCCGTAAGGCGTGTCATTGGCGATGCGGACCGCCTCTTCCTCGGTGTCGAACTTCATGATCGACAGGACCGGGCCAAAGATTTCCTCGCGGGCGATGGTCATGTCGTTGGTCACGTCGGCAAACACGGTCGGGCGGACATAAAAGCCCTTGTTCAGGCCTTCCGGGCGGCCAAGACCCCCTGTCACAAGACGCGCGCCTTCGTCGATGCCTTGCTGGATCAGATCCTGAATCTTCTGCCATTGGGTGGCGTTGACAACCGGACCGATGTGACGCCCTTCGGCGGAGGCAGGACCGACGCTGACTTTGGCTGCGATCTCGCCAGCCTGATCGACGGTCTCGTCATAGATCGACGACTCGACCATCATGCGCGAGGGCGCGTTGCAGGACTGGCCGGTATTCTGCATCATGTGCAGCACGCCCCGCTTGATCGCCTTTTCATCGGCATCGGCAAAGATCAGGTTGGCCCCCTTGCCGCCCAGTTCCAGATGCACGCGCTTGAGCGTATCTGCGGCCGCCTTGGAGATCAGCTTGCCCGCGCGGCTGGAGCCTGTGAAGCTGACCATGTCGACATCTTCATGTGCGGAAAGCTGCGACCCGACACCCGCGCCGTCACCGTTCACAAGGTTGAAAACGCCCGGCGGGAAACCAGCTTCGTGCATCATCTCGGCAAAGAGCATCGCGTCGAGCGGGCTTTCCTCGGACGGCTTGAGCACCATCGTGCAGCCGGCGATGGCGGCAGCGCCGACCTTGAGCGTGACCTGGTTCATCGGCCAGTTCCACGGCGTGATCAACGCGCAGACACCCACGGCTTCGTAGATGATACGGTCCTTGGGGCTGTGGTCGTTCAGCGGGCGGTCGAACTCGAACGATTTGGCGGCGTCGATGAAATTCTGGAGGTGCCATGTGCCCGCCCCCACCTGGCTTGAGCGGGACATGTCGATGGGCGCGCCCATCTCGACACTTATGGCCTGGGCCATTTCATCGCCGCGGGATTTGTAGATCTCGAGCAGGTTCTCGACCAGCGCGATCCGCTCGGAAGGTGGGGTCGCCATCCAGGACGGGAAGGCCGCCTTGGCGGCGGCAACGGCGGCATCCGTATCGGCCTGACCACCCAGGGAAATCACCGCGCAGGGCTCTTCGGTGGACGGATCAATGACATGATGATCGCGTCCTTCGATGGGATCGGCCCATGCACCGTTGATGTAGAATTGGCGTTTCTCGATCATCTGATTATCTCCCCTCAGAGCATTCCAGACGACACTGTGTCACCCCCGGGTTTCGCTCGCAAGGGGGTGTAACTGACCGGCGTGCTGCCTATGTTCCGCTCAAACGTCACATCCCAGAAGGAGGCAAACATGGGCCTGCGTATCAATGACGACATCCCCAACCTGACCGTCGAAACCGATCAGGGCACACTTCAGTTGCATGACTGGATCGGCGACAGCTGGGCCATCCTGTTTTCGCACCCCAAGGACTTTACCCCTGTCTGCACCACCGAGTTCGGTGCGGTCGCGCAACTGGCCGATGAATGGGAAAAGCGCGGCACCAAGGTGATGGGCATTTCCGTCGATGGTGTCGAGGATCACAAGAAGTGGAAGGGCGATATTGAATCGACCTCCGGCTCCAAGGCCGGGTTTCCGATCATTGCGGATGAAGACCTCACCGTGGCCAAGGCGTTCGACATGTTGCCCGCCGAATACGCGCTGCCCGATGGCCGCACCCCGGCAGACAGTGCCACTGTGCGCGTGGTGTTCATCATCGGACCGGACAAGAAGCTGAAGCTGTCGATGACCTATCCAATGACCGTAGGTCGCAACTTTGCCGAAGTGCTTCGGGCGCTGGATGCGCTGCAGACCTCGGCGCGCGAAAACGTGGCAACTCCGGCGAACTGGACCGTGGGCCAGGATGTGATTGTGCCGACATCGGTCAGCGATGCAGATGCCATCGCCAAATACGGCAAGATCGATACGGTTCTTCCCTATCTGCGCAAGGCAAAGCTGCCGGTCTGAAGTTTCTTTGGGCCTCAAATACCTTGGGGGTCTGGGGGTGAAACCCCCAGCCGGTCGGATCGGGCGCAGCCCCAACCCAAAACAAAATACACACAAAAAAGAAACCCCGC
>NZ_JBHYFV010000013.1:100858-109974 GCF_051859345.1 Marivita sp. | reverse complement strand
ATCGCCGATGGCCACAAACACCGTATGGCCGACGGTCGCGTGCAGGCCATGCCGGGAGATGAGGAGGTCTGGCTGATCGGTGAGCGTCGTGCGACCGGCGAGCGGAAATACTACGCCTCGAACCTGCCAGCCGACACCAGCCTCAAGGCGCTCGCAGCTGCCGTCAAGGCCCGATGGATTTGCGAACAGGCGCATCAGCAACTCAAGGAGGAGCTTGGCCTCGACCACTTCGAGGGCCGGTCCTGGACCGGCCTTCACCGACACGCCCTGATGACGATGATCGCCTACGCCTTCCTGCAATCCCGCCGCCTCAAGGCCGCGGGACGGGAAAAAAAGAGTCCCCGGACCACCCCCGCAACCGACCATGCCAACCGTCAGGCAAGCCATCCTCGACGCATTCGCGAAACCCCCACCAATACGATGCCCTCACTGTGAAAAGCTCATCGAAGAACGCCCAGATGAAAATCTGCCAAAGTAGTGCTAGGGAACGGAGTCAACCCAAGGTCAGTCAACGGAATTCTGTTACACTGGAGTCTGTTTCGGCCCCGCCGGGCCTATTTTGCCGCAAGATGACTGATGATCCTTCGGCGAATTCCTGCCTTGACCCACGACTCTGACAGACGGGCCAATCATCTGTGCCAAACGACCCCAAGCTTCCTTGCAACACGCAAGTGTCTCCCAGCGCTGTCGAAATTCCACCATCGATCTTGCAGAGTCACCGGATGAGACTGTGTTCCCGAGGTATCAGGCCAATATCCGTACATCTTAAATGTTGACGGAGTAGATCACTCCGCCCATGCTTTTGACCAGAGCGGTATGCCCGATGCACATTGAAATCGGGGCGTTCCGGTCATGCAGGACCGAATTGAACCCACAAAGGGAGAAATCACATTGGCACATACAATTCACGCGGATCTTGGTCCACTCGACAAGATCATGAAAAAGCCGACCGTGGGCCGGACCATCGCTACGTCGGCCCCTCTCGCCGCGATTCAGGACAATCTCAGGTCGATGGTTGATCTTCCAGCCAAGAAGACTTCTGCTGCAGACACGGCTTCAAACGTTGCAGTCTTTGACAAGGGGTATCTCAAGGGCACTGACGTAAGTTTCGCGGCGGGTCCAGATACTGAACTTGCTCTGAGCCTTGCCAAGATGGTTGACCGACGGGTCGTCAAGGCCTGACCGCTTCGATCCAAGATCTTGGAGCGCTGAGAACAACTGGCAACGTGTCGGCAATCGCTGTCGGCACGATATGTGTCGATTGCCAAATGGAAAGTGCTCGTGCAAGTTGTGCAGCTGTTAGCGCTGCGAAACATCGCCTGGCATTCGAAAGATTCGGATATTCGGGCGACGCCACCCCCAATACATTGTTATTGAACGAAGTCCCGCGCTTTTTTGGAATCCGCCGCCGATGATCAAAACACTTGACGCAACGGTAATAACCCGGTTTCCATAAGCCCACGGATGAACCATTCACCCATGCTGAGACGAATGGGACACTTTTTTTGAGTAGACTTTTTGCGGAGAAGACCATGCCATACACAATTCATGCAGACCTCGGTCTTGAAAAGATTTTGAAGAATGAGCCAAAAAGACTGCAAGACGACGATCGATTTGTAATCGCTTCGGCGCCTTTGCAAGCCATGCAGGCTGATCTTTCGTCGATGCTGGACCTGCCCGCCGCCAAGACTGATCCGACCTTCCATATCCAGCGCCTTGAGGGGCCCAGAAAGATTCCGAAGTTCGATGATATCAACACCATGAAAGCGGATGCACCGGATCTGTTCAAGGATCTTTGCCGGTTGACCGACAAAGGCGTCACACCAGCTTAACCGATACATCTTGGAAAACGATGGGCGCCGCGGGCTTTACGCTTCGCGGTGTTCGTTTGTCTGGTCGGGATCGGATAGCGGTTCAAGAACCCTGTGAACGCGGGCACCCTTACGGGTCAATTCCACGACACGTCGGCTGCGTTTGGCACCGACGCGCAGCATGAAGGCACGATCATAGCCCTGAAAAAGAGGGCCGTGCATGCAGTCCTCCAGGATCTGCTTGATCGTCCCACCCTCGGCGATCACATGCAGGAACCAAAGCTGGGATCCGCTGTTCCAGGCATCAACACTTGGCAGAAACCCGGTCGACAAATAGGTCTCGACCATTTCATCGCTCAGGAAAGCCCACAGCACGCCTGCGCTGGGGCGACCGGTATCGCCCAGGAAAATCCGGCAGTTCCCGGCCCTGAGCGCACCATGCAAAATCGGGATCGCCACGTTCAGCTTCAGTTCACCGAATGCTGATGTTGCACCCAACAGCGCAAACATACCCATCGCCCGGTCGTAATCATCCAGGCTTTGCGAGGTGTTCAAATTTGCGGTTTTCAACATTGCTTCACCCAACTTAAATCACTGTAATTCAACGAACTGTAATCCGTGTCGGGCAAAACGCATACCGTTTATACCGGGATTTTTCTGGCCTTCCGGACAAGGGGCCTTTCTTATCAAAGGCCCCTGTGTCGATTGGAAACGCTCTGCTATCCAGCCATCTCTGCCGAAAAACCCTCAAGGCTGCGTTCAACAACTGACAGGATCTCCTTGATCTGACGCTCAGTGATGATCATCGGCGGGCAGAAGGCCATCGCGTCCATCATGTTGCGCGAGATGAGGCCGTTCTTGAGGAAATGCGCGTTCATCGCCGCGCCGAGTTTGCCGGGGGCGAACTCTTCCGCGCGTCCCTCTGGGGCGACGATTTCAAGCGCGGCGATAAGACCGACGCCGCGTGCTTCGCCGACCAGCGGGTGATCCGCAAACTTGGCCAGTCCTGCCTGCAACTCGGCCCCGCGTTCGGCGGCATTGGTCACCAGGTCGCGTTCCTCGATGATCTTGAGGTTTTCCAGCGCCACCGCCGCGCCTACGGGATGCGCGCCGCCGGTATAGCCGTGGCCCAGCACGCCGATACGACCGGATTCATCGGCAATGGGGGCATAGACCTCTTCGGTCATCATGAAGGCCGAGAACGGGAAATAGGACGAGGTGATCTGTTTCGACATGGTCATGATGTCGGGTTTGATCTGATAGGTGTCACAGCCAAACATGTTGCCGGTGCGGCCAAAGCCGCAGATGACCTCGTCAGCGATCAGCAGGATGTCGTATTTGCCCAGCACCGCCTGGATTTTCTTCCAATAGGTCTTGGGCGGCACAACAACACCGCCCGCGCCCATCACCGGTTCGGCGATGAAGGCCGCAATCGTGTCCGGCCCTTCGGCCTGGATCATTGCATCGAGGTCTTCGGCGCAGCGGGTCGCGAATTGTTCTTCGCTTTCGCCCTCCTGCCCCTCGCGCCAGTAATGCGGGCAGGTGGTGTGCAGGATGCCGTCCAGCGGCAGGTCGAAGGATTTGTGGTTGTAGGGCAGCCCGGTCATCGAGGCGGACGCAATGGTGACACCGTGATAGCCGCGGATTCGCGAGATCACCTTTTTCTTCTCGGGCTTTCCGAGGCTGTTCGAGCGATACCAAAGCATCTTGAGGATCGTGTCATTCGCCTCGGATCCGGAATTGGTGAAGAACACCTTGCTCATCGGGACAGGCGCCATGCCCACCAGCTTTTCGGCCAGATCAATCGCCGGCCCGTGCGAGCGGTGGGCGAAATTGTGGTAATAGGGCAGCTTTTGCATCTGCGCCGAGGCGGCATTGATCAGGCGCTGCTCGTTGAAGCCGACAGCAACGCTCCAGAGGCCGGCCATGCCTTCGATGTACTTGTTTCCCTGGTTGTCGAAGACATGCACGCCCTCGCCCCGGTCCATGATCAGCGGGCCGTTCTGTTCGTGCACGCGGGCGTTGGTGTAGCCGTGGAAGTGGTAGGCGATGTCGCGGGCTTCGTCTGAGTTCGGGCGCATATCCATGGGGCATCTCTTTCGCAATGTCGGTGAATCTGTCTCACAGCTAACGGGTGAAGGGCTGGCGTGGCAAGGGATTTTGATGCATCATACACCAAAGCTTGTGATTTGCGAGGGCCAGCGAATGGACATCATCGGGCGAAGTCATCTGGGTGAACAGGTCTATGACCGTATTGCCAAAGCCATATTGACCGGACAGATGCGGCCCAATGACAAGCTGACCATCCGCGGGCTGGCCGACCAACTGGGTGTCAGCAGCACCCCTGTGCGCGACGCGGTCAAACAGCTGACGCAGGAAAAGGTGCTGGAACATCGCTCGCCCAAAGACGTGCGTGTGCCAGTCATGTCCGAGGCGACCTATCTTGAGATCGTGGAAATCCGGCTGTCGCTGGAAGGGCTGGCGGCAGAGCGTGCGGCAGAGCATGCAACACCCCAGCAGATCCGCGATCTGCGCCGTTTGCTGGATCGCAACGACCGGGCGATCGAAAAGCGCAAATGGGCGGTGGCCACAGAGGGCAATCAGGAATTCCACCTAGCCCTGAGCACGCTGGCCAGGATGCCGGTGTTGCAGAACATTCTCAAGGGGCTGTGGTTGCAGATGGGACCGCTTGTCGCCTGTTACTACGACACCGCACCCAGCGGTTTGAACATCCATCACTACGACCTCTTGCAAGCGATGACGGACCGGGATGGCACCGCCGCCCGGTGCGCCATCGAGGCGGACATTTCGCTGGCGAAACCCGCGATGCTGGCCCAGATCGCGGCCCTGCGGGACCGTCTTGTCACGGTTGAGGCGGCCTGATGAACAAGGCGCTGTCCCCCACCCTTGATGCAACCGGCCGGTGCGACAACTGGGGGTTGCTGCGCAGCTTTTACTATGTCGCGGCGCAACAGGGCGTGACCCGCGCTGCCAAGGCGCAAGGCGTGACGCAGCCGTCGGTCAGTGCGTCGCTGCAGCGGCTGGAGAAATCGCTGGGGCAGACCCTGGTGCAACGGGGCCAGCGCGAATTTGAACTGACCGCTGCCGGGCAGGTTCTGTTTTCCGAAGTGGAAAAGATGTTCGAAGCCTCGCTGCGCGCCGAGGAAAAGCTGAAGGCGTTGTATTCCGGGCTGGTCGGCACGGTGAAGGTGCAGCTTGTCACCGGCGCGCGCAGCGATGTGCTGGACGAAATCCTGCGCCTGATGCACCAGCGGCATCCCTCCGTGGTGCTGGATATCCAGATCGCATCCAGTCACACGATCCTGCACAATGTTGCGTCCGGTATCGTGCCATTCGGTATCTGCCTGATGCAGCGTCCGCTGTCGCGTCTGACCTGTCATCTGCTGTTGCGGGCGCGCTACGGTGTGTTCTGCGGGGCAGAGCATGCCTTGTTCGGGCGCACGGAGGTTTCGCTGAGCGAATTGCGCGACATGCCTTTCATCGCGTTCTCGTGTGACGCAGAGGGCCGCGCGCCCGAACCGATGATTGCGCTGCGCGACAGCACCGGACTTGGCCGCAACATCAGCGGCACCAGCGGTGATTTTGCCGAGGTGTGCCGGATGATCACCGCTGGTATTGGCATTGGCGTGCTGCCGGTCCACGCTGTCGCGCGCGAATTGCGGGATGAAACGCTGTGGCAGCTTGATCTGCCGGGGCCAGAGTTGCGGGCCGATCTGTATTTCGTCGCAGATCCCGCGCGCCATTGCAGCCCGGCTGAACAGACCTTTCTGGATATCGCAAACGAAGTTTTTCAAAGTCTCTCGCCACAAAAGGCATAGGCTCAGACACTACCAAACATAACCTCAATCTATTTTTCTGACACACGAGTCGTTGTTAGGCTCAAACCACTTGAGCGCAAGCGGCGGCATGTGATCCAAGGCCCACCCTTGGAAAGTGCTGTGTTTTCAAGTCCCGCTGCGCTTGTAAGACCCTGTTGGAGAGCCCCGCGCATGAAGCACGACTCAATCGAAAACGTTCCAGTTGAGAGGCTTCATCTGGCGGCCGCCTACCGTCTGGTGGCGCATTTCGGGCTGGATGACAGCATTTTCACTCATATTTCCGCCCGAGCGCCCAAAGAAGAGGCAGAGCACGGGTTTCTGATCAATCCGTTCGGTCTGCGCTTTGATGAAGTGACCGCGTCGAACCTTGTGACGGTCGATCTGGACGGCAAAATCATTCGCGATGAATACGGTGCCGGGATCAACGCCGCCGGGTTCACCATTCACAGCGCGGTCCATGCCGCACGGCCGGAGGTGGGGTGCGTTCTGCACACGCATACGGTGGCCGGGGTTGCGATTTCGTCGATGAAGGACGGGATCCTGCCGCTCAACCAATGGTCCTTGCAGTTCTACAACCGCATGGCGGTTCACGATTATGAAGGCATCGCGCTTGATCTGGCCGAACGCGAACGGCTGGTGGCCGACCTGGGCGAGGCCAAGACGATGATCCTGCGCAACCACGGGCTTTTGACCTGTGGCGGCACCGTCGGCGAGGCGTTTGCGTTGATGTACAACCTCGAACGGACCTGCAAGGCGCAACTGGCGCTGTTGTCGTCGGGTGCCGAGTTGAACCGTGTGCCGGACGACCTGGCCGAGTTCACGGCCCAGCAATACGAGAGCATGACCAAGGACCGGGGAAACCCGGACAAGAAAGACCCCGAGTGGGAGGCGTATCTGCGCCTTGCGCTCAAGCATTATCCGGACCTGTCACAATAAGACAGGCCGGGTGTTCACCTCCATCAACAGGGAAACTTGATATGAAGACATTTCAATATCTGACGACCGCCGCGGCGATTGCCATTGCGTCGTCGCTGGCGGCACAGGAGACACCGAAATCGGGCGGCACGCTGAATGCCGTGATCCAGCCGGAACCGCCGGGCCTGATGATGGGCCTGATCCAGAACGGCCCGACGCAGATGGTCGCGGGGCAGATCTATGAAAGCCTCCTGCGCTATGACAAGAACCTTGATCCGATGCCGTCGCTGGCGAAGGAATGGACCAAGTCCGAGGACGGGCTGACCTATACGTTCACGCTTCAGGATGACGTGGTCTGGCATGACGGAGAGCCGTTTACATCCGAAGACGTGGTGTTCTCGGTCGATGAGTTCCTGCGCGAAACCCATGCCCGCCTGCGCGCATCGCTGGTGCATGTCGAAAGCATCGAAGCACCCGACGACAAGACGGTTGTCTTCACCCTGAAACAGCCCTTCGGCCCGTTCCTTGGCATCTTCGAGGCCGGAACCATGCCGATGATCCCCAAGCACATCTACGAAGGCACGGATTACGCCAACAACCCGGCGAACAACACGCCCATCGGCACCGGCCCCTTCAAGTTCGAGGAATGGGAGCGCGGGTCGTATATCCATCTGGTCAAGAACGAAGATTACTACATGGAGGGCAAGCCCTACCTCGACGAGATCTATTACCAGGTGATCCCCGACGCCGCATCGCGGTCGGTTGCGTTCGAGACCGGACAGGTCGATCTGCTGCCCGGCGGATCGGTGGAAAACTTCGACATCCCGCGCCTGACGGCGATGGACAATGTCTGCTTCACCAATGACGGCTGGGAATTCTTCGGTCCGCATTCCTGGATGTGGTTGAACATGCACGAAGGCCCGATGACCGACAAGAACCTGCGCAAGGCCGTCATGCACGCGATGGATCGCGAGTTTGCCCGTGATGCGCTGTGGAACGGCAACGGCACCGTCGCCAAGGGTCCGGTCTCTTCGGTCACGCGCTTCCACGAGCCGAACACGCCGGACATTTCCTACGATCCTGACAAGGCAAGGGAATATCTTGCGGCCTCCGACTATGACGGCGAGCCGCTTCAGATCCTGCCCCTGCCCTATGGCGAAACGTGGCAACGTTGGGCCGAAGCGGTCCGGCAGAACCTGTCGGAAGTCGGTATCGAGTCCGAACTGGTGGCGACAGATGTCGCGGGTTGGAACCAGCGGACCGGCGATTGGGATTTCGATCTGGCCTTTACCTATCTCTACCAGTACGGCGACCCGGCTTTGGGTGTGGCGCGAAACTATATCTCGACCAACATCGCCAAGGGCAGCCCGTGGAACAACGTGTCGGGCTATGTCAACGAAGAGGCAGACCGCCTGTTTGCCGAAGCCGCGATCCAGCCAGACGACGCTGCGCGTCAGGAGTTGTATACCGAGGTGCAGAACATCGTCGTGGATGATGTGCCTGTGGCGTGGATGCTCGAGCTTCAGTTCCCGACGATCTATCGCTGCGATCTGAAGAACCCGGTCAGCACTGCGATTGGCGTCAATGACGGCATGCGGGATGCCTGGCTTGATCGAGAGTAATTAAGGCTAATCCTTGCACCGCCGCGCCCAGATGTGGCGCGGCGGTGTCTTTGACCGATTTAACCACGGGACTCCATTGTGCTTGGCTTCATCGCGGCGCGGCTTGTGAAGGCCGTTTTCATATTGATGGCGATCCTCGTGCTGAACTTCGTTCTGATCCACGCAGCCCCCGGCGATCCGGCGGCAGTCATGGCGGGAGAGGCTGGCGCGGCGGACGAGAAATTCCTTCAGGACTTGCGCGAACGGTTCGGGCTGGACCAGCCGTTCACTGTCCAGCTTTGGAACTACATGAAGGGTGCAATCCAGCTTGATCTGGGTTTTTCCTACCGTCAGCAAATGCCGGTGGCAGAGCTGATCTGGGACCGTCTGCCCGCAACGCTGCTGCTGACCTCGACCGCCTTTGTCATTTCCATCGTGATCGGCGTTGCCGCTGGTGTGCTGGCCGCGCAAACGCAGGGCACATGGTGGGACACGCTGATTTCAAGCCTTGCGCTCTTGTTCTACGCCACGCCGCTCTTTTGGGTCGCGCTGATGGCGTCTTTGCTGTTCTCAGTTGTGCTGGGCTGGTTGCCGGGGTTCGGCTACCAGACCATCGGGGCCAATTACACCGGCATCGACCGCGTGCTGGATATCGGCAAACACCTGATCCTGCCCGCGACGACGCTGGGCCTGTTCTTTACCGCCATCTACATGCGCATGACGCGCGCCTCGATGCTCGAGGTGTCGCGGCTGGATTTCGTCAAGACCGCCCGCGCCAAGGGGCTGCGCAATTCGGTCATTCAGCGCCGCCATGTGCTGCGCAACGCTTTGCTGCCGGTGATCACGCTGGCCGGTCTACAGGCCGGTCAGATCGTCGGTGGCGCGGTCCTGACCGAAACGGTCTTTGCTTGGCCGGGCATCGGGCGGCTGATGTTCGAAGCGATCAGCCA
>NZ_JBHYFV010000013.1:0-100848 GCF_051859345.1 Marivita sp. | reverse complement strand
AGCGCGATTACAATGTCATCCTTGGCGTGTTCTTCATTTCCGCCGCGATGGTGCTGTTGTTCAACCTGATCACCGATATCCTGTATGGCATCGTTGATCCCCGCATCCGGTTGACGCAATGAAGGCGTTCTGGTCCCGTTTCCGCCAAAACCGTGGCGCCGTGATTGGCCTTGTGATCCTTGCCATCGTGATCATTTGCGCCATTGCCGCCCCCTTCCTGTTCCCGCGCAGCCCGTGGTCGATGGTGCAGCGCCCGTTCCTGCCCCCGTTCGAGATGGACGGGTTGCCGCTGGGCACCGATGCCCTGGGGCGCGATGTGCTGTCCGGGCTCTTTCACGGCGCGCGCGTGTCGCTGCTGGTGGGTCTGGTGTCCACCGTTGTGGCGCTGGCCATCGGCATCCCCATTGGCGCGCTGGCGGGCTATTACGGCGGTCTGGTCGATGACGCGCTGATGCGGTTCACCGAGTTCTTCCAGACCATCCCGAGCTTTGCACTGGCTATCGTCCTGCTGGCGATCTTCCAGCCGACATTGGCCTATGTGATCCTTGCCATCGCGATTGTCTCATGGCCCCCCGTTGCGCGCCTTGTGCGGGGTGAAGTGCTGTCGCTGCGCAATCGCGAATTTGTCGAGGCGGCGACGCTGTCGGGCCAAAGCAACCTGCGCATCATCCTGCGGCAAGTGCTGCCCAACGCCCTGCCCCCGATCATTGTTCTGGCCTCGCTGATGGTGGCGACGGCGATCCTGCTGGAAAGCTCGCTGTCTTTCCTTGGGCTTGGCGATCCGAACGTGATGTCCTGGGGCTACATGATCGGGGCCGCGCGCACCGTGCTGCGCAGTGCATGGTGGCTCAGCTTCATTCCCGGTGTGGCCATCCTGCTGACGGTGCTGGCGCTGAACCTGATCGGTGAAGGGCTGAACGACGCGCTGAACCCCCGGCTCAGAAAGCGCACGTCATGAGCCTGCTTTCCATCGACACCCTGTCCATTGCGCTGCCCAAGGGCGCGGACCGCGAGCTGGCGGTCAAGGACGTGTCCTTCACCTTGGACAAGGGCGAGATCCTGTGCATCGTCGGGGAAAGCGGATCGGGCAAATCCATGTCCGCCAACGCGCTGATGGGCCTGTTGCCCGAGGGTGTGACGCCTTCGGCGGGCAGCATCACCTTCGAAGGGCGCGACCTGCTGACACTGTCCGAGCCCGAGATGCTGGCCCTGCGCGGCAAGGACATCTCGATGATCTTCCAGGAACCGCTGAGCGCGCTGAACCCGCTGATGCGCATCGGCGACCAGATCGCCGAGGTGTTCGAGGCGCATGACCTGCTGACCCCACCCGAACGCCGCAAACGCGCGCTGGAACTGTTGCACGAGGTTGGCCTGCCGGACCCAGACACGACCATTCGCGCCTATCCGTTTCAGCTGTCCGGCGGTCAGCGGCAGCGGGTCGTGATCGCCATGGCGCTGGCGCTGGAGCCAAGGCTTCTGATCGCGGACGAGCCGACGACGGCGCTCGACGTGACGACACAGGCGCAGATCCTCGACCTGATCGAAGACTTGCGCAAGCGGCATGGGATGGCGGTTCTGTTCATCACCCATGATTTCGGCGTCGTGGCCGACATTGCCGACCGGGTGATCGTCATGCAGCACGGCGAGGTGGTCGAGGCCGGTGAGGCGGACACCGTCCTGCTCAATCCGACGCATTCCTATACCCGCGCGCTGCTGGATGCGATACCCAAGCTGACATTCCGCGACAGTGTCGAACAGACCGCACAGCCGATCCTGAGCGTGCGCGATCTGGACATGACCTTCACCAGCCGGACGGCTGGGTTCTTCAAGAAACCCCGCGTGGTCAAGGCGGTGCAGAAGGCGACATTCGACCTATACCAAGGCGAAACCATCGGCATCGTGGGCGAAAGCGGGTCCGGCAAATCGACGCTGGGCCGGTGCCTTGTGCGGCTGTTGAAACCGCAGAATGGCGTCGTCGAGATCGGCGGTCAGGACATCTCAAAGATCACCGGCGACGCGCTGCGGCAGCACCGCCGGCGCATCCAGATGGTGTTCCAGGACCCCTATTCCTCGCTCAACCCCCGGTCACGCATCGGCACAATCCTGACCGAAGGGCTGATCGCCTATGGCACCGATAAGACAACCGCGCGGGACAAGGCGCGGGAATTGCTGAGCGTCGTGGGTCTTGACCCGTCCGCGATGGACCGGTTTCCGCATGAATTCTCGGGTGGTCAGCGTCAGCGCGTCGGGATCGCCCGTGCGCTTGCGCTCGACCCGGAAGTGATCATCGCGGATGAGGCGGTGTCGGCACTGGACGTGTCCATTCAGGCGCAGGTGCTGGATCTGCTGGCCGACCTCAAGGACCGGCTGAACCTGTCGATGATCTTCATCACCCATGATCTGCGGGTGGCGGCACAGGTCTGTGACCGCATCATCGTCATGCAACGCGGCGAGATGGTGGAGTTCGGGCCATCCGCGCAAGTGCTGGGCAATCCGCAGACCGCCTATACGCAATCGCTGCTGGACGCGATTCCGGGCAAGGCGCATGAGGCTGCTTTGGCCAGGCAGAAAGAGGCGCAGATATGAGCCGCCCTGCCCTCATACCCGAGGACGATGTGATCGAAGGCGTCTACCTGTGCAGTCAGCTTGACCTGCCGGATCTCTTTGGTGCGGCGATCGAGGATCAGCCGGGCCTGCGCCTTTACCGTCCCGAGGACGTGCCCGACCCGTCGCGCATCCGCTTTGCGCTGGTCTGGCGGCCCGCGCCCGATGCGTTCGAGGCGTATCCGAACATCGAACTGGTGCAAGTGATCGCGGCCGGAGTGGACGGCGTGCTGCGCAATCCCAGCCTGCCCGACCGGGCGGTGGTCACCCGCGTGCATGATGATGAACAGGCCGCGATCATGGCGGGGTTCGCCGCGTGGCATGTGGTCTGGCATCACCGGCAGATGGGCAACTACCTTGCCGCGCAAAAAGACGCGACATGGGACCGGACGACGATCAAGACGCTGCGCCCGCCATCGCAGGTGACGGTCGGTGTGCTGGGTTACGGGCTGATGGGGCGCACGATAGCGACCACCGTGGCAACGATGGGTTTTCGCGTACTGGCTGCGACGCGTACGGACGGACCAAGCGATGACGGCATCACGCGTGTGTCCGGTGATGACGCGGTGCAGCAGGTGGCGGCGCAGTCCGACATCCTGATCAACGTGCTGCCTCTGACCCCGTCCACCCACGATATCCTGAACGCCGATCTGTTTGCGCAAATGCCCAAAGGTGCCGCGCTTGTTCAACTGGGGCGCGGGCAACATCTGGTCGAGGACGATCTGCTTGCCGCGCTCGACAGCGGTCAGATCGGGGGCGCGTCACTGGACGTGTTTCGCTCTGAGCCGCTGCCTGCGGATCACCCGTTCTGGACCCATCCACTTGTCGTCGTCACGCCGCACGAAGCCAGCGTCACCTCGCCCAAGGCCGTGACTGATGCGCTGGTCAGATCGGTGCTTGAGATGGATGCGGGGCAGCGTCCGACTGCGGCAGTGGACAAGACGACCGGCTACTAGGACCAACCAAGGAACACCCTGATGAAAGCCTTTTTCGACGAGCGCCAACTGGGCCACAAACCGGAAGTGTACTATCGCGGCGGCGCCCCGATGCCGCACCCGGAACAACCACAACGCGCCATCCTGATCCGCGACATGTTGCTGGCAAACGGCTTTCCGGTCGAAGCGCCCGGTGATTTTGGCCTGGGTCCAATCAAGGCCGTGCATGATCCCGCCTATGTCGATTTCTTCGCCGATGCCTATGCACGGTTCCTGGCCGAGGCACCCGAAGGCGCGCTGGGAATCCCGACGCGCCACCCCGGCACGCGGCGCGGGCGGTGTCCCACCGATATCAACGGCGCGATGGGCTGGTGGATGACCGACACGTCGACTCCCCTGACCGAAAACACCTACGAGGCAATCTACTGGTCCGCACAAACCGCTGTGTCGGCGGCCAAGGACGTGATGGACGGCGCACACGCTTCTTACGGGCTGAGCCGCCCGCCAGGGCACCACGCGATGACCGACTGCTCGAACGGGTTCTGTTTCTACAACAACGCCTGCATCGCGGCGCATCACATGCGCGGGCGCTGGGGCAAGGTGGCGCTGCTGGATGTGGATGTACATACGGGCAATGGCAGCCTTGATATCTTCTATGACCGGGGCGACGTGTTCTTCTGTTCGCTGCATCCCGATCCCGCGGTCTATCCGACCTTCTACCTCGGCTATGCCGACGAGACCGGCGAAGGTGACGGGCTTGGCGCGTCGCTCAACGAAGTGCTGAACATGGGCGATGGCGAGGCTGAGGTGATGGCGGCCCTGGACCGGGGCATCGCCGCGATCCAGACTTTCGGCGCCGAGGCGATGGTGGTGTCATTGGGGTTCGACATGGCGGCGGACGATCCGTTGGCGGCGGTCGATGTCTACCCGGAAGGCTTTGCCGAAATGGCCCGCCGCATCGCCGCGATGGGGTTGCCGACCGTGTTGATCCAGGAAGGTGGCTATCTTGGGCCGTCGCTGCGCACCAATGCCGAGGCGTTCCTGACAGCGTTCCGCGACGCGATCAGCGACTAGGCACGCGCCAGCAGGTAGGCGTTCTGCGCCCGGTCGAACCCTGCGATATGCAGCCCGCCAGCAAAGGCGCTTTCCAACGCGGCGCGGACGCGCAGGCGTTCGGATTGGGCTGTCTTCAGATCGTCTTGCACCAGACGCGCGAAATCGGCCGGGATCGGCACCGTTTGTTCGGCGCTCACATCCGGGTTGGTGGGCCGGGTCAAATCCCAGTCCGCCAGCAACCGGTCCGAGGGCACACCCGCGTTGATGCCTTCCATCGGGCCGTAATAGTCGCGGTAATAGGTCCGGGCCGTGGCCCCCAGCCGGTCGATATTCAGCACCGCATTGGCACGTCGGATCGGGTCATAGGTCCAGCGGACCTTTTCGATCCCGCGCGCAAGGCACCAGTCCTTTTGGAACCGTTTCAAGTGCAGGCCCAATCCCCGCCCTTGCCTGTCAGGATGGACTCCAAGGCGATGGGAATGTTGCGCCTTGGGATCACTGGTGGGAAAGCCGAACAGGAACCCGATCATACGTTCGGCCTCAAAGGCACCGGCAATCAACCCGCCTTCGTGCTGGATCGCCAGCAGCATGTCGGAATTGTCCGGCGGATCATCCTTTCCCCAGACAAGCCGTTGAAAGTGCTCGGCGTCTTTCATCTCTGCAAGTGAGTCGAGTTCCCGCAGGACAGGCTGATCGCTCATGCCTGCCACGTCTCGATCACTTCGGAGACCTCGGTCAGGCGGTCATAATCCAGCGTTACACCAATGCCCGGACCCTTTGGAACCGGCATCAACCCGTCGACCGCCTCCAGCGGTTCATGGATGATGTCGCGTTCGAAATAGCGGCTTGCGCTCGAGGTGTCGCCGGGTTTGGTGAAATTCGCCATGGTGGCCAGATGGATGTTGTGCGCGCGCCCGACCCCGCTTTCCAGCATGCCCCCGCACCAGACCGGGGCATCAAAAGCGGCACAAACGTCATGGATCGCCCGCGCTTCTGCAAAGCCGCCGACGCGGCCCACCTTGATGTTGATCACCCGCGTCGCCCCGATCTCAAGCGCGACGCGCGCGTCTTTTGCGCTGCGGATGCTTTCATCCAGACAGATCGCGGTCCTGAGCGCCTTTTGCACCTTGGCGTGGTCGAAAATGTCATCAAACGCCAGGGGTTGTTCGATGTAATCCAGATCGAACTGGTCCATCTTTTGCAGGGTCGACAGGTCTGACAATGCGTAATCCGTGTTCGCATCAACGGTGAGCTTGATATCCGGAAAGCGCGCGCGAACGCCCGCGAGGATCCCAAGGTCATGCCCGCGGGCGATCTTAAGCTTGATCCGCCGATAACCCGCCTCTTGCGCCACGTCGATCCGCTTTAGCGTGTCATCAAGTGGCGCAATCCCAAGGCTGACCCCCACTTCGACCTGATCCCGCACACCGCCCAACAGCCGACACAGCGGTAGATTCAGGGATTTCGCCCACAGATCCCAAACCGCCATTTCGACCACCGCCTTGGCCATCCGGTTGCCCCGCCACGGAGCCAACAGCCCCGTCACATCGGCGGGTGAGGTGATGCTCTGACCGATCAGCTTTGGCAGAAACGCCCCGCGCAACAGATCAAGCGCGCCAGCGGTGGATTCCTCAAGGTAATCGGGAAGCGGATCCATGACCGCCTCGGCAACACCTTCGATCCCGTCACCGCGCAGGATCAAGAGCGGAAACGTCTTGTGCGTCATCGTCCCGGTCGAGATGACGAAAGGCGTCAGCAAAGGCAGCTGCACCATGCGCAGCTCGGCCATTTCGATCTTCACGGCATTGCTCATGAAACAGTCCTACGCGACCCAACGCGCATCAGCAATCGGATCGTTCCCGGTGATGTCGGGGGAACGAAAAAGTGGGGGTTCCACCAACATGGGGTCGCAAATTGATACGCTTGCGCCGCTTCGGCAAGTGCAGGGGTGGCATGTTGGTGTGACGTGTCAGTCAGGGTTTCAAGAACACGATACGCGAAAGGACACTTGATGACGCAAATGTTGTCCGGGGTCTGGGCCCTTCTTCTTGGTATCGTGCTGATCATGCCCGGCAATGGGATGCATTTCACCCTCATCGGTCTTCGTGGTGGTATTGAAGAGTTTACCGCCGCCGAACTGGCCGTTGTCACGTCGGGCTATTTCGTCGGCTTTCTATCAGGCGCAAGATCACTTGGTGTCAGCCTAAAGGAATACTCGGCCCATCATCTTCCCTGTGCGCCCCTGCGCAACCACTCATGGACAAAGGCAAGCTTGCGCTGCGCTTCGAGAGACACCACGAAAGGATAGATGTCGGCCAAACCCATGGAACGATTGACATGGTTGATCCCCATGACGATCGACACCGCAACCCGTATCAAGGACATGGCATCTGGTTCCGAGTAAGGATCCCAACCGGGATGGGGCAGATCCGGTGACGAAAAACCCGCCGAAATGACGCTATCGGTGATGTCGGTCAGATGGAGCAGATGCGCTGCGGTCTCAGCCCAATCCTCGTGTGGATGTGCAGACGCATAGGTCGTCAGGTAATTCACGTTCCAATCAGCTGGTGGACCATTGCTGTAGTGACGTTGCAACGCATCCGAGTAATTCTCTCGTTCGTCGCCGAACACGCTGCGAAAAGCGTCCAGGAAATCGGTGCGCAGACTGAGGCGCCACCAAAGCATATGCGCGATCTCGTGGCGCAGATGACCGATCATCGTCCGGTAAGGTTCTTCAAGGGCCTCGCGCCGCGTTGTGCTCAGGACCGGATCAGCCTCGGCAACGCTGATGGTGACCACACCGTCGATATGCCCCATCGCAACCGGGGTCGGCCCCTCGGCAAGCATGTGAAATACCGGAGGTGTCCCAAGGTCTTCCGGGCGGAACCACTGCCAGCGGCCAAGATTGTCCAGCGTCCACCGTTTCGCAGCTTCGGTATGCGCCCAATTGGCGAGTGAATTCGGAATAGAGGTATCCGGTGATACCACTGTCATGGCACATGATCGACAAACAGCCCCCGGCTCGGGCGCAATCCAGTTACATCCTATGATCTCACGGTTGGCGCAAAACGGGGGTGTCGGAATGAACGCCCGCGCCTGCGGATCATATGCAACAGGGGTTCCGTCGGCCGTTGCAAGGTTGTGGAACCAAAGCGTGCCAGCCCCGACTGGATTGGAAAAAACATACATGCAAGACAGTCTCCGATAGACTTTTTCTTCCGCTCAACCCGTCAAGTCGGAAATCGTGTAATCAAGGTTTCGACTGATTTTGCTTCAGCCCTAGGAAAAGGCTTACACTCGTTCGCGGCCGCATTGGCAACACCCAAAACCCGCCAATGTCTGAAGGTCAGCCGTCGAAACCTGTGTTGGGCGCATGTCCTTCAACTGGCAGCTTTCATTTCGCGGGTGGTGCCAAGGATGTCTTGGACCTCTACAGTTTTCATTCCGTATCCTAAGCATTTTTGATTAGGAAGTCAGAAAAACATCCTTGTCCGATTGATTCAACCTTCAAGGACGAAAGAGTCCCGAGGCATTCATCCTTGGATGTAAATTATTGTAAAATAGTTATAATTTCAAATCCCTTAATGCCATCACGCGTGAAATCGGCGCATCATCGACCTTTCGATGTGATCGAAATCTGTGCGAAAATTGGAAATCCTCGAAATTTTGCTTAGATAAACTAAGTATATTCTAATTTCTGTGACGTCTTCCCACAAGACGTCGCCATGTCAAAGCTAAACCTAAGGAGACTCTTCTATCTCAAAATCATCAGAAGCCCCGATTCCGAAAGACGTTTCGAACTGGACCGACCCGACTCTGGATTCCGTTCAGGGCACCGAAACGCCCAAAGACCCCGACAAGGGGTACGTCGCGTTGCTGGGATGGAGTATGAACGCCATCAAGGCAGCCCAGAAGTTTGACCGGCGCTATGTGGTGGTCGCACCCGACTGGGCCGCTGACTTTTGTGAAGCCAACAACATCCCCTACATCTCGTGGGATTTCGCGCGGCTGAACGACAGGTCGATGGAGATTGCCCGCCGGCTCAAGGAAGACGGCGTCGATGTGGCCATTCCCCTGTTCGAAGAAACGGTTGAATGGTCGGGCGCGATCAACGCGGTTCTCATGGATCAGCCACGCATGTATGGCCAATCCATCCTGTTCCGGGACAAAGCGCTGATGAAACGTCGTGCCCAGCTGGGCGGCATCCGCGTTGGCATCTTCGAAGAAGCCTATGAGAAAGACGACATCGTCCGCTTCATGAAACGGGTCAACCAGACACTGCTGAAGCTTGACGGCGATCCGGACGATCCGATCCATGTGAAGGCCTTCGACAAGGCTGGTTGCCTTGGACATCGAATGATCCGCGACATCGAAGACATCGATAAAATTCCGGACGAAGAATACCCGTTGCTGATGGAAAGCCACCTCGACGGCTGGGAATTTGCGGTCGAGGCCTGGATTCATGACGGCGAGATCAAGTTCCTGAACATCTCGGAATACGTCACACTTGGCTATTCGGTCTTTGTGCCCGCCACGAAGGAACTGGAAAGCTGGCGTGACGCCATCACCAAGCAGATCGAAAAGCTGATCAAGACGTTCGATATCAAGTTCGGTCAAATTCACCCGGAGTATTTCCTCACGTCCGATGGTGAAATGTACTTTGGTGAAGTCGCCTATCGCCCCCCCGGCTTCAAGGCTTTCGAGTTGATTGAACGCGCGTACGGATTCAACGCGTATCAGGCGTCGATCCTGGTATTCGATCCCAAAAGCACCAGGGAAGAGGTGGAAGCCTTCTTCCCGCGCGAAGTCGAAGACGCCAAGGGTTACGCTGGCTGTTTCGGCGTTTACCCACGTCGCCGCGTCGTCAGCACACTCGAAATGCCGCCAGAGACCACGGATCATCCATATTTCGATACACACGAACTGGTGGCCCCGGCGGCAGAAACAGTGCCGGATCGGTCGGCATTCGGCACGCATTGGGGCTTGGTGTTTTTCTTCGGGGACGATCCCATCAAGATGCGCGACCTTCTCAAGACACAGGAAGAACTGGACTTCTATGTCTGACTTGGGGGGCGCCAAGATGGCGCTCCCAGTCTCTCGTTAAATCTTCGCCTTTTCCGCATCGTTCAGAGCCAAAGGCATGATCTATTCCTGCACCAACTTTGGGCGCTGTGGATTTGGCACCTTCATCACTGACCCGAACAAGAACGTCAGACAACGGGCGTCGAGCAAGATGAAGGCATACTTCGCGAGACGGGGTTTTGTGGTCCAAAACCGCAAGGGACGGCGCGTGACAAGCATCAAATCTGGCGGGAGAAGCACTGTAAAGGCGACAATCTGAAAAGGCTGATTCCGGACCGTAGCCAGACCAACACTTAAACGCCAATCCTCCAAGCCATTGAGATTATTGGCGCACCCGAGAGGATTCGAACCTCTGGCCTCTGCCTTCGGAGGGCAGCGCTCTATCCAGCTGAGCTACGGGTGCCTGACGTCTCTATACGCAGAAGGGTATGCAGGCGCAAACGCAAATCTTGATGCGCGGCTCTGTTTCTTGCGCAGGCGGCGGCCGCCTGCGCGGGGGTACGATGCATCGACGCAACGTACTGTTTCCGTCTGTGGAAACGCGCCTTTTCAGCGTACTGTCTTAAGCTCCAGACGACGACGGTGCAGGACCGGTTCGGTATAGCCGGATGGCTGCACGCGGCCTTCGAAGATCAGATCACAAGCGGCTTTGAAGGCGATACCGTCAAAGCCGGGTGCCATCGGGTGATAAAGCGGATCGCCTGCGTTCTGATCATCCACCACGGCAGCCATGCGCCGCATGATCTCCAATGCGTCGTCCTTGGACACGATCCCGTGGTGCAGCCAGTTGGCGATATGCTGCGCGGAAATCCGGCAGGTGGCGCGGTCTTCCATCAGGCCGACATTGTTGATGTCCGGAACCTTCGAACACCCGACTCCCTGATCGACCCAGCGCACGACATAACCAAGGATGCCCTGCGCGTTGTTTTCCACTTCGCGGGTGATCTGGTCTTTGGACCATTTCTGGAACGCCGCCAGCGGGATATCGAGGATCGTGTCCACATGCGCCCGGCGGCCACCCTTGCGCAGCCTGGCCTGCACGGCAAACACATCGACCTTGTGATAGTGCAGCGCGTGCAGCGTGGCCGCTGTGGGCGACGGCACCCAGGCGCAATTGGCGCCCGATTTCGGGTGTTCGATCTTCTGTTCCAGCATCGCGGCCATCATGTCGGGCATGGCCCACATGCCCTTGCCGATCTGCGCCTTGCCGGAAAGCCCGCATTCCAGCCCGATATCGACATTGCGGTTCTCGTAACCACCGATCCACGCCTTGCGCTTGATGAAATCCTTGCGGCTGAACGGCCCCGCTTCCATCGAGGTGTGAATCTCGTCGCCGGTGCGGTCGAGGAACCCGGTGTTGATGAAAGCGACGCGGTGCTTGGCGGCGCGGATGCATTGCTTGAGGTTGACGCTGGTGCGGCGTTCCTCGTCCATGATGCCCAGCTTGACAGTGTTGGCGGGCAGGCCCAGCGCCTTTTCGACAAAGGTGAAAGTCGCGTCTGAGAATGCCACCTCGTCGGGACCGTGCATCTTGGGTTTGACCACATAGACCGAGCCGTGGTGCGAATTGCGCAATCCGTCTGTCTTGCCAAGGTCATGCTTGGCAATCAGCGCGGTGATCATGGCGTCCATCAGACCCTCGTAGATCTCGGACCCGTCCTTGAGCAGGATCGCCGGGTTGGTCATCAGGTGGCCGACATTGCGCACCAGCATCAGCGCGCGGCCCTTGATCGTCACGTCGCGGCCATCCGGCGCGGTGTAGGTCAGGTCCGGGTTCAACGCGCGGGTGACGGTCTTTCCGCCCTTCTCAAAGCTGTCTTGCAGATCACCCTTCATCAGGCCCAGCCAATTGGCATAGGCAAGCGTCTTGTCTTCCGCATCGACGCAGGCCACGGAATCCTCGCAATCCATGATCGCGGACACGGCGCTTTCAAGGCGCACATCCGCCAGTCCCGCCTGATCGCGGCTGCCGATGAAATGCGTGCGGTCGAAGACCAGTTCGACATGCAACCCGTTGTTGCGCAAGAGCACAGCATCGGGCGCCTTGGGATGGCCGGTATAGCCGATGAACTTTTCCGGATGCGCCAGCGGCATGTCATCCACCAGCAGAGCGCCGTCATGGACGTAATAACGACGGGCGTCGGCATGGCTGCCGCCGTCGATCGGGAAGGCTTCGTCAAGGAACACGCGGGCGCGCGCCACGACGCGGGCACCCCGGCCCTTGTCATAGCCGCCTTTAGGCGCGGGTGTTCCCATCGCGTCGGTGCCGTAGAACCCATCGTAAAGACTGCCCCAACGCGCATTCGCGGCGTTCAGCGCGTAGCGCGCGTTCGTGATCGGCACGACAAGCTGCGGACCGGGAATGCTGGCGAATTCTGGATCTGTGTTCTGCGTCTCGATCTCGAAATCATCACCTTCGGGCAGCAGGTAGCCGATCTCGGACAGGAACGCCTTGTAGGCCTCGTGGTCATGCGGCTGGTTGCGGTGGCGGATGTGCCATTCGTCGATCTTGGTCTGAAGGTCTTCGCGGATCTTCAGAAGGTTGGCGTTCTTTGGCCCAAACTCGTGCGCAAGAGTCGACAGCGCCTGCCAAAAGGCATCAGCCTCGACTTCGGTTCCGGGCAACGCCTGCCCTTCGATGAAGTCAAAGAGCGTCTCGTCGATCTGCAATCCGTGACGGTCGATCCGGTTGGGCATGGCTGTGGTCCCCTCGCTGTATACTGTGGTACTCAATTAGAAAGAAAGTTTCCGATCCGCAACAGGGTTGGTCAGGTTAACTGACCAAAAAAGATGTTTGGATTTATTTGAAAATTCGACTGCAAATATTCGGATACTTGGTAAGGTGCGTGAACCCATGCGCCACGTCGTCGCCCCTGCCATCGGTGCGCGCAAACACACACTACACCATACCCTTCCCACGCCGACAACGCGCCGAGCAATACTTCACCTCGTCCCAGACCTTTTCCCACTTCTTGCGCCAGGTGAACGGCAGACCACAGGTGGCGCAGGTCTTGGACGGAAGGTTGGATTTCTTGCGCTGCTTGGGCATCACAGATCCAGTTTCAATTGTGCGTCATCAGGTTTGGCCCGGCGCGGCTTGCGCGCGGCACGGTCGTTGACGAAATGTCCTGCGCTGTCCTTGCGGCTGGCATGTTTGTGGATCACGCGCTGCGTCTCGAGGTGGTCGACACTGCGGCGCATGGAAAAGATGCGGTCGCGGGCACTGCGGGCGGCCTCGGCCACGTCGACGATCGGGTCTGGATAGGTCTTGCCCAAGACGCGCCCTGCCCGGTCCCAGCGCCACGGAGTTTGCAGATGCGCGTCCGGAACCTCGGCCAGTTCGGGCAGCCACATCCGCGTGAATGCCCCCGTCGGATCCTGGTCTGTCCCCTGCTTGATCGGGTTGTAGATGCGCGGCGTGTTGATGCCCGTGGTGCCCGATTGCATCTGCATCTGGCTCCAGTGGATGCCTGGTTCATAATCGGTGAACATCCGCGCCAGATGCGGCCCGGTGCTGCGCCAATCGAGCCAGAGGTGATAGCTGGCCACGCTGACCAGCATCGCCCGCATCCGGAAATTGAGCCAACCCGTGGCGCGCAAGGACCGCAAACAGGCGTCCAGAAACGGCAAGCCGGTTTCACCGTTCTCCCATGCACTCAGGCGGCTGTGATCCGGCTCCAACGGACGCATGCCTTCGTAGGCGCGGTGCAGGCAACGCTGTTCGAGTTCCGGTTCATCTTCCAGTTTTTGCATAAAATGGTCGCGCCACGCGAGGCGGGATTGAAACGACGTGAGGCTACCCGCCCAGCCATCTCGCGGCCCACCCTTGACCTCGCGCTGACGGGTGGCGGTGGTCTGCACCACCTCGCGGATCGTGAGTGTGCCGAACGCCAGATGCGGGCTGAGTCGGGAACAGGCCGTGGCCCCTTCAAACGGTGAGGACATGGCGCGGCGGTAAGTCTGCCCACGCTTGTTGAGGAACCCACCAAGCAGCGACAGGGCGTGGTTCCGTCCCCCCGGTTGTCTGCCCGAACAAGACTCAGGCGTGCAAAGCGTCGGAATCGGGTCCGATGGCAGGTCGCAGGGCGGCAACGCCTTTGGAGCCTGCACCGGGGTCCGCGCTGTATAGGCGTTGCGGTGCCTTGCCCACCCATCGCGATCTTGCAAGCGACGCACGACGCCGGATTGTGGCAGCTCGATCCAGCCGATACTCTGCCCGCGCACCCACGCGGCAACCCGTTTGTCACGGTCGAAAGTCCAGGCGTTACCGGTCTCTTCATGGCTGACCAATCGGTCAAATTTTACCGTTTGGTATAAATCCCAAAACACCTCCACCGCGTCGCCCACACGGATCACGAGGTCGCTGCCCAGACCGCGCAGCGCATTTTGCAAGTCGGCAAGGCATTCCTGCAAAAACGCCAACTGCCTGTCAGACGTGTCGGGCAGCGCCCAATAATCCGGCTCCACAATATAAAGTGGCACCACCTGTTCATCCCGCGCAGCCAGTTCCAGCGCAGGATGGTCATGGACACGCAGATCGCGTTTGAACCAGAGGATCGTCGTCATACTATGCAAGCTAGGCGGTGGCGTGCATTTGAACAGTCCCGCAAGTGCAACCCGTTTCCCTTCTTTCAAATCCCGGCTTAGGTATTACGTCAACACGCAACATCCCCAATCCGGAGCTTCCGATGAAAGACGCCGCGCCCAAGACGATCTACCTCAAGGATTACACCCCGTACGGTTATGTGGTGGAAAGTGTTCACCTGACCTTTCGTTTGGCACCGACCTCTACGCGGGTCATCAGCCGGATATCGTTTGCGCCCAATCCGGATGCGACGGACCGGACGTTTTTCCTTCATGGCGAAGACCTTTCCCTGATCTGGGCCAAGATCGACGGGGCCGAGGTTTCGCCTGACCTGACCGACGACGGGCTGCGCTGCGCCGTGCCGGACGGGCCTTTCGTTTGGGAGGCCGAGGTCGAGATCAGCCCGCAGACCAACACCGCGCTTGAAGGGCTTTACATGTCGAACGGCATGTATTGCACCCAATGCGAGGCGGAAGGGTTCCGCAAGATCACCTACTATCCGGATCGCCCGGACGTGATGAGCACCTTCACCGTACGAATCGAGGGTGAAGAAAAGGTGAAGCTGTCCAATGGCAATCCCGCGGGCACCGGCGACGGCTGGGCGGAATGGCACGATCCGTGGCCCAAACCGGCCTACCTCTTCGCCCTCGTCGCCGGCGATCTGGTCAACCATCCCGACACCTTCACCACCCTGTCCGGCAAGGATGTGGAATTGAACATCTGGGTCCGTCCGGGGGACGAGGACAAATGCGCCTTCGGGATGGAAGCTCTCAAGAAATCAATGTCTTGGGATGAAAAGGAGTATGGGCGCGAATACGATCTGGACATCTTCAACATCGTCGCAGTCGACGATTTCAATATGGGCGCAATGGAAAACAAGGGGCTGAACGTGTTCAATTCCTCCTGCGTTCTGGCGTCGCCCGAAACAAGCACGGACGCGAATTTCGAAAGAATTGAAGCGATTATTGCGCATGAGTATTTCCACAACTGGACCGGCAACCGCATCACCTGCCGCGACTGGTTCCAGCTGTGTCTGAAAGAGGGGCTGACCGTCTATCGCGACAGCCAGTTCACGTCGGACATGCGCTCGGCTCCGGTGAAACGCATCAGCGACGTGATTGATCTGCGCGCACGGCAGTTCCCCGAAGATCAGGGACCATTGAGCCACCCGGTGCGGCCGGAGAGTTTTCAGGAAATTAACAATTTCTACACCGCCACGGTTTACGAAAAGGGTGCCGAAGTGATCGGCATGCTGAAAACGTTGGTGGGTGACGATGCTTATTCCCGTGCTCTTGACCTTTATTTTGACCGTCATGACGGTCAGGCCTGCACTATCGAGGATTGGTTGCAGGTGTTCGCGGATGCCACGGGCCGTGACCTTGCGCAGTTCAAGCTCTGGTATGCGCAATCCGGTACGCCCCGCGTCGCTGTGTCCGAGGCGTGGTCGGACGGGGTCTATACCCTGACCTTCAGACAGCACACACCGTCGACGCCGGGACAGGTTGTGAAAGACCCCAAGGTCATTCCAATTGCCGTTGGATTGCTGAATCCCAACGGTGACGAGGTTGTGCCGACGCAGGTTCTGGAAATGACTAACGCCGAACAAAGCTTTACCTTCGACGGTCTGGCCGGCAAACCTGTGCCGTCGATCCTGCGCGGATTTTCAGCCCCCATCGTTTTGGAGCGTGAGGTCAGCCGCGAGGAACAGGCCTTCCTGCTGGCGCATGACACCGATGAATTCAACCGCTGGGAGGCAAACCGCAACCTTGCCCGTGACTGCCTTGTGGCGATGATCCGCGATGGTGCCGCGCCGGACACCGCATGGCTTGACGGGCTGGAACGGGTGGTGCGGGATGACGCGCTGGACGCCGCATTCCGGGCGCTGATGATGGCACTCCCCAGCCAGTCCGAAATGGCGCAGGTCCTGTTTGAGTTGGGCACGACGCCTGACCCCGATGCGATCTGGCAGGCGGCAGAGGATCTGCGCAACCACATGGCGGTCGCGTGGACAGGTTTCCTGTCTGACCTGCGCGGATCGGTTGTGGTGCATGATCCCTATGCGCCGGATGCGGATCAGTCGGGCAAGCGGTCGTTGGGGTCGGCACTTCTGGGTTTGCAGACACGGCTCGACGGCGGCGCGGCAGCACAGGCCCAGTATGACAGTGCTGACAATATGACATTGCAGTTATCGGCTCTGTCGCAGCTTATTTCTGCCGATAAAGGCGACAGCGCGGTCAAGTCATTCGAATCTCAGTGGAAAGATGACCGACTTGTCATGGACAAATGGTTCGGTTTGCAGGTCGGCATGGCAAAACCGGATATCGCGGTGGACGTGGCGGAAAGCCTTGTGGAACACCCCGCCTTTGATCTGACCAACCCCAACCGGTTCCGCGCGGTGATGGGCGGGTTCGCGATGAACCACGCCGGGTTCCACCGCAAGGATGGCGCGGGATATGCGTTCCTTGCCGATTGGCTCATCACGCTGGACGACAAGAACCCGCAGACCACGGCGCGCATGTGTTCCGTCTTCCAGACCTGGAAACGATACGATGAGGACCGGCAGACCAAGATCAAGACCGCGCTTGAGCGGATCAAGGCCAAACCGAACCTGAGCCGAGACACAGATGAAATGGTCAGCCGGATTCTGGGCTGACCGGATGACTGGTTGTCGGGTCAACCGATCCAATCGGTGCCGCGTTGGATCGGGCTGGCAATCGGCAGGCACCGTACCTCTTCGCCTTTTTTCAACGCGGCCATTCTTTTGGGAACCGGCGGAGGGTTGCCTGCGTTGAGGGGCAAGTGGCATGACATTGCGCAAAGGTAGGTGTTTCGGAATTATGACTTGCCTCCCGGAACAGTTTGCTCTGCGTTTGTCATGCCATTGACACGCAGTTCTGTCAGGAGAGGCCGCATGAAAGACCGGATTGACCCACTGATCGAGGACCGCGCGCCTTGGCTGTTCCGGCCGACGATGGCAGCCTCTTTCGCCCGCCCTGTCCTGAACACGCTTTTGGGTTATGACAGCACCGTCGCGCTGGCTGAAGAGATCGGCACGCTGCCCTCATCGCAGATCATGAACATCATGGCAGAGCGTCTGGCACAGAAGGTGACGGTGTCGGGTCTGGGCCAGCTGCCGCGGCGTGGGGCGGCCTTGATCGTCGCCAATCACCCGACGGGGATTGCAGATGGGATCATTCTGCATGGCATTCTGAAATCCATACGCCCGGACGCGTATTACTTTGCGAATCATGACATTCTGAAAGTGATGCCGCAGATGGCCGACATGATTGCGCCCGTGGAATGGCGCAAGGATCGGCGCAGCCACGCCAAGACGCGCGAGACGATGGTTTTCGCCCGGCAGGCCGTCAAGGAGGGTCGCCTGGGTGTCATTTTCCCGTCAGGGCGTCTGGCCAAACGACGCGGTACGCGGCTGCACGAGCGTCCCTGGATGGCCTCTGCCGCGATGCTGGCGCGCAAGTTTGACCTTCCGGTGATCCCGATCCATCTTCAGGCGCGCAATTCGGCGCTGTTCTATCTGTTCGACGCGATCCACCCGACATTGCGCGACATCACCCTGTTCCATGAAACCCTGAACAAGCACCGTCAACCCTATGAAATTCGGGTGGGAGAGCAGATTTCCCCAAAGGCACTGCCAGAAAATTCGGAAGACGGGATTGCGCTTTTGCGACGTGCGACACTGGCCTTGGGCGAAGCGCCGATGCAGGGCGTGTCTCTGTTGGATGCGTCCCGCTTTCCGGCGCGGCGGGCCTAGAACCCTTGGGTCGACACAACCCCTTGCCATGGGGCACGAACAGGGCGTGCCACCGGACGTAAAGACCGCGAAAGCCCTGCACAGTAAGGCTGCGCGCGGATCCACTTCATCATGTCAGTGCGTTTGATCCGACTGTGAAACGGGCCCCAATCCGCAGCCACACCGCGCATGCCGTAGGCCACCACGCCATCGCGCGGCACTGTCACGGCCATGATCCGGAGCGCACATTGCAAATTTGCGCCCCCATTCTTGAGCGCATCGCGCGAGGTCGCATTGCAACGATATCCCCGTGCCGTGGCTGGCAGGATTTGAAGCAGCCCATACCATTTTCCGCCACCACCCACGGCTGTCGGACGGAAGGTGCTTTCGTGTTTGGCAAGCGTCGACAACAGGCCGACCCAGAACGCTTCGCGCGCGGATGTATCGTTGGATGTATAGGCCGGACACCAATCCGCGATGTCTTTCGGAACGGTACGCGGCAGAACGCTTGCGTGACTGCGCAGCGCCATCAGCGCGGCGCGCGACCAGCGGTCAGCTTCGTTTCGATGGCTCCAGCGCATGTCAGGAAGCGGGGTGTAATTTCGCGCGACAGGCCGCAGCGACGCGGTCAGCGCGGTGGTTGATTGCCCATCAACCATTGTGGCAGGTGTCGCGGAAACGGACCCGGAAAAACCAAGCATCAACACCGCCACGCATATGATCCCCCAGCGTGACATCCGGACGTGTGTTTCCGATTTTTCGCCAAAAATCAAGCACAAGCGCCGTTGGGCCGATCCATGCGCGGCTTTCTGCGCGAAATTCCGATCTTCGGTGGAAAACAGCCAAGGCATTGCCGACGCCTCCAGAATACCCCTTCGAAATCGTTTTGACGCCTGATTTGAGACATTTTTTTCAGGCAAATCATTGGGCATTCCCATTCCCGTCCGGAACCTGTTCTGGACAACCTGAAGGCCAATGCGATGCCCGTTCTGGACAACCTGACAACCCTGATCCGCAAAGCCCGCAGTGGTGTTGATGCACCGGTTTCGGGGGGAACCCTGCTGAATATCGAAGCGCTGAAGACCACCCCGAAATTGAACCTTCCCATCAAGACGACCAGCGAAGAAGAGGACATGCACCACGCCCTGTTCGAGGCCGGATTGTACATGGCACGGCAGGATGCCTGGGCCACCCTTGGCGATCGCATCCGCACCGCCGATGCAGGCCGCGTCACCACACCCGGCGGTGTCCCCGAAGCGGAAATCCTGGCCGAGGGCGCGCGCGCAGACCTGATCACGGCCGCCAATCGGGCGGTAAAGGCAGGTGACGAACTGAGTGCCGTGTCGATCATGAACGACATGCAGCTTGTGCTGGATGAAACCGAACATGATCACGGCGTCGCCTATGTGGTTGCGATGGCCCATATCGACATTGGCTGGGCCTGGCGCGGCGAAGGCTGGCGGCAGGACATCCCGGCCGCCCATCGCGCCGCCTTTTTCCGCCACTTCAAGAGCGCGGGTGACCTGATCGACCAATACGATGCCTTTGAGCTCGACTCGCCCATGCTCGCCGCTGTGCGCTGCGCCTTGCTGTCGGCCGAAACGCGGCCCAGGACGCGGGCCAGCGACGATTATGAAGACCTGATCGACCTTGCCCCCGGCGTCGCCAAATACATGCGTGCCCTTGGCAACCACATGCTGCCGCGCTGGTTCGGCAGCTATCAGCGGCTGGATCACGAGGCGCGTCGCACGATGGAGCGCACCAGCGACATCTGGGGCACCGGCGGATACACCTGGACATATCTTGATGCGCTCAGTGTCGATGATGAGGCGTTTGCCCTTCTGGATGCGGACCTCTTCTGCACAGGGCTGCGTGACATTCTGGCGCGTCAGACAGACCAGCACAGCGTCAATGTTCTTGCCGCCTACACGGGCAGCGCGCTTGAGCCCGCTGGCGTCAACCTTGAGGCGCGCGCGCGGATCGCGGACTGCTTTGACTGGATCGTCAGCGAGCATCTGCGCGAAGTTCATCCCCGTGTCTGGTACGCCGCGAAAGGTGTCTGGGCGTCACGGCTCGACGATCAGGACCGGCTTGCCAAGGGACGACAGCGCGCCTCGGCGGCGCTTGACCGTCATGCGCGTGGGCTTCCGCCTGTCACGAACCCGGATGCGTAGGACACTCGGGATGTCAAAACCGCCCACCGCCCTCTTGCTCCTTGCCCCCCTCTGGCGTATTCCACGCGGCGTTCGCGCCAAGAGGATGTGCCATGTTGGACCTGAGCTTTGAGACCCCGAAACCCAAGGTAATCGCCGGTGCCAAGCACGATTGGGAACTGGTGATCGGGATGGAGGTGCATGCGCAGATTGCCTCCAAGGCCAAGCTGTTTTCCGGGGCGTCCACGCAGTTCGGCGCGGAACCCAATTCCAACGTGGCCTTCGTGGACGCCGCGATGCCGGGGATGCTTCCGGTCATCAACGAGTTCTGCGTCGAACAGGCGGTGCGCACCGGGTTGGGCCTCAAGGCGCAGATCAACCTTGTAAGTGCCTTTGATCGCAAGAATTATTTCTATCCGGACTTGCCGCAAGGCTACCAGATCAGCCAGCTTTATCACCCTATCGTGGGTGAAGGTGAAGTGATCGTGGACATGGAACCCGGCATTGCACGGCTGGTGCGGATCGAACGCATTCACATCGAACAGGATGCGGGCAAGTCGATTCACGATATGGACCCGACGATGTCGTTTGTGGATCTCAACCGGACGGGTGTGGCGCTGATGGAGATTGTCAGCCGCCCAGATATCCGCGGTCCCGAGGAAGCGGCGGCTTATGTTGTGAAGCTGCGCCAGATCTTGCGGTATCTGGGGACGTGTGACGGAAACATGCAGAACGGCAACCTGCGGGCGGATGTGAACGTGTCGGTTTGTCGTCCCGGTCAGTACGAGAAGTATCAGGAATCACAGGATTTTTCCCATCTCGGCACACGCTGCGAGATCAAGAACATGAACTCCATGCGGTTCATCCAGATGGCGATTGACTACGAGGCGCGGCGGCAGATCGGAATTCTGGAGGCCGGTGGCAAGATTGATCAGGAAACGCGGCTTTACGATCCGGATAAAAATGAAACAAGATCAATGCGCTCCAAGGAAGAGGCGCATGATTATCGCTACTTCCCCTGCCCGGATCTGCTGCCTTTGGAGATCGAACAGGCGTGGGTGGACGACATCGCGGCGAACCTGCCGGAACTTCCGGACGAGAAAAAAGCGCGCTTTGTCAAGGAGTTCGCGCTTTCGGAGTATGACGCGGACGTGCTGACGGCGGACACGGCAAACGCGGGGTATTTCGAAAACGTTGTTGCCGCGTGTGGTGATGGCAAGCTGGCGGCGAATTGGGTCATCAACGAATTGTTCGGTCGACTCAAGAAGGAAGATCACGACATTGGAGAAAGCCCGGTCTCGCCTGCGCAACTCGCTGGAATCATTGCGCTTATCAAGAAAGGCGACATCTCGGGCAAGATCGCGAAAGACCTGTTCGAGATCGTCTATACCGAAGGGGGCGACCCGGCAGAGATCGTCGAGGCGCGGGGCATGAAGCAGGTCACCGACACCGGTATGATCGAAAAAGCGGTGGACGAGATCATCGCGGCAAACCCGGCGCAGGTGGAAAAAGCCAAGCAAAATCCGAAACTTGCGGGCTGGTTTGTGGGTCAGGTGATGAAAGCCACGGGCGGCAAGGCCAACCCGGCGGCAGTCAACCAGATCGTGACGGCAAAACTGGGGCTGTAACGCCTGCGAACAAGCGGATTTGTACGTTTGGGCCGTTCGACGGTCACGCTTCAAGCGGTGAAAACGGGCCTACTGGGTCCGTTTTCGTGTTTTCGGGGCGTGGTGCCCACATCTTGTACGGTTTGTACGATCGAACTGTACCACTCTGGCGTAGGTTAAGTGATTGCGCACCAGGAGGAGGCCGCGCCTGCGGGGCTGGCCTCTGGGCGTGGGCTAAAGTATGAGGGCTGCGGTTCTGATGTAAGGCGGTTGGCATGTACGAATACAAGGTGGTTCCGGCCCCGGTGAAGGGGGTCAAGGCCAAGGGGCTCAAGACGCCCGAGGCGCGGTTTGCGCTGGGGGTGGAACAGGCGATCAACGCATTGGCGGCGGAGGGCTGGGAGTACCAGCGCTCGGACGTGTTGCCTTCGGAAGAGCGGCAGGGGTTGACCGGGTCGGCGACGCATTGGCGGACGCTGTTGGTGTTTCGTCGCGAAATGGCGGCGGAGACTCCGGTCGAGGCTCCCCGGCCGACACCTGTGCGGGCCGAGCCAGTGTTGACAGCAACATCGCCGGTGGCGGCGTTGGCGGCTCCTGCGGCAGAGCGGTCTGCGGCGAGGAAGACACGGTCCGATGTCGAAACCACCGACGACGACTATGAAGAGGGCAGCGAAGAGACGCGGCCTGCGTGATCGCTGCGCGGTCCACCCCAAAGGTGTGGTGAGTCCCTGAAAGCGCCGGGGGTGCGACACGCCCCGGCGATCCGCGCAAAGCTGCGCCCTATGTGTCAAGATCCATCGACAGGGCGTGAATCGCCGCGACAAGGTCGGGGCCGAGAGCCTTGTGGACCATGCGGTGACGGGCAATGCGGGATTGGCCTTTGAAGGCGTCCGCGCGAATGCGGACGTTGAAATGGCTTTCGCCACCTTCCTGGTAACCGGCATGGCCACGATGGCTTTCGCTGTCATCCTGTACCATGAGTTCTCGCGGGGCGAGCGCCTCGCGGAGTCGTGTCTCGATCTGTTCAGTTCTGGTCATTTTTTCGCGTCCTGCACCTTACCTCTGTCGCGTTTTGGTCTAAGGTGTTGCCTCCGAGTCGAAAAGGGCAGGTTATGAGCAAATCAGATCCATTCGGTTTTGACATGTCGGTCAGGTCCGCCAAGAAGAAGAACCCTCGTGGTCGCCGGGGCATGTCAGGAGCGTCAGAAACGTCAGTCCGTCTGTGCGACCATGAGGGCTGCGAAGAGGCCGGAAAGTTCCGGGCGCCCAAGGCGCCAGATGTGCTGGATGATTATTTCTGGTTCTGTCAGGAGCATGTGCGCGAGTACAACCTGAAGTGGAATTTCTTTGACGGCAAGACCGAGGCCGAGATGAACGCACAGGCGTCCTCGGACAAGGTGTGGGAGCGCAAGACCAAGGATTACCGCGATCCCGAGGCCAAGGCCTGGGCGCGGTTGGGGATCGAGGATCCACATCAGGTGCTGGGGGACAATGCGACGCGCAATCCCGGCAAGAATGGCGGGTCTGCGGGGTATTCCAAACGATTGCCACCAACCGAACGGCGCGCGATGGAGATCCTGGAGGCCAAGGACAGCTGGACCAAGGCCGAGGTGCGCAAGTCGTACAAGGCGCTGATCAAGGTGTTGCATCCGGATATCAACGGCGGAGACCGGTCGCAGGAAGAGCAGTTGCAGCTTGTGGTCTGGGCCTGGGATCAGATCAAGGACAGCCGGAACTTCAAGTAAGGCGCTGTCGCTGCGGTTGGTTGGACCCGGCCGCGCGTTTCGGGATCGTTGTGGCCGTGGCCATTGGCGCTTTGGCATATTTTTAAAAAGAAGAAGCCGGGGATCGTGCATTGTGCCCGGCTTTTTTGTTGTCGATCAGTCCGATCAGGGATGGTCGGAGAGAACCTCGTCCAGCACCGAGGTGAGCCGCGCAAGGGTGCCTTCGATATCATAAAGCTTGTCGAGGCCGAAGAGGCCAAGGCGGAAGGTGCTGAATTCCGGCGGTTCGTCGCATTGGAGCGGTACACCGGCGGCGATCTGCATGCCACGGGAGGCGAAGGCGCGGCCGGACTGGATTTCCGCATCGGTGGTGTAGCTGACCACAACACCCGGAGCGCCGAAGCCTTCGGCGGCGACCGAGTTGATGCCGCGAGCCTTGAGAGCGGCGCGCACCGCGTTGCCAAGCGCCCATTGCGCGTCTTTCAGTTCTTCAAAGCCGTAATCGCGGGTTTCCAGCATCGTGTCGCGGAAGGCGCGCAGGCTGTCCGTGGGCATGGTGGCGTGATAGGCGTGGCCGCCGTTTTCATAGGCCATCATGATCTGATGCCACTTCTTGAGATCGACGGCAAAGCTGTTGGACGTGGTGTCCTGCATATGCGCCACCGCACGGTCCGACAGCATCACCAGACCGGTGCTGGGTGTGGCGGACCAGCCTTTTTGCGGGGCCGAGATCAAGACATCGACACCGGTCGCCTTCATGTCGATCCAGGCGCAGCCCGAGGCGATGCAGTCGAGCACCATGAGCGCCCCGACCTCGTGTGCCGCTGTGGCAAGCGCGTTGACATAGTCATCCGGCAGGATGATCCCGGCGCTGGTTTCGACATGGGGGGCGAAGACAATGTCGGGCTTTTCCTCGCGGATGCGGGCCGTCACCTCGTCGATGGGGGCCGGGGCGAAGGGAGCGAACACGTCGTTCCCGGTCTGGCGGGCTTTCATCACCAAGGTGTCGCCGCCGAACTGGCCTGCGTCGAAAATCTGCGTCCAGCGGTAGGAGAACCAGCCATTGCGCACGATCAGGGTTCTGGCCCCCTGCCCGAACTGGCGCGCCACTGCCTCCATCCCATAGCTGCCGCCGCCGGGGACAAGCACCACCGCGTCGGCGTTGTAGACCTCTTTGAGCATGTCCGAGATGTCGGTCATCACGGCCTGAAAGGTCGGGGACATGTGATTGAGCGAGCGGTCGGTGAAGACCACAGAGAATTCTTCGAGACCGTTCGGGTCTACGGTATTGAGCAAAGCCATGATGCATCTCCTAAAGGTGCGACATGGCTACCCCGGAACGGTGGGTCTGCGCAAACGCCGCGACGCGGAATGGACAGTTTGTCCGATTTAAAGCAGGGGACCGGCCAGCCGTTCTTCGGACAGAAGCACATTGGCGTCGATATTGCCGACCCCCGGCAGGGTCATGATGCGACGGCGCAGGACGCGTTCGAAATCGGCGATGTCGCGGGCGACGACGCGCAGGCGGTAATCATAGGCACCCAGCACATGTTCGACCGTCTGCACTTCGGGAATGGCGGTCACGGCGCGTTCGAAATCTTCGAGGCTGACGCGGCCTTTCGTGGCGAGTTTCACACCCAGAAACACGGTCACGCCAAAGCCCAGCGCCTGCGCGTCAAGGTCAAGCCGCTGGCCCCGGAAGACACCTGCATCGCGCAGGCGTTTGAGCCTGCGCCATGCGGCGGGTTGGCTGAGGCCCAACTGTCGGCCCAGCGTGCCCGCGCTGATCAGGGCGTCTTGTGCCACGGCGCGGATCATCGCGCGATCGGTGTCGTCAAGGTCGATCACAGGAACCTCACAGGGGGAGTGTCTCGTCGAATTTGACGCGGGCGATGTGCATCAGCGCCTCGATGTCGGCGATATGTGGCAGGGTCAGAAGCTTGTTACGGTAGACCTGCTGGTAATGCGGCATGTCGCGGGCGATGACGGACAGGCGCGCGTCCACCTGCCCAAGGAAGGTCTGCACCTCGATCACCTCGGGCACGGTGCGGGCGGCGGCGAGAAATTCATCGAAGGCGCGGGGTTGGGTCTTGTCTAGGGTGACGCGATGCGACACTTCGACAGAATAGCCCAGGGCGGGCCAGTTCACCACAGCCCGGACGGCGCGGATCACACCTGTGTCGCGAAGCCGTTGCAACCGGCGCGCGCAGGTTGCGGTTGACACACCGGCCTGCGTGGCAAGGTCAGCAATGGTGAGGGTCGGATCCATCTGAAACCTGCGCAACACGCGCTTGTCGACATCATCGAGCATGAAATCTGCATCCATACGGGAAAATACGAATGGGTTTCTCGCAGATCAAGCGGATTTGGTCAAATCCCTTTGATCCCTGCCCCCCCGGTGGCGGTTGTCGGCGCAGCAGTGCCGGAATGTCGGGAATTGCTTTGAACCGGGGCCGGTATTTCATTACAATTCAAGGCGAATATCCTTGATCGAGTTGACCTGACGACAGACAGGTGGCGGCATTGCCCGAACGTACGATCCATATCTTTGCCAAGAGCGCCGTGACCATCACGCGCGACATTGGCGGCGGTCCCCCGACGCAGGGTGATGTCATCGGCAATGCGCTGAATGGCAATGCGTTCGGCTGGGAAAATCCAAGCGATTTGAGCATCACGTTTTCCGGTTCCTCCACGGCGATCACTTTTGACGATGCGGACGGCATTCTGAGCGACGATCCGTTCTCGGGGTCCAACGTCGTGGATCAGCGCCTGACCGAAGAAGTGACGATCGACGGCGTGACCTATACCCCCAGCCCCGAAACGGTGCGGTGGCAAGACCCGCCACCGGTGAACGTGGAAAACGAATACGAAGTGACGTTGTTCGACGATGCCGGAACCGCCTATCGCATGGTGGGCGTGTCGATCACCGAAGGCTATTCGACGAGCGTTGTCGGTGTGACCTTTGACGGGCCATCGCCGCCGCCGGGAACCACCTTGCACTACATTCAAGGAGTTTCGAGCTATGGCGGGAGCGGACAGTCGGTCACGATCCCAGACGAGGTGGTGTGTTTTCTCGCGGGGACGCGGATCGAAACGCCGGACGGGCCGTGTCCGGTCGAGTCCCTGACGCCAGGACAGCAGGTTCTGACGCTGGATCAGGGTGCGCAGACGGTCCGCTGGATCGGGCGCAGCAGTGTCTGTGGGCTTGGGCGGCTGGCCCCGGTCTGTATCCGGGCGGGCAGTTTTGGCAATGATCGCGATCTGTTTCTGTCACCCAACCACCGTGTCCTGCTGCGGTCGAGCACGGCAGAGCTTTGGTTCGGGCAACCCGAGGTGCTGGTTCCGGCTAAGGCGCTGGTCGATGGGGTGCGCATTCGGACCGTGCCGATGCGGCGGGCCGATTACCTGCATATCATGCTGGACGCCCATCAGATGGTCTTTTCGGAAGGCATTGCAACCGAAACCCTGTTTACCGCGGGCGTGATGACACAGGACATCCTCGACGCCGAGGCGACGGCGGAATTGCGGATGCAGACCCCCGGTATCGACGCCGAGACGCAGGTTCTGAGCCATATGGCGCTGACCATGCAGGAAGCGCGGCATTTGTTGCGAAGCGATGCGCGCAAACATCTGGAAACCGTCGATCTGCGGGTTGCCTGACACCCGATGCGCGCATGAATAAATCGCGATACGGTCGATTGGCGAATGAGAGATGCTAAAGTCTTGCAGAACTCGGTCTGATTGATTGCACATTTCCAAAGCTGCGCCATAAGGTGCGCCGGACATCAACAAAAGGACAACCCGATGCGCGTTTATTACGATCGCGATTGCGACATCAACCTGATCAAAGACATGAAAGTGGCCATTCTGGGCTACGGCAGCCAGGGCCACGCGCATGCGCTGAACCTGCGCGATTCTGGCGCGAAGAACGTCGTTGTGGCGTTGCGCGAAGGATCGCCGTCGGCCAAGAAGGCCGAAGGTGAAGGCCTTCAGGTCATGGGCATCGCCGAAGCGGCGGCCTGGTGCGACCTGATCATGTTTACCATGCCCGACGAGCTTCAGGCCGAGACCTACAAGAAATACGTACATGACAACCTGAAAGACGGCGCAGCGATTGCCTTTGCCCACGGTCTGAACGTGCATTTCGGCCTGATCGAACCCAAGCCGGGCGTTGACGTTGTGATGATGGCCCCCAAGGGTCCTGGTCACACCGTGCGCGGCGAATACACCAAAGGCGGCGGCGTGCCGTGCCTTGTCGCCGTCAACAACGACGCGTCCGGCCGTGCGCTGGAAATCGGCCTGAGCTATTGCTCGGCCATCGGTGGTGGCCGCTCGGGCATCATCGAGACCAACTTCCGCGAAGAATGCGAAACCGATCTGTTTGGGGAACAGGCAGTTCTCTGCGGTGGTCTGGTCGAGCTGATCCGCATGGGCTTTGAGACCCTCGTGGAAGCCGGTTACGAGCCGGAAATGGCGTATTTCGAATGCCTGCACGAAGTGAAGCTGATCGTGGACCTGATCTACGAAGGCGGCATCGCGAACATGAACTACTCGATCTCGAACACGGCCGAGTATGGTGAGTATGTTTCCGGCCCGCGCATCCTGCCCTATGACGAGACAAAGGCGCGGATGAAGGCGGTTCTGACCGACATCCAGACCGGGAAGTTCGTGCGCGACTTCATGATGGAAAACGCCGTGGGTCAGCCGTCGTTCAAGGCGACGCGCCGCATCAACGACGAACACCAGATCGAAGCGACCGGCGAAAAGCTGCGCGGCATGATGCCGTGGATTTCGGCTGGCAAGATGGTCGACAAGGCGAAGAACTGATTACGGGATCGGACGGGCCATGCCCGTCCGATCAACGTGGGGGGACGCTGTCCCCCCACACCCCCCTGAGGTATTTGAAGCCCAAAGAAGCACAGGCGTGTGCGGGTTCAGGACACGAAACTCCAGTCACCAGCCGAGTTTTCGTAGAGTGACATCAGGATATCGACGGAGCCTAGGGTGTTTTCCGGGCTGATGGCGATGTCGGCCAATGCCAGCGCCTTGGAGATGCGGCCCTCGTCCAGCAGATCGCGGTAGAAGGCAAGGCCAGGTCCATCCGGAGCACGGTCAAGGATGTTGGTATAGACCACGGTCAGGAATTCGGTGTTGGACATGGCGGCCACATCGCCGAAATTCCGGGTGAATTCAGGGCTGCGCATCAGGTCATTGGCCAGGAATTCATCGCTCAGAGTGTTGGCCTCGGTCACGCCGATGTAGAAGTTCAGACCTGGCAGGTCGATGGCACCATCACGGTTGAGGGCCGCCTCGTAGAGCAGGGCAACCCGTTCCGCGACCCCGAAATCCGCCGGATCACCGGCCCCGTCAAGCGCCGAGCCGTCAGGCAGTTCGATCACCCCGTTGTCAAAGCGCAGGAAGTCGAAGCCGAACAGCTTGTCGCGCGCACCTTCCGGGTCGATGACGATGGCATAGTCCTTGCCGCCGAGGATCGTGTGGTCGCCCGCGTCGCCAGAAAATCGGGCAATATCACCCTCGCCCCGTTCGCCAAAGGTGGTGGTGGCGAACAGCATGTCGCTGCCGGGACCGCCGGTCAGGTTGTCGGTGTGCAGCCCGCCGCGCAGGATGTCGTTGCCCGCGCCCCCGTTCAGCGCATCCGGGCCGCCCAGCCCATCGACCGTATCATCGCCATCGCGCAGAAGGATGTAATCCGCGCGGCTTGTGGCGAAGGGCGCATCGTCATCATCCGTCAGGATTTGTTCGTAGAGCCCCGAGACATTGACCGCCGACAGGGCAAGAAAGTCGTTGGACGCGATGCCGATTTGTGTCAGCCCGTCGAGCAGTATGCCGCGATCATGGGCACGCACTTCTTCGGCCTCGCGGGCCTGAGCGGCGGATATGTTTCCCCCAAAAGGCACAAAGGTGGTGGTCAGGTAATCCGTCAGGGTGCTTTCATACCCGATACGGGTCCCAGCTTGGCCGTTCTGGACAAAGGGTTGAACGATCGGTGTGATCGCTGCGGCCATCCGCCCTTCCATCTGCGTCAACAGGTCCACGCCCCCGGTTTCATCCCACAGCAGCGCCGCAGCTTCCTTGATCTCGCGGTGCAGGCCGGGCGACCCGAGCGGGCCATCCTGAACCACATCGGCGACCGTCATGCGGGCAATCATGGCGTAATGGACGGCGCTGAACGCATAGGCCAGTGAGTCGAGCGAGGCCGTGGACATGACTGCCCGCACCTGCGAGGTGATCTCGTTCAGTCCCAGCGTGGCTTGCTGAATTGCGATTTCCCCCAATGCAGCCCGCGCGACAGGGTTTTCTTCGACAGCGTAACGCTCAAGATTGTCCATCGCGGATTGCGACTGGCCCAGCGATTGCGCGATGCTCTGGTTGATCTGCGCATTCGATAATCCTTGCAGCACGTCGATGCTGTCCTGGATGTCCCTGAGGGCCTGAAGACGCTCTGCATCTGCATCCGCGTCAGATGACGAAAAGAACGAGATGATCTGAAGGGTGTCCGCGAACAACCCGATTGCAGGCACGATAGGTAAAGGCATATCGAAACGCTTTCAAACACGAACCGAAACAAAGGTACGACAGACCGATGAATTCGCCTAGTCAAAAGTGTTGAGCGAAGCCCGCGCGTCTGGCTTACATATCGTCCTTGAGTTGCAGCACGCACCACGCCAGCAGCGCGATCAGGATAATGATGGGCAGGATGAAGAACACGTCCATTTGGGACTCCTTGCATATCTTGTTAACGGTTTAGAGGTTGCTGGCGGTCCAGCATGTTCCTAGAGAGCACCGTGAACCGGCCTCGGTTGCAATATTTCGAGGCAGATTTTGCTGTCTCACGCCCAAGGATGCCTCATTTTCATGCAAACTTCTCCTGAAATCACACCCGCCAGCTGGGGTATGGTGGCGGCGCTTGGACTTGTCTGGGGGGCCACGTTCCTGTTCATCGAGCTGGCGCTGGAGGGCATCACGCCGTTCTGGCTGGCGGCGGGGCGGATCGGGTTTGCCTGTCTGCTGACCTGTGTTGTCTGGCAATTGCGGGGTGGGCGGGTGTTCCTGACCGAGCAGACGGCCTGGGGCGCGCTGATCCTGTCCGGCGTGCTGACTTCGGCGATTCCGTTCATGTTGCTGAGTTGGGGGCAGCAGACGGTCACGTCGGGGTTTGCCGGTGTGTCGATGGCGTCGGTCACGTTGATCCTTCTGCCGATGGCGCATCTGTTTGTGCCCGGAGAGCAGATCACCCTGCGCCGGCTGGTTGGATTGCTGATCGGGTTCTTTGGGGTCACGGTGTTGCTGGGTGGACAGGCCTTTGTGTCGAGCGGCGATCCGCTGGAGCCGTTCGGGCGGCTGGCCTGTCTTGGCGCGGCGGCCTGTTATGCCGGCAGTTCGGTGCTGGTGCGACGGTTGCCGCCGATTGATCCTTTCGGGCTGGGCGCGCTGGCACTGGTGTTCGGGTCGCTGCTGGTGCTGCCGACGGCCCTGATCGTCGAGGGGCCGCCGCCAATGCCGGAACCCGATATCCTGCTCTTGGTGGCGGTGCTTGGGCTGATCCCGACCGCAGGGGCGAATATCCTGCGGATCGTGGTCATTCGCAGCGCCGGGCCGGTGTTCCTGTCGCTGGTGAATTACCAGGTGCCGCTGTGGTCGGTGATCCTAGGGATCGTCATTCTGGGAGAGCCGTTCAGGCCGATCCTGCTGCTGGCGATGGGCCTGATCCTTGGCGGTATGGTGGTCAGCCAGTGGGGGGCTTTGACACGGCTTTTCCGGCGCGGTGTCAGTCCCAGCAGCTGACCAGCACGGTCATTGCGGTGGCCTTTTGCGTGAGATCCACCGGGTCGAGCCGTTGCAGACCCGGTGTGACCTGGGGTGCAACGCCGGCACGTTCTAGAACAGTCCGCAGCGCGGTGCCTTTGGTGGCGAAATTCACCTTGTCGGGAAGCTGTCGCCCACCGCCATCATGCGGCACCAGCATGCCCAGAACCGCACCGCCATCATCGAGAACCGGGCCACCGGCATCGCCGTCAAGCGTGCTGATGTCCAGACGGCTGAGCGTGTCTTCCCCATCGAGCCCTTGCAGGTCTGAAAGGCGACCGAAGGTCATCGTGGCCGAGGGCAGCACGCCGCCGAAGGAAAAACCCGCAACGGCGATTTCCGATTGCAGGCGCGGGGCGCCGTCCCGGAACTCTGCCACCGCATTGGGGGCCAGCGGTTGCGTGGCGCGCAGCACAGCGATGCCAAGGGACGGATCGGATGCCATGACTTCGGCGCTGTAATCGCTGTTCAGGGTGATCCGGCTGCAATTGGCGACCGCCGCATCGGTGGTGACCACCCTGCCCTGACGGTCAACGAAAAAGCCCGAGGCGGTCAGTTTCGGTTTGCGGATGCTGAGCCCCGCAACCAGATCGACACTTTGGGTGTCTTCGGCAATCGTTGCCGGGTCCAGCACACCCGCGATCGGATCAAAGCTGTTCTGCATGGCGGCAAGAATGCGTGTGCGGCGCTCTTCATCACTTGCGGGCCAGACCAGGGTGAAGCCCTTGATCGTGCCATCGGCCAGCCGCGCTTCGGTGTGCGACACGATGCGGCTGTCCTGCCCGGTCAGGGTAAAGCTGTCGCCAGCGCGGTCGCGCGGGCCGTCCAGAGGCACGATGTCGAGCGTCTGCATGATTTCGTACAGCCCGGCCAGACGGTCGCGGTCGCCCGGCTGGCTGATGAGAAGCACCCGCGCGCCGTCAACGGTGCCGGTGGGTTCATAATGCGCAAACGGGCTGTCGTAGCGGTCAAGACCCACGGCCCCAAGCGGCAGGTCGATGGCAATTCCGGCACGGGTGTCGCGCACGGTTTGCAGGTCCATGCCTTCAAGCACGGCGTTATATTGGCGGAACAGGTCGGCCCGCTGGGCGGTGGTCAGGATACCCGTGGCCTCGAACCCGTTGGATTGCTGCCATTCGGCCATTGCCGTGCGGGTGCCGCGCCCGAACGCACCATCAATCCCGGAACTGTAGACGCCTGCCCAGCGCAGGGCGATTTGCAGTTGCTCGCGCTCATAGCGGGTCAGGAGAGACTCGGAGGCGCGGGCCTCGCCCGGGGTTTCGTCTGTCTGCTGTGGTTCGGGAATCTGGACGATTTCCGGCGCTTGCACACTTGGCGTGGTTGTCGCCGGACCTGCGCCGATGGGCCAGATCCGCTGGCCATAGCGCTCTGGACCTTCGATATAGCTGTCGCTGGGAATCAGGCGTTGTGCGCGCAAGCTGCGCAGGACGCGGTTTGCCTCGTTGCGGGAATACGGTCCAAGGGCGATGCCATACCAGCCACGATCCAGGTCAAAGCCGTTTACATCGGGCAGTCGGGCGGCATAGTCGCGCAACCGGTCTTCGGCCTCAGACAGGCTTGGCTGCGCTTCGATCTGCACATAAACGGATTCCTGCGCGGTTGCCGACTGAACCCAAAACACCAATGTCGCCAGCATGGAAAACAAAAATTTGCGCATCATTCGACTGCCACCTGCCCGAAAAACCTGTTTCAACGCCATGCTCTAGCAAGATTACGACGCCACTGGAACGCGAAAATTAGAACCTCGCGTGCAATTGACCCTTGGACCCCATACGCCTAATCAAGCGCCAACACTAATCGGGGTGCGTTCGCCATGGATCAGACCGTCACTAAGCCGCGCAGTTTTCAGGAGATCATCCTGCGTCTTCAGGCCTACTGGGCTATGCAGGGCTGTGCGGTGATGCAGCCTTATGACATGGAAGTGGGTGCAGGCACGTTTCATCCGGCCACCACGCTCCGGTCGCTTGGGTCAAAACCTTGGGCTGCGGCCTATGTGCAACCGTCGCGCCGTCCGACCGATGGGCGCTATGGCGAGAACCCGAACCGGTTGCAGCATTATTACCAGTACCAGGTGGTGATCAAACCCTCCCCACCCGACTTGCAGGACCTGTACCTGGGATCGCTGCGCGCCATCGGGATCGACATGGCGCTGCATGACATCCGATTTGTCGAGGACGATTGGGAAAGCCCGACGCTGGGCGCGTGGGGGCTTGGCTGGGAAGTGTGGTGTGATGGCATGGAAGTGTCACAATTCACCTATTTTCAACAGGTTGGCGGGCATGACTGCCATCCGGTGTCGGGGGAATTGACCTACGGGTTGGAGCGGTTGGCGATGTATGTGCTGGGCGTCGATCATGTGATGGACATGCCCTATAATGACCCCGATGCGCCGATTGCGCTGAAATATGGTGACGTTTTCCGCCAGACCGAGCAGGAATATTCGCGCTGGAACTTCGACGTGGCGGACACAGAGGTTCTGTTGCGCCACTTTGTCGAGGCCGAGGCGGAATGTGCGCGGATTCTGGACGCGGCGGAGGATGATCCGAAGACCGGCAAGCGCATCATCATGGCGCACCCGGCCTATGACCAGTGCATCAAGGCCAGCCACATCTTCAACCTGCTGGATGCGCGCGGCGTGATTTCCGTGACCGAACGGCAAAGCTATATCGGGCGGGTGCGCGCGCTGGCCAAGTTGTGTGCGGATGCGTTTGTTATGACCGACGCCGGGGGTTTTGCCACCTGATGGCACAAGCCAATCGAAATACGCCACTGCGGCGGGCCAAATACGGTCTGTTGCAGCACCTGCCGGGGGCGCTTGGGCTGAAATATCGCCGCAAGCTGCGCAAGATCGTCGATACCCCGGTGGCCGAGGCGGCGTTTCGGGCCGCGCTGACCAGTGCAACAGGGCAGATCTGCATTGATCTTGGGGCCAATCTTGGACAGCACGCGCGCCACATGGCAGAGCACGCCGCCAAGGTCTATGCGTTCGAGCCGGACCCGTGGACAGCGGCGGAACTGCGCAAGCGGCTTGCCGATGTGGCAAATGTCGAGGTGATCGAGGCTGCGGCCGGGACAGAGGATGGGACGTTTCCGCTTTATCGCACGGCGTCTTTCGATGCGGACCCGGAAGAGCAGTCTCAGTCGTCATCGCTGATGGCGGAAAAGCGCAATGTCGATGCGTCGTCCGCGATAGATGTTAAGGTGATCGACTTTCCGGCCTTTCTCGAGTCGCTGGACAGCGAGATTGCTGTGATCAAGATGGATATCGAAGGGGCCGAAGTGCCACTTTTGGAGGTACTTTTTGACCATCCGGTAAAATCCCGGATCGGACATCTGTTTGTCGAAACCCACGAAAGCCGTCTGCCGGACCTTTTGGCGCGGACCAATGCGCTGCGGGACCGCGCGGCACAGATGACGCATCCCGTCGTGAACATGGATTGGAAATAGACGATGACCGGAAAAATCCTGACCGTCGTTATTGTCGTCTGCGCGCTGGTGGCAGGTCTTGGCATGTATTACCTGCAGGTTTACGCCTATTACGAAACGGTGACGCCAACCGGGACGGATGACGTGCAACTGACCACTCTGGATGGCCGGATGGAAACGATCCTTTACGAGGATTTTCAAGCGATCGACGCCGATAGTTCACCGATCAGGTACAGGGCGTGTTTCAACACGCAAACGCCGATGTCGACCCTCACATCCACTTATGAGCCCTATATCGGCGCGGTGCCGCGCAATGCGCCGGGGTGGTTTGACTGTTTTGATGCCGACGAGATCGGTCATGACATCACGGATGGTCGCGCGCAGGTCTTCACCAGCCAGCGCAACCGCGAATTCGGGATCGACCGCGTTGTGGCGATCACCGAAGACGGGCACGGCTATGTCTGGCACGAAATCAACGAGTGCGGCGACAAGGCTTATGATGGCAGCCCCTTGGGCGACGACTGCCCTGACCGCGAAACTGGAGGCAATTGATGCCCGACCTTCTGATCGAGCTTTTCTCCGAGGAAATCCCGGCACGGATGCAGGCCAAGGCCGCTGACGACCTGAAGTCACGGGTGACCAATGGTCTGGTCGAGGCAGGTCTGACCTATGGCGGGGCTGTTGCGTTTGCCACGCCGCGCCGTCTGGCGTTGCGGGTGGACGGGCTGACCGACCGGTCGCCGGATGTGAAAGAAGAACGCAAGGGTCCGCGCGTCGATGCGCCCGAGAAGGCGGTTGAGGGGTTCCTGCGCGGGGCCGGTGTGTCGCGCGAGGATCTGGTGGAACGGGACGAGAAGAAAGGCCGCGTGTTCTACGCGGTGATCGACAAGCCGGGGCGCGATGCGGCTGCGATCGTGGCCGAAGTTCTGGAAGACACGATCCGCAATTTCCCGTGGCCCAAGTCGATGCGCTGGGGGGACGGGTCGTTGCGCTGGGTGCGACCGTTGCACCGCATCCTGTGCGTGCTGTCGCGCGAGGACGGGTCCGACGTGGTGGCTTTGGACGTGGATGGCATTGTTGCGGGGCGCACAACCGAGGGGCATCGTTTTATGGTGCCGGGGGCGTTCGATGTGACCGGGTTTGACGATTACGAGGCCAAGCTGAAGCGCGCGCATGTGGTGCTGGACGCCAGCGAACGCGCCGAGGCGATCTGGCAGGACGCGACCAATCAGGCGTTTGCCAACGGGCTGGAGGTGGTCGACGACACAGGGCTTCTGGCCGAAGTGGCGGGACTGGTGGAATGGCCTGTCGTGCTGATGGGCGAGATCGGGGTCGAGTTTCTGGACCTGCCGCCGGAGGTTCTTCAGACCTCGATGAAAGAGCATCAGAAGTTCTTTTCGGTGAAGAACCCCAAGACGGGCCGGATCGAGCGGTTCATCACCGTGGCGAACCGCGAAACCGCCGATCATGGCGCGACGATTTTGGCGGGCAACCAGAAGGTGCTGTCGGCGCGTCTGTCGGATGCCAAGTTCTTTTGGGAGAACGATCTGCGCGTCGCCAGGAACGACGGTCTGACGGCATGGACGGACAGCCTGTCGAACGTGACCTTCCACAACAAGCTGGGATCGCAGCGCGACCGGATTGCGCGGATTGCGGCGCTGGCGCGGGAACTGGCGCCGATGGTTAAGGCCGACGCCGATCTGGCGGAACAGGCGGCGACGGTGGCGAAGGCCGATCTGGCGTCGGAAATGGTCTATGAATTCCCGGAACTTCAAGGGCTTATGGGGCGCTATTACAGTGACGCCGCAGGTCTGCCGTCCGAGGTTGGCGCGGCCTGTCAGGAGCATTATTCGCCGCTAGGGCCGTCGGATGACGTACCCTCCGCGCCGGTGTCCGTAGCTGTGGCGCTGGCCGACAAGATCGACACGCTGACCGGGTTCTGGGCGATCGACGAGAAACCCACGGGGTCGAAAGACCCGTTTGCGCTGCGCCGTGCGGCGTTGGGGGTGATCCGGTTGGTGTTGGAGAATGGGCTGAGCCTGTCGGTTGATCAGTTCATTGACATGCAATTGGTGCGCCACAAGGGCCATCTGATTGACGATGTCACAGACGATGATGTGAACGATCTGATCCGCGAGATCGCGCAGCATGGCGTATTCGGTGCGGCCTATCGCACGCTGAAATCGCAGCGAGATGAGGACGGAATGAACGGGCTGAACGCCATGCAGGAAACCGTGCCGGACAAGTCGGTCGATTTGCTATCGTTCTTCCACGACCGCTTGAAAGTCTACCTGCGTGAACAAGGCGTGCGGCATGACGTGATCGACGCCTGCATTGCCATGCCGGGCAATGATGACCTCGCGCTTTTGGTCAAGCGGGCCAAGGCGTTGCAGGCGGTTCTTGCAACCGAGGATGGCGAGAACCTTGTGCAAGGCTTCAAGCGCGCGAACAACATCCTGACCCAGGCCGAGGACAAGGACGGGGTGGAATATTCGTTTGGCGGCGATCCGAAATTCGCCGAAGACCCAACCGAGGTGGCGCTGTTCGATGCGCTGGCCAAAGCCGAAGCCAGGATCACTCCGGCGATGGCAGAGCAGGATTTTGCCACGGCGATGGCGGCAATGGCCGAACTGCGCGGGCCGGTGGATGCGTTTTTCGAGGCGGTGCAGGTCAATGCCGAAAGCGAGGTTCTGCGGCGCAACCGTCTCAACCTGCTCAGCACGATCCGCACGACCTGTCTGCAAGTGGCGGATCTGACACGCATCGACGGCTGAACGCGCCAGACCGGAGGCTGGGCCAGAGTCTGGGCAGGATAAGGTGCCCCTGTGCCACCAACACCTCTTGTCAGGGCGCAGTGTCTTCGTATGCTGCGCCAACGCTGAAGAGGTGCTGCAGTGCAGAAACCAAGCCCTGAAAACCCGGATGTGACGCTGATCACCGCACGTTCGCCGATGTCGACCCCGACACATGGCGGACGGGCCAAGTGTTTGCAGCGCCTCGTGCGTCTTGACTTGCCGGTGCCGCGCACCGTTGCGCTGTCGTTTGACACGGTTCACAAACTTGCCTCGGGGTATCTGCCCGAAGTGTCCGGAATCATGCGGGAATTCGACCCAAACGCGCTTTTGTGCGTGCGCCCGTCATCGGAAGACCCGGATTGGGGTGGTCCCGGCGCAGTGCTCAATATCGGGATGAACGAGGCGCGCCATGCGGCGCTGTGTGCGCAGATCGGTGAGGTTGCGGCGACCGGGATTTACCTGCGGTTTATCCAGACCTACGCCATCGACGTTGCCCGGCTAGACGCCGAGGCGTTTGACGAGATTGACGGCAGCGGCGCAGGCGCCCTATACGCGGCGTTGAAGGTCTATGAAGAAGAGGCAGAAGAGCCGTTTCCCCAGGATCCCGCAATCCAGTTGGCGGAAATCCTGCGGTCGATGGCGCGGGCCTGGGAAGGCACCACGGCACGGCTTTTAAGGCAGGCCAAAGGGGCTCCTGTGGATGCCGGGCTGGGCCTTGTGGTTCAAGAAATGGCGCTTGGGCTGGGCAGTGGCGAATGTGGGTCGGGCGTGTTGCAACTGGTCAATTCGTCCACCGGGCTGCCGCAGGTTACGGGGCGATACCTGAGCCAGAGCCAGGGGCGTGAGGCGCTGGATGGCGGGGCGGAGTCGATGTTCCTTGAGAAAGACCCGCGTGGGCCATCGCTTGAGGAATTTGCGCCAGAGGCGTTTGTTGCCCTGAAAGACCATGCGGCGCTGATGCGTCGGCGGTTGCGCGAAGAGATGCAGATCGAATTCACCATCGAAAACGGCAATCTGCACATTCTGGACGGGGTGCGTGTCGAACGCAGCGCCCGCGCGGCCCTGCGGATCGTGGTGCGGTTGGCAGATGATGGCATCATCACGCGGCAAGAGGCAGTGATGCGGATCGAGCCGCGCGCGCTTTCGGAATTGTTGCACCGTCAGGTATCGGCAAACAGCCCGCGCGATGTGTTGGGCAGCGGAATCGCCGCCAGTCCGGGTGCGGCAACGGGCAGGATCGTGTTCTCGTCCGAGGCTGCGCAGGCCAGTGCGGCGCGCGGCGAACCGTGTGTTCTGGTCCGTCGCGAAACCAGCCCCGAGGATATTCGCGGGATGCATGTGGCCTCTGCCGTGCTGACCGAACGCGGCGGCATGACCAGCCACGCGGCGGTGATCGGACGCGGGCTTGGCCTGCCGTGTGTGGTTGGCGCGGCGTCGATGCGGTTTCAGATCAATCGCAAGATGCTGGTGGCCACGGATGGGCGCACTCTCAAGGAAGGCGACGAGATCACCGTGGACGGCACCAACGGTCAGGTGCTGGCCGGGTCTGTCGAGATGATCGAGGCGACGCTGGACGACACATTCCGCACCTTCATGAGCTGGGCCGATGCGGAACGCGATATCGGGGTGCGGGCCAATGCAGACACGCCGGCGGATGCCAAGACAGCGCTGCATTTCCGCGCGCAGGGGATCGGGCTGTGCCGGACCGAACACATGTTCTTCGAGGCCGAACGCCTGACCCCGATGCGCGAGATGATCTTTGCGCAGAACCCGCAGGACCGTCAGGCGGCGCTGGAGCTTGTGCTGCCGATGCAGCGCGCCGATTTTCTTGAGCTGTTCCAGATCATGCAGGGTCATCCGGTCTGTATCCGGCTGTTTGACCCACCCCTGCACGAATTCCTGCCCACAACCCGCACCGGTCAGCGCGAACTGGCCGAGGCGCTGGATATTCCGGTCAGTGACGTGATCCGGCGCATCGACAGCCTGTCCGAGTATAACCCGATGCTGGGAATGCGCGGTGTGCGGCTTGGGATTTCGGTGCCCGAGATCTATGACATGCAGGCGCGCGCGATCTTTGAAGCGACGGTCGAAGCGAGCAAGGAGGGCATCACCCTTGTTCCCGAAATCATGGTGCCGCTGGTCTCCGCCAAGCGCGAGGTCGAACTGGTGCGCACGCGGGTCGAAGCCGTGGCCGCTGCGGTGCGCGCGGAAAACGGCGCGGATTTCACCTATCGGCTGGGTGTCATGGTCGAGACGCCGCGCGCCTGTCTGCGGGCCGGGGATATTGCCGAGCACACGCATTTCCTGAGCTTTGGAACCAACGACCTGACACAGATGACCTATGGTCTGTCGCGCGACGATGCGGGGCGCTTCATGTCGGAATATGTGCGCCAGGGTGTCTTTGCCGAAGACCCGTTCCACATCCTGGACACCGAGGGGGTCGGAGAATTGTTGAAATTGGGTGCGGTGCGGGGTCGCGCTGCCCGCCCGAACGTGGTTTTGTCGATCTGCGGGGAACATGCGGCCCATACCGAATCAATCGCCTTCTGTCGGGAGGCCGGATTCGACTATGTCAGCTGCTCTCCGTTCCGGGTTCCGGTGGCGCGACTGGCCGCCGCACAGCTTGCGTTGGCCGACAAGATACGGTAGGCGTCGGCAATAAGTGGCCCAGATTTTGCCCCGATTGCGGGGTGGGCATCGGCCTTGCGTGGTACGCATGGCCCCCTAACTTGTGGAAATCTAAAATTTTCTATAACAGCCCGTCGAACGCGCGGCGCTGCCTTATTTCTGTGCAAATCGTCGCCACCCATAATGTTGCGAGATGAACACTCGGTATGACGAGATTGTTTGCAATGATTTTAGCTGCCGCCATCGTGGCGAGTCCAAGCTTCGCGGAACGGTCGAAAGACGCGGCGCAAGCACTTGTTGCGCAGGAACAAAACGGATTGGCCTCTGCGGGCCAGTCGCATCTGACATCGCTGGTGACCCCTGTGTCGCGCAATTCAGCGATCTACAACGCCTCCTGGCTGAACGCGCAGGACGAAGCTTCTGGCGGTGCCCAATGGGAATGTCTTGCCGAGGCGCTTTACTTTGAAGCACGCGGAGAGACCGTCAAGGGACAGTTTGCGGTTGCCGAAGTGATCATCAACCGGGTCAAGAGCGGGCGCTTTCCAGACAGCGTCTGCGGCGTGATCAATCAAGGCACGGGCAAGAAGTATCAGTGCCAGTTCACCTACACCTGCGACGGTATTCCCGAACGCATCCGCGAGCCCCGCGCTTGGGACCGTGTCGGCAAGGTGGCCCGCGCCATTCTTGATGGTCGCGCGCCGATGAACCTGACCGACGGGGCCACGCATTATCACACCACCGCCGTGCGCCCGCGATGGTCGCGCACCTACACCAAGACCGCCGCGATTGGTGTGCATCTGTTCTATCGCCACACATGGCGCGTCAGCAGCAACAGCTGATCCGAGTCAGGCTTTGACCCTTCTTATGTCGCGGGCGGTGTGCAAAATGCCCCTTCGCGGCATTTTCGTTCGGGGTTGGCTCTGATAGCCCGTGACGGATCAATGTGGAGAGTGGCCGATGACCTCTGAAATCCGACTTGCTTTTTCGCACCCGTCCGAACGGGCCATTGCGACGGCGGATGACGGGCCTGTGGATCGAATTTCGCTGCGCGATCATATCGTCGAGGTCGAGATCGGCGCGTTTCAGGCAGAGCGCGGCACAACCCAGCGCATCTGCTTTAACGTCGTGGTCGAAGTGCAGCCCATCGTTGGACATATCGACGATGATGTGGACCGCATCCTGTCGTATGACCGGGTGACCGAGGCGATCGCCGCGGAATTGGCGGCCGAGCGGTTGAACCTTCTGGAAACGCTGGCGGGGCGGATCGCAGAGCGCATCCTGCTTGAGCCGCAGGCCTTGCGCGTCTTTGTGCGGATTGAAAAGCTGGATCGTGGCCCCGGTGCCTTGGGGGTCGAGATCGTCCGGTCACGAAGTGATTCCGCCGAAACCACGCAGGACGCAAGCCACGAACGTCCCCACCCACGGGTGGTCTACCTGTCGAATGCGGCAATTCATGCGCCGGATCTGGCTGGGTGGATCGACCAGCTTGAGGACGAAGCCGCGCCATTGGTGCTGTGCGTCGGGCTTGGCGACGGGCCGCGCCCGGATGTGGGACACCCGTTGGCACAGCGGCGGATTGACCTGCTGGCGATCGAACAGAACGGTTGGGTTCTGGCGGCAAAAGACCCACGCTGCAAGGTGGTGGCGACACGGACCGAATTGGACTGGGCGATGAAGAACGGACAGGTCTGTATCTGGGCGCCATCCAAGATCGTTCTGGATGCGGTCGATGGCCCGGACAATGCTGTGACTGACACTGTTGCCCTGACCGGGTGGTTTGCGCAGGAAATGGATGCGATAGAGCTTCTGGTGATCGGCGCAGAGGCTCCGGCCCTGACGAATATTTCAGTTCGCAACACCCCCATCGGCGAAAGCGTGCTCTAGCCGCTTGTCAAACCCTGCGTGGCCTTTCATTGACTTTCCATGAAGACGTATTTCCGCCCCCTTCCCCGATCCGGTGATCCGCGCCCCAAAGGCGCACTGCCGCTGGCTGGTGGACCGCTTTGGTTCAGCGAAGCCGTGGCATTGCGGCGGACCTCCAAACCTCAGATCATCCCTGCCACTGCCGTGCCGGACGCGGTGCTGCACCGCCTGACAGCGCAGCGTGCGCCGATTGCCGGGTGTGACATGGGTCAGGTGACGCTCATGGGGATCCTGAACGTCACTCCGGACAGCTTTTCCGACGGCGGGCGGTATCTTGATCCCGAGGCGGCTGTGGCGCAGGCCCGGCGGATGGCCGAGGACGGTGCCGGGATCATCGACGTGGGTGGAGAAAGCACCCGACCCGGCGCGGACACCGTCCCGATCGACGAAGAAATCGCGCGGGTGGTGGGACCGATCAGGGCGATTGCCGACGGGATTGGGGTGTGTGTGTCGATCGACACGCGCAAGGCCCCGGTGGCCGAAGCGGCGCTGGAGGCGGGTGCGACGCTGGTCAATGACGTGGCGGGTTTTACCTATGACGATGCGCTTGCGCCGCTTTGCGCCGCACGGCAGGTGCCGGTGTGTGTGATGCATGCGCAGGGCGATCCGCAAACCATGCAGGACGCGCCAAGCTATCAGGATGTGCGGCTTGACGTGTTCGACTTTCTCGAAGACCGTATAAGCGCATTGGTCGCGGCAGGTCTCGCGCGCGATCAGATCCTTGTCGATCCGGGGATCGGCTTTGGAAAGACGATGCAGCACAACCTGACGCTTTTGCGCGATATTTCCCTGTTTCACGGGTTGGGATGTCCGATACTGCTGGGTGCATCGCGCAAGAAATTCATCGGTACGATTTCCCAGACTGGCACCGCAGACACACGTTTGGCGGGATCGGTGTCGGTGGCCTTGCATGGGGCCACTCAGGGCGTACAGGTTATACGGGTGCATGACGTGTCCGAAACACGTCAGGCACTCGCGCTGTGGCGCGCAATCGAGTGGGGACTTGAGGATGGTGCGTAAGCTTTTTGGAACGGATGGGGTGCGCGGAACAGCCAACACCTATCCGATGACTGCGGATATGGCGTTGCGGATCGGGGCCACCGTGGGGCGACATTTCCGACAGGATTCCAAAGGTGTCCACCGCGTTGTGATCGGCAAGGACACACGCCAGTCGGGCTATATGTTCGAGAACGCGCTGACGGCGGGTCTGACCTCGACGGGGATGAACGTGCTGCTGCTGGGGCCGGTGCCGACACCTGCCGTGGGGTTGCTGACGCCGTCGATGCGGGCGGATCTGGGCATCATGATTTCCGCCAGCCACAACCCGGCGGCGGATAACGGGATCAAGTTCTTTGGCCCGGACGGGTTCAAGCTTTCGGATGCGGACGAGGCCGAGATCGAGGCGCTGGTCGACAGCGGGGTCGAGCCGGCACAGGCGGACAATATCGGGCGGGCGAAACGGATCGACGATGGCCGCTTCCGCTACCAGGAGCGGGTGAAATCGACTTTCCCGGCCGGGATGCGCCTTGATGGGCTGAAAGTGGTTGTCGATTGCGCCAACGGGGCCGCCTACAAGGCCGCGCCGGAAGTGCTTTGGGAATTGGGTGCGGATGTGATCCCGCTGGGGATCACTCCGGATGGCACCAATATCAACGAAGGGTGTGGATCGACTCATCCGCAGCTCGCCGCCGCAGCCGTGGTGGCGCATGGGGCGGATGTCGGCATTTGCCTTGATGGCGACGCGGATCGGGTGATCCTGATTGATGAAACCGGTCAGGTCGCTGATGGCGATCAGATCATGGCCCTGATGGCTGCCCGCTGGGCCGAAGAAGACCGCCTGCTGGGTGGGGTTCTTGTGGCGACGGTCATGTCCAACCTTGGGCTGGAGCGGTTTCTCGGCGCGCGTGGATTGCGGCTTGAGCGAACCGGTGTCGGTGACCGTTATGTGGTCGAGGCGATGCGCCGGGGAGGATGGAACCTTGGGGGGGAACAATCCGGTCATATCGTGATGACGGATTTTGCCACCACGGGTGACGGGCTTATGGCCGGGCTTCAGTTTCTGGCCGAGATGTGCCGCACAGGTCAGCCCGCCAGCGCATTGGCGCGCAGTTTCGATCCGGTTCCGCAATTGCTCAGGAACGTGCGGTATGATCCATCCGTGGCACCGCTTGAGACAGGATCGGTGAAGTCGGCCATCGCTGATGCCGAAGCGCGGCTGAACGGAAAGGGGCGGCTTTTGATCCGCAAGTCGGGGACCGAGCCGCTGATCCGCGTGATGGCGGAGTGCGAGGACGAAGGACTGCTGGTCGAGCTGGTCGACGGGATCGTGGCCGAGGTCACCGCGTCGGTTTGAGCGGGAAGCGGATGCGTTGACGCAAACGGTACGTTTGATCAGCGTGGGCGCAGGGCGGAATCGAGGCTGTCGGACAGCGCCCTAAACCGCGCCGGATCGGCCACCGGAACGTCGTAGCCCATCGCCGCCACCGCCCCGAATGGGTAGACCACCGCAAACGCGCCGGTCTTGGGGCCAAACGGGATCGCGATTGCCCCGGCATGGGACATGCGGAACCCGGCGTCCTCCGTGACGTAGTTCATGCCAAGACCGTAATAGCTGCCCTCGGCACGGGCGATATGCGGCAGCGACAGCGGATCGCGACCGACGCGCCCCTTGGGTCCATACCAGTGCCAGAGCAGGGTTGTGTACTCCGCCATCGTCATGCGCCAGCCGCCCCAGCCTGCAAACGCGCCAAAGCGAGGGGACAGCGCCCCTGTGACACCTGCGGGGTCAAGAACCCGCTTGTGGCAGGTGTCTTCGTAGGGCGCGCCTGACGTCAGTTCGATGATCCGCCCCAGAAGCGCATAGTTTTCGTTGTTGTAGGCAAATGCGCCTTGCGTGCCTTTCTGGCGGCTGCGGTTCAGCACGATGTCGGTGACTTGTTCGTGGCGCGGTTGATCCTCGTTGAGCCAAAACAGCATCCGAAGCTGGGTCGAATCCGGCGCGATCCCGGCGCTGTGGGTGACAAGGTCCGCCACTGTGCCTGACGGGGCCGCCTGCCCCAGCGCGTCGGTCAGCAAGGTGTCCCATTGCAGCGCGCCGTCATCGACCAGTGTCAGAACACAAAGCGCGGTGATCGCCTTGGAGTTGGAGGCAAGGTCAATCGGCGTGTCGGCGTTGCGTGTGTGGATAGGCTCTCCATCGACCAGAACACTGATCGCGGTCGCATCTGCCCCTTCGCCGCGCGCCCAGTCTTCGAAAAGGGTCACGGGATCGGAGGCCATAAGCGGGGTGGCGAAGCACAGACCAAGAAAAAAAGCCAGAAGGCGTATCATGCCCTCTGGCTAGCAAATCGCGTTGGTGTCCCGCAAGGGACTGTCAGGCGTCAGGCCGTGGCTTTGCCGTAAATGACGGCGATCCGCGCGATGGCCTGTTCGGGGGCCAGTTCTTCGCTCTCGCCGGTGCGGCGAGAGGTCAGTTCGACAACGCCGTTCTTGAGCCCGCGTGGGCCGACGGTGATGCGCCACGGCAGGCCGATCAGGTCCATCGTGGCGAACTTGCCCCCTGCCCGTTCATTCCGGTCGTCATAGAGCGGCTCAAGCCCAAGTGCTGTCAGACTGGCATAGAGCGCCTCGCAGGCGACATCCGCCTCGTCGTCGCCCTGCTTGAGGTTGACGATCCCGCAATGGAACGGGGTCACACCTTCGGGCCAGATGATGCCGTTGTCGTCGTGGCTGGCCTCGATGATCGCGCCGAGGAGGCGGCTGACACCAATGCCGTGGCTGCCCATATGGACAGGCACACGGTTGCCGTCGCCATCGGCGACAGTGGCACCCATCGCGTCGGAATACTTGGTGCCGAAATAGAAGATCTGGCCTACTTCGATGCCCCGCGCGGTGCGTTGGCGGTCGGCTGGCACTTTTGCGAACTCGGCTTCGTCGTGCGTTTCGTCGGTGCGCGCATAACGCGAGGTGAATTCCTCAAGGACCGCCTGACACTGGGCCTTGTCGTCATAGTCGATGGCACGGTCGCCGAACTTCAGATCGGTGATCTGGGCATCGTAGAACACTTCGCTCTCTCCGGTTTCGGCCAGAACAAGGAATTCATGGGTGTCATCGCCGCCGATAGGGCCAGAGTCGGCGCGCATCGGGATCGCCTGAAGGCCCATGCGTTCGTAGGTGCGCAGGTAACTGACCAGATGGCGGTTATAAGCGTGCAGCGCGTCTTCCTTGGTCAGGTCGAAGTTGTAGCCATCCTTCATCAGGAATTCGCGGCCCCGCATCACGCCAAAGCGCGGACGGATCTCGTCGCGGAATTTCCACTGGATGTGATAGAGCGTCAGCGGCAGATCCTTGTAGCTGCCGACATGGCTGCGGAAGATGTCGGTGATCAGCTCTTCATTGGTGGGACCGTAAAGCATGTCGCGCCCGTGACGGTCTTCGATCCGCAGCATTTCGGGGCCGTAGGCGTCATACCGGCCCGATTCCTTCCATAGATCGGCCGATTGCAGCGTCGGCATCAGCATCGGGATATGTCCCGCGCGCACCTGTTCCTCGTGTACGATCTGTTCGATGTTGCGCAACACCCGGTAGCCCAGCGGCAGCCAGGAGTAGATCCCGGCGCTGGCCTGCTTGATCATGCCGGCGCGCAGCATCAGCCGGTGGCTGACGATCTGGGCTTCGGACGGGGTTTCTTTGAGTACGGGCAGGAAATATCGGGACAGACGCATCTGGGACCTCGGATGGGTGGTTTGGCCCGTCCTACCGGGTTGCATCGACCCGGACAAGGGCAGCGCGGTGTTCTGTGTCCTGCCTTCGGGAGGACTGCTGGCGCGGCAGGGGGATCGTATCGGCGCATTCGGGCGGTCGGACATTGACCACCGCGATGCGTGAATGGGAATTATGTGCGCATTTCCGCGGACGCGCCATCGCGACAGTGGACTCTTTTTGAGAAATCAATCAACCTGAGACAGTTATTGGTTTCGGAGTGCGCCACCAGAATGAACGGTCAAATTCAGCTGTCCGAACGGCCCGATTCCATCACAGATATCCTTGCTCTTGGCTTTGAAGCTGTGCCGTTTGCGGCGCTTTTCTTTCTGCCGGATGACAAGCTGACGCTGCTGTGGCGCAACAGTGCGCATCAGGTGATGTCTGGATCTGTCGGGGTCGACGTGACCGGGCTTGGGATGTTCGAGGCGTTCCCGCCCAATGCCGATGCGGATGGCGCGGATGCGGTGACGTTCATTCGCACTGCCACAAACGAAACCATGCGCACCGGCATCCCGCAGGAGGTGGGTCCGGCGCGGTTCGATCTGCTGGACAAGTCCGGTGCCTATGTCGAACACCATTGGCAAATGCACTTTGCCCCGGTCCGCAAAGACGGCAGGACCATTGCCATTCTTCAGACCGCGCGCGACGTGACCGAGGCGACCCTGACCGCCCGGCTTGCGCAAAGTCATCGGCGTGCCGCCACTTCGACGGCGTCGGTCGCCTATTTCAGCTATGACCCGGAAACCGACCTGTTCCTGCGCCATGACGCCATCGACGCGATGTTCGGCTTTGCCCCGGACGAGGCCGGGATTTACGCCGCGCCGTTTTTCGAACGTGTGCATGCAGACGATATCGCCGCCGTCCATGCCGAGGTTGCGCGGGTTCTTGGCGCGCCACATGGCGAAATCGCAAGCTTCGATTACCGGGTGCCCCTGCCCTCGGGCGAAGAACGGTTCGTCCGCATCCGTGGCGAGATGGCAACCGACCCTGTGGATCGCCGACCCAAGCTTGTCGGGACGTTTGTTGACCTGACCGATATCGAGAACGCCCGGCGTGATCTTGAAAAAGCGGTGCATGTCCGCGAGTCGCTGGTTGTGGAGGCCAATCACCGGATCAAGAACAGCCTTCAGATCGCGTTGTCCCTGTTGCGGTTGCAATCCAGCAAGTTGATTGTGGCGGGTGGTCCGGCGGCGGAAAAGGCACGCGAGGCGCTGCGCGCTGTGGAATCGCGTGTGCGGGCAGTGGCGGATGTACATGCCACCATCCAGATTGATGACGATGTCGCCAATATCGACCTGATCACACTTGTCGCGCGTCTGGTCGCCTCGACCCGAAGAAGCGCGGAACTGCCCGACGCCGCGATGGTGTTTACCCATTCGGCCGAAGTGATCCGGTTGAAAAGCGACAGGGCCATCGCGCTGAGCCTCATGCTGAACGAGCTCCTGACCAATGCGATCAAGTATGGCGGACCGGGTGAACACAGCCCGGTGACGCTTGAGATTGATATGACGCCAGAGCGGGTCTTGCGGATCACGGTCGAAAACGCCGATCTGACCGCAGATCCCCGGCTGGACATTGATTCCGGTGGGACCGGGGAACGGCTGGTCCAGCAATTCGCGGCCCAGATCGGCGCCGAGATCGACCGGGCCAAGGAAAACGGACGGGTGATCGCGCGCATCACCATGCCCTTGAACGCCTGACAAATCCTTCCACGTCACCGACCGGAGGCAGAGCATGCACGTCGCCCACACCCCCACCCCCAGATCCACGATGCTCTTGGGCGCCTTGGTTGCCGATGCCGCGAGCCTTGGATTGCATTGGCTTTATGATCCCGACCGTATCGCAGACATCGCGGCACGGCGCGGTGGCGCTGCGTTTACCCCGGTGGATGCCGCACATTTCGACGGGGCCAAGGGGTATTTCGCCCATGGCGCACGGCAAACCGGCATGCTGACGCAATATGGCGAGGCGCTTTGGCTGGCAATCCGGACGATGATCGCAGAGGGCGGTGCGTTCGATGTGCCTGCGCAACAGGCCGCGTTCGCCACGCATTTTGGTCCCGGCGGAGCTTATCACGGCTATATCGACCGCCCGACGCGCGGCGCGCTCGAGCGGATCGCGGCGCAACTGTCACCTTCGGGCATCGACGACGACCAGAACCCGGCGGTGACGCGGCTTCCGGCAATTGTGGCGGGGTATCACGGGACGCCGGAACTGGCCGACAGGTCGCAGGCGGCAATGCAGATCACCAATGTCAACGATGTGGCCGCAGCCTATAACGCGGTGTTTTGCGATCTCTTGTGCCGGGTTCTTGACGGCGCCCCTGTCGCAGAGGCGCTTGCGATGGCGGCGCGCGCGGCAGAGGGCGACGTCAGGGAGGCGCTGTTGCACGCGCTGGCCAGCGACGAAACGGACCCAACCGTCTTTGCCGGAGAGGTCGGGCGCGCCTGTCATTTGCCAACAGCGGGACCGGTGATGTTTCATGTGCTCAAGCACAGCGCCACCTACAGCGACGCGGTAGAGCACAACATCCTGGCCGGAGGAGACAGCGCCGGTCGCGCCATCCTCATCGGCGCGGTCATGGGCGCGGCACACGGGATTGCGACTCCGGCGGGGATTCCCCTGGCCTGGGTGTTGCAGCTGACCGATGGTGCCCCCCTGTGGGACGGATGTGCGCGGCTTGGCTCTGCCTGAGCAGGGGACGGTTTCTGTGTCGTCCCGGCGGACAGGGACGCGGGGTTTTGCGGGATCGCAAAACGTTGATGCGTTGACGCATCGTGCGCGCCTTTCGCTTGAAACCCTGCGCGACACGAGCGATGTAGGGGACAGGTCACAAGGGCGGACAAGATGGCACTTCCCGCGCGGGAGCAGGTGAAATACTGGGGGATTGCGGCAGTCGCCTTTGCGGTGGTGCTGTGGTTCCTTGGCGACGTGCTTTTGCCCTTTGTTCTGGGTGGGGCGATTGCCTATTTCCTTGATCCGGTGGCGGACCGTCTGGAACGGATGGGCTGTAGCCGGGTGGCGGCCACGGCCATCATTACCGTGATCGGGATGGTCGCGTTTGTGCTTCTGCTCTTGTGGGTGATTCCGTCGCTGGTCAATCAGGCGCTCGACCTGTTCGATGTGGCCCCGACCCTGTTCGCCAATCTGCGCGATTTTCTGATCGCGCGATTCCCCGACATCATGGACACCGAAAGCCCGTTGCGGCAATCGCTGGTGTCGATCGGGGAAACCATCCAGTCGCGCGGCGGAGAATTGCTCAATACAGTGCTGAGCTCGGCTGCGGGCATCATCAATATCGTGATGCTGTTCGTGATCGTGCCGGTGGTGGCGGTGTACCTTCTGCTGGACTGGGACAACATGGTGGCCCGCATCGACGAGATGCTGCCGCGCGATCATGCGCCGACCATCCGCAAGCTGGCGGCGGATATTGACCGGACGCTGGCCAGTTTCATTCGCGGCATGGGAACCGTCTGCATCATCCTTGGCACCTATTACGCCGTGGCGCTGATGCTGATCGGGCTGCAGTTCGGGCTGGTGGTGGGGTTTGTCGCCGGGCTGGTGACGTTCATTCCCTATCTTGGCGCGCTGATCGGCGGCGCATTGGCCATCGGTCTGGCCCTGTTCCAGTTCTGGGGCGACTGGCTCTCCATCGGGCTGGTGGCCGGTGTGTTTGTGCTGGGACAAGTGATCGAGGGCAACGTGCTGACGCCCAAGCTGGTGGGGTCGTCGGTGGGGCTGCACCCGGTCTGGCTGATATTTGCGCTGTCGATCTTCGGCACCCTGTTCGGGTTTGTCGGGATGCTGGTGGCGGTTCCCGTCGCCGCGGCGCTTGGCGTGATTGCCCGGTTCGCCGCAAACCAATATCTTCAAAGCCGCCTTTATCGCGGGTTGAGTGATCAGGACGGCGAATAAATGTCCCTGCAACTGAAATTCGACATTCCGGCGCGGCCCGCGCTGGGGCGGGGGGACTTTTACGTCACCCACAGCAACGCCGTGGCGCTGGGTCTGGTGGACACCTGGCCGAACTGGCCCAATGGCAAGCTGGTGCTGGTGGGTCCGCGCGGATCGGGCAAGACCCATCTGGCGCATGTCTGGTGTACCGAAAGCGGCGGGCAGATGGTCTCGGCGCTCGACATCGCGGGGGGTGATGTGCCGACGCTGGCGGACCAGCCCATCTGTGTCGAGGATGTGGAGCAGATCGCGGGCCATGACGCGGCCGAGCGGGCGCTGTTCCATCTGCACAACCTTGTTCTCGCCAACGGGCATTCGATCCTTCTGACCGCCACGCGGCCTCCGTCGGCATGGGGGTTGAACCTGCCTGATCTGGCAAGCCGGATGTCTGGCACCACCGTGGCCAAGATGGCGCTGCCGGATGATATCCTGCTGTCCGCAGTTCTGGCCAAGCTGTTTGCGGATCGCCAGATCGTGCCGATGGCGGATGTGATCCCCTACCTGGTGCGCTGGATGCCCCGGTCCTTCGAGGCCGCCGGGCAGGTTGTGGCGCATCTCGACACCGAAGCGCTGGGCACACCCAAAGGGGTGACGCGGACACTTGCCCGCAGCGCGCTGGCCGATCTTGAATTCCCCGAGGAAAACGCGTCAGACTAGGGGCTTGCAGCGATGTCCTGACACGGGATGTCACCAATCTGTCACGCGCCACAGCTAAGGGACGCCCATGAACAGTGCCGATTTCCTGAACGCCCCCCGCCCCGAACCGACAACCCTGCCCGATCTCGACCTGACCGGACCAGGGCGTTTCTTCAATCGCGAAATGTCGTGGCTGGGCTTCAACTGGCGTGTTCTTGAAGAGGCGGAGAACCCGCGTGTGCCCTTGCTCGAGCGGCTGCGGTTCCTGTCGATCTCGGCAAACAATCTGGACGAATTCTACACCGTGCGCGTGGCTGGACTGCGGGAACTGGCGCAGGCTGGCAATGTCACACCCGCCGACGATGGGCTGACCCCGGCCGAACAGCTTGTGCTGATCAACGAAGATGCGCGCAAGCTGATGGCGTCGCAACAGCGGGTGCTGGCCGATCTGCGGCAAAAGATGGAAGCCGAAGGCATATCCATCCTGTCGCGTGACGGGTTGGGCGAGGTGGACCTGACCTTTCTGGAAGACGTGTTCCTGAACCAGGTGTTCCCGGTGCTGTCCCCCCTTGCCATCGACCCGGCGCACCCGTTTCCGTTCATCGCCAACAATGGCTATTGTCTTGCCCTGCAACTGGAACGGCGCAAGGACAAGACCAGTCTGCAGGCGCTGTTACCGATCCCCGCGCAGGTGGATCGCTTCATCGCCCTGCCCTCGAATGACGGCGCGGATCGGTTCATCTTTCTTGAAGATGTGTTGCTGCTGCATTTTGACCGGCTGTTTCCGGGCTACAAGCTGCGCGATCATTTCGGATTCCGGGTGCTGCGCGACAGCGATATCGAAGTCGAGGACGAAGCCGAAGACCTTGTGCGCGAATTCGAGGTCGCCCTGAAGCGGCGGCGGCGCGGCGAGGTCGTGCGCCTGACGATTTCGGCGGGGTCGTCGTCAAAGGGTCTGCGCGATACGGTGATGCGCGAATTGCGGGTCCGCGAAGACGATGTGATCGAACTGACCGGCATGATCGGTGCGGCCGACCTCAAGGAACTTGTGCTGGACAGCCGACCCGACCTGCTTTGGCCCCTTTTTACCCCGCGCGTGCCCGAACGGGTGCAGGATTTCGATGGCGACATGTTCGAGGCGATCAAGCAGAAGGACATGCTGCTGCACCACCCCTACGAGACCTTTGACATGGTGGTGCGGTTCCTGGCGCAGGCGGCGCGCGATCCGGATGTGGTGGCGATCAAGCAGACGCTGTACCGCACGTCGCGCCAATCGCCCATCGTGGCCGCGCTGTGCGAGGCGGCGGAGGACGGCAAGTCGGTGACCGCCCTGGTCGAGCTGAAAGCCCGGTTCGACGAGGCCGCCAACATCCGCCAGTCGCGGCGTCTTGAACGGTCGGGCGCGCATGTGGTCTACGGGTTTCTGGATTGGAAGACCCACGCCAAGATTTCCATCGTGGTGCGCCGCGAAGGCACCAAGCTGGTCACCTACACGCATTACGGCACTGGCAATTACCACCCGATCACCGCCACGATCTACACCGATCTGAGCTTTTTCACCTGCGATGCCCCCTTGGGCCGGGACGCAACCAAGGTGTTCAACTACCTGTCGGGATACGCCCTGCCGGACGGGCTTGAGAACCTGAGCATCTCGCCGCATTCGCTCAAGCCCAAGATGCTGGAAATGATCGAAGCCGAGGCAAGCCATGCCCGCGCGGGCAAACCGGCGCAGATCTGGCTCAAGATGAATTCGCTGATCGAACCGGACATGATCGACGCGCTTTATGCCGCCTCCGAAGCCGGGGTAAAGATCGACTGCGTGATCCGTGGCATCTGCGGCGTGCGACCGGGGGTCAAGGGGCTGAGCGAGAACATCCGCGTCAAGTCCATCGTCGGGCGGTTCCTCGAGCATTCGCGCATCATCTGTTTCGGCAATGGCCATGGGTTGCCGCACAAGAAAGCACGGGTGTTCATGTCGTCCGCCGACTGGATGGGCCGCAACCTGACCCGCCGGGTCGAAACGCTGGTCGAGATCGAGAACGCCACGGTCAAGGCCCAGATCGTCAGCCAGATCATGGCGGCCAACCTGGCGGATGTGGCGCAAAGCTGGATCATGCAGCCCGATGGCGCGTTTGTGCGCACCACCTGGGATGAGGGTGCGTTTGCGTTCAACTGCCATCGGTTCTTCATGGAGAACCCGTCGCTGTCGGGTCGCGGGTCGGCGGGCGCATCCGATGTTCCCAAACTGACCCATACCGAGGAATAGGGCGGCAAGACCTTTGCAAAGGTCTTGTCCGGCTTTTGCAAAAGCCGGTCAGCGCCCGTGTTTATGGGGCAAGAGGATGGCATAGAGTGCGCTGTTGACCGGCGCGTCGATCCCCATCTGAGCGGCAAGACGGGTCGCGGCCCCGGACACCCATTCGATTTCCAGGGGACGACCCTTTTCCAGGTCAATCGCCGTGGAGGCGCGCCCCTCTGGCGGGAAGCCTTGCATGCTGGACCAGACCTGTTCTTCGATATCGACATCCAGCTCGACCCCGAAGGCCCGGCCAATCGCGACGATTTCCGACAACGCCCGTTTGAACAGGCTTTCAAGCTGCGGGATGTTCCGGACATCGCCAATCGTGCAGCGCCCCGCCGCCGTCACCCCGGAGAGCGCCGCAAACAGGGCGAATTTCGACCAGAGTTCCCTGACGATGTCATCGGTTGGGGGTGCAGACGATCCAGCGGCGGTGATGGCGTCGCGCAGCGCGTCGATGCGCGCCGAGGGTCGGCTGTCGCGTTCGGCAAAGATGAAGGAGTTGAACGCCCCGGTTTGCGTGATCACTCCGGGCGCGGAAATGGTTGTGGACACCCGCGCGACGCCGTTGGCCACGTTGTGTTCGGGCAGAATCCGGATCAGGCGGTCCGACGCCTCGACCCCGTTGAGGAACGGAACAACCACGGTGTCCGGGCCGATCATCGGCAGGCAGGCGCGCGCCGCTGCTTCAAGCCCGTCCCCCTTGACGCCGAAGATGATGGCATCCACTGGACCGACCTCGTCGGGGCGGTCGGTTGCGATCTCCGGACGGCAGGTTTCGACACCGGTTGCGCCGTCCAGCGTCAGGCCCTTGTCGCGGATCGCCCCAAGATGTGCCCCGCGTGCAATGGTGGCCACGCTGTGCCCGTCATTGGCCAGTTTGACGGCCAGAAATCCTCCGATCCCGCCCGTTGCCATGGTTGCAATACGCATCTCTTGCGTCTCCCTGTTGCCTTGACCGTTGCCGGGGGCAAGATGGACGATATCCTTTGGGTCCGAAAGCCCTATGTTGACCCACAGACGCGTCTGGGGCATCAGGGGACGGGCTTTTCCAAGCCTTGTTTTCTTGACCTTCCCCTCCTGCTTTGACACGGTGCGCGCAACTTGATCAGGAGGCCTCATGGACGGTTCCTCAGACGCCGAACACGACACGTTGGGCCCCTTTGACCGCCCCCTGTTCAACGATCCGAAGGCACGCGCGCTGTCGCGTGTGGGTGTGATCGACATTGGGTCGAACTCTGTCCGACTGGTTGTCTTTGACGGCGCGGCGCGGTCCCCGGCCTATTTCTACAACGAGAAACTCATGTGTGCCCTGGGCGCGGGCATGTCCGAAACGGGCCGTCTCAATCCCGAAGGTCGCGACCGGGCGTTGCAGGCGCTCAAGCGGTTTCAGGCGCTCGCCGAGGGGATGGACCTGCCGCCGCTGTCCGTCGTTGCCACCGCTGCGGTGCGCGAGGCCGAGGATGGGCCGGAGTTCCGCGAGGATGTCCTGCGCGAGACCGGGTTGCGCATCTGGGTGATCGGCGGCGAGGAAGAGGCGCGGCTGTCGGCGCAGGGTGTGTTGCTGGGCTGGCCGGGCAGCTATGGACTGGTGTGCGACATTGGCGGATCGTCGATGGAACTGGCCGAGATATCGGATGGCCGGGTCGGTCGGCGGATCAGCTCGAATCTCGGGCCGCTCAAATTGCGCGACCTCAAGGGTGGGCAGAAAGGCCGGGACCTGCACATCAAAGAGGTGATGGACAAGCTGGTCACGCATATGGGGCCACAGCGCGACCGGTTGTTCCTGGTCGGCGGGTCCTGGCGGGCGATTGCGCGGATCGACATGTATCGGCGCGGCTATCCGTTGCATGTGCTGCACGAGTACCGGATGGACAAGAAATCGGTGAACCAGACCGTGAAGTTCATCAAGTCCAGCGATCTTGAAGAACTGCGCCAGGCCTGCGGCATTTCCAATGCCCGTATGGAGCTTGTGCCTTACGCGGTGGATGTGCTCAAACGGCTGGTGCAGACGTTCAAGCCCAAGGACATCGCGATATCAAGTTATGGCATCCGCGAGGGGCTGCTCTACGAACAGATGCCGCAGGATTTGAGGGACCGCGATCCGCTGATCGAGGCATGCCGCTTTGCCGAGGCGAAAGACGCGCGGTTGCCGGGTTTCGGCAAAAAACTGTATCGCTTTGTCACGCCCTTGTTTTCAAGTGTCGATGCAGCGCGGACGCGGCTGATCAAGGCGGCATGCCTGCTGCATGATGTCAGCTGGCGCGCGCATCCGGACTATCGCGCGGAGACCTGTTTCGACAACGCCACACGCGCCAACCTTGGCGGGTTGAAACATTCCGAACGTGTGTTCCTGGGGCTGGCCCTGCTGCATCGCTACAAGAACAAGCGCGAGGGCACGCGGTTCGAGGATCTGGAAGGGCTGCTGTCGGAAAAGGCGACGCTGGAGGCCGAAGTTCTCGGCAAGGCGCTGCGCTTCGGGTCGATGCTCTGGATGTCGGATGCAAGCGCGGACGGCACGGCGCTGGAATGGCAGCCGCGCAAGAAGCTGTTGCGCCTGAAGCTGACCAAGGCGTCGGTGCCGCTTTACGGGGAAGTGGCCGAGGCGCGGTTTGCGTCCCTTGCGTCATCGCTGGGGGCAGAAACCGAGGTTCTCATCAAGCGGTGAAGCATCCGGTTGTTTCCGTCGACGGAAACGTCAACGGCCAATACGCCATCCCTAGAGGTCAGGCCCATCCTGTTCGACCACGCGGCGAATGCGGCGGATGGCAAACCAGACCAAGAGCACAACCGGGATCGTGACCAGCGCCGTCACCGCGCCTTTGGAGATGTCCATCATCGCCGAGACCGGATACAGCAGGTATCCCGCCAGCGACACCGCGTAATAGCTGATCGCCACAACCGACAGGCCTTCGACCGTCTTTTGCAGGCGCAGCTGCATGTCGGCGCGCTGGTTCATGCTCTCGAGCAATTGCTGGTTCTGCGCGGACCGCGCCACCTCGACCCGCGTGCGCAGCAGATCACCGGCGCGCACCGCCCGCGCGGCCATGGCCGAGAGCCGGTTTTCGGCGGATTTGACCGTGCGCATCGCCGGATCATAACGACGGGTCATGAATTCGGCAAAGGTCTGCCGCCCCTGAAAGCGTTCTTCGCGCAGGACCGACACGCGCTGTCCGACAATCGCCTCGTATGCGCCGGTTGCGCCAAACCGGAACGAAGTCTGGGCGGACAGGCTTTCAAGCTCTGCCGAGACCGCCAGCAATGACTTCAGGCGGTCTTCTTCCTGACCGTCACCCTGGGTCATGGCGGCCATCAGAAGGTTGAGTTCGTTGTCGATCTCGCCCATGCGCGGCCCCAGTTCGCGCACGCGGGTGAAGCCCAGCATCGACATGGTCTTGTAGGTTTCGATCTCGCACAGGCGTTGTACGATCCGCCCGACGCGACGGCGACCGATCCCGTTGCTGACGAAACAGCCAAAGCGCAGGTGCCCTGCCGGATCAATGCGAAAGTCGCCCGCGACGATGGCATCGTCATCCAGAACACGGCTGACAGCAAGGCTTTCGGGCACGAACCAGTCCGAGAGATGTTGCGAAATCGTGTCTTCGTCGGGACGTTCCTCGACCCGGATCAGGGCCGATGTGATGCGTACACCGGGCGCAGAGGCAAGCCAGCTTTCGGGAAACACGTCCATATCCGCCGGATCAAAGGGGCGGTCCGAGACACCGTTCAGAAACACGGTGTAGGTGACGAATTCGGTATGCTGTTCCCATTTCAGCATGTTCTGACCGATCTGGCCCGAGAAATGCGTCGCCCCTGGTTGCGGATGCGCGGTGCCGTACCGGTCCAAGAGCGCCTTGAGATGATCCAGATCCAACGTCTTGTCCCGCGCGGCGGCCGCCTTGGGCTTTTTCAGCGCCAGATACACGGCACGACACGGCGCTTCGAGCGACGGAAACGGGCGCGCGTGCAGCTCGTTCGAGAGGGCATATCGCAGCGGATGGTCTTCGATCGGGGACATGAGTCGTCTTTCGGATTTCGATACGACTTAGGCGCGCAAACAATTCAAGTAAAGGAAATTTCCAGACATTTCAGTATTTTACCGGTATTCAACTGTATGCATTGAACGATGTGGCGCGACACTATGCACCCTGCCTTGATACGCGGCAGATGCAAAACCACGCCAGTTCCATGATCTGAAACGGTTTTTGCGATGGGTCAACGCAAGGAGGTGCCCGCTGTCATAAACTCGGGCTGTCTGGATGGGCCACAGGGTTGTGGCACTTTGGCAGCAAGGGGAGAGGCCATGAAACTGTTCATTGGGTACGCGACCACCGAAGGTCAGACTCAAAAAATTGCCCGTCACATTGCGGATCGCCTTTTCGACATGGGGCATATGATCGAACTGTCCCCCGTGGCAGATGCGGAAACGATGGACCTGACGCGGTTCGACGGTGTGATACTGGCGGGCTCGCTGCATGCGGGACACTATCAGAAGGCATTGTCTGGCTTTGCCGCGCAACATGCGGACACCCTGAACGACATGCCATCGCTGATGATTTCCGTATCCCTGGCGGCCGCCGGGCATGATGCCGACGATTGGCGGACACTCGACACCATCCTTTCGGAATTCGGTGAGGCCACAGGTTGGACTCCGGGGGACGTGGCGCAGGTGGCAGGTGCATATGCTCCGTCACGCTATGACGTGTTCCGCAGGTTCATCATGCGCAGGATCATCGCGGCCAAGGATCCCGAGGTCGATCTGGATAGCGACCGAGAATACACGGATTGGGACAGGTTGGACGCGCTGGTTGACGGATGGCTGAACAACATGTCGGTGTGACATTTCGAACAGATCATCGCGCGGAGAAAGCTCAATCGCGTTCTACGGTTCCGTCGCGATCAAGCCAAAGCAGGTAGCCGTATATTCCCCCAAGGGCAATGATGGCCGCCGCCAGCCCAAGCAGGAGAAACCCGGAAACAGCCTCCAATTCGATAACGATAAGCTTTCTCACGACCGCAAGAATACCGATCACCAGAACGATGCGGACCTGTCCGAAGCCGCGCTGCCCGGTGACCATGAGTTTTACGGAATGCGCGAGTTCCAATGCGATGATCGCACCAAGCAGAGCATCGAAGACGCGCTGGAGGGTCGCGTACGAGGTGCCACCCATCGCGCCCAGAAGCACCTCCCACGTCAGGAGGAGGAATGAGAAAGTCGCTATGACGATCACCACCGCAGTTCCCATCAGAAGCAACAGGGCGATGAAAATGGCGAACCGATCGTAGGCGGCGCTGACAAAGTCGTTCATGTGTCCGGAGGCCTCTTTGGTGTCGTGTGAATGGCGTCCGTTCAGGGACATAATGCGCCAAACCCCCATGACCAGCCGCATCGCCCCGTACTCGATTGCAACCCGGAATTCTGGTCCGGGCCAGATTGCAGCGGCGCAGAACAAAAAACCCCGGCCACTGGGACCGGGGTTTTCAATCTTCGCCAAAGTGCGGTTCAGCTAATCCGGGTCAGCAGGTCTTCCAGTGACTTCTTGGCGTCCCCGTAGAACATCCGCGTGTTGTCCTTGAAGAACAGCGGGTTTTCGATGCCCGAATAGCCGGTGCCCTGCCCGCGCTTGGACACGAAGACCTGCTTGGCCTTCCAGCATTCCAGAACCGGCATCCCGGCGATGGGACTGTTGGGATCGTCCTGGGCTGCCGGGTTCACGATGTCGTTCGAGCCGATGACGATGGCGACATCCGTATCCGGGAAGTCGTCGTTGATCTCGTCCATCTCGAGCACGATGTCATAGGGCACTTTGGCTTCGGCCAGCAGCACGTTCATGTGGCCGGGCAGACGCCCCGCAACCGGGTGGATCGCAAAGCGCACGGATTTGCCCTTGGCGCGCAGGCGACGGGTGAGTTCCGCCACGTTCTGCTGTGCCTGTGCCACCGCCATGCCGTAGCCCGGAATGATGATGACGCTGTCGGCCTCGTCGAGCGCGCCCGCCACACCATCGGCGTCAATGGCGATCTGTTCGCCTTCCACAGCCATCTGTTCGCCTGCCGGACCGCCAAAGCCGCCCAGGATCACGCTGATGAAGCTGCGGTTCATCGCCTTGCACATGATGTAGGACAGGATCGCACCGGAAGAGCCGACCAACGCACCGACCACGATCAAGAGGTCGTTGCCGAGGCTGAAGCCAATCGCGGCAGCCGCCCAGCCCGAATAGCTGTTGAGCATGGAGACCACGACCGGCATGTCGGCGCCGCCGATGCCCATGATCAAATGGTAGCCGATGAACAGCGCCAGCAGAGTCAGCAGAACCAGTGTCCAGCTGCCCGAACCACCCAGATACATTGCCGCCAGCAACAGCGACAGACCCGCAGCACCGGCATTGAGCAGGTGACCGCCCGGCAGCTTATTCGCGCCGCTGTCCACCTTGCCTGCCAGTTTGCCATAGGCGATGACCGACCCGGTAAAGGTCACGGCACCGATCCAGATGCCCAGCACCAGTTCGACCTTGAGGATGTTGATCTCGACATTGGTTTTCTTGGCGATCAGTTTGCCGAAGGACGACAGCCCGTCATAGACCTCTTTCGGCAGGCCAATGGCAGTGTAGCCGTCATCCGCAACCGCGCCCATGACAAGGCCGTTCGCGTCGTAGAGATCACCGATATTGTTGATCATGATGTCGGCGTTGAAGCCCACGAACACCGCTGCCAGACCGACAAGGCTGTGCATGATGGCCACAAGCTCGGGCATCTGGGTCATCTGAACCCGCGTGGCGAGTTGGTAGCCCACACCCGCGCCCAGCGCGATCAGGACGATGGAAGCCACAAACAGCCCCTGCCCCGGTCCCATGAGCGTGGCAAGAACCGCGATGGCCATGCCGACAATGCCGTACCAGACGGCCCGTTTGGCGCTTTCCTGACCGCTCAGCCCGCCAAGCGACAGGATGAAGAGAACCGCTGCGACCGCATAGGCCGCGATGGTGAATCCGAATTCCATGGTGCCTGCCCCCTTAGGATTTCTGGAACATGGCGAGCATGCGCCGTGTCACGAGGAAGCCGCCGAATATGTTGATCGAGGCCATGAAGATACCCAGCGCCGCCAGCAAAGTGATGAGCAGCGAACTGGACCCGATCTGGATCAGCGCGCCCAGAATGATGATCGACGAGATCGCGTTGGTGACGGCCATCAGCGGTGTGTGCAGCGAATGCGCGACGTTCCAGATCACCTGGAAGCCGATGAAAACCGACAGCACGAACACGATGAAATGCTGCATGAAGCTGGCCGGAGCGACCAGACCAACACCCAGAACCAGAGCGGCCCCGATGGCCAGCAACGTGACCTGCTGCTTGGTCTGTGCCTTGAACGCGGCGACTTCGTTCGCGCGCTTTTCTTCGGGTGTGAGTTCCTTGACCTTTTCCTTGGGCTTCGCGGCAATCGCGTTCACCTTTGGCGGGGGTGGCGGGAAGGTGACGGCCTTTTCATGCGCGATGGTGGCGCCACGGATTACGTCGTCTTCCATGTTGTGATTGACCTGTCCGTCCTTTTCCGGGGTCAGGTCGGTCATCATGTGACGGATGTTGGTCGCGTAGAGGTTCGAGGACTGCGTGGCCATTCGGCTGGGGAAGTCGGTATAACCGATGATCGTGACACCGTTGTCAGTGACGATCTTCTCGTCCATCACGGTCAGCTTGCAGTTGCCACCCTTTTCCGCCGCCAGATCGATGATCACCGATCCCGGCTTCATCGCGTCGACCATGTCCTTGGTCCAAAGCTCGGGCGCTTCGCGGTTCGGGATCAGCGCGGTGGCGATCACGATGTCGATGTCGGGGGCCAGTTCGCGGAACTTTGCAAGCTGGGCTGCGGTGAATTCCGGTGAGGACACAGAGGCATAGCCGCCAGAGGCAGAGCCGTCCTTCTGTTCTTCCTCGAAATCGAGGAAGACGAATTCGGCTCCCATCGATTCAACCTGTTCAGCCACTTCGGGGCGCACGTCGAACGCATAGGTGATCGCACCCAGCGAGGTCGATGTGCCGATGGCGGCAAGGCCGGCCACACCGGCACCAACAACCAGAACCTTGGCCGGGGGCACCTTGCCCGCAGCGGTGATCTGGCCGGTGAAGAAGCGACCGAAATTGTTGCCCGCCTCGATCACGGCACGATAGCCCGCAATATTCGCCATCGACGACAGCGCGTCCATCTTCTGGGCGCGGGAAATGCGCGGCACCATGTCCATCGCGATCACGGATGTGCCCTGATCAGCGGCCTGCTGCATCAGTTTTTCGTTCTGGGCTGGCCAGAAGAACGAGATCAGCAACTGACCATCGCGCGCTTTCTTCAGCTCGGCGTCGGTGGGTGGGCGGACCTTGGCGACCACATCGGCCGCTTTCCAAAGCGCGGCGGCGGTTTTGACAACCTCGACGCCAGCCTCTTTGTAGGTTGCGTCGCTATACCCTGCCGCGTCGCCTGCGCCGGTTTCGATGATACAGTCGTACCCGAGCTTTTGCAGCTGGCGGGCGGAATCCGGGGTCATGGCAACGCGTGCCTCACCCTTCATCACTTCTTTTGGCGTCCCGATTTTCACCTGAGCCGTCCCCCTTTGCTTCGTTCCGAAGTGCCGTAGCGGCATGTTTTCCGGCGATGGGTCTACAATGCTGACCTAAAGCGCACAATGCTGCCCACCCGCGAACCGCTCATCTAGAACAGATGTGCATGATCGGCTAGAGCCAACGTCGCGTTTGTTTCTCATATCGTGCAAAATCCGCACGAAAATTTCGCCGCAAGCGTTTTTCTTCGGCTATAATGAAGTGTTTCTCGATCCACCAGACAAAGAGCGGGATCAATGGGAGCGATAACACCGCATCCCAATAGAGGATCATTCCGGTCAGGATCAACGAATCAGCAAGGTAGATGGGATTGCGCGAGCGCTTGAAAATGCCGCTGGTCACCAGCGCATCTGCCTCGCGGTGTGGCATGATCGTCGTGCGGTGGCGGCGGAATTCGTAGACCGCCAGTGCCATCAGAACAATGCCCGCGCCAACCAGAAGACCACCCAGCAGATCTGCCCAGACAGGTCCAAAGCCAAGCCCGTAGCTTGCGTACGTCTTTTGCAGCCACGCAAGGATCAGCGCGCCAAGCAGCCAGACAGGAGGAAGATCAATATTCTTCTGCATGTCGCGGCGTATAGCAAAGCGCTGTGCAAAGCGCGAGACGCGACAGATGGACAAATGGCCGCCACAAGCGCAGCGGCCGACAAGATCACATCTTAACGCAGCCGAGGATTTCGTTCTTCGCGATCCGTGCCACCATCACGCCGCCATCAACGCGTTTGACGTGAAAACCATAGCCGCGCATGCGGAATTTCCATTCGGTATCCGACAGCGTCTTTTCACGCTCGGACACAAGGAAGTGGCGTAAGTCGCCAAGATTGGCGCTTGAAAAAGTTTCGGCAAACATGGGTCTCTCCTCGTACATTACCTTCCCTGTTTGTCGCGCCGGATTGTGACCAATTTTGGAACCAATCCCGGTTTTTTGCGGAAACCGAAACAATGTTTCTGGAGGGCCTGCCACAAAGTCAGGTAGGGCGACGTAAGGTCACCTTACCCCTTTGTTTCGTTGACGTTTGGCGTTCGGTGAATCTTGCGCAGGCGGGCTTCACGCCAGGTGATGAAGATCACCGAAGCCATAATTACGCCACCCCCGAGGATAACCCACGGATCTGCGGGTTCGTCAAAGAACATCATGCCCAGCAGGACCGACCAGACCAGTTGAAGAAAGGTCACGGGCTGAGTCACGGTCACTGGCGCCGCGGCGAAGGCAAGGGTCATGGTGTAGTGACCGGCGGTTGCGAAACAGGCGATGGCCGCCAGTATCCCCAGATCGGCAAGGCTTGGCGTGACCCAGACCGCGAATGCAAAAGGCGCAAGACCAATGGTCACCGTGATCGACAGCAGCGCCACAACGATGCTGGCGGGCAATTCCCCCGACACGATCTTGGCGATCAGGTAACTGCCCGCAAACAAAAGGGCCGTGCCCAGCATGGCGATATGGCCGGGATCGAGTTCGCGAAAGCCCGGACGCAGGATGATCAGCGCCCCCACCAGCGCCGCCGCCACCGCCATGGCGCGCCGCAGCGCCAGCGTTTCGCCCAGCACGAACACCGCAAGGATCGTCACATAGACCGGGTTGAGATAGTTCATCGCGGTGACTTCTGCGATCGGGATACGGGTCATGGCAAAGAACCACAGGATCACGCCGAGCGAATGAACAAGACCCCGAACGGCAAAGAGTTTCTTCTGTCGCCCGGTCAGCCGCACGGCCATCAGGACGCGCCACACAGGGATCAGGAACACCAAGCCGATCAGGTAGCGCAGAAACGCCGATTCCGCCGCAGGAATGCGCCCTCCGAGTGTCTTGACAAGGGCTGTGACGGTCACGAAACACAGCCCCGTCGTGATCATCCAGAAGACGCCCTTGACCGGATTGGACGTGCTGTTGACAGGTGAAGACATGCGCATGGCTGCAATGGACCGGAAGCCTCGGGAAAGCGCAAGGGGGGCTCATCAGATCTGACGGCGGCCTTAGCAGTGTCACATCAACAGCAGCTTGGCCGCAATCGCCCACATGATCACGCCGATGATCACATCCAGCACTTGCCACGCGCGGGGCTTTGCAAAAAACGGCGCCAAAAGCCGTGCGCCATAGCCCAGCGAGAAGAAGAAAACGAAACTGGCGGTCATCGCGCCCAGCGCGAAATTCAGCCGGTCGTCGTATTGTGCCGCGACCGCACCCAACAGGACCACCGTGTCGAGATACACATGCGGATTGAGCCATGTCAGCGCGAGGCAGGTCAGCAAAGCGGTGCGCAGCGATCCCGCTGCCTGCCCGGCCTGCATCACCTGCCCTCCGCGCCATGCGCTGAGAAGGGTGCGTGCACCGTACCAGATCAGGAAACCCGCCCCCAACAGGCGCATGGCAAGTTCAAGCCCGGGAACGGCCTGCGTCAGCGCGCCAAAGCCGGCGACCCCGGCGGCAATCAGGATCGCATCCGACAGCGCGCAGGTCAGGCAGACCGCGAACACATGGGATCTCAGCAATCCCTGCCGCAGCACAAAAGCGTTCTGTGCGCCAATGGCAAGGATCAGGGAAAAGCCAAGCGCAAACCCGGCCAGGGCCGTCGCCATTCAGAGCGCCCGCCAGCCGATATCGCGGCGGTGGAAGCCTTGAGGCCAGTCAACCGCATCCACCTGCTCATACGCGCGATCCCGAGCCTCCTGAAGGGTGGCCCCACGCGCAGTGGCATTCAGCACGCGCCCGCCACTGGCGATGATCTTGCCATCTTTTTCGGTGGTGCCTGCATGGAACATCATCCGGAAACTGTCTTCCGGCAGACCTTCCAGACCGCTGATCACAGAGCCTTTTTCATAGGGGCCGGGATACCCCTTTGAAGCCAGAACAACCGTCATCGCGTGGTCGTCAGCCCAGTTCACCGGCGCCTCTGACAGACGCTTCTCGGCACAGGCATGCAACAGGTCGAACGCCTGCGCGCCGAGGCGCATCATCAGGACCTGGCATTCCGGATCACCAAACCGCACGTTGTATTCCACCAGCCGGGGTTGCCCGTCTTCGATCATCAGACCGGCAAACAGGATGCCTTGAAACGGCGTTCCGCGTTTGGCCATCTCGGCCATGGTCGGCTTGATGATCTCGTCCATGGCCTTTTGCGTGACGGCCTCCGTCATGACCGGCGCGGGCGAATAGGCGCCCATGCCGCCGGTATTGGGGCCGGTGTCGCCTTCGCCGACGCGCTTGTGGTCCTGCGCGGTGCCGATGGGCAGCACATCGGTGCCGTCACACAGCACGAAGAACGACGCCTCTTCGCCCGTCATGAATTCCTCGATCACCACCTCTGCCCCGGCCCCCCCAAACGCGCCGCCGAACATGTCGTCGATGGCGGCTTCGGCCTCGGCCACGGTTTCGGCGATGATCACACCTTTGCCAGCGGCCAGCCCGTCGGCCTTGACCACGATGGGTGCGCCCTGCGCACGCACATAGGCCTTGGCGCTGTCGGCGTCGGTGAAGTGACCATAGGCGGCTGTCGGGGCATTGGCCGCGTCACAGATTTCCTTGGTAAAGCTTTTGGATGCCTCAAGCCGCGCTGCCTCGGCGGAGGGGCCGAACACCAGCAGCCCCGCGTCGCGAAGACGATCCGCCACCCCGGCGGCCAAAGGAGCTTCGGGGCCGACAATCACGAACTCGATGCTGTTTTCCTCGGCAAAGGTCACAACCGCGCCACCATCCTCGATGTCGAGATCGGCACAATCCGCGATCTGGGCGATGCCCGCGTTGCCCGGCGCGACGATCAGCTTGTCACATTTGGGGTTCTGCAGCGCGGCCCAGGCCAGCGCGTGTTCACGCCCGCCGCTGCCAAGGATCAGGATGTTCATGCGCGCGCCCTTCCGTGCTTTTCCTTGCGTTGGCGGCGTTCTAAGGTTGCGCGAGGCCAAGAGCAAGCGAGGCGAGATGTCCGACCTGATCGACGATCCCAGACCGGGGCAGAACCTGCCGGAATATTCGGTGTCCGAAGTGTCCGGTGCGGTAAAGAAGACGCTGGAGAACGAATTCGGCCGCATCCGCGTGCGCGGCGAAGTGGGCCGCGTGTTCACGGCGCGGTCGGGGCATTTGTACTACGATGTCAAGGATGACCGCAGCGTCTTGGCCTGCACGACGTGGAAAGGCCAGGTCTCGCAGCTTTCGGTCGTACCCAAGGAAGGGCTCGAAGTGGTCGTCACCGGGCGCATGACGGCGTTTGGCGGGCAGTCCAAGTACAACCTCAATGTCGACGAGGTGACAGTTGCGGGTGAAGGCGCGCTGATGGCGATGCTGGAAAAGCGCAAGAAGGCACTTGCCGCCGAAGGCCTGTTCGATCCGGCGCGCAAGAAGGAACTTCCCTACCTGCCCGACATCATCGGGGTGATCACCTCGCCCTCGGGGGCGGTGATCCGGGATATCCTGCACCGGCTGCGCGACCGCTTTCCGCGCAAGGTGCTGGTGTGGCCGGTGGCGGTGCAAGGTGCCGCCTGCGCGCCCGAGGTGGCCCGCGCGATTGCCGGGTTCAACGCGCTGTCACCGGGCGGCGCCCTGCCCCGACCCGACCTGCTGATCGTGGCGCGCGGCGGTGGCAGCATCGAAGACCTCTGGGGTTTCAACGAGGAAATCGTGGCCCGCGCGGCGGCGGCGTCGGAGATCCCGCTGATCTCGGCGGTGGGCCACGAGACCGACACGACGCTGATCGACTTCGTGTCCGACCAGCGCGCGCCCACCCCGACGGCAGCGGCGGAAATCGCCGTTCCGGTGCGGCTCGAACTTCTGGGCTGGGTCGGTGATCAACAGGCGCGCATGACCCGCGCGGTGTTGCAGCGGATGCAGACCCGCGACCAGCGCCTGCGCGATCTTGCGCGCGCCCTGCCGCGGCCGGACAGTCTGCTGTCGGGTCCGTCGCAACGGCTGGACCTGATGTCGGACCGCCTGCCACGCGCATTGATCCGGTCGGTCGATTTGCGGCGCGGGCGGCTGATCGAGGCGTCTGCCTCCTTGCGCCCCTCTTTGCTTGGCCGCGGTCTGGCCGAACAGCGGCGACGGTTTGACCAGAGCAGTGGACGGCTCGCCCCCGGCCTCGCCCGTGTCGTCGACACCAAGCGAGAAGCGCTGGCGCGGCGCGCTGACAGGCTGACGCTGAAACCCATCGAACGCGATCTTGCCGCCAAGCGCGACCGGCTGGATGCAGTGGCGCACCGGCTTTCGAAAGCCGGTCAGGCGCAGGTCCGCGACTGGCAAAGCCGCCTGTCCGCGCTGGATCGCCTGCGCGAGACGCTGGGATACAAGGAAACGCTCAAGCGCGGCTATGCGGTGGTGCGTGGCGACGGCGACGTGGTCACGAGCAAGGCCAAAGCGGGCAAGGCAAGCGCATTGGAGATCGAATTTGCCGATGGCCGGATGACCGTGGGCGCAGCCGGGACGAGGCCCGCGCCGAAGTCCAAGGCAAAACCGCCTGAACAGGGATCGTTGTTCTGACCGCGCACCCTGGTGCACAAGCGATTTCGAAACGCGTTTCACCGTCCGGGCCGTTTGCCTCTTTGCTTTCCAACGGCGTCGCTCTAATCCTCAGTCTCATGAGAACACTCTTTCTTGGCGACATCATGGGCCGCGCCGGTCGCAACGCGATTTCCGAGCGCTTGCCTGCCCTGCGCACGCGATTGCGGGTCGATTTCTGCGTGGTGAATGGCGAAAACGCGTCAAGCGGTGTGGGTCTGTCGGGCCCACATGCCAAGGACATGCTGGAGTCAGGCGTCGATTGCCTGACCCTCGGCGATCACGCTTTCGACCAGAAGGACATGTTGTCCTTCATCGAAAATGAACCTCGCATCCTGCGACCACTGAATTTTGCCAAACAGGCACCAGGGCGCGGACATCGGCTTTACAGCGATGCGCGCGGGCGCAAGATCCTTGTGCTTCAGGTGCTGGGCCAGGTGTTCATGAAACGCGCCTTCGACGATCCGTTCTCGGCGGTGGATGCGGTGTTGCGCGCGCATCCCCTGGGGGGGCAGGCGCAGATGATCCTTGTGGACATGCATTGCGAGGCGACGTCGGAAAAGATGGGTATGGGCCATTATTGCGACGGGCGCGCCAGCCTTGTCGTGGGCACCCACACCCATGTGCCCACGGGGGATGCGCAGATCCTGCCCTCTGGCACCGGATACCTGACCGATGCGGGCATGTGCGGGGATTACAATTCCGTCATCGGCATGGAAAAGACCGAACCGATGCGCCGTTTTGTGACCGGCATGGGCAAAACCCGGTTCCAACCCGCCTTGGGCGAGGCAACCTTGTCCGGTGTTCTGGTCGAAACCGACGACCGCACCGGCAAGGCAACGGCGATCCACATGATCCGCGATGGTGGCCGCCTGCAAGCCAGCGCCCCCAGCGCCCCATGACACGCGCGCTGCCGCTGATTGTGCTGATCCTTTCGGGCGCCGCCTGGGGAGCAACCCAGCCACTGGCCAAGACGGCCGTCAGCGAGGGCTACCGCCATTTCGGCATCCTGTTCTGGCAAATGGGCATCGGTGCCGTGGTGCTGGGTCTGCTCTGCGCGCTGCGTGGCACCGGCATGCGGTTTACCCGCCGCGACGTGACGCTGTACGGTGTTCTTGCGCTGATCGGATCGGTCCTGCCGGGCATTGCCTCTTACTCGGCGGCGATCCACCTGCCCTCGGGGGTTCTGTCCATCCTTCTCAGTTCGGTCCCGATGCTGGCCTTTCCGATCGCATTGACCTTTGGACTGGAGCGGTTTCGCTGGCGCAGGCTGGCGGGTCTGAGCCTTGGCTTTACCGGCATCTGTCTGCTGATCCTGCCCGAGGCCAGCCTGCCCGCCGCAGTGCCCATAATTTGGGTCTTCGTGGCGCTGATCTCGTCGCTGTTCTACGCGCTGGAAAGCAGCGTTGTGGCGCGTTGGGGGCTGGGAGGGCTGGACCCGGTGCAGGTTCTGTGCGGGGCTTCTCTGGTGGGGGCGCTGATCACCCTGCCGCTTGCGCTGCTGTCAGGGCAGTTCATTGATCCACGCGGGCCCTGGGGCGCACCGGATCATGCGATCATCGCCTCCTCGCTGCTGCATGCCGCGGCCTACACATCTTATGTCTGGCTGGTCGGGCGCGCGGGGCCGGTTTTCACCGTGCAGATCAGCTACTTCGTGACGCTGTTCGGCGTCACATGGGCGATGCTGTTCCTGGGTGAAATCTATTCGTCCTATTTCTGGGCAGCCCTGGCAGTGATGTTGGCAGGATTGGCGCTGGTCCAGCCGCGTCCCAAGGCCATGCTTGTTCCATCGCTCCAACCCGGCCACACTGAACCTTCCTGACATGAGGACCACCTGACGTGCTTACCGCGCTGATTGATCCGGACCAGACCACACAGGCGATGATGGCGCTTGGCACCGTCGCGGTGATGTTCGCGCTGTTTGTCCGCGAAACCTTCCCGACCGAGGTGGTCGCAATCGCCGGTGTCGCCTTTTTGCTGGCCACCGGTGTGTTGCCCTACAGCGATGCGCTGGCGGTGCTGTCCAACCCGGCACCCTGGACCATCGCGGCGATGTTTCTGGTCATGGGGGCCCTCGTGCGCACCGGGGCGCTGGCGGCCTTCACCACGGCTGCACAATCGGCGGTTCAGAAAAGCCCGAAACGTGCGATGGCGGCCATTCTGGGCGTGGTGATCGTGGCCTCGGCCTTCATGAACAACACACCTGTGGTGGTGGTGATGTTGCCGCTGTTTGTGCAATTGTCCAAGACGCTGGGTCTCGCACCCTCCAAGCTGCTGATCCCGCTCAGCTATGCGGCGATCCTTGGCGGAACACTGACCCTGATCGGGACATCCACCAACCTTCTGGTCGATGGCGTTGCCCGCGCACAGGGGCTTGCGCCGTTTACGATCTTTGAGGTCACGCCGCTGGCCGTGGTGCTGATTGCCTGGGGGATGTTCTACCTCTGGGCCTTTGGACGGTTCCTGCTGCCCGAACGCACCAGCATGGCGGCGATGCTGTCGGACCGCTCCAAGATGAAATTCTTCACCGAAGCGGTGATTCCCCCCGAAAGCAACCTGATCGGACGCGAGGTGCAGGGCGTTCAGCTTTTCAAACGCGATGGCGTGCGGTTGATCGACGTGGTGCGCGGCGATGCCTCACTGCGGCGCAATCTTGACGGGGTCACGCTTCAGGTCGGGGACCGGGTGGTACTGCGCACGCAGATGACCGAATTGCTGAGCCTTCAGACCAATCGCGAATTGCGGCGCGTGGATCAGCTTTCGGCGGTCGAAACCACAACGGTCGAGGTGCTGATCACCCCGGTCTGCAAGATGGTGGGCCGCCGCCTTGGTGCGATGCGTCTGCGGCGGCGCTATGGTGTCTACCCGCTGGCGGTCCACCGGCGGAATCAGAACATCGGTCGCCAGCTTGACGATCTGGTGGTGCGCGTGGGCGACACCTTGCTACTTGAAGGCGCGCCCGAGGACATTCAGCGTATGGCCGACGAACTCAACCTCGTGGATGTCGCCAAACCCTCGGCCCGCGCTTATCGGCGCAGCCATGCCCCGATCGCGATTGCCGCGTTGGCCGGGCTGGTCCTTCTCGCAGCCTTTGGCGTTGCCCCGATCCTTGCGCTTGCGGTGGTTGCCGTGGCGGTGGTTCTGATCACCCGATGTGTGGATTCCGACGAGGCGTTTTCCTTTGTCGAAGGACAGCTTCTGGCACTGATCTTTGCCATGCTGGCGATTGGCGCGGCCCTCGAAGCGTCGGGTGCGGTCACGCTGATTGTCGAAGGGCTGGCCCCGTACCTGATGAACCTGCCCCCCTGGGCGATTGTCTGGGTGATCTACCTGTTGACCAGCGTACTGACCGAACTGGTCAGCAACAACGCGGTGGCGGTGGTGGTGACGCCGATTGCCATCGGGCTGGCGCAGGTGATGGGGTTTGATCCCCGACCGCTGGTCGTCGCGGTAATGGTGGCGGCCTCGTGTTCCTTTGCCACGCCGATCGGCTATCAGACCAACACGCTGGTTTATGGCCCCGGCGGATACAGCTTTTCCGATTTCCTCAAGGTGGGTGTGCCTTTGAACATCACGGTCGGCATGCTTGCAGCGGCGCTCATTCCGGTGATCTGGCCGCTGTAGTCCGGGCGGGAAGGCGCTTCGAAGCGCCTTCAGCAAGCGGTTTCGAAACCGCTTTCCCGCTCAACGGCTGCTGTAGCGCTCGACAAAGCGGCGCAGGATCTCGCGTGGCACCGTGACATCGCTGGCCTGACACATCGCGATCAGATCATCCGCCGTCTCGGGGGCAAAATACCCGCGATGGCGATAGATGCGGATGCGGTCTTCGAACACGTCCCCATCGGCCTCGGGATGAAATTGCGTGGCATAGACGTTTTCACCATAGCGGATCATCTGGTACGGGCATGGATCGGAGGCAAGCAGATGCACACATCCGGCCGGCAATGCCTGCACCGCTTCCTTGTGCCCCACAAACGCCTCGAACCGGGGCGGCAAGCCCGCGATCAGCGGGTCGCTGGCCCCGTCAGCCGTCACGGTACAGGTGACCGGGCCAACCGGCTCTCCATAGCGGGCCTTTGACACCTCCGCCCCCAGATGATGCCCCAGAATGCCGATGCCATAACAACAGCCCATGAAAGGCACATCCCGCGCCGTGATGTCCGGCATCAGCGACAGGATGTCCGCCTCGATCCGGGCCTCGATCGGATCCTTGTCCTTTGGATCATCCGAGACACAGCCGGGACCACCTCCGACAATCACACCCGCGTAATCGTCAAGCCGAAGATCTTCGGGCAACGGGTCACGGTCCAGACACAGGCGGTGGACCTGATCGGGGGTCAGCCTACCCTTGTCGAGAAAGGCGGCAAACTCGCCATCGCTGGCGTCTGACTCGGGGCGCAGTTGCAGGATCAGAAAGGGTTTCATGCGCGTCTCATAGCGAACGCGGGGCACGGCGCAAACCGCGAAAACGCACCACTTGTTCCCGCCCCATCTTCTGCGGTAAAGACCGGCCAACCTCTGGACACGCGACAATCAAGGACAGATATCATGGCCGGCCATTCCAAATGGGCAAACATCCAGCACCGCAAGGGCCGTCAGGACAAGATGCGCGCCAAGCTGTTTTCCAAGTTCTCCAAGGAAATCACTGTCGCCGCCAAGATGGGTGACCCCGACCCCGACAAGAACCCGCGCCTGCGCCTGGCGATCAAGGAAGCCAAGTCCAGTTCCATGCCCAAGGACAACATCGAACGCGCCATCAAGAAGGCGTCCGGTGGCGAGGGCGAGGATTACGAGGAAATCCGCTACGAGGGCTATGGTCCCAACGGCGTTGCGGTGATCGTCGAGGCGATGACCGACAACCGCAACCGCACCGCATCGACCGTGCGCTCGACCTTCACCAAGAACGGCGGCAACTTGGGCGAGACCGGATCGGTCGGCTTCATGTTCGACCGCAAGGGCGAAGTGACCTACCCCGCCAGCGTTGGTGACGCGGACACGGTGATGATGGCCGCCATCGAGGCCGGGGCCGAAGACGTGGAATCAACCGAGGATGGGCATGTCATCTGGTGCGCCGACACGGATCTGAACGACGTCGCAACCGCGCTCGAGGCGGAACTGGGCGAGTCGGACTCGACCAAGCTGGTCTGGAAGCCAACCACCACAACCGAGCTTGATCTGGACGGCATGACCACACTCATGAAACTGGTCGATGCGCTGGAAGATGATGACGACGTGCAGCGCGTGACGACGAATTTCGAAGCGTCCGACGAGGTCATGGCCCAGCTCGACGCAGAGTGACGGGCTTTCGAAAGCCCGTGCAATGCGGTTTCGAAACCGCATGGAAGCGCGTTTCGACGCGCTTCTAGCGGCACTTCAGGGCGGCCGCCATCCTGTTGGGCGAATAGGCACCAAGCGCCCGTTGGTTCAGGACAAGACCGTCGAACCGCACCGCCATCACCTGCGCCCAGGCCGCATCCGCCAGCACCATCTCCGGCCCCTGCCCGCAGTCGCGCAGACCCCCTGCAATATAATCCCAGCCGATGCGGTGATTGGTCAGCCCGTCCAGCGACGCAACCTCACCCAAAGGCACCTGGCGCACCGCATCAAACCGCCAGACCCGCAGCACCTTGGCGAGATGCGGACGGTCCACATAGGCCAACTCAATTCTCCCGTCCCCATCCAGATCGGCAATCGCCACCGGGGCCAACCAGCGGAAGCGTGACCCGATATGCGGTGTCGCGGCCAGTTGGGCCAGCGATCCATCCACCAGCCCCCAGACAGCCAAACGCGCGCCGCGCTGGGAATGGCTCTCGACAGTCACCACCTCGGGCGCTCCGTCACCATCCACATCCACCACGCGCGGCGCCAGGTCTTCGAACACCATGTCATCGCCCCAACGCGCCGACATCTCGCGCCCGTCGCTCAGGCGCACCACCAGCGTGTCGTATTCAATGTCATCGCCCAGAACGCCGTGCGGGTAGCGCTGGGTCGGCCCGTCATACCGCGCCGACTCGATCTCAAGTGCGCTGGCCTGCGCCGCCACCACAAGCGCCAGCCCAAACCCCGCGCCGCGGGCGCAACGCTGCAAGACAGGCAACAGCTGTCGCGGCGCGCGCATCGGATCAGATCTGCTTTTCGGGCATCTGCACCACAAGACCATCCAGCGCGTCCGAGACTTTCAACTGGCAGGTCAGACGCGACCGTTCCGGGTTCGGCTCATAGGCGAAATCGAGCATGTCTTCTTCCATGTCTTCCTTCGGCGGCAATTTGCCCACCCAATCAGGATGCACATAGACGTGGCAGGTCGAACAGGCGCAGGCCCCGCCGCAATCCGCCTCGATGCCCGGAATGCCGTTGTCGCGTGCGCCTTCCATCACGGTCAGACCGTTGGCCACGTCGACGACATGCTCTGTGCCGCCATGCTCAATATAGGTGATCTTTGCCATTACAGCGCTCTCCGTCTCTGAAATCGTGTCTTACCTAATCTGGCAACGAACAAGCTGCCAGCCCCTTTTGTCGTCAAATCGGCGTCAGCGCGTTGGCTGTCCCGATTGACATGGCGTTTTGTCCCCATGGGTCACCCCAATAGCCACAGGACAGGACTCAAACCAAGGAACTGCGTTTACCGCAAACCCGTTGGCGGGAACGGACGGGACAGGGTAGGCTTTGACGAACACCACAGGACCGAACACGGGAATGAACGCTTTGCATATCGACGAAAACAGGCGCGCCGTTCTGATAGAGGGAATCCCCGTCGCGCTTGGGGCGCTGGCGCGGGTGGCGTCGTTCTTCGTGATCTTCAACACCTCGACCTTCACCTATCGCGGCAAGGCGGTCGATCTGACCGAAGTGGGGCGCGATCTGTGGGTGCGATATATCCTTGAAGGCAGCATCCAGAAAGCGGGCAACCGCATGCGCATCTTCACCCAATTGGTCGAGGCCAAGACCGCCCGCATGATCTGGCACGACCGTTTCGACGGCACGACCGAAGACATTTTCGACCTTCAGGATACTGTTGCCGCACGAGTGGCCGGGGCATTTGAACCCAAACTCATCTGGGCCGAAGCTGCGCGGGTACACCGGGGCGCGCTGCGTCCTTAAGGCCGGATTAAAGGTTCCAAAGCGATCCGAAATCTGCGGAAAGATCGGCCTTGCGGGTTTTGCCATGTGTTCTATCTTTGTTCCCATGCGTGTCATCACCCCCCGCCCTGCCCAGACCGACTGGCCCCGTCCCCCGTCCTGCCTGACGGCGTCGCAACTGCGGCTGCCACCCGACAATGCGCGCATCGCCGTGGCGGGGCTGGTGATCCTGCGGCAGCGGCCCGGCACCGCCAAGGGCGTGATCTTCCTCACCCTGGAAGACGAAACCGGCACGGTGAACATCATCGTCTGGCGCAAGCTTTATGAACGCTATCGCCGCGCGGTGATCGCGGGCCGGATGCTGCGCGTCACCGGGCGGTTGCAAAGCGAAGGTGACGTGATCCATGTCATCGCCGAGGTGATCGAGGATATCTCGCCGCTTCTGGACCAGCTTCTTGCCCCCGCGCCAGAGGATCGCCCGGATCACCAGCCAGAGGCGCTTTCGCCAGACGGGCAAACAGGCTAGACTGCGCCCAAGCAGAAACAGGCAACAGGCGCACATTTTCCGTGACCCCCCTCCCGTCAGCGATCCGGGCCTTGTGTGCCATGGCTTTTGTCGGCCTGAGCGGCTGTGGCGACATACAAGACCCTGACGGCGCGCCGCGTGTTGCGGTTCCCGATTTCGCCTCTGCCCAGATCAAACCACCCCCCGGCGCCACCCCGGACACGTGCTGGGTCCGCGACGTGGCCCCGGCCGCAATCGAAACCGTCACCCGCCAGATCGAAGTCGCCCCGGCGCAGATCAACGAGGATGGCACGGTCCGGTCTCCGGCCCGCTACCGGACCGAAACCGCACAGGCGATCACCCGCGAACGGCAGGAACTGGTGTTCGAGACCCCCTGCCCGCATGCCCTCACCCCCGAGGTCATCGCGACCCTGCAACGGGCGCTGGAGGCGCGCGGGTTGTATCGCGGGCCGATCACGGGGGCCATGGATGTCCGCACTTTGCTGGCGGTGCGCCGCTACCAGAACGCCCGTGACCTGCCAAGCGCGCTGCTGTCGATGCAATCGGCGCGTGGGCTTGGCCTTTTGGCAACGCCGCTGGATCAACTTTGATCCGGCGACTCGGACCCCAGACAGGTTTGCATCCCACTGTTTGCAATTTTGCAAAACCGCCCTTGCGAAAAAGAAACTCTGCATAATGGGGCTGAGTTTGCAAAAGTTTGCAATCCAGAAGCGCCAAATCTGCAAAGTTTTTGCGGCACTCTGCCGCGCGTTTGATCCAGAGGCTTGCCGCAACGTCGTGTGCGCCGTAGGCCAAGATCGTCAAGGTACAGGAGGAGATCGGGATGGGCTATAAAGAGGTCTATGAAAGCTGGAAGTCGGATCCGGAAGGGTACTGGATGGAGCAGGCCGACGCGATTGACTGGGACCGCAAACCCAGCAAGGCGCTGAACGAGGTCGGAGACAGCCTGTATGAATGGTTCGCCGATGGCCTGACCAACACCTGCTGGAACGCGGTGGATCGCCATGTCGAAGCCGGGCGCGGTGGACAGGTGGCGATCATCCATGACAGCCCGATCACCGGAACGCTGCACAAGATCACCTATGGCGACCTGCGCAATCGCGTGGCCCGACTGGCCGGGGCTTTGCGCGCCAAAGGCATCGAAAAGGGCGACCGTGTCATCATCTACATGCCAATGGTGCCCGAAGCGCTCGAGGCGATGCTGGCCTGTGCGCGGCTGGGGGCGATCCATTCGGTGGTGTTCGGCGGTTTTGCCGCCAACGAACTGGCGGTGCGTATCGACGACGCCAAACCCAAGGCGATCATCGCCGCCTCCTGCGGGCTCGAGCCGGGGCGCGTGGTGCATTACAAGCCACTGGTCGATGGCGCGATCGAGCAGGCCACACACAAACCCGATTTCTGCGTGATCTTCCAGCGCGAGGAAGAGGTTGCCAAACTTATCGAAGGGCGCGATGTCGACTGGCACGGCTTTCAGTACGGCGTCGAACCCGCAGACTGCGTCCCGGTCGAGGGCAACCACCCGGCCTATATCCTGTACACCTCCGGCACCACCGGTGCGCCCAAAGGGGTGATCCGCCACACCGGCGGGCATCTTGTGGCGCTGAACTGGTCGATGAAGAATATCTACAATGTCGATCCCGGCGACACGTTCTGGGCCGCATCCGACGTGGGCTGGGTCGTGGGCCACAGCTATATCTGCTACGCACCGCTGATCCACGGCAACACCACCATCGTGTTCGAGGGCAAGCCGGTGGGCACACCCGACGCAGGTACGTTCTGGCGGGTGATCTCTGACCACAAGGTGCGCAGCTTCTTCACCGCGCCCACCGCGTTCCGCGCCGTGAAACGCGACGATCCCAAGGGCGAGTTCTTGGAGAAATACGATCTGTCCTGCCTGCGCGCGATCTACCTTGCGGGCGAACGCGCTGACCCGGATACCATCGAATGGGCGATGAACGTCACCGGCAAGCCTGTGTATGATCATTGGTGGCAGACCGAAACCGGCTGGACGATTGCAGGCATGCCTGCGGGGATCGAGGAACTGCCGGTCAAGATCGGATCCCCCTCGGTGCCGATGCCGGGTTATGACGTGCAGATCCTCGACGAGGCGGGCCACCAGATGAAACCGGGGGAACTCGGCGCGATTGCGATCAAGCTGCCGCTGCCCCCCGGCACGTTGCCCACGCTGTGGAATGCTGAGGACCGGTTCCGCAAATCCTACCTGTCGCATTTCCCCGGCTATTACGAAACCGGCGATGCGGGCATGATCGACGAAGACGGATACCTTTACATCATGGCGCGCACCGATGACGTGATCAACGTCGCGGGCCACCGCCTGTCCACCGGCGGCATGGAAGAGGTGCTGGCAGCACATCCCGACGTGGCCGAATGCGCGGTGATCGGTGTGGCGGACCCGCTCAAGGGGCAGCTGCCGATGGGGTTTGTCTGTCTCACCAAAGGTGTGAACCGTCCGCATGAGGATATCACACGGGAATGTGTGAAACTGGTGCGCGACAAGATCGGCCCGGTGGCCGCATTCAAGCTGTGTGCCGTGGTGGACCGGCTGCCCAAGACGCGATCCGGCAAGATCCTGCGGGCGACCATGGTCAAGATCGCGGACAGCGAAACGTTCAAACCACCCGCGACCATCGATGATCCGGCGATCCTTGACGAGATCAAGCTGGCGCTGCAGGGCATGGGATACGCCAAGGGCTGACACCGGGGCGGATGCGTCGACGCATCCGGTTTTTCCGTTCACGGAAAAAGCCGCGCCTGCGGCGCGGGTGAGGGCTCTGCCCTCACACTCCCGAGGTATTTTCAGCCCAAAGAAACCAAAAGCACGTATTGCAAAAACAAAAGGGCGCCGAACTCATCGGCGCCCTTTCGCGTTTCCCGGCACTGACCTTATTGGTCTTCCGCAATCGTCAGCGCCACAAAGCGCGGATCTCCGGCGCGACGCACCAGAAGCAGGATCGATTTGCGACCTGCGTCTCTTGCTTCGGCAATCCGATCTTCCAGATCGCCAAGCGCCGCCACCTGGGCCTGACCGGCTTCGGTGATCACGTCACCGGCACGCAGGCCTTTTTCAAAGGCTTCGGAGGTTTCATCGACATCCATCACCGCAAGACCCTTGGCGGTGTCCGGCAGTTCAAGCTGCTCGCGGATTTCGCCGCTCAGCGGGCTGAGCGTCAGACCCATCAGGTCCATCGACTGCGGTGCCTCTTCTTCCATCGGACCGGGCTGCGAGGCTGGAACGGCTGTTTCAGCTTCTTCGCGGCGACCCAATGTCACCAGAAGTGTCTGTGTCGCCCCATCGCGGTTCACGACAACACGGACCGCCTTGCCGACAGTTGTGTTGCCCACCTGGCGGACCAGCCCCCGGGTGTCTTCCACTTCGCGGCCATCAAAGCTGACGATCACGTCGCCTGCCTGCATACCCGCTTCCATGGCCGGACCTTCGGGCACATCTGACACCAGCGCGCCTTTGGCCGAGGCCAGACCAAGCGCTTCTGCGACGTCCTCGGTGACGTCCTGGATGCGCACACCCAACCAGCCACGGCGGGTCTCGCCAAATTCCTTGAGCTGGTCGACCACACGCGTCACCACGTTGGAGGCCATCGAGAAGCCGATGCCGATCGAGCCACCGTTGGGGGACAGGATCGCGGTGTTCACGCCGATCACGTCGCCATTCATGTTGAACAGCGGGCCGCCCGAGTTGCCCCGGTTGATGGCGGCGTCGGTCTGGATGTAGTCGTCATAGGTGCCGCTCAGCGCGCGGTTGCGGGCCGAGACGATGCCTGCGGAGACGGAAAAGCCCTGTCCCAGCGGGTTGCCCATCGCCATGACCCAGTCGCCGACACGCGCGGTGTCGCTGTCGCCGAAATTGACGAATTTCAGCGGTTCGTCGCTTTCCACCTTGAGAAGCGCGATGTCCGTGTTGGGATCCGTGCCGACGATGGTTGCGGGGAGATCGAAGCCTTCGAAGAATTCGACCATCACCTCATCCGCGCCTTCGATGACGTGGTTGTTGGTGACGATGAACCCGTCTTCCGAGATCACGAAGCCGGACCCCAGCGCTGACGACCGGCGCGGACGGTCGCCCTGGCCGTTGCGATCCTGGAATTCGCGAAAGAAATCCTCGAAGGGGGAACCTTCGGGGACAATGCCTTGCGGGCCGGTGCGGCCTGCAACGGTGGTGGATGTGGTGATGTTCACGACCGAGGGGCTGATCTTCTGGGCAAGATCAGCAAAGCTTTCCTGCGATTGCGCCATCAGCGATTGTGCAACTATGAGAATCATCGACAGCGAGGTGATCCAGAACATGCGCAACGGCGTGCTCTGATCCCGTTCGATAACTTTTGCCTGTGAGGTCAAGGGAAACTCCTTCGTCTTTGGTGTGGGTGCATTGCCCGACACCTTCCGTATAGGGTCATAATGTAGGTGCGCCGACGCAACACGCAAACAGGAAAGCCGCGGTTCAAGCATATGTGACTTGAACGTGACGGGCGCTTCAATTGGTGGGCTTCAAAACGTGCGCAGGATCCAGAGCATGGCGATGCCCGCAGCCACCGCCGACACGCCGATGAGCCGGCGCATATCCAGCGGCATCAGGCGCATGGCCTCGAGCATACGTTCGATAAGCGAAGGGGCCAGCGCGTAGGCCAGCCCCTCGATAATCAGCACCAGTGCAATCCCTTGGATCACGGACCCGATCAATTGGTCGCGTCCTCGTTGGGTTCAGTTTGTCCTTCCAGCTGCTGTTCGAGCCGTTCACGTTCGGACTCGGGCAGGTTGGGTGAGATGGTGGCTTCCGGTGCCATGTCGCGAAGCCGTTCGATGTCGAATTCCTGATCGGCAATCTGCCCCAGACCATCGGCACGGATGGCACCGAACATCTGACCCAGGAACTGACTGTCCGGAGAGAACACGAGGGTCGACGTGTCCTTGTTCAAAGACTGCTCCATCGCCGCCAGGGACCGGTAGAACGAGAAGAAGTCCGGGTTGCTGCCATAGGCTTCGGCGTAGATGCCGTTGCGTTCGGCATCGGCCTCACCCTGGGTGATGTTGGCTTCCCTCTGTGCATTGGACACGGTTTCCACCACGGTCCGGTCGGCGGCAGCGCGCACCCTTTGCGCGGCCTCGTTACCACGCGCGATTTCGTCCGCGGCCTCGCGTTCACGTTCCGCCCGCATCCGCGCAAAGGTCGCGGACAGGTTCTGTTCGGGCAGGTTGGTCTGCTTGAGCCGCACGTCGACGATTTCAAGACCAAGACCCGCCGCGCTGGTGCGGGCCTGATCGCGGATACGCAGGGCAAGGTCGCGCCGCTGCGGGGACAGGATCGTGTCGGATGTCACCTGATCGGCACCCAGAACTTCGCGGATCTGCGCGTTCAGGACCGATGACAGACGGTCTTCGGCAACTCGCGTGCCCCCGATGCCGACAGCCTGACGGAACTGGACCACATCGGCGATCCGGTAGCGGGTGAAAGCGTCAACCACCAGGCGGCGGTCATCGGACGGCGTGACCTCGATCGTGTCGGTGTCGAGCGACAGGATACGGCCATCGTAGCGCACCACTTCCTGAATGACCGGGACCTTGAAGCCCAGACCCGGTTCTTCGACAACCTGTTTGATCTGGCCGAATTGCAGCACCAGCACCTTTTCGCGTTCATCGACAATGTAGATGGACGACAGGAACCCGACGAGGGCGAGAACGCCAATCGGAAGAAGGAAAGCAGATTTACGCATCAGTTCGACCCTCCTGTGGTGGTGGTGGTGGTCCCGGAGCGCCGCAATTCATTGAGCGGCAGGTAGGGCAACACGCCCTGCCCGTCCGAGCTTCCGGCTTCGTCCAGCAGAATCTTGTCCATGTCTCCCAGGGTCCGTTCGATTGTCTCTAGGTAAAGGCGACGCTGAGTAACTTCAGGTGCGCGATTGAATTCCTGTGCCACGGCGATAAAGCGGCTGGCCTCACCGATGGCTTCGTTGACGACGCGCGCGCGGTAGCCTTCGGCTTCTTCGAGGATCTGCGCAGCAGACCCACGCGCTTCGGCCAGAACGCGGTTGGCGTAGGCATCCGCCTGACGCTGCAAGCGGTCGCGTTCCTGTTCGGCCGCCTGCACTTCGCGGAAGGCGTCGATCACTTCGCTGGGCGGATCGGCGGTATCGAGGTTCACACGCACGATTGTGATCCCGCTTTCATATTCATCCAGAGTCGCCTGGATGTTCTCGCGGGCGGTATCGGCAATCAGACCACGATCCCGGTTGAGGATCGGGGCAAGGTTGGTCGCCGCGATGATTTCGCGCATCACCGCCTCGGACACCGCCTGAACCGTCACCTGCGGATCGCGCAGGTTGAACAGGAGTTTCGCCGGATCGTTGATGTTCCAGACCACCTGGAAGTCGATATCCACGATGTTGGCGTCCGTGGTCAGCATGAGACCATCGCCACCGGCACCACGGCCACCACCGATGTTTTCCGTCCGTTCAGAGGTCACGTTGACCACTTCGGCAGTCACAAGCGGCCACGGCGCAAAGTTCAGACCGGGATTGCCGGTTGAGTAATATTCACCCAGGAAAAGCTCGACCGACTGTTCTTCCGGGCGCACGGTGTAAAAGCTTGAAAAGGCCCAAAGCGCAATTGCGCCCAACGCGGCCAGGCCAATCGTGCCACGGGTCAGCTTGAAGCCGTCGCCGCCTCCACCGCCGCCGCCAGAGCCATTGGCCCCGCCATTGCCGCCGCGACCGCCCATCAGGACACGCAGGCGTTCCTGGCCTTTCTTCATCAACTCATCGATCTCGGGTATCTGCGGCTGGTTGCCATCCCCCGGACGACGCCCACCCCCATTGTTGCCACCGCGTGGGCGATCGTCGCCTCGGTCTCCACCGTTATTGCCGCCGCCACCCCACGGGCCGCCACTGTTACCTGCCATCTGGTCTTTTCCCCTCTCGGAACAATCCGTCTTTCATCTTGTTATGATACCTGTGCACATTGCTTGAAAATTCAAGCCGTGCGCATCGGTTTGCGCATGGTGACGATTTCTTCCGACATGGTCGGATGCACCGCCACGGTCCGGTCGAAATCCTCTTTTGTTGCGCCCATCTTGATCGCAATGCCCGCCATCTGGATCATTTCGCCCGCCCCCGGCGCGACGATGTGACAGCCCAGAACCTTTCGGGTTTCGACGCTCACCACCAGCTTCATCAGCACGCGGTCCGGTTTTTCGGCAAAGGCGGTCTGCATCGGACGGAACGACGTGCAATATACCTCGATCGGCTCCCGGTCGCGCGCCTCTTCCTCGCTCAGACCGACGGTGCCGAATTCCGGCTGGGTGAAAACCGCAGACGGGATCAGGTCGTGATCGACGGGTGTCGGATTGCCGTTGAATACGGTTTCAACAAAGGCCATGCCTTCGCGGATCGCCACAGGGGTCAGGTTGACCCGGTCGGTCACATCCCCGATCGCATAGATCGACGGCACCTTTGTCTGGCTGTAGGCATCCACCTCGATCTGGCCATTGCGCCCCAGCGTGAGACCCAAATCTTCCAGCCCCATGTCATCGGTGTTCGGACGGCGCCCGGTGGCGAACAGCACCACATCGAAATCCTCTGTATGACCGTTCGTCGCCTTGACGCGGATCGGACCATCGACCTTTTCGTCCTCAGGCTCATCGCCTCCGAATTGCCGCGCCTCCATCGGGGCGGTCAGGCCGTCATCCTCACCATTCGGAGCGCAGTACATCTCTACGATATTGGTGCCGGTGTGAATCTTGATGCCCTTCTCGCTCATTTCATCCGCGATCAGACCACGCGCTTCTTCATCGAAGCCGCGCAGGATTTGGGCGCCCCGGTAATATTGCGTCACCTCGACACCCAACCCGTTCAGAATGCAGGCGAATTCGCAGGCGATGTAACCGCCTCCGACGATCAGAATGGATTTCGGCAATTCCGTCAGATGGAAAATGTCGTCCGACACAATCCCCAGATGCGCGTTCTTCATGTCAGGCCGCACCGGACGCCCACCTGTGGCGATCAGGATGTGCTTGGCCGTGACGGTCTCTCCGGTGGACAATTCCACGGTGTGCGGGTCTTTCATCCGCGCCCGCGCATCGAACGTCGTCACACCCGACCCCGCCAGAAGCTTGCGATAAACGCCCTCAAGCCGGTCAAGTTCGGTGTTGAGGCGGCCCGAAAACGTCTGCCAGTCAAAGCCCGCCGCGCGCATGTCCCATCCGTAATGCGTGGCTTCCTCGACCATGCCGCCATAGCCGCTGGCGAACACCATCAGCTTTTTCGGCACGCAGCCCCGGATCACGCAGGTGCCGCCATAGCGGTCTTCCTCTGCCAGCGCGACCTTGGCACCAGCCTCTCCGGCGGCGACACGCGCGGCCCGAACCCCACCGGATCCACCGCCGATCACAAAGAGATCATAGTCGAATGCGCTCATCGTCGTTTCCTTCAGAATGCGGGCGCAGATATTTCATAAGGAGACGCGGAACGCCAGAGAGGGATGTCACGGTTTCACGTTCCAGCCGTTGCCCGCTGCAAAAATTCCCCCTACCGTCAAAGTCCAAACGAACAGACCGCAATTAACCATAACAGATACGACAGCCCGATCACGACCCGGTCGGAAGGTGCGCGCAACCACAACATTGTGACAGCCGACCTTCTGTTGGCCGGCGGCACTGGACCAAACGGAGTGCGACATGACCCTTCGCCGCGCAACGCTGGCTGACCTGTCCGACATCAAGACCTGTGCCCGCGCCGCCTATGCCCAGTATGTGCCCCTGATCGGTCGGGAACCTGCGCCGATGGTCGCCGATTTTTCCGACCAGATCGCCCGAAACTGGGTCTGGGTTGCGCCACACACTGATGGGCTTGCGGGATACATTGTCTTTTTTCCCATAGGCGACGACATGTTTCTTGAAAACGTGGCCGTACATCCCGACTGGTCGGGTCAGGGCATCGGCCGCCAATTGATCACGCTGTGCGAAGACACCGCCCGCGCCAAGGGTCTTCGCGCGGTCACGCTTTATACCAACGCGGCGATGGTGGCGAATATCGCATTGTATCCGCGTCTTGGATATCGCGAAACCGAGCGTCGCAGCGAAGATGGCTTTGACCGGGTCTATTTCGAAAAGCCGCTGAACGCGCGCTGATCAGATATCCGAAAACAGATTGTCGGTCTCGATCAGATTGACGCGATCTTCGCTGACCGTGCCTTCATTGATGTCGCGGGTTTCGACCCGGCCATCGCTGTAGCCGATGATGACCTTGTCGCACAGATCAATGAACAACCCGTTTTCCACCACACCCGGCATCTGGTTCAGCGCCATGGCAAGCTGACGGGGGTTGCCGATTCGGATCAGATGCAGGTCAAGGATGTGATTGCCTTCATCGGTGCGGAACGGCTTGTCGCCGTTCATGCGCAAGGTGATCTTGCGCCCCATCACGTCAGCCGAGACCAGCAGTTCTTCAACCAGCATTTGGGTTGTGGTCCAGCCGAACGGGATCACCTCGATCGGCAGGGGGAACGCCCCAAGGGTACCAACCTCCTTGGCGGCATCCGCGATGATCACCACCTCTTCACTGGCAGCCGCGACGATCTTTTCCTGCAACAACGCGCCGCCGCCGCCCTTGATCAGATTGAGATTGCCGTCAAATTCGTCAGCCCCGTCAATGGTCAGGTTCAGTGTCTTTGCCTCGTCCAGCGTGATCACTTCGATTCCGACATCGCGGGCCAGTTCCGCCGTGCGGGTGGATGTGGGCACACCCTGAATACGCAGACCTTCATCGCGGACCCGTTCGCCAAGATGGCGCACGAGCCACGCGGCAGTCGACCCGGTGCCGAGCCCCACCCGCATGCCATTCTCTACCAGATCGGCGGCGCGTTTTGCGGCGACATATTTGGCCTTGTCGATGGGCGACAATTCTCCGGACATGGGGCAGCTCCTTGGGCAGATGTTGCCGCCTTATAGGCCGTCAAGAGGCAGGGGGCGAGACCGAATTGCCAAAGAAATGCGACCGACCGCTGCCGCTCCATCATCAGGCTGCATCCAGGACAAGGATTGCCCGCTTATTTGGTTGGACTTCGCCTGAATTGCGGAAAAAGCGTCTGCGGTGCCGGGACCGTTGGCGGGGCAAGCGCAGTGGCTACGACCAAAGGCACCTTTGGCATCATGACGGTATGCGCGGACACCAGATTCGGCATGAAGGCCCACGCCAGAATGGCCAAGGCCGCTGCAAACCAGGCGATTTTGTTCAGAGTCTGAAGCATCTTTGCCCCCAAATGAATGTCATCTTCGGCAAAGATGCCGCATCCGGGTAAAGACACGGTTAAATGCTGCGTTTTTTCGCCGTCACCCGCCGCTTTCGCTGCTTCTTGGTCATCTCGCCCGCGATACACCGCTGTTCATGAGCGACTTTGTCCTGCACCATGTCCCTGACAACGCAACTCTCCGGAAAGGAGCGCGATTTAACCATGTTTCTGTCTGTGTTCGACATGTTCAAGGTCGGCATCGGTCCGTCCTCATCCCACACGATGGGGCCGATGGTGGCCGCCGCGCGCTTTCTTGATCGGCTTCGCGCCGCTCCGTTCACCGCCAACGGCGTGCGCGCCTCGCTGCATGGGTCACTGGCCTTTACCGGGGTCGGCCATGCCACCGACCGCGCCACGATCCTTGGTCTTGCGGGCTTTGTTCCCGAAACCTACGACCGCGACGCGGCACAAGCCACCCTTGCCCGGATCAAGGAAAACAAGACCGTCACGCCAGACGGACTGCCACCCCTCACCTTTGACCCCGAGACGGACCTGACCTTTGATTTCGGCCCCAACCTGCCCGGCCACGCCAATGGCATGATCCTGCGCGCAACAGACGCCCAGGGCGACGTCATTCTGCAGGAAACCTACTACTCCATCGGCGGCGGTTTCGTGATGACGCAAGCCGAACTGGACGCCGGAAAGGATAGCGCAGACGGACCGGCCGTGCCTTACCCGTTCAAATCCGCCGCAGACATGCTTGAAATGGCGCAGATTTCGCACCTCACCATCGCCGAGATGAAACGCGCGAATGAACTGTCGCGGCGGTCGGTGTCTGACCTCGACGGCGGCATAAAACGTCTGTGGGAAGTGATGAACGACTGCATTGACCGTGGGCTGGAAAACGATGGCATCCTGCCCGGCGGGCTTAACGTGAAACGCCGCGCCAAGGGCATTCACGAGAAACTGCTGGCCGAACGCGGCATGAATCTCAGCCCGCCGCACACGATCAACGACTGGATGAGCGTCTACGCCATGGCGGTGAACGAGGAAAACGCCGCGGGTGGTCAGGTGGTCACGGCCCCGACCAACGGCGCGGCGGGCGTGGTGCCTGCAACGCTGCGCTACTACCTTGACCATGTGCCGGGGGCCACGACCAAGCGCATTCCGGACTTTCTTCTGACCGCCGCCGCGATTGGCGGTCTGGTCAAGTTCAATGCGTCGATCAGCGGCGCCGAGGCCGGGTGTCAGGCCGAAGTCGGCAGCGCCAGCGCCATGGCCGCCGCCGGTCTGTGCGCCGTGCTGGGCGGCACGCCTGAACAGATCGAAAACGCCGCCGAGATCGCGCTCGAACACCACCTCGGCATGACTTGTGATCCGGTCAAGGGGCTTGTTCAGGTGCCCTGCATCGAACGCAACGGGTTGGGTGCGATCAAGGCCGTGTCTGCAGCCAGCCTCGCGCTGCGCGGTGACGGCACGCATTTTGTGCCGCTCGATTCGGCCATCGAAACGATGCGCCAGACCGGGGCCGACATGCATGAGAAGTATAAAGAAACGTCGTTGGGGGGATTGGCGGTCAATATCCCGAACTGCTAAACACAGACCAATATTAGCGAAAATCGGCCAATTTTACGCCCGTACAGATGGCGCTGGGTGAGCGTTGACAGCATCGCACAACCAAGGGTAGCGTTTTGTATGACACAGGATCGTCCAACACTCGGAATTGCGCTTATGCTCGGCTTTTGCGTCGTCGCTCCGATGGGGGACGCAATTGCAAAGATCCTGTCGTCCGAGGTGGCGCTTGGCCAATTGCTGCTGGTGCGCTTTGCCATTCAGGCGCTGGTCCTGATCCCGATCATCGCCATGACAGGCCGGATCTGGCGCATGTCGAACCGCGTTCTGGGCCTGACGTTGGTGCGCACGATCCTGCACATTCTTGGAATCGGGATGATGGTCTCGGCGCTGTATTACCTGCCGCTGGCCGACGCGATCGCGATTGCCTTCGTGATGCCGTTCATCATGCTGCTGCTTGGCCACTATGTTCTGGGGGAAGAGGTCGGCCTGCGCCGCATGCTCGCCTGTGCCGTAGGTTTTTTGGGCACGCTTCTGGTGATCCAGCCCTCGTTCCAGGAGGTTGGCTGGCCTGCCCTGCTGCCACTGGGCGTCGCGGTCAATTTTGCGCTGTTCATGCTGGTCACACGCAAAATCGCCAAGGAAACGGACCCCATCGGCCTTCAGGCGGTGTCGGGTGTCATGGCTGTCCTCATGATGGCCCCGGCGATGTTCCTGATCCCCGGAATGACCGCCCCGATCCTTGCATGGGACAGCGCATTGGACAGCACCACATGGACGCTCTTGCTTGCCATCGGGCTGTCAGGGACGCTGGCGCACCTGCTGATGACATGGTCGCTGCGCTATGCGCCGTCCGCCACGGTTGCGCCGATGCAGTATCTTGAAATCCCGATTGCAACGATCATCGGCTTTGCCGTGTTCGGAGACCTGCCCAACACATTGGCGAGCGTCGGCATTGCGATCACCGTCGCCTCGGGCCTTTATATCGTGTTCAGAGAACAGGCCATAAGCCGTCTGCCCGGACCAGCGCCTGTTGTACCACGTCCCGCTCAGACACTGGCAGAATAACCAGCAACCCGGAGTCTTGCACCGTCAGCGATACCGGCCCATCCGCACGGTTCGACGTGCTCACGCGGGTTCCCGGCGACAGGGCGATCCCGTCGATCGGCCAACACAACCCCGTGGACACCCCTTCAACCGGCCGCATCGGATAAAGCGACACCCGGGTGCCCGCCGCCAGGGGCAGGTGCAGGCGCGGCGGAACATGCGCCACCACGTCGTGGTCTCCGACCAGAACAATGGCCCGATCCGGATAGCGTGCCAGCACCGTCATCGCCGCCAGCAGATGGTCCACCTGCCCGCCCAGAAACCCGATGCCGATGATCAACGGCGCGGCAATCGACCGCAGCGCCTTGTCGAAATCGGTGCTGTCCTGCTCGGAAATGTGGTAAACGGTCCCCGGCGGCATGGCGGCGCGCGTTTCCTGCGATACGGAATCAAGATCGCCGATCAACGCATCCGGCAACCGCCCGACGGCCCGAAGCCAGTCTGCTCCGCTATCAGCCGCGACAACGGTGTGAACCTCGGTCAATAGCTGCAAGAGCTGGGTATTGTCGCCGGTGGCACCACCGACAAGCAAGACTGGTTCGTCAGAGAAAACAATTGCATGATTCATGGCTGATTAATGGCGAAAGCCGAAACAGATCACAATCAGGTCACGAAATGATACCGTGCAAGGCACAGATTCGATGCTCTTTGGTCTTGGTAAACATGCTACCAAGACCATCGCAGAAGTTTGGAAAGCGAGTGTTTCTATGGTGAGTTCAAACAAAATACTCACGGTATCCTACGGTACCTTTTCATGTACGCTCGAAGGTTTTGACAACTCCTTCGATACCATGAAAGCGATTGCGGAGTACTTCCGCGATCTGGCCCAGGATGATCGATATTTTGGCGCTGAACCGCCGACCCCGGATGCAGAGATGCTGGCCCGGATTGCCGAGCGCGAGATCGAGCGCCGGGTCGAGGCACGCTTTGAAAAGGGCAACCTGGTTCTGCGCCCGACCGATGAAGCCGGACCGCCGCGAGGGGATGTCGCACCGGAACAATCGTCGGACGCAGCCTCCGTGGGCGCGACGGCTGGAGTGGCTGCTACCGCTCTGGCTGTCGCGAACACACCAAAGCAGTCCGCGTTTGTCGCCGCTGACCCGCAGGTCGAAGAGGCAGAAGAGGCAGAAGAGGCAGAAGAGGCACTGGATGACTCGGGCAGCCTGACGCTCAATGACATTCAGGTGCCAGAGCGTCCCGAGGTTGCGACAATTTCCGAAGTCGAAATGGCCGATGTCATCGCGGATGACGAATTCCTTGAAGACGAAGATGTGTCCATCGACTTGACAGACATCGACCTGTCGGACCTGTCACTTGAACCGGTCGAACAATATGCCATCGACGCCAATGACATTCTCAACCTCGAGGAAGACACTTCGGAAGAGTCGAGCATCGACGATCTGATCTCCGCACATGGCGCAAGATCCAACCGCCTTGCTGACGTGGCGGCAAAGGACATGGCACCCACCGAGATCGAAGACGTCGCCCCCTCGGCGGCGCCCGTCATCGACAGCGTCGCGGACAAGCTGCAGCGCATCCGCGCCGTGGTTGCCGCCAAATCGCAGGCCGCTCCGGAATACATCGAAGACGAACACGCCATGTCCGGCCCCGACGGTGACGGCGATGACGAAAACGATGTCATCGACGCAGATGCCGAAATCCCCGGCTTTGTCGACGCCACAGACGCGCGCGCCGAAACCGATGTTGCAATGGACGACGCGTCTGACGAGGACGACAATCTGTTCGCCGATACCATCGCGGCCGTTGTGAATGACCAGATCGACATGGATGAGGATGAATTCGAGGAGGATGCTGTCCTGTCCGATGCGTCCTTTGACGATGACGACGAAGATGAAGACGACACCGCCGTTGACAGTGCCGCCACAGACGCCCAACGCGAACTCGAGGCCCTGCGCGCCAAGATCGCGGCTCTCGAAGCACGGGCCGCCTCTGCACAGGCCGCGGCGTCGGATGTGACCGACGACGAAGACGATGAGGTTTACGCCGAAGACGACGATGAACCGCTGGTCCTCGAAGGCGCGGCAGAGATCGACGACGACATCGCCGAAGACGCCCGCGCACCGATCGTTGCGCGTGTCAGCAAGGCCAAGCGTTCGGATGTCGAAGCCGCTCTGGCTGCCGGTGAAATCGAGGAATACGACGAAGAGGATGAAGACGACGACATCGCCTCCGCCCCCGTTCCCAGCCTCGAAGACAGCTCGCTCACCCGTGAACAGGAAGAAGAGCTTGCCCGCGAACTCGCTGCCCTGCACGCCGAGATCGAAGAGGACGACGACTGGAACTTTGACGATGACGACGATGACGACAGCGCCGAAGACGACGATGCGCCCATTCTGTCCGAAGCAGACGAGGAAGAGGCCACCGCCAACATCCGCAAGGCAGTCAAGCTGACCAGCCCCGGCCGCGCCATGCTGACCGACACGTCAATCGAAGAGGACGACCATTCCGTCGACCGTCTTGCCGACAAGACCGATACCGAAATGGACGAACCCGAAGGCAACCGCCGCCGCAGCGCCATTGCGCATCTGCGCGCCGCTGTTGCCGCCACCAAGGCAGACCGTCTGCTGGGTTTCGGCAAGAAAACCGTCGATGAAGAAGTCCCCTATCGCGAAGACCTCGCCGATGCCGTGCGCCCGCGCCGCCCCAAAGTTACCGAAGCCCGGTCCGAGCGCCCCGCGCCGGTTCGTCCGGCTCCGCTGAAACTGGTTGCCGAACAGCGCATCGACGTCGAAGACCTGGCCCCTGTGCGCCCCCGCCGCGTTCTGCGCAGCACCGAAGCGGCGGCGGAAACGGCTGACGCATCGGCAGGCGATGACACGGGGTTTGCGGATTTCGCCGAAAGCCAGGGCGCACATACCCTGCCCGAACTTCTGGAAGCCGCCGCAGCCTACATGTCGTTTGTCGAAGGCCGCGATCAGTTCTCGCGTCCGCAGCTGATGACCAAACTGCTTCAGGCCGAAGGCGAAGCCAGCTCGCGCGAAGAACGCCTGCGCAGCTTTGGCCAGCTTCTCCGCGAGGGCAAAATCCAGAAGATGGGCGGCGGCCGCTTTGCTGCTGCCGACACCATAGGCTTCAAACCGAACGCACGCGCAGCTGGTTAAGACCGCCCACCAGACAAAAAACAAAGGTCGGACCCGACGGTCCGGCCTTTTTTTGTGCCGCGACAGGGCCCGGTGACATCCCCAAACGCGATGTCACGCTCTACAATGCTGATCAGAACCCGATCACCGATCCGCGTCCGGATCTTCCTGCCCAACCCCCATGAAGACGAACTTGAACGGAAACGCCCACAGGACACCCAGCCCCACATAGACCAGCAGTTCGATCAGAACCGACGGACGGTCCAGCCAGTTGATCACCGTCACACAGGCGACGATATAGACGGGCAGCCCCACCAGCAGGATCACCAGCGACCAGCGTTTGCGTGCCTTGTAGCTCAGCGCCATCTGCGCCCCCTTTTGCCTCAGTCCGCGAACGGATCGGTCACGAGGATCGTGTCCTCCCGTTCGGGTGACGTGGAAAGTAGGGCAACCGGGCAGTCGATCAATTCCTCGATCCGACGCACATACTTGATCGCCTCGGCGGGCAGATCGACCCAGGACCGCGCGCCTTCGGTGCTTTCCGACCAGCCGGGCATCTCTTCGTAGATCGGGGTGCAGCGCGCCTGTTCGTCGGCTGCCGTGGGCAGGTAATCGTAGTGTTTCCCGTCCAGCTCGTAGCCGACGCAGATTTTCAGCGTTTCGAACCCGTCCAGAACGTCGAGCTTGGTCAGGGAAATCCCGTTCACGCCGCTGGTCACGCAGGTCTGGCGCACGAGGCAGGCATCGAACCAGCCGCAGCGCCGCTTGCGCCCGGTGGTGGTGCCGAATTCATGCCCCCGCTCGCCCAGCTGCTGACCGTCTTCGTCGTGCAATTCCGTCGGGAACGGGCCTTCACCCACGCGGGTCGTGTATGCCTTGACGATGCCCAGCACGTAATCAATCGCGCCAGGCCCAAGGCCGACCCCCGTCGCCGCCTGTCCAGCAATGACGTTGGAGGAGGTGACAAACGGATAGGTGCCGAAGTCGATATCCAGCAATGCGCCCTGCGCGCCTTCGAAGAGGATGCGCTTGCCGGCCTTGCGCTTTTCGTTCAGCACTTTCCACACAGGCGCGGCAAAGGGCAGGATCTCGGGCGCGATGGCCCGCAGTTTGGCCAGCACAGCGTCGCGGTCTACCGGTTCCAGCCCGAGGCCACGGCGCAGCGCGTCGTGATGCACCAGCGCGCGGTCCACCCGCAGCTCCAACGTGGCGTTGTCGGCAAGGTCCGCCACGCGGATCACGCGGCGGCCAACCTTGTCTTCATAGGCCGGACCGATTCCGCGCCCGGTGGTGCCGATCTTGGCGACCGAATTCTGGTTTTCGCGGGCGCGGTCCAATTCCCCGTGGAAGGGCAGAATCAACGGCGTGTTTTCCGCGATCATCAGGTTGTCCGGAGTGATCTCGACGCCCTGTTCGCGGATCGTCGCGATCTCGGACATCAGGTGCCACGGGTCCAGAACAACCCCGTTGCCGATCACCGAAAGCTTGCCGCCGCGCACCACACCCGAGGGCAGCGCATGCAGCTTGTAGACCTTGCCGTCGATCACCAGCGTATGACCGGCATTGTGACCGCCCTGAAAGCGGCAGATCACATCCGCCCGCTCGGACAGCCAATCCACGATCTTGCCTTTGCCCTCGTCGCCCCACTGGGCACCCACGACCACCACATTCGCCATGTCTATAGACCTTTGCTGGAGTTCCATCCGTCAAACCCGCGCCCGTATAGTGCGCAAACCGGACAGTGGGAACCGGTTTTCCGTTCAAATCGCACCACACGGCAAAAATCGATCCCAACGGCGGTTTGCGGGCGGGCCACATCTGCCCGTTTGCCACAACCACACGCCGATAAATGACACGCCCTCTGGACAGGCCGCCCCGGTTCGGGCCATCACACCGCAGAAGTGACGACGAAAGGGCGAACATGATGGGATTCCTGCTGCGCTGGCTCTTTGCGTTCTGCCTGGTCACCGCCACCTACAATCCGACGCCCTACAATTTCACCCGCTGGGCCATGACCGACGGGCAGGACCAGTTGTCGATCACCGTGCTGGCAGGGCTGGTTCTGTTGGTGGGCTACATCATCTACCTGCGTGCCACGTTGCGCTCTATCGGCGCGTTCGGCATGGCGCTGATTCTGGCGCTTGTCGGCGCGCTGCTTTGGGTCGCCTATGATTTCGGCTATCTTGACTTGCAGAACCGCAACATGACCGCCTGGATCGGCATTGTCGCGCTGTCGCTGGTTCTGGGCATCGGCCTCAGCTGGTCCATCGTGCGCCGCAAACTCACCGGTCAGGCGGACATGGACGACGTCGACGAATAGTCCCTTCTTCCTGTTCCGAATAGGCCAACACGGGTTGCACGACGCTTCACTTGGCCTTAGATACCCCCCATTCACGAAAGCCATCCGGGACTGTCATGGAAAACGTCGTTCTCACCATCCACCTTCTTCTTGCGCTCTCGCTGATCGGCGTCGTGCTGCTGCAGCGCTCTGATGGCGGGGGACTCGGGGCCATGGGTGGCGGCGGCGGTGGCTCGGTCAGCAGCCGCAGCGCGGCAACCGGGCTGGGCAAGCTGACATGGGTGCTGGCGATTGCTTTCATCTGCACGTCTCTCGCCCTGACCATAATCGCCGCGCAGAACGCATCGGGCAGTTCCATCATGGACCGCCTGACCCGCGACGGCAGCGCCCCTGCGACGGAACAGGCGGACGATCCGCTTGCCACGGATGGTCTCTTGCCCCCTCCCTCGTCCGGCAGCACCGACGCACCAATTGTGCCGCGCGCCGACTGACACGGGCCTGATCCAACACACCGACGCGCGGTCCAAACCGACCGCGCGTTTTTCTTTGCACCATGGGGCCACAATCCCTTGAGGTGCGCCAATCTGACGTAACATCATCTGGGGGTTCAGGCTTGCGTTTCGCTGCCGAATCCTTTACCGGTCAAATCCCGTGATACTGCGCGCCCCGGGCTGCGCAGGTTGCATGATTTGCAGGCGCTTCGCGGGAGGTTTCACCACATGGCACGCTTTATCTTCATCACCGGCGGCGTGGTGTCTTCGCTTGGCAAGGGCCTCGCCTCTGCCGCCCTTGGCGCGCTGTTGCAGGCGCGCGGCTTTTCCGTCCGTCTGCGCAAGCTTGACCCGTATCTGAACGTCGATCCCGGCACGATGTCGCCGTTTGAACATGGCGAGGTGTTTGTCACCGACGATGGCGCGGAAACCGATCTGGACTTGGGCCATTACGAACGTTTCACCGGCGTGCCGGCCCGCAAGACCGACAGCATCAGTTCCGGGCGCATCTACACCAACGTGCTCGAAAAGGAACGGCGCGGCGACTACCTTGGCAAGACGATCCAGGTGATTCCGCACGTCACCAACGAAATCAAGGACTTCATCTCGATCGGCGAAGACGAGGTGGATTTCATGCTCTGCGAAATCGGCGGCACGGTGGGCGACATCGAAGGCCTGCCCTTCTTCGAGGCGATCCGCCAGTTTTCCCAAGACAAACCGCGTGGCCAGTGCATCTTCATGCACCTCACGCTTCTGCCCTTCATCAAGGCCTCCGGCGAACTGAAGACCAAGCCAACCCAGCACAGCGTCAAGGAACTCCGCTCCATCGGTCTCGCCCCCGACATCCTCGTGTGTCGCTCCGAAGGCCCGATCCCGACCAAGGAACGCGAGAAACTGGCCCTGTTCTGCAATGTGCGTCCCGATTCCGTGATCGCCGCGCAAGACCTCAAGTCGATCTACGAAGCGCCGCTGGTCTATCACCGCGAAGGGCTGGATCAGGCGGTGCTGGACGCGTTCCAGATCACCCCTGCCCCCAAGCCCAACCTCCAGAAATGGGACGACGTTGCCGACCGCATCCACAATCCCGAAGGTGAGGTCACGGTCGCCATCGTCGGCAAATACACCCAGCTTGAAGACGCCTATAAATCCATCGCAGAGGCGCTCACCCATGGCGGCATGGCCAACCGCGTGAAGGTCAATATCGAATGGGTCGATGCCGAGATCTTCGAACGCGAAGACCCCGCGATCCACCTTCAGGGCTACCACGCCATCCTTGTCCCCGGCGGATTTGGCGAACGCGGCACCGAGGGCAAGATCAAGGCCGCCCAATTCGCCCGCGAACACAACGTGCCCTATCTGGGAATCTGCCTTGGCATGCAAATGGCGGTGATCGAAGCCGCCCGTAACGTCGCCAAACTCCCCGATGCCGGGTCCGAGGAATTCGATCACGAGGCCGGGAAAAAGCGGTTCACACCCGTGGTGTACCACCTCAAGGAATGGGTGCAGGGCAACGAGAAGGTCAACCGCAAGGTCGATGACGACAAGGGCGGCACCATGCGCCTCGGGGCGTATGACGCCGTGCTGAAAACAGGCTCACGCGTGGCGGGTATCTATGGCACCACCACAATCGACGAACGCCACCGCCACCGTTACGAGGTCGACATCAAGTACAAGGACGCGCTGGAAAAGGCGGGCCTGTGCTTTTCCGGCATGTCCCCGGACGGCCGTTTGCCCGAGATCGTCGAATGGTCGGATCACCCGTGGTTCATCGGTGTGCAGTTCCATCCCGAGCTGAAGTCGAAACCGTTTGATCCGCACCCGCTGTTCAAGGATTTTGTCCGGGCGGCGAAGGATGTGTCGCGTTTGGTTTGAGTGTTCATGCAAGAGGTACTTTGCAATTATATTCACCGCGCCAACCGGTCATTGGCCGTCGATCCGCCATCATTCCTCGGTAATCAATCATGTAGAACACAAGCACCTCTACAAGCCACTGCGATGCAAGCCATACTTCATGAAGCTCAAAACCTTCTAGTTTGAAAGACTTGTCAGCATGCACTATTGAGTTTCGCGTTTCCGAGAAGACGTCATAATCGTCATAATTATTAAATGATTTTAGCTTTTTTCTTATTCTCTTCGCCTTGGAGAGTGGGGTGTCACGAAGACCACAATATCGAGTGCAAGCTCTCATTTTGTCTGCCATTGTTGTGCGTGGGCCAAGTAACGAGCTAGACCACCCCGCCTCTTCGCGGAGAATGTAACTCACTAGAACCTCCAAAGCGCTATAAGATGCTATTACCGCCATCTCTAGGCTCGAATCCCTTATTGCATTAGATGTTCGGTAGAAGTCAGTTGCATAAGTAACTGGTGATGTTTTGGGTTCGCTTACGAGAAATTGCATATATCGTTCTGAAAAATCGCCAGCATCCTTAAATATCTCAATATCAAACCAATTCTTATGATGCGTTAATGGGTCACATCGAATAAAGCCAATGTAATGTGAAGAAATAACCTCATCCTTTGACAACTCGCCATGTCCAATAGAAACGCCAATTCCACTTATGAAGGTGAGTGCTAGGGATGCAAGGTAAGCCTGCATTCTAGCCACATCAGGCATAACGGTTGTACCGTTTTCACAAAAGACAGTCAGAGTTCCACTGGCGATAACCTTTTTTTTGCACAAGCGCGGGTCTTTGAGGCATTCACGCACCTCATCAAACATTGAGTATTCAAATCGGAAGTCACCTGATCTCCACTCTAAACTTCGATTTGAGAAAAAGACATAGGGTCCATTCAAAACTACAAAAGTAGCTTTATCAATAAGGCCAGAGTCACCCCAAAGAAATGGCTCTGTCCTTGGCGAATATATAGCGCTCCACTTGTCCGAAAAATCCATAGTAGTCTTAATCTGTATAAATTCTTCTGTGATAGCTATATTCTTAAATGAAATCTTTTGATCGCCTTGCGCAGAAGCATAATCATTCATAGAAAATTGTGCGAAAAATCTAGGATCGTAGTTTTGGTCATAGCAAAAGTTTACTAATTCTGGATTAAGCGTATTTTCGCCATACACAAATAGAAAACCTGATAGCTCCAAAGATTTTTGAATTTCCTCATCTGAAGAGAACCTGTGAGGTGAAAACATGTTCGCGCCCAAACTAGAAAAGGTTAAAAATTAGGTTACATAAATCAAAATAGTTCGCAACCCCAGGTGTTTTTTTAACATCACCTATTTTCAAACTCAGCTTCATTCTTTCAGCAAATCCAGTTTGTAACCACCACCCCCGCACAAATCCCCCTACCCGTTCCCCGCCATCTGCCCTATCACCACCCCATGCTGTCCTACCAACACCTCTACCACGCGGGCAACGCCGCAGATGTCCACAAACACGCCGCCCTTGCGCTGGCGCTGGACTACCTGACCCGCAAACCCAAGCCGTTGACCTATCTCGAAACCCATGCGGGCCGGGGTCTCTATGACCTCGACGCCCCCGAAGCGGTCAAGACCGGAGAGGCCGCGCAGGGGATCGCGCGGTTGCGCGGCGGCTTTCCAAAGGATCACCCCTATCTCAAGGCGCTGAATGCCCAGCCGGATCGGCTCTATCCCGGCTCCCCCGCCATCGCCCGCGCATTGCTGCGGCCCGAGGACAAGCTCCACCTCGCCGAACTGCACCCGCAGGAATATGACGCGCTTCGCTCCAACCTGCGCGATCCGCGCGTGACGAGTTACAAACAGGACGGCCTCGCGCTGGCCCAAAGCCTGTGTCCACCGACACCGCGCCGCGGCCTGATGCTGGTCGACCCCAGTTACGAGATCAAGGCCGACTATGCCGCGCTGCCGAAATGGCTGGCCGCGATCACCCGGAAATGGAATGTCGGCGTGGTGATGATCTGGTATCCGATCCTGACCTCCGGCGCTCAGGCCCCGATGCTGCGCGCGCTTCAGGGCGATCACACCGATGCGCTCACCCACGAGGTGCGGTTTCCCCCGGCCCGCGACGGCCACCGCATGATCGGATCGGGCCTGTTCATCGTGAACCCGCCTTATGGCCTCGGACCAGACCTCAAACGCCTGTCGGCGCTGTTCAGGGCGCTGTGATGCTGCGCGCGACCCTCGTTCTGGTCTGCCTGCCTGGCCTTGCCACGGCCGCAGAGCTGCGCAAGGTGCCCTATGACGACCTGCGCTCTCAACCCCACCGGATCGAGACCTTCGACAGCCTGCCCTCGGTCACAGAACCCGGCATCAATTTCGACCAGCACTGGCGCGCGCCGGGCCTGTCCATCGCAGAGCGGTTGCTGGGTCAGGGTCTTGGGGAAACCGACACCGACTATGGCCGCTTTGACAGGTTGACCGGCCTTCCCGGTGCGCCGCCCCGCGTGATCCCCGGCGCGTCCGGCCAGAATTTCACCATCGCCCATCACGACGGATTTGGCTCAAACGCGCTGTTCCCGCTTGGTCCGGTGGGACTTGCCGGGGCTGATGGCCGGGGCGAAGGCAGCATCGCGATGACCTTTGATGATCCGCAATTCGCCTTTGGCTTGCGGGTTCACGCCGAATACCCCGATCCGCTGGGCCAGCGCCCGATGCCGCGCGCGGCCGAAGTGGCGCTTTATGACGTCAACGCGCGGCTGATCACCCAGTTTGTGCTGCCGCTGGGGCGCGGCGTGATCTCGCTGGCATGGCGCAGCGGCTATGGCGTGGCGGCGGTGACGATCCAGAACACCGATCCCGGCGGCATCGCCATCGACGACATTCTCTACGAGGTCGAGGATCTCTCGGGATAACGCCCATTGGCGAACCGTCCCGCACGGCATATATCCCTCTTATGTTTGGTGATTTCCTCAAGCGCCTCACCGCGCCCGACCCCGCCCCGTTGCCCGATGCCGATGCGCGTCTGGCCCTGACCGCCCTGCTTGTCCGCGTCGCCCGCACCGATGGCGAATACGACGAAAGCGAGAAAACCCGCATCGACAGGATCGCCGCCACCCGCTATGGCCTGTCGCCGTTCGAGGCGTCGAAACTGCGTGGCGAGGCGGAAGTGCTCGAATCCGAAGCCCCCGACACCGTCCGCTTTACCGGCGCGATCAAGGACGCCGTGCCCTACGAAGACCGCATCGCGGTGATCGAGGCGCTGTGGCAGGTTGTGCTGGCCGATGGCGTCCGCGAGGCCGAGGAAGACGCGCTCTTGCGCCTCGTGTCCAAGCTGCTTGGCGTCAACGACCGCGACAGCGCGTTGGCGCGGCAACGCGTCGACACCACATGACACGCGCCAGCCTGCCGATGTACTGGCGGGACGAGAACGCGGCGCAGTGGCGCGAGTTCTGGTCGATCCTGCAAGACTGCGCCGCGCGCGAAGGCTGTCCGCTCCCGGACCTCACCGCGCCCGAGGATTTGCCGACCGACTGGCACGACCATTGGCGCGCGCCCGATCTGGCCCTGTCGATGACCTGCGGCCTGCCGTTTCGCACTGCCCTCAAGGATCGGGTCAGCTATGTCGGCACTCTGGGGTTTGGGCTGAACTGCACCGAGGGTCATTACCATTCGCGCGTGATCACAGGGCGGCCACCCGATGATACGGGCCGGACCAGCCCAGCCGACGGTCTGCGTCTCGCCTACAACGCAGCCAACAGCCAATCCGGCTGGGCTGCCTCGCAACAGGCCGCGCCCTTTGCGTCCGCCCCCGCATTCGCCGGTTTTGTCGAAACCGGATCACATGCGGCATCACTGGCCGCCGTGGCAGAAGGTCGGGCCGACATCGCCTATATCGACGCCGTTACATGGCGCCTGCTGAAACGCCATGATCCGAACGCGTCCCGCGTCCATGTCGCGGGTCACACCAAACCGACGCCGGCTCTTCCGCTGATCACCAGCCTTGGCACCGACCCCACCCCCTTGCGCGCGGCGCTGACGGCGGCGACCACGGCGTTTGCACCCGAAGACCCGTTCGTACTGGGTGGGCCAATGTCCTTTTGCGTGCTGGACGCGCAACGCTATTTCGCAGAGCCCATTCCCGCGCCGCCGCCCGGGTGACGCAGGGTCACACAGGGCAATCCGGCAAATTCTGCATTGCATCGTTGCGCCTTTTGGCCCCATCTTCGGGTGCAACGTCGATCTCAGCCGTCAGGCCCACCTGTGACAGAAACGCCCGTTCTCGAAATCCGCAACCTGCACAAGCAGTATGGAAGTCTTGAGGTCATCAAAGGCGTCGACATCACCGCGCATCGCGGGGACGTGGTGTCGCTGATCGGATCGTCCGGATCGGGCAAATCCACCATCCTGCGCTGTGCCAACCTTCTCGAGGACAGTCAGCAGGGCGATATCCTGTTCAAGGGCGAAGCCGTGCATTGGAAAGGCAGCGGCCTGGGCCGCCACCCGGCTGACCCCAAGCAGGTGCTGCGCATCCGCACCAATCTCAGCATGGTGTTCCAGCAGTTCAACCTGTGGGCCCATATGACCATCCTGCAAAACGTGATGGAGGCCCCCGTGACGGTTCTGGGCCGTGACCGGTCCGAGGCCGAACAGGCGGCGCGCGGCTATCTCGACAAGGTCGGCATC
>NZ_JBHYFV010000012.1:0-116426 GCF_051859345.1 Marivita sp. | reverse complement strand
AGCGGCGGCACACGTGACGGTCGTGTCTTGTCGCGCTTGAGACCGACCACGCCTTCCTCGAGATACCGTTGTTGCCAGCGCCAGACGGTGGGTTTCGACGTCTTCGCGCGCCGCATGATCTCGACCGTGCCATGACCGTCTGCCGTCGCCAGCACGATCTCGGCCCGCCAGACAAGCTTGCGCACGGTGTTGCGGTTGCTGGTCAGAGATTGAAGCTCAGCACGGTCGGCGGGGCCAAGGTAAAGGCAGATGTCGGAACGTCTCATGCCAAGAATGTGGCACATCAAGCCGCCGATGGGAATCTTGTGTCAGGTGGTGAACACTAGAGCCCATCGGCGCTCAAGAGAGCCTTTCATGAACTGCCGGTCGTTTCCGTTGACATCCGGGTAATGTTCGCGGCGTAAACCAAAGCTCAAAGTCCCGGTGTTCCCGGTCCCATAATCCAGGTCGCGCTGGATCGAGACCGAAGCCCCCAAACGCCGTTGCAGATCAAGGCGCATCCCCAATGTCGGATCATCGACATCCAGTGCGTCGGTATCAAAGTACGTTTCGAAGGATGTCGTCCAGTCCTGTGCAGCTGCCATTGGCGCTGCTGTAGTTGCCGCAAATATCGCAAATGCGTCAAAAAGTTCTCTCATGTCATGCCATCCAATTCGGACGGGAGCCGCGCTCGGCAAGGGCGGGGCGGCTATAGATATGTCTGGCGGATTCTCTCAACCGGATGCTCATCATGGATTCAAGCGTGAAATAAGATCGCATCAACCGAAACGCCAGATACCGCGGCAGGTGGATTATGACACCTGGAACACCGTTCAACAGCGCGGCCACTACCGCAACCAATGACGGCGCACCAACAAAAGTCGCAATAAGAGCAATCCAACTCAGGGAATCGAAACGGGTAAAGGGAGTCAAATAGCAAATCAAACCGTAAATCACGAGCGGCAACATCATCGCACGGCGTGCTAGATTAACTAGCATGAATGGAATCACGATTTTTCCACGTATCGAAAACCGCGGTCCAAATAGCAGATCACGGCACCGCGCGGAGTAATGCAATGTTGATCGAAACCACCGGATTCTCTGTTCGCGCATATGCCAGTAGGTGGCAGGAACCTCGGATACGTATTTTACCTTTGGGCTGACCACCAACCGATACCCCATTTCGCCAATTCTAAGTGACGTGTCGGTATCTTCGCCATTCATTCCGAAAACAAAACCACCAAGTATTTTCGGCAGTTCCGAGCGATACAGCGCAAACATCCCCGGAATTGCAACGACGCCATTCATCGCCTCGAAGGCACGATTGTAGAAACCGTGGCGCAGATAGACCTCGACCGCGCGAGCCCCGTCAAACGGTCCCTTTCCGGGCGGAAGGGGGATACCACCGACGACACCGACAGAGGGGTCCGCCATCAGCTGTACCGCGTGGACAAGGGTGTCTTTCTGGACAAGCGTGTCGCTGTCGATCCGCACAAAAAAGTCAGTGTTGATCAGTTCCAGCCCAAGATTCAAGGCGTGGGATTTTCCTGGTTTGGGCTGTTCGAGGATCGAGCCTGTAAGGTATTTTGCGTTTTCCAGGGCTGTCCTGGCCTTCTGGACGGTTTCGTCCTTTGACCCGTTGTCCACCATCAAGAACCTGACCTGCCCGCCGTATGCGCCCGCAGCCACATCCAGCGCTTCGATGGTATGGGTGATAATGTATTCTTCGTTCAATGCGGGCATCAGCACAGTCAGCTCCGGCGCAAACGGAGTTCTGGGCCGAAGCCACAGCACCATAGATGTGTAGCTATAAAGAGTGATGAAGAAGATTGGAAAAACCATGAAGAGGCCTGGGCCGATGCCCCCCAGCAAAGCTATTGATCGTAAGCCCTGAATTTGCTTGGGGTAATATTGTAGAATGGTAAGGGCCAGAAAGATCGCCAGCGCACCGGCCAGAAACAACCGGATCAGCGCGGCCCCGTTGCCGCGCGTATTGATCGTCATGGCAACAGGGATCGGCATTTCCCCCCATTCCAGCATTTTGTAGGAAAACACGCAAAATCCGGTCACACCTCCGAAAACCTCGATTGCCCGCAAGCTCAGCCGAACTTGAAATATCAGATCAAAAGCGATCAGAATCATGTCGGTCAGCAAACAAAGGGCAAGGAATGTCAGTGCCAGATCCAGTGTAATCAGGATTCGTGACCGCAGTTTTGTATTTGTGAACATGCCGAAAGCGATCAGAAAACTAAGGATAAACAGACGAATCGGAATGGCATTGGTTCCCCGAGCAGGGGCAAGTATCAGGGCGTCGCGTTGGAAAAACTGCGAAACGGGCGGAAACACGTTGATCAGCCAAAGCAGAAACGCAGCGATCAGGGAAAAGGCGACCAGTACCAGCACAGCAAGGTGTGGGGGCACTTTCTTGGAAAACTCTGCGGGTGCTGAATCGCGCGATTGGAACTCGTTGTGCGAGCGCCCGATGAAATGGTCCTGAACCTGTGGTGCGGAATGGAACATGGCGTCAGGGCAGCGTGACAAGCACTGATGTTCGAAGATTGGCCGGGCTGTCAGACCCGCCACCATCTTTAACCTGCATGATTTGCGGTGTTTGCGCTCCGTTCTCGTCAGCGGAAAGCCATATCAGCCAATGGCGGGCCGTTGGTGCCGTATCCATCAGAGTTTGCAAACGTGACGCCGTATCATCACCGGAAAGGATCGTCATCGTACCGGCGGGTGCGGGGCCGGTCCCCTCAAATTTGAGATAGTGCGCTGGAAATACCGCCCGCACGGTTGCAATGCCGATCGTCGCATCACGTGCAGACAGGTTTGCGGTCGACTTGAGGGTGAACCGACCAGCCGTCCCCGCATAAAGACCACCATAATAGTCCGCATCCGGTGTGCCATCCAGGACGGACAATTCGGTAAGGTGCCCCATCGCGGGCGGCAGGTCGCGGCAATTGTCGTGTCCTTCGGCGGGGCGGCTGAGGTTGAAATCAACGTTGCCTTTGAATCCCTCCCCCATTTGATCCAGCGGAACTTCTCTTTTCAGGTCTATCGCTGTGCCTGAAATTGTTTCCGAATGGACCAGTCTGTCGTTCAGTGTTACCGTCAAGAGCCAGTCTTGGGCAACCAGGCTGGCGATCCGCAACCCAAAATCAACGGAGGTCAGTTTCCCTTGCCCCGGCAACTCGCGGCGGTCAAAATTGATCCGCCAGTTGTTTACCCGCAGCAAGGGCCGTGACAGGGTGTTGACGGCCAATTGATCCAAACCCACGGGCCAACTGTCGATCTTGGATGGCAGCGGATCGTATCCTTCGACCAGCTGCCTGGCGTCGGATTCGGGAATTGTCAGGGCCTCTGACGGACTATCGGCTTCGGACACAAAGGTAATGGGGCCGTATACCCCCGCCAGGCTCAGCAAAGCGTCCTTTTGATCGGTCCCCGCGTCCGTCGGCCAAATGACCTGCGCAGGCAGACCAGACGCCCGCATCAGATCCAAGGGTGCCACCAGCGGCGCGTCAACAGACAAGGACAGATGGCTGGTAGGGTGCAGTCGCACCACCACACCGCTGTCCCAGTGCCGCTGACAAACGATGCGCGGTGCGGCGCCTTCGATGGCCATGGTCACCACAACCCGGTCTGCCAACAGATCTTCGTCCCTGAGTGGAAACAAGACTTGATGCCTCTTCACGCCACCTTGCAGAACGATCTCTGATCTCCGTGTACCGTTCACATTCAAGCGCAGTCGGGCCACTGCACCGTGTTCCAGATCACTGGTCAGGTTCAGCACAACCTCCCCGGCACCGACATCTGCTGTGCTTGGCAACGGAAATTCCGCCCGTCCGTACGACTCAAAGCCGCTCAGACCAATCCAACTCTCGGGTGAACTGTAGGGAACAGAGACAATGGTGCCCTGCAAAGGCGTGTGATTTTCGCTTCGGTCCCAGCGCTGGTCGTGTTCGATCACCCGATCGGACGACGCCAAGGCCGCAATGTCGGGCAAGTAAATTTCGCGCTGCTCATAGGCAAGCGTCGCCAAGGCAGCCAGCAAGAGTGTTACGCAGAGCAGTCCAATCAATCGCATCGCACAGTCTTTCCGACTCACGCAGAGAGGAACAGCCGCATGACCGCTACTGAATGCTTTTGCCGCGGTCCAACGCAGCTTCGGTCACGATCCCCGGCCTTTGGTCAGCGGTCCAGACTGCGGTGGCGGCCACAGTGTCGGTGCGCACACGGTCGAAATACCGGGTGGCAATCTCGACTGTTTCTTCCAGCAACCCTTCAGCAAGTGTGATCGGGTTCAACCCCATTCCCAGCAAGGTCTTGTTGGAAACACTCAGGTTGTTTTCAATAGCCTCTTTCCGCGGGTTCCGAACAAGCGCAATTTTCGACCCGGTGATATCGGAAACGATCTTGGCCAGATCACGCACCCGATGGGTTTCGGTCATCTGGTTCATGATCTTCACCTTGTCGCCTCGTGCTGGCGGGTTATCGACCGCTAGGGCAACCGACTTGACCGTGTCCTGAATATTGATGAATGCGCGCGTCTGCCCGCCTGTTCCATGTACCGTCAGGGGAAGATCGGAAGCAGCTTGCATGAGAAAGCGATTTAGAACGGTACCGTAGTCGCCATCATAATCAAATCTGTTGATAAGACGGTCATCCAGTCGGGTTTCTTCGGTCTGGGTGCCCCAGACTATCCCCTGGTGCAGATCCGTAATCCGCATGTTGTCGTTCTTGGCGTAATACTGGAACATCCGCTGATCCATGACCTTGGTCATATGATAGACCGACCCGGGTTGCGACGGGTACAGGATTTGCCGCTCTATCATGTTTCCTTCACCGTCTTTTAGAAAGATCGTCAGGTAACCTTCGGGGATCTCGATGCCCGCTTCGTCATATCCATAGACGCCCATCGTACCCAGATGAACCAGATGCACATCCGTGGCCAAGTGGCTTAGAGCGACCAGTATGTTGTGCGTTGCTCCGATATTGTTGTCGACGGTATAGCGTTTCCGTGTCGGGTCTTTCATCGAATATGGGGCGGCACGTTGCTCGCCAAAATGGATCAGGGTTTTTGGCTGTTTTTCCTTCAGGACCGAAAAGAACAAGTCGTAGTCTTTTGATACATCCACATTCAAAAATTCGATGCTGTTACCAGTGACCTCTTTCCATGCGTCAATCCGGTCTTCGATGCTGCAGATGGGCGTAAGGCTTTGCGCGCCCAACTCTTCGTCGATGGCACGGCGAGACAGGTTGTCGAGGATTGTAACCTCGTGTCCAAGTCTTGAGTGGTGCAACGCGGTTGGCCATCCGCAAAATCCGTCGCCACCGACAATCACTATCCGACTAGGCATATTTTCCTCTACACGACTCACAAAAATGTAACTTAAGTATTTAATTTATAACCTTTAGATAGCAGAGACAAGCTAAAGGTTATATCCGCACCTCAACTTGCGTCATTCTGACTGAGTGAGGGTTCACCTCTATGCCGGGGCAAAAGGATGCAAAGGAGCCGTTTCCTGACAGCCCCAAACATTGCGGTGATCAAGAAACAGGAAACTGTATCGGTTCGACACATAGGAATACCGGCAAGGGGCACTGGTCGGGCGATCGCAAGCAATCGACGCTCTGGTCGATCCCCAGCCGGGACCAGGACGCCCAGACGGTGCACGGCACGCAGAAGCCGGTGGAATGTATGCGCCGCCCAATGCTGAACAACTCCAGCCCCGGTCAGGTCGTCTACGAACCCTTCTGCGGATCGGGCACCACCCTGATTGCTTCCGAGAGCACGGGACGCGCCTGTTACGCCATGGAGTTGGACCCGGCCTATGTCGACGTGGCTGTGCTGCGCTGGCAGGCCTTCTCCGGCAAGGCCGCTGTTCTCGAGGGCGATGGACGCAGCTTTGCAGAGGTCACGCAGGAGCGTCAGAAGGTGGGAGTGCCGGCATGAGCCAGACCCGCACGATGTCGTTCATGGAAACCGCGACAAGCGTGGCCGCGGGGTTCCTGCTGTCGTTGGGAATGCAGGTGGTCCTGTTCCCGGCGGTTGGCCTGCAGTCCACGCTTACGCAGAACCTCAAATTGGCTCTTGGCTTCACGGTTCTGTGCCTGGCCCGCAGCTACTGGGTGCGCAGGGTGTTCGAGCATCTTGGCCGGACCGGAACCCCGGGGAGCGGGTCAATCTCTGGGAAAATCAATGCCCTAACCGGTCGCCCCGGCATGTGCACGCATGGCCATGATTCCAACCGGGGGGCAAAGGCGGGTGAGTGATGGCGCGACGCGGACCAAAGACCAAACCCACGCAATTGAAACTGCTGTCCGGCACGGCGCGCAAGCACCGGCTGAATGCGCATGAGCCACGCCCGGAGATCGCACGACCCGATGTGCCGCATCATCTGACGCCTGCGGCACAACTGGAATGGGACCGAGTGATCGAGGAAACCCTCAATCTCGGCATCCTGACCAATCTCGATCGCGGGGCGCTGGCCGCCTATTGCCAGGCCTACGGGCGCTGGGTGTCTGCGGAAACGGCACTGGCGCGCATGGCCGAGAAGGACGCGATTACCCATGGGCTGATCATCCGGACGAAGGCGGGCAATGCGATCCAGAACCCGTTGGTCGGCGCGGCCAACAAGGCGATGGCCGACATGGTGCGCTACGCCGCCGAGTTCGGGCTGACCCCTTCTTCGCGAACGCGGGTGTCAGGGGCAGGGTGTTCAGATGACGACGATCCGTTTGCCATTTTTGATCGGGCGTGAGGGAGGGCAACGTGCAACACTGGATGTCGGTCTTCGGGGACTTGTCTGCAATGGTTCGTATGCGGGAGGCGGAATGATGGCCCGTCCACCGATCACCCTGACCGAGGATCAGGTGCGCGAGGTGGAGACACTTGCGGCCTTGCTGAATCAGGACCAGATCGCGGATTACTTCGGGATCGCGCGCAACACGTTCCGGGCCATCTGCGAGCGCGACGAGGAGGTTCTTGCACGCTACAAAAGGGGCAAGGCCAAGGCGATTGCCCATGTGGCCAACGGATTGCTGCAGCGCGCGCGGGCAGGCGACACCGTATCGTCGATCTTCTATCTCAAGACGCAAGCAGGCTGGCGCGAGACAAACGAATTGCACCATGTCGCACCTCAGCCTGAGCCGCAGCCAACCAACCTGTCGGAGATGAGCGACGATGAACTGCTCGATTACCTGGAGGTCACGAAGGCCCTGATCGAAACGGTGGTGAAAGACCGCGACCGGTTTGCCCAACGAGCCCTGCCTGTCCCGAATGGGAGGCTGTGATGAGAGGCCGCAAACCCATGCCGAAGTCAGGAACGCTGGCCGCAACACCCCTGTCTGCGCTTCCGCGATGCCCGAACCACCTGAACGATGTGGCGCGCAAGGAATGGCGCAGGCTGGCGACACCGCTGCACGACGCCGGTATCCTGACCCTGGCGGATCGCGCGGCACTGGCGGCCTATTGCGTGGCCTACGCCCGCTGGGTGGAGGCGGAGGAAAGGCTCGCCGAAACACCAACCTTGCTGAAGACACCGAGCGGCTATGTCCAGCAGTCGCCCTGGCTGACGGTGGCCAACAAACAGATGGAGTTGATGGGCCGGTACATGTCCGAGTTGGGGCTGACACCGGTGGCGCGCACGCGGACGGCATTGGCCGATACGGCTGCTGCCAGCACGATACCGACGATCAGGCGCATTGTCATTGGTCCACCGGAAATGCCGAAGCGCGGATCGGATGGCACGGACAAGTCGGCGATCCGGCTCGTGAACGCATCCGAGGACAAAGAAACCAATTGATATCAGTGGACTAGGGCGCCGCTGTCACCGTACAGAACTGCCAAACGAACGTTGCGCAGGTGTGTACATGGTCAGGACTGCTGCCCCAAATCCGAAGCTGGTTGCCTATGAACGGGTCTCGACGGCCCGGCAGGGCAGATCGGGGCTCGGGTTGGAAGCTCAGAGAAAGGCCATCGAGGATTACGCCGATGCCAAGAGCGCGACGATCCTTGCGCGCTTCACGGAAATTGAAAGCGGCCGCAAGAACGACCGGCCGGAACTGGAGAAGGCGCTGCAATTGGCCCGGCTGACCGGCGCGACGTTGGTGATTGCCAAGCTCGACCGTCTATCCCGCAATGCCGCCTTCCTGCTCACTCTGCAAGCCAGCGGCGTCCGCTTCCTCGCGGTGGACATGCCCGAGGCCAACGATCTGACTGTCGGCATCATGGCGCTGGTCGCACAGCAGGAGCGCGAGGCGATCTCCAGGCGGACCAAGGAGGCGCTGGCGGCGGCCAAGGCGCGCGGGGTCAAACTGGGCAACCCGAATGGGGCTGCGGCGCTCAGACGGGCAGGGCAGGATGGTCAGGCGCTCCGGAAGACTGTCTACGACAATGTTGATGCCTTTGCAGAAAGCCTTGTTCCCCTTCTCCGGGATATCCGTGAGCAGGGACGCACTTCGCTGCGAGCTATTGCAACAGAGCTCAACGCAAAGGGCATTCGTACCCGCCGAGGAGGCCGATGGCATGTTTCGACTGTCAGAAACCTGATTGCAAGGATCGACCATGGGATCGCCAAACTGCGGACTCTGTGATGCGATCGGTTGTCATACGCAGTCCACTGAGGCAGAAGGGAAGGGGAAATGGTGGGCCACAAGTCATGAAGATCGCAGCACTGAGCGCATTGATCACACTTACGATGATTGCCGGATGTGGACCGCTTGCCGGGGATCGCACAGTGGTTCGGGGTGCAGGGCCAGATGAGATGCTGAAGCTTCGAGCGGGACCAGGGCTTGGCTTCAGGGTGATTGTGGGCTTGCCAGACGGTACTGAATTGATCCGACGGGATTGTGTAACCGAAGCATCCCAACTCTGGTGTCGGGTCTCACTTACGGATGCTCCGGCTGTTTCGGGATACGTTTCCGCAGATTACATCGCCACACCCTGACAGTTTTCGACGGCCGCACCATGAAGAGCGGCGGGGCGGCCAGTATGGCGACGCTAGGCGGGGCCGGGGACGAGGTGGCGCAGAGCGTCCTGGCGGAGACCCAATCCACAATCCTGCCGCTTGTGCCGTATCTCGACACCCTGCGCTGTGTGTTCATTGCAGTGGCGCTCGGTGGCATCGCGATCACGATCTACGCGCGGCTCGACGATTGGAAGCGAGGGCGGCGATGATCGCCGGGCTGCTCACCGGGATCGCCGCGAGCCCATGGATGCGAGCGGCGCTGCGCTACGGCGCCATCGTCCTCGCCGCGGTCCTGTTCCTGATTTCGCTTCGCGGATCCGGCGAGCGAGCGGGACGCCTCGCCGAACGCCTTGAGACAACGGAGAAGATCAATGACGTCCGACGCCGGATGCTTGAGGCTGCGGCTCGCCGCCCTCGCGATCGCAACGAGCTTGCTGAGCGGCTGCGCGACAGGCATTTCTGACGGTAGCGGGCCGGGGCGTGTTCACCTGTCGTCGAGTACAGCAGTGAGTTTCAGGCGCGGGCGGCCGAGGAGCTGGCCCTGCTGCCTGAGGGTTCGGCGGTCGTGGAGATGCTGGCGGACTACGCCGTGATGCGGGAGCAGACTCGGGCATGTGGGTAGTCCGGCCTCACCAAGCGGCCCAGGAAACACTAGTGGGGAATGGCGATGAAGCCGCGAACACTTGCGAGCAAGATGATTGGCATGCAGTGCGCAAATTGATTGCGACCAAGTTACATTTGGAGGAGCGTGTTCTGCACGGCTTCTGATCTGATTTTCGGGTCTCCTACACCTGATCGTGTGCCCCGCCATGCACCACGAGATCAAAGCCTTCTTCAGCGGTCGGCGATACGAAGTGACTGGAAAACTGGTGGAATTGTGCCTCTGTCACCGCGAAGGGGTGGTCTCCCGCCGCGTTTCGCGCGCGCAGCCGAGCCAAGCAGACCTCGTCTGGCACGTCAAACACATGAAGCTGGTGCGCGGCCTCAGTGCCGGCGATGATCTCCCTCATCCAGGCGCGTTGCGCGACGCTGTTTGCCGGGAAGTCGAGGACGACCGACACACTCGCGTTCAGCAAGGCGACCACATGAGGCCCCAAGACACTTTGGAGCTTCGATGAGCACCGCACATAATCCTTCAGCGAATGCAGCTCATCTGCGAAGAGCGCATTGAGCCAGGCGTCCTCAGCGATAAGAACCGTTCCGGGCGTGGCCCCAAGCCGGGCGGCCGCGGTGGACTTCCCGGACGCAATCTTACCGCACAGCATATGCAGCGTCGGAGATTCAGATAACATTGTTATGGCTCCCTCATTACGGATGAAAAGATTTCAGGATTGGCCTGTAGCGGGATCTGATGCCAAAGTATTGGCCTCGCGCGCCAAGCCATTGACAGATCATGCCGCCGCATTCCTTTCTCGGTGACTGTTCCTTTGAAAAAGCAGCCGTACGCAGAACGCCGTCTCGGCGAGGATCGTCAGCAGATACGCCGGTACGAATGCCTGGGACCATTCAGGGGAGAAGAAGCGCAGGCCGCTGCCGATAAGATAGACGAGTCCGGCGATCGCCAGGCCGGCCCCGAATACCTTCGCAAAATGACCTGATCGCCAGACAAGCAGACCCATGATCAAGCTGTTGACGCCAAAGAAAACGAGGCCGAGATCATAGCCATGACCGTGCAGATCGAGAAACACCAGCGCAAGCGCGTTGGCATCGGCAAGCTCATTGGGGCCAGAAATCAGAAGCCACGCGGCTTGCAGGGTCATGAGGTTCGCGGCGATCAGCACGGTCTGGATCAGTCGGAACACCATCGCGGACAGGGCAAGCCCCGGCGACGCGGCCCGAAAGATCAGATAAAGCAGTATGGCGAGCCCGGCATCACAAAGCGCCATCACCAGGTCGGCGGCGATGGCCAGCCGGAACTGGCCCGGGGCGGCCAGTATCGCCGCCGCGGTGCCTGCTGCATCGCCAAGGTCGATCAATGGGCCACGCAGGGCCAGCTCGGCCCCAAGGCCTGCGACGATTATGAACAGGTACAACAGGCCGGCAAGGCGGGCTTTTCGGGCAAACTCGGGCGCCAGCGCGGGATCGGTCATCAGGGCCTCCTTTTGGTGCGATCGGACATGACGTACTGGAGCGAATTCGCGCCGAACGTTGCCAAAAACGTAGCGATGCGGTTCATGAGCGTTCCGCCAGCTGGGTCGGGCCTCGCCTCCGGCTTTGCCGGCGTTGGCGTCGTCGGGCGGTTCGCCCGTTGACCTGCCCAGACCGAGCCGAGGACGATCACCGCGCCGAGTCCCTGCAGCAGGGACAGCGACTGGCCCAGCACCACCCAGCCAAGGATCACCGCCGTCACCGGGCTCATCATGCCCAGCATCGAGACCGCGCTGGGCTCAATCCGGGCGACGCCCCGGAACCAGAGCGCATAGGTGGCCGCAGCACCGATGAGCCCGAGCCAAATAAGCCCGGCCAGGTTCGTCGTCGTGAGCGGCGGCAGCGCGGGTTCAATGATTAGCGCCAGAGGAAACAGGATCAAACCCCCGGCAGTCAGCTGCCACGCAGTGAAGCTGAGGGCGGATACCGGCGGCTGCCATCTCCGGCTGAGTACCGTGCCCGCTGCCATGGACGCGGCACCACCAAGCCCGGCGGCGATACCCACCGGGTCAAGTGCGGCGCCCGGCGAGATCAGCAGAAGCGCCACGCCCAGAACGCCAGTTGCAGCTGCGACGACCGCACCCGCCCGGATCGGCGTGCCGAGCCACCCGCGCGCCATGAGGATCACCATCATGGCCTGCAGCGATCCCAGCGTGGCCGCAACCCCGCCGGGAAGCCTGTAGGCGGCCACGAACAACAGCGCCCAGAACAGCGCGAAGTTGAAACTGCCGAGCAGGAAAACGCGACCGAGCCAGGCACGGGGTGGCAGGCAACGCGTGACAGCAAGCAACAGCAGTCCGGCCGGCAAGGCCCGAAGTGCTGCAAGGGTCACGGGATAGCCCGCAGGGAGTGCCTCGGTCGTGACAAGATAGGTGCTTCCCCAGACCGCCGGGGCGAGCGCTGTCAGAAGGATGTCGGTGGTACGGGACATGGCTGTGTCTCCTGGCGGGGGTTTACCAAAGCGGATGGAGGGGCAAGCGCGGGCGGTCCGGCCGGGGATCGAGGCCAATGTCGCGCATCAGGTGAGGCGGCAGATCGCACGGAACGCCGCGCGGGATGCGGTGGCGGTACCGGACTGCAGTGCGGAGGAACGAGAAGGTCATGGCATTTCCTTTCTGGCGACAAGGCGGAGGGCGGCGCGCAGTTGCGCGGCCAGATCCTCACGCGGTCCATTGACGAGCCGAGTGCCGGTCTCGCAGACGATGAGGGTTGGAATGGAACGGACCTGGAGGGCGCGGGCGTGTTCCCGGTCGGTCTCGATGGCACGAAGGGTTTCCGGGTCTTCGAAGACCTCTGCGAAGACTGCGGCTTCAAAGCCAAGCTCGCGCGCGGCGTGAAGCACGACCTCGGGATCCGCAATGTTCCGCGCCTCGGTCAGATGTGCGCACTGCAAGCGGTCGAACATGTCCCAGTGGGCGGCCTGCCCGCCGAGCCGCTCCGCGGCCTTGCACCCCTGCGCCGCGGTCATGCCGTGGGGATAATCGAACGGGGCGGCGCGCATCGCGTCGATATCGACGAGCTCCGGCCGGTCGCTGACTTTCCGGCACGCCGCCCAGTGCCCGAGGATGGTCTCGCGGGCGTCCTCCAGCATGCCCCAGCGGGAGGCCATCTCGGCGCGGCTGGCTTGCAGGACGAAGGTTCGGTGCCGGATGTCGAGGTCGAACTCGGCGGCAAGCCCCCGCATCCGCGACGAGATGTTGAAGCACCAGCAACAGACTACGTCGTGGAAGAAGTCGACGGTGAGGGAAGCCATCACGCGGCCTCCTCTGACAGGTTGCCTCCGGCCAGCCGCGCGGCGATCCGGGCGACATGCGCGCCCTGGAAGCGCGCGCCGGCGAGGTCGGTCTCGGTGGGCGCGCGTGAGCCATCGGCCCCGGCGATGGTGCCCGCGCCATAGGGCGCACCGCCGACGATGCCGTCGGCCGTCGTCTGACCGGCGAAGGTGTAGGGCATGCCCGCGATCAGCATTCCGAAATGCAGCAGCGGGATCTGGGTCGACAGCAGCGTTGCCTCGTGTCCACCATGCTGCGAGCCAGTGGAGGCGAAGACGGCGGCCACCTTGCCGACCAGCGCATTCCGCGCCCAGAGCCCGCCGGCCTGGTCGAGGAAGGATTTCATCTGCCCGGCCATCATGCCGAAGAGCGTCGGCGTGCCGAAGATGATGGCGTCGTAGGCTTCCAGATCGGCCGATGCGGCAACGGGCGTGTCGTCTGGGACGAAGCCAGCCTTCTGTCGGATTCCCTCTGGAACAGTTTCGGGCACGCGACGCAGGTCGACATGGGTGCCTGGCACGCTGCGTGCGCCTTCGACTTCGGCCTGCGCAAGGGCACGAACATGGCCATAGCTGGAATAGTAAAGAACAAGAACGCGGGTCATGGGATCCTCTCGGAGTTTCAGGTTTCGATGCCTGAGAGGATCGGGGATCAAGCGGGCTGGAATAACCCGCCGACTGTCACTTCATTCTTTACGCAGGTTGAAGAATGTCAGGACCGGAGCGTCGCGCGCAGGTGGTCTAGGAAGGCCGTAACCTTCGCGTCCATCCCCAGCCGCGAGGCCGTCACGGCGAAGATTTCCGGCGCGGGAAGCTCCCAGTCGGGCAGAACGCGCACCAGCGCGCCCCGCGCCTCGGCCTCGTTCGAGACGAAGTCCGGCAAGGTGCCGATGCCCTGGCCCGCGATCAGAAGGTCGCGCAGGACGAGGCTGTTGCCGACACGAACCGGCGGATCGAGATCGATCTTGACCGTGCCGGAAGGGCCAGTCAGCGCCCATGAGGTCAAGTGGTCCGCAAGCAGGAAGCCGATCACCCTGTGCCGGGCGATGTCCTGCGGGACAACCGGCACGCCCGCCCTTTCCAGATAGGCGGGTGCTGCGAAGATCCGTTGCTGCATGGTCCCGATCCTGCGCGCCACCAGCGCCGAGTCCGGCATCGCGGGCCGGATGCGGATCGAGACGTCGAACCCGCCCTCGACCATGTCCAGCACCCGGTCGTCCATCGACAGCGTGAGGCGCAGATCGGGATAGGCCTCGAGAAACCCGGTCAGGATCGGCGCGATGACCGTCTGCCCGAACGAGCTGGAGGCGTTGACATTGAGATGCCCCCGTACCGCCCCAGCGCCGTCGCGGATCCGCGTCTCGACCCCGGCCACTGCATCAAGGATGCCGCTCGCCTCTTCGTAGTAGAGCCGCCCGGCATCAGTGAGCGACATGGACCGCGTCGTGCGCGTCAGCAGCGTGGTCCCGAGGCTTTTCTCGAGCAGCTTGACCTCGCGGCTCAGAAGCGCGGGTGACACGCCAAGATCCTCCGCCGCACGCGCGAAGTTGCCGCGTTCGACGATGCGGCGAAAGGCGTGCATGACAGACAGCTTGTCCACTTGGCTGAAATCCGATTGGTTGACGTTCGGTCCACGAAAGAGCGCATACTCATGAGAATAGCATAATTCGCCCAGCATTGTTAAAGGCTTGGCTGTGTCGCATTCCGCCTAGAGTGCTGAGTCGCGTTTCACCCAGAGTAAATAGCCAGCAAGACGGTGCATCATGTGCCTCGAGGATGGCGGACCGACCAATGTATCGGGCGTTTATTCCCTAGGCAGACAGACACAGCTAGTTGCCATCAAGGTCTCTCACATAGGCCGAGAATTTCGGACCACGCTGACCCGGTGCACCCTCGCAGGTGCCGCCCAATTCAAGGGCCAGACCGTGCATCCTTTCAACGTCTTCTTTTGCTCCGACAGAAAAGCCAACCATCGTGCCATTCCCGTTGGTTGCCGGCGCCTCATCGAAGGGTGTCGCGATTGCGAAGGCAAAGTCCTCGCCGAGCCAGTAGGTCATGCGGTCCGACGGCGACATGGTCTGAAGACCCGCGCCCGCGAAAAGTCCGTCGTAGAAGGCCTTCGATGCGCGCATGTCGTTCGTTCCGACGACGAAGTAATTCATTTTCATGGTTATCTCTCCGGTTGAATTGGTGGTTAAACTGACTGCATGGCGCGCGCTTACACTACGACTACATTGCCGCGCTTGTGACCCGTCTCCATGTGGAGGTGCGCTTCGATCAGGTCGCCCAATGGGTAGACCCGGTCGATGACAGGGACCAGCTTGCCGTCCTCGATCATCTCGACGAGGGTGGCGAGCATCGGCCTCAGAACGTCCGGCTTGAGCATACCTGTCGCCGAGAAGCGTGCCTTGCGCGTGCCAGAAATCGCGGTTCGCATCATCGCGCCGAGCAGGCCGAGGCCCAGCACCGGGCAGACGTATCGGCCGGAGCGGGTTAAGCTGCCCTTGGCCTTGGCGAAGGACGAAACACCCAGCGTGTCGTAGATCACGTCATACCGCTCGGCTCTCTTGGTGAAGTCCTGCTGCGTGTAGTCGATGACCCTGCCGGCCCCGAGGGCGGCCACCATGTCGGCGTTGCGGGCGCTGCAGGTGCCCGTGACCTCGGCCCCCATTGCAGCGGCGATCTGCACCGCAGCACTTCCGAGGCTGCCCGAGGCGCCAAGGATCAAAACCTTTTGCCCTGCGCGCAATTCGGCCACCTCTCGCAGGAAGTTCAGCGAGGTCAGCGGCCCGTCACATATGATCGCGGCTTCTTCGTGCGACAGTGCAGCCGGCTTTTTCATTAGCACGCCGGACTCATTGAGGCAGATGTGGCTGGCATTTGCCCCGAATTTCAATCCCGCCTCGCCGAAGACGGCGTCGCCTACGGCAAACCGGTTTACATTATCGCCAACGGCGATCACCTCGCCCGAGAGCCCAGTGCCCGAAAGGTTTTGACGCGGGCGGCGCAAGCCAAGGAATAGCCGTGCAAAGCGGGGCTGGCCGGCCCTCATCATGCCATCGGCGCGCGTCACGGCCGAGGCGCGGATACGGATCAGGATCTCGGTGGGACCGGGTGCCGGCATGGGACGGGTCACCGGGTTCAGCACCTCGGGGGTGCCGTAGTGATTGATGCTCCAGGCAGAGAGTGTTGTAGTCATGGTGATCTCCTTTTGGTTCGATTGCCCTCTATCTAACGGACCGATTCCCTTCCAAATATTGCAATTTATGCGCCGCTGTGGTTCATAATCGCTCCGCATGGTGGATTGGAAATCTCTTCCGGCCTTTCTGGCTGTTGCGCGGGCGGGTTCGCTGCGCGGGGCTGCCGAGCAGTTGGACGGCACCCACGCGACCGTGCGCAGACAAGTCGAAGCGCTTGAGGCGCAGCTTGGTGTGCAGTTGTTCCGGCGCAGTGCGGGCGGGCTGGAACTGTCGGCGGCAGGTCGCAAGCTGCTGCCACAGGCGCTCGAAGCCGAAGCGTCCTTACGCCAGGGCTTCAATGCCGTTCGCGGGCTCGACAGCGAGGCGGTGGGTCGCATACGTCTGTCTGTCGATCCGATGACGGCGCATTTCCTGCTGGCGCCGGTTCTCGGCGAGTTCTTGTCGCTTTATCCGGACATCCACATCCACATGAACCTGTCCTACGCCATCGACTCGATTGAAAAGCTGGAAACCGACGTGTCGATACGCCATGTGCGCGAGCTTTCCGGCGATGCCGTGGGGCGCAAGCTGTTCCCGCTCTCGATTGGGGTTTTTGCGTCACGCGACTACATCGACAGGCATCTGCACGACGCCAGTCCACGCGGCGAGGGTCTGACCTGGCTAGGCTACGGCGAGGTGCCGGAATTGCAGGCGATGATCGCCGCGTCACCCTTTCCGTGCGCGACCGTGCGCCATGCCATCCCTGATCCAGCCATGCACCTGCATCTTGCCCGCGCCGGGGCCGGGATGACCTTTCTCGCGGCTTGGGTTCAAAGCGTCTTTCCCGAGTTGCAGCGAGTGCCGGGCACCGACATTGACCAAAGCCGCTCGACATGGGTGCTGATGCATGGCGATCTGCGCCGTGTGCAACGGGTCCGGCTCTTCGTCGATTTCCTTTACGAGAGCCTGCTCGAGCGGCGCACGGATTTCATCGGACGCTGACGAAAAATCGCTGAAACAAGATCGGTACCAGCGTTGCGATGACGGCGAGTATGGCAACGGTCGTAAAAGCGGATTTCAGAATGGACGCCATGCTTGCCGCGTGTATCAGCGTAGGGTGCGATCCGGCTCCGGCCAATAGCATGAAGATGATCCCGAGGTTTTCGAGATAGTCGAAGGCCGCAGCCAGGATTGCCAAAGGTCCGCCGATCCGGGTCATCAGTGTCGGCCCAAACCTCGCGGCACGCCATCTCAGCGTCGATATCAGGGTCAGCGCCAGCAATGCCGGGTAGAGCGTGTCCAGAGGAATTTGCCGAGTGAGATAATATTGGCGTCCGGCCTCGCCGAGCGTTTCCAACAGACCTGACGCAGCGGCCTGTGAGTACCCTGTGGGCCGCAGATCGAACGGATGCACCATTGCGAGATCGCTCAGGTGTCTGAGCGTTCCCAGCACCATCAGGAGATAAATGATCATGGCGCTCAGTCCGAATAGGATTGCAGCCTTGCCGTTGTGCCCGATTTTCATGTGAAGAACTCCTGTCGCGTTTGGGATATGAGTGTTTGTTAGGGGCACCTTGCTTGCGAGGCATTGTCTTTTGTTAACGGAGCGTCAGACATGCAGAGCGTTAGCAGCTTTGAACGGGACCGGCGGATTTTCGGTGACTTGGCGACTGCCGATGCTCACGCATTGGCCAGAGCGTTCGAGGCCAGAACTATCGCGAAGGCCCAGCACCTCGCGCGACAGGGTGATCCGGATGACAAGGAATACATCCTGTTGTCCGGGAAGATGGTCAGTCTGATCGGTGACGCTGAAGGGCGCGAAGTGTGTGTTGGCTTTTTCGTCGGGCCGTGCGTGATCACGCCCAATCTGGCGCGCACGGCCGGGGCCACGTCCCTTGTCAGCCTGAGGGCAGAGACGGACGGACACGCCGCCTCAGTGGACGCCACGGTTCTGCTGGACCTGATGCGCGGGTTTCCAGCCATCGAGGATTGGGCCAATGCCATCCTGCGTGCCGAACTGGCGCGCAAGACAAGTCGGGAATGGAGCCTCGCCGCACTCAAGGCCAAGGAGAGGCTTGAGTGGTTTCGCAGCCGTTATCCTGATCATGAAACCCTGTTCAATCACAGTCAGATATCATCCTTCTTGGGAATGACCCCTGTGACGCTTAGCCGACTGCGAAATCCGGGTAGAAAATAGGGGGTAAATCTAATTTACAATACCTTAGGGGGTGGAGAAGGTTCGATGGGGGGCCCGTTCCCTCCGCCACCTGCCCCCGCGAAAACGTTCTCCCGATCCGGCCGCGGGCAGATTTTTGCGTTGTTTTCGAGGGTTATGTGGGAGGGGCTGAGCACTGCCCCCGGCGCCAAGAGCCCCGGGAGCGGTCTCTCAGGGCCGGTATTCTCCGCACCTGATGACTGCGCCGATTTGGTTCATAGCTTGCAAGCATTTGGAATTGAGCGGTTTTTCCGACGTCGAAGCTGAACACTTCGACGCCAGTGGCGTTCGCGAGATGGAACTGAAATCGAACCAACGCATGGGCCAAGTCGAACCGTTTGGAGCTGTGTCTGTACCTATTTGAGGCGTTAGACATGCTGACTGTTGATTTGCACCCAGAAGTGAGCCGGTAGGGGGTTCAAATCAACACCGGCGGAATTTCGACCTGATCTCCACCAGGCCCAGCAAGCGCATTGTCATGTTGTCCGGCGAGGCCGGCATCACACCGCTGATGTCCATGCTGCGCTATGTCAGTCCGGTTTCAACAACTTCCAAGGTGTTGAAGTCGTTTGAGAAAGCGGTGATTTACGTCGCCTTTAACTGCAAGGTTTTTTAGGATCTTGCTGAAAACCCAGCAATTTGATCCCGCCGTGAAACACCGTAAACGCCTCGCTGAACATGATGATCTGTTGCGTCCTCGTCTCGTTGATCTGAGGCATCATAGTCCTGCCGCCTTGGTCAGGTTCACTCGGAACCGGTCGCGGCGGCGCTGGTAGCGGCGGGTCATTTCGGCTGAGGCATGCCCCAGCTGTTTCTGGACGTAGCGTTCGTCGACTTCTGCCGAACTCGCGAGACCAGCGCGCAGGCTGTGCCCGGAAAACAGCGCGAGGCGGTCTTTCTCGGGCAGGTCGGATCGAATTCCCGCGTCCAGGACCGTGCGCTTGATCAGGCGCGCAACGTGCTTATCGTTCAGCCTCGTCCCGGATGCGCGTTTGCCGTCCCGCGATGTGCCCACGAAGATCGGGCCAAAGTCGATCCTGGCAAAATGCAGCCATTGCTCAAGCGCGTGCACGGGGCAGGTTTGGTCCTTGGAGCCGCGACCGATCTCGACCTCGCGCCAGCCGGTCTTGGCATTGAGGGTAAGCAGGGTGCCTTGCTCCATGATCTCGATCCAGCCACCCGAGTCCGGTGTGTCGTCCTTCCCGCAATCGAGGCTGATGATTTCGGAGCGGCGCAGCCCGCCAGCATATCCCAGCAGCAGGATCGCGCGATCCCGTAGCCCGCGCAGGTCGAAGGGCAGGGTGGCCACCATCGCGCGGATGTCTTCGGTCAGGATCGCTTCCTTCTGCACCGGCGGTCGCGCATGTTTGCGCTTGATCCCGGCCAGCACCGTGGCGATGTGTCGGTTCTTGCGATCAAGGGAGAATCCTCGCTGAGCGTAGTTCCAGGCGAGGCCCGAGAGGCGGCGGTCGATTGTACTGACGGAGAGGGCAGGGGAGGCGCCTGACCCGGAGGCCAGGTCCGCGAGGTAGAGACCGATCATTTCGGACGAAGGCGGCATGGGCTCGGCGCCCTTCATCCGACACCAGCGTGCAAAATGTGCCCAGTCCTTCCCATAGGCCTTCAGCGTATTGTCCGAAGCAGCAGCGCGCGCGTAATCGCGAGCGGTGTCGACAAGCCGATCAAGGGTGCCGGAACCGGCGACATGGGAGGGCAGGGCGAGCGCATCAGATTTTTCTTGATCTGTCTCGTCACCCTGAGCAGGTTCTGATGAACCAGAGGGCGTTGAAGTTGATTTCCTGGTCTCTGAGGGCATTTTCCAGTGACTCCAGCAATGAAATTGAACTGATTTCAAACATATCTTTTCACCTCCGATGAGGCAAATTTATTGGACATGGCTTTGAGTGACTGAGTGGGGCGGTTTTGGTGAAAAATATTGGAAGTAACCGCCGCCATGGGGTAGTGTCTCTTTATGACATTCGCCCGAGATCCCCTCATCCGCGACTTTGAAACGATACCCCGGATACCCTCTTGGGTCACCTCAGGCCGCGTCGAAACTCTTGAAGGTGTGGCGTTTCTGTCGGGCGCAGCGCTTGCTCACCTGCATGTCGTGCTGGGGCAGGCGGATGTCCCCCATTCCTTGTTGCGAGAGCGGTTGGCGCTGTGCGCGGCGGAGGCTTGTGTCGCGTATTCGGGGCGACCGGAAGGTGCCAGGGAGTTGCGCGACGCAGTACACCTGTTGCGCCCCGGCGACCTGCCCGGTCCAGCAGGGGAAACCTATTTGGTCTGGCGGCGCGCGGTGGAGCGGCCGGTTTCGATCAAGGCACTCAGCCGTGAGTTACCCAGTCTGGATGCGACGCGGATCGCGGGTTGGCTCGACGTGGGGCAAGGCGGGCCGGTGACTCGCGCATCGACGGTTCTGGCGGCAGTACAGACGGAGGCTCCGCGTGCGGACGTTTCGGCGCTCGTTCTGGCGGATGTCGCATTGGCTCAGGCGCTTGGCTGGGATTACATTGTCCCGCTCCTGGCCGCGGGTCTGACGCGCGCCGACCTGCGAAAGCGTGGAGACGACCTGCGCCTCGCCTGTCACCGTGCAGTCACCGCATCGGCCATCGAGGCCGTGCGCCTGGCTGCCGATCTTGTGCGTCGCACAGCGCATTTGAAAACGGTTGCGCCGAAACTGCGGGCCAAGGGGGCGGGGGACGCGGTCGAGATGTTCCTGACCCGCGATGCTGTTGCGCCCGCAGCGCTGCCTTTGCCCGACAGGGCGGCGCGGAGACTCTGTGACCGATTGGTGGACCTCGGCGCGATACGCGAATTGACCAGCCGCGACACTTTTCGGCTCTACGGGGTGTAGGGATGGCGAAGGATCGCTCTGAAATCGAGTTTGACCGCGAGTTACCTGACCTTCCGCCCGAGCTGCGCTGGCGTGAATGGATGCGCCGGATCGAGGCGGTGCTTTTTGCCTCCGCCTCGCCAGTCGCGCGCGAGGACCTGACGCGCGTGGTGGGGCAAGGGGCGTCGGTTGACCTTCTGGTCGAGGATCTCGCCGCCGATCTGCACGGCCGCGCCTTCGAATTGGTCCAGGTGGCTGGCGGCTGGATGTTCCGGACACGAGGCGTCTACGCGCCCGCGATCCGGGCCGCGGCGGATGTCAGTGATCAGCAATTGGACCTGAACGAGTTCGACGTCGCTGTCCTCGCGGCGATTGCCTACCACCAGCCGATCACCCGCGACGGGCTCAAGGACATCTTCGGCAAGGAGATCAGCCGCGACCTGATCGGCCGGTTGCACGCACAGGGGCTGATCGGGACGGGCCCACGGTCGCCACGACGCGGCGCCCCCTATACCTTCGTCACGACGGACGCGTTTCTGGTTGCGTTCGGATTGGAAAGCTTAAGGGAACTTCCCGACAGAGAGCAGCTTGAGGATGCCGGGGTTATTGCCGAGGGGTAACACGCTCAAGGTTGTGCGGGGTGGCCGTTGGAACTGACAGTGTCTTCAAGGTTCAAATTCTTCTTCTGTCATCGGTTCAATGCTGAACGCGTCTGCTGGAGACGACCACGTCCTGTGAAGTGTCCTTCGGGCTGTGTGACTGATGGAAGAGGGGCATTGGGGGGGCCTCTGACGGATTCGGGCCGGCTTCCGGTTTGTCTTGCCTGACGAAGGGCATTCCATGCACGCAGATGTTAAGCGTGTGCTGCGGGACCTAGGACATTTGCGGCAGGCGACTGATTTGCCAAACGCACATATAGCTTAAGGAGAGGGCGGCACATTTCTCCATTCGGACGGATGACTGTATCGATCAGGCGATGCTTGCGGCTCCAGCGCCGGATCGTTTCATACGAACCATTCACGCCACGTTCCAGCATCAGCTCTTCGACCTCACGCAGCTTCAAGACGCACCGCAACTGGAGCCAGGCACCATGAGCGATGACTTGAGGCGGAAAACGGTGGCGCTTGTGGCTGATTTTCAAGGTCTGCATAGACATAGACACCGCCTACGCCCAGATCAATGAACCGGCAACCTCAGGCCTGTTAACGAGAAAACACCGAAAACCAAGATGGTCGTTCGTAATAATGAAAAACGGCGCGGTCTTGCCGCTCTGGAGCAGATCGCGCACAATATAATCGACGATAGTGGATACAATAATAGCGATGTCAGAGGTATCACTGAATAGCGGTTGCAACGCGCCGGGCCTGTCATTCTTGGGCACTACGCCATCCGTGGACCCGACCGTGGAACGTGGCAAGCCACCGATGTTGCGCGTCCTCAGATGAATTTGAAGGCGCTCCAGCTATTTCGACAGATCGTTCTAAGTGGCTCGTTGGCCGAAGCGTCAGAGCGCCTCAGCGTTTCGGCATCCGCCGCCAGTCGTTTACTGTCCCTGCTCGAGTCAGAGCTTGGCATCAAGCTGTTCAGCCGGGAAAAGCGACAGTTGGTCCTGACCGATGACGGAGACATCTTTTACCGGCGCTTGGTTCAGACGCTGGACGGGCTGGACGAGATCCCGACACTTGCCGCCGACATTCGCAATCGCTCGCATCGCCGCCTGTCATTGGTGACGGCCGCGCCACTTGCGAGGACGCTCGTATCGCCAGCGTTGGCGCTGATGCAATCCGGTGGATGGTCGATGCAGTGCTCGCTCAATGTCGAGACCCGCTTCGACATTGAAAGCAAGGTTGCCGCGCGTGGCTACAACCTTGGCCTGATTTCGCTGCCGGTCGAAAACGCGATCCTGGAGGTCGATGTCGAACCGCTGCTCGAGGTTGGAACCGAAGTTTTGATGCCGAGGAGCCATCGGCTGGCGGCGAAAGCATCGCTGACGGTCGAGGATATCGCGGGCGAGCGGTTCGTTTCGCTGCGCCCGGGCCAGCGCTGGCGCGACCGCCTGGATCAGCTGCTGGGGATCGTCGGCCACAAACCCTTGGTCGCGGTCGAGACGAGTTCAAGCATCGTCGCGCTGCAACTGGTCCGCGACCAACTGGGAATTACGTTGACAGACCGCGCGTCGGTCGAATTGCTGCCGGGTGACGAGGCGGTGCTGCGTCCGCTCGTCGACACGCCGCCGGTGACATATGCAGCGATCCACGCGCCGGGACCGCGGGCACCTCTGGCCACTGCGTTCCTGGACGCCATCAGCGAGGTCATCGAGGCGCGGCGCGCTGCCGACCCGGCGGCGGCGGAGATGCTGGAACTGATCTGACATATCAGCGCTTGAGTATATTCGCTCGCTGTGCGGCGGAGTCTGCCAGCCGGTGCGCTATGGCGGCGCTTTGCCCGGTGTAGCTTGCTGGGTCGAGAAGGGCGCGCACAGCACTTTCGCCAAGTGCGCGCACCTCTGGCACGTCCAGCAGTTTCGTTTCCAAATCTGCGCCGGCAGCAGCAACGTCCTCGACCGCTTGATGCACCAGGTCGTGCGCGCGCGACCGCCCGGTGACAGACGCCAACTCCATCATCAGCCGTTCGGTTGCCACCAGGCCGCCCGAACGCATCAGGTTTTCACGCATGCGAGCGGGGTTTGCTTCGAGCCGATTCAGCAGCCGATCAAGATCCTTCGCAATCGTCCAGCCCAGCGGCAATGCGGTATCGAGAATCGCGGACAAAAGATGGTTTGCCGCCGCATCGCCCTCGTGACTTGAAAGCCCGGACTCGAGAGCCGGAGCAACCTGGGCCCTCAGGCGAGCGCATTGGGCCTGCAAGCGGACTACATGCTTGGGATTGACCTTGTGCGGCATGGTGGAACTTCCGACAACACCCGTATCAAGACGCTCGCTCAACTCACCGATTTCTTCGGTCATAAGCGTGTAGATTTCGCGGGCGATCCGCTCGACCGTCATGCCGAACATGCCAAGTTGCAGAACGTATTCGACGAAGACGTCATTCACCGTACGGCCCGGCACGGCAAGCTCGATCAGGTCGAGTTCTTCCGCCAAGGCTGCCATCAATGCGGGTCCATCTTCACCGTAGCCGTGAAAGGCGCCGACCGCGCCGCCGAACGGAAGGCAGAACGTGCGCCGCCCCGCATCGTCGAGCCGGTCCACCGCGCGTGCCAATTCCTCGATCCAGCCAGCGATCTTGAAACCGAAGGTTATCGGCACAGCGTGGCGCCGATTGGTGCGCCCTGCCATGGGTGTATCCGCATATTCGCGTGCGAGATCGGCAAGTCGGATGAAGATCCGTTCCAGTTCCTCGTTCATGGCTCTGCGCGCCCTACGGATCAAAAGCAGCCTCCCGGTCTGCATGACGTTCTGCGTGGTCGCGCCCCAATGGACATAGCGCCCCGCCTCGCCGGCATCTTCGGCAAGGCACCGGGTCAGCGACAGGATCGGTGCCATTGTCTGCGCGATTGAGGCGCGCAGACGGTCTTCTCCAATCGCGTCGATACGGGCATGTCGAGTGATATCCTTTGCGGCCCAAGCGGGGATCATCCCGATTCCGGCCTGCGCCCGCGCCAGCGCCGCTTCGACATCGAGCCACGATTGCCAGAGTGCTGAATCCGAAAACAGCGTGTCTGGCGTCAGGTCCATGATATGGTCGTCCTTCATGCCGTCGCATCCTCGGCCGCGAAGTCGTGATGTTCGAACCGCGGCGCGGCCGCGAGAAGGCGCCGGGTGTAGTCCGTTTCGGGCCGGGTCATGACGTCTTCGGCCGGACCTGTCTCGATCAGCTTGCCGTCCAGCATCACTGCGACGCGGTCGGCGATCTGGTGGACCACTGCCATATCGTGGGTGATCAGCAGGCAAGTCAGGCCCAGGTCGCGTTGCAGCTGGCTCAGCAGGTTGAGGATCTGCGCCTGCACGCTCACATCGAGCGCCGAGGTCGGCTCGTCACAGACCAGCATCCGGGGATCGGTCACCAGTGCGCGGGCAATGGCGACACGCTGTCGTTGTCCGCCCGAAAGCTGCGAGGGATAAGAATGCAGCAGTCGGTCCGGCAGACGCACCAGTTCCATCATCTCGCGCGCCTTCGACAGACGAAACCGCGCATCACCATCGTGGCGCAGGGCCAGCGGCCGGGCGATGATCTCGGCCAGGGTACGGCGGGGGTTGAGCGACGAATACGGGTCCTGAAAGATCGGTTGCACCCGGCCCGCACGGTCCATCGGCGCCATGCGTGAAATCTCTTCTCCATCGAGCAGGATCTGTCCAGATGTCGGCGTGTCGAGCCCCAGCAACATCCGCGCGAGGGTGGATTTGCCCGATCCGCTTTCTCCGACCAGCGCAAGGATCTCGCCGCGCGCGACGCTCAGGTCCACATCATCAACAGCGCGGATTTCGTATTGCGGACCGAACAGCCCCTTCCGGCTCTGAAAGACGCGCGTCACACCTCGTGCCTCAAGCGCGATTTCGTCAGATCGGGCCGTATTGTGCGCGATCACCTCGGGCGACTGTTCAAGTGCGCGCAGATCGGCGTCGGCCAGAACACAGCGACGCCAGTGATCCGCATCGCCCCTCACCGGCGGGCGGTCGCGTCGGCATTCCGGGCGCGCTTGGGCGCAGCGCGGGGCAAAGATGCAGGCATCGGGGCGGGCGTATAGCGACGGCACCGTTCCGGGGATCGCCTCGAGTTTGCGTACCGGGCCGTCGGTGCGGGGGATCGCGCCCAGCAACGCCCGCGTATAAGGGTGGCGCGGGCCGTGTAGAACCCGCGCTCCGCCACCGGCCTCGACCACCTCGCCGCCATACATCACCGCGACGCGGTCAACATTGCGGGCAACCACGGCAAGGTCGTGGGTGATCAGGATCATGCCCATTCCCATCTCGCGACGCAGGTCTTCAAGCAGTTCCATGATCTGCGCCTGCACCGTCACATCGAGCGCTGTGGTCGGCTCGTCAGCGATAAGCAGGTCGGGCTCCATCATCAGGGCCATCGCGATCATCACGCGCTGGCGCTGACCGCCCGAAAGCTGGTGGGGGTACTGGGTCATGCGCGCCTCGGGTTCGGGGATGCCGACCCGATCAAGCAGTTCCACCGCCCTGCTGCGTGCGGCTGATGCGGAAAGCTTGCCGCCCCGGACACTTGCCTCGGTCAGCTGCCGTCCGATCCGGTAGACCGGGTTGAGCGAGGTCATGGGCTCCTGGAAGATCATGCCCAGCTTGGGGCCGAGGTAGTCGGAGGCGAAGGTCGTGTCGTCCACGCCGTCGAGGTCGACTCCGTCGAAGCGCACCGCGTCGGCGGTCATCCGCGCCCGGCGTGGCAGAAGCCGCATGAGCGCGAGCGCCGACATGGATTTGCCCGACCCGCTTTCACCGACGATCCCAAGGCTTTCGCCCCGCTCGAGCGTCAGTGAAACATCGCGCACAGCGTGAAGTGGTCCTGCGGGCAGATCGAGCGTCACAGAGAGGTTGTCGATTTCGAGCATGGGCATATCAGTTCCTCCCGTCGGGTGAGGTCACGTCACGCAGACCGTCGCCCAGAAGGTTCGCGCCGATCACCAGCGCGAACAGGCACAGGCCCGGCAGAACCACGAGCCAGGGGCGATAGAACATCGACTGCTTGCCCTCGGCGATCATCAGGCCCCAGGACGGGGTCGGTGGCTGGATGCCGACACCGAGGAACGACAGGCTGGATTCGGCAAGAATGGCGATGCCGAGTTCGAAGGTGAAGATCACGATGATCGCGCTGACGAGGTTCGGCAGGATCTCGTGACGGATGATCTGACCGGGCGTCGATCCCGCTGCCTGCGCGGCGGCGACGAAATCGAGGTTGCGGATGCGCTGCGTCGCGGCGCGTGTGACGACCAGGTAATAGGTCCAGTGCAGCACGCCGACGATGCAGATCACGACCCAGACCGACGGGCCGATGATGAACACCAGTGCCATCGCGAGCAGCAGACCCGGCAGCGCGAGCTGGGCAGTCAGAAGAAAGCTCACCGCGTGATCGATCCAACCCCCGAAATAGCCGGCGATCACACCCAGAGTGACGCCGATCATCATGCCGATGAAGGCGGCGCCCAAGCCGATCATGAGCGAGATGCGCGCTCCGAAGATCAGTCTGCTCAGATAATCCCGACCGTTCTGATCGGTGCCGAGAAGATATTCGGGATTGCCCCCCTCGGCCCAGACCGGTGGCAACATGCGCGTGCTCAGCGACTGGGCATATGGGTCATGCGGTGCCAGAAGCGGCGCGAAGATCGCGGTCAGGACCAGCAGCGCGATGATCGTGCCGCCGATCATCAGCCCGCCATGGCCGCGTGCCCGGTTCAGGGCAAGGCGTCGTGGCGTCGGTGGCAGGGCCTCGGTGGTGACTGCGGCATCGGGAGTCTGGCCAAGCGTTTCGCCGGTCTGGGACGTGGCCGCGTGGGTGGGGTCGGTTCTGGTCTGGGTCATCCGATACGGATCCTCGGGTCCAGGGCTGCGTTCAGGATATCGGCCAGAAGGTTCATGGCCACGAAGACGAGTGCGAAGACGAAGATCAGCATCTGCACGGTCGGGATGTCCGACCCGAGGATCGACTCGAGCGCAAGCCGCCCCAGTCCGTTGATCGCGAAGATACTTTCGGTGATGACCGATCCGCCGAACTTCTGCCCAAGCTGTACGGCCAGGACGGAAACCACAGGCAGGATCGCATTGCGCATTGCATGGTGCGTGAGCAACGGCATGCCGCGGAATCCCTTGGACCGCGCGGTGCGAATGTAGTCGCTGTCCATCACTTCGATCAGGCCGGTCCGCGTCAGCCGCATTACGGCTGGCACAGAGCTGGCTCCGAGAACAAAGGCAGGGAGAACAAAATGCAACCAGGTGTCATCGCCGGAGACCGGGAAAATCGGGATTGTCACCGCGAACAGGATGATCATGATGAGACCGAGCCAGAAGTTCGGTACCGCTTGTGCCGAGACCGCCACGCCAAGCGCCAGACGGTCGGCCCAGGAATTTGGCTTCAATGCGGCCAGCGCCCCCAGCGGGATCGAGATCAGGATCGTTACCGACAGCGCGGACAGCGCAAGTGCGATTGTGGTCGGTGCCCTGCTGGCGACGAGTTCGGCCACCGGCTTGTTCCAGTAGTAGCTTTCTCCGAAATCGCCCGACAGCACACCGCCGAGCCAGTCGAAATACCGGGTCACCAGCGGCCGGTCGAGGCCGTATGTATCGCGGATTTGCGCCAGCATCTCTGGCGTGGCGTCTTCGCCGGCGATGGCGTAGGCGGGATCGGTCGCGACGTTCAACAGAAAGAACGTGGCCAGCGAAACCGTGAAGGCGACCGCAAGCGCAAGCGCCGCGCGCTGCAAGATGTATCTGAGCATGTCGTCTCCTCTCGGGGATGGTCCCGCGCCTGAATGGCGCAGGACCGATCAGGTTACTTCCAGGACGCGTCGTCGAGACGCGGCAGCCCGTCGGGGCTAAGCGGGAAGTCGAGCTCGGGGCTTACCAGATAGTTCTGCGAGTAGGAGAAGAGCGGTGCCCAGTATGCCTGTTCGGCAATGGTCGTCAGCGCCTCTTCGTAAAGCGCCATGCGCTTCTCGGCATCGGCGGTTTGCTCTGCCGCGAGAACGATCTCGGTCAGATCCTCGTCGCCCGACAGGTTCCGGTCGCTGTCGCCCGCAAAGTGTACGCGCGCGATCGCTGCGGTGTCGGCGGTGCCGCCCGAGCCCCATGTGCCGAAATAGGCAGGGATCTCCTGCTGCGCGCGCGCTTGGTTGAGCGATGCAAGCTTGACGTATCGCAGGTTCACGTCAATTCCCACGGCCTCGAGATCCGCCGCTACGGCTTCGGCCGCCGGCTTGTCACGATAGGCCCAAAGCTCCATCGGGAAACCGTCGCCATATCCGGCCTCCTTGAGCAGCGCCTTGGCGGCCTCGGGGTCATAGGGATAGGCCGGGATGTCTTCGGTGCAGCCGAACTGCGCGGGATGGCAAGGCGTATGGATCGCCTCCGCCGAACCGCCGATCAGGTATTCGGCCATTTCCTCGCGGTTGAGTGCGTGATTGACGGCTTGCCGCACCTTCACGTTGGTCAGCGGGCCGTTCTCATCGGTGTAGCCCGCAGCGTCGAGCACCAGGAAACCGACGCGCAGGTCCGGCCCGGACAGATGCGTCGCCAAAGGTGTCTCTCCCAGCGATTCCGCCAGGTCCAGCGGCACCTTGAACATCCAGTCCACGCCACCGGACATCAGTTCGGCCTGCTGCGTGCCAATATCAGGCAAGTTGCGGACCACGACGTTCTCGATTGCCGGTGCGTCGCCCCAATACTCCTCGAAGCGCTCCAGCACGACTTCCTGTCCCGGTTCGAACGAAACGACCCGGTAGGGTCCGGCGCCAACGAGATCAATCGCCATTGCATTCTCGTCGATGCTGCCATCGTCGGTCTCGTAGGCGCCTTCGGGGCGCAACTTGACCCGCTGTGCCATATCGCGCAGCACCAGTGGATAGACTGATTTCAGGTTGAAACGCAGCGACAGGTCGCCGGTGACCTCGACATTGTCGAGCCAGCGTCCGATCGTACCCTTGGCTTGAGCTTCGCTTTCGTCCGAGACAATCCAGTTGTAGGTATAGGCCACATCCTCGGCTGTCAGATCTGACCCGTCGTGGAACTTGACGCCCTCGCGCAATGTGACATCCAGCGTGGTGTCATCGATCCATTCCCATTCTGCTGCAACCGCAGGATTGTATTTCTGCGTCTCGGGGTCGAGATCGAAGAGCGTGGCATCGGTCAGCTCTGCCATGATGATGTATTCACGCTTGGTCGTGTAGTTGTAGTCGAGGTTCAGAATTTCCTCGGCCAGCGCGACCCGCATCGTATCGTCCTGCTTTCCGGCATGGACGACACCCGGTGTCACACCCGCAAGCGCGGTGGCAAGGGCAGTGGCGGCAACGGTGGTTCTCAACATGTTACTCCTCCCAAAAGTAATGATGCATCGATCTTACATTCTTACTTAAGATGCCAAAATTGCAATGAATGGACTATATGTTGCAATAATTGGAAGAGTTGCTTCCCGGCAGACCGATCTGATGCGTCTTTGTCTCGCATAGTGCTAAAGTTGCGCATTGAGCCAAGCTTTCCGATGAGAGAGGGCGGCAACGGTTTGGTGTTGTCGTCGCCATCGCGACCATTCCCAGATGAAGGTTACGGTCAATGCTGGTCGCAGCAAGAGGCGGGCGATCAGGTGAGGGATTTCTGATGTGGTCAGGTTGGTGACACTAAGCCTTCGGTCTAGATCTGCGACTCTCGTGACAGCACATCGATGTGCGCCCTGTGGAGACCACCTCATGCGGCGGCGTTTGCCCATGCGTGCGTTGCCGATGTCATCTACACAGCCTTCCGCGCGGGACGACGAGATCGGGAGACCGTTTCGATAGCGCTGCCCGTAGTTTGCAAGCGCGTCAAAATTGTTGGAAAGGTAGGCATAGAACTCCTGTCTTCTGGCTTTGACACGTCTGGCTGCTTCTCGCAGGTTCCTTGCTTCGGTAGGCAAACGATCACATTCGAACTGGATCACTTTGAGAATTGTCGCAGCGGTCATCACGTTCCCATATCAGCCGCGCTGGCGCGCGCTCTCGGAAAGGGATAATCTGGTGGCTTTGAATACGCCCCCCAATATCCCTGACCCGGATGGGGTCTATGCTGATCTTCTGGGCGCACATGAGGGGCTGTCCGATGACGAAAGCATCACGCTCAACGCCCGGTTGATTCTAGTTCTGGCGAAGCACATTGGCGACCGCGCCGTCCTGCGCCTGGCATTGACTGCCGCAGCAGACGCCGAGGCGTCCGGGTAAAGACTGTCAATGATCGGAATTTGATTGCGGTCCGGGCCGTCTTCGCCAAAGCTTGGTCGATGACTCGTGCACAGCTGTCCATTCGATCCGCCCAACACTGCGATATTGCTGCTTTGATCGCGCTTTACGGTGATGATGATATAGGGGTGAACCGCGAGGCGATGGAACCGGACGAGGCCTATCAAAGCGCCTTCGATGCGATCCAGCGCGACCCGAACCACATACTTGTCGTTGGTGAGCGCGACGCAAAGATCGTGGCGACGCTTTTGCTGTCGTTCTTGCCCGGCCTGTCGCGCCATGGCGCGTGGCGTGCCCAGATCGAATCGATGCGGGTCTCGGGGGAGCTGCGCGGGCAGGGTATTGGGCAGGCCTTAATTGACTGGTCCATTGATCAGGCCAGACAAAGAGGGTGCCGCCTGATTCAACTGACATCGGATCGACGCCGCGATGATGCGCACAGGTTTTATGAACGCGCCGGATTTGAACCCACCCATTTCGGCTACAAACTGTCACTGGAGACACCATGACCGACTTTCCCGTCTTTGACGGCCACAATGACCTGATCCTGCGCTTGCTTCGGGGTGATGTAACGGCGGATGCCGTGGCGTCGGGTTTGCCCGATGGACATATCGACAAGCCGCGTGCCATCAGAGGCGGGTTCGGTGGCGGGATGTTCGCGATCTTCGTGCCCAGCCCCGACGACAAGGCCGTGCGCCATGACGAGATGCGCAATCCGCCTTACGACATCGCGCTGCCGACGCGGGTGGACGAAGCCGAGGCGACGGAATGGACCAAACGCGGTTTCGACGAGATCGACAACCTTGCCGCCGCCGGGGCCGTTCGCATCTGCCGCAGCGCGCAGGAGATCGAAGCGGCGCTGCCTGCCGACGAGATGGCCGCCGTCATCCATATCGAGGGCGCCGAGGCGATCGACCGCGACTTCGAGAAACTGAACGCATGGCACGCGCGCGGGCTGCGGTCTCTGGGCCCGGTCTGGAGCCGCGAGACGATCTGGGGACACGGCGTGCCGTTTCGCTACCCGTCCGATCCCGACACCGGGCCGGGCCTGACGGAAGACGGCAAGGCGCTGATCCGCGAATGCAACCGGCTGAAAATCCTGGTCGACCTGTCACACCTCAATGCCAAGGGGGTCGAGGACGTGGCCCGGATCACCGACGCGCCGCTGGTTGCGACTCATTCCAACGCCTGGGAGGTCTGCCCGCATTCGCGCAACCTGACCGATCGTCAACTGGCAATGATCCGCGACAGCGATGGCATGGTGGGCATTAATTTCGCCAGCGCCTTTCTGCGGCCCGACGGTCGGATGGACTCCGAGTTTGAGCTTGACATCATGCTCCGACACTTCGACCATCTGGTCAGTAGCGTTGGTGAGGATCGGGTCGGCCTTGGGTCCGACTTTGACGGGGCGCTTGTCCCGGATCAGATCGGGGATTGCGCGGGCTTGCCCAACCTGCTCACTGCCTTGCGGTCTCGCGGCGTGGACGATGGTCTCATGACCAAGGTCACGCATGGGAACTGGCTACGGGTCCTGCGGCAAACGTGGGGCGAATAAGAAAACCTGAACGGGGACTTACATCATGAAAACACAATTCGTTGCAGCTGCGGTTGCCTCACTTCTGGCCGTCGGCATCGCCGCGCCAAGCTTTGCGCAAACGCCGCCGAACATGCTGGTCATTGCCAATCGGATCGACGACATCAAGACCTTTGATCCGGCCGAAAGCTTTGAATTCGCGGGCGCTGACGTGAGCCGCAATGTCTATCAGAAGCTGGTCAATTTCGACCCGCTTGATCTTGATGCAGGGTTTCAGCCGCAACTGGCCGAAAGCTGGGAGATTTCCGAGGACGGAATGACCATCACGTTCACCATGGCCGACGGTCACGTCTTTGCCTCGGGCAATCCGGTGACGGCAAAGGATGCCGAATTCTCTTTGCGCCGCGCGGTGACGCTGAACAAGACACCGTCGTTTATCCTGACGCAGTTCGGTTTCACACCGGAAAACGTCGAACAGACCATTGTCGCACCGGATGACCAGACGCTCGTTCTGACACTGGACAAGCCCTACGCGCTGTCCTTTGTTCTGAACTGCCTGACGGCCACCATCGGTGGCGTCGTCGACATGGAAACCGCGATGGCGAACGCGGTCGATGGTGACATGGGCAACGAATGGTTGCGCACCAACACCGCCGGTTCCGGCCCATACAAGGTCGTGGACTGGAAGCCGAGCGAAAGCGTCCTGATGGACCTCAACCCCAACTATGGCGGCGACGCACCGGCAATGGAGCGGGTGATCGTGCAGCACATTCAGGAAAGCGCGACACAGCGCCTTCAGCTGGAACGCGGGGATATCGATGTGGCGCGCAACCTGTCGCCCGAAGATGTGGCTGGCCTCTCGGATGTCGAAGGTGTCAAGGTGATCGACGAACTGCGCGGCCGCCTGATGTATTTCTCGGCCAACCAGAAAAACGAGATGCTGTCCGATCCAAAGGTGCTCGAAGCGCTGAAATTGGCGGCCGATTACGAAGGCATGTCGAATTCCTTCCTCAAGGGCCAGTACACCGTGCATCAGGCCTTCCTGCCGCGCACATTCCTTGGCGCGCTGGAGGAAACGCCGTTCTCTTATGATATCGACGCCGCCAAAGCCGCTTTGGCCGACTCTGCGTTCCCGGATTGCGGCCCGATCAAGATTTCGGTGCGGGATGCGCAGGAACGCATGGACATTGCCCAGTCGCTCCAGAACACCTGGGGTCAGTTGGGATGCGACGTCGAACTGATCGTCGGAACCGGTGCGCAGACACTGGACCGCTACCGCGCGCGCGAACACGACATCTATCTTGGTGCATGGGGTCCGGATTATCCCGATCCCAACACCAACGCGGGCACGTTCGCATTCAATCCCGAAAACTCGGATGAAGCGGGCGCAACCGGGCTGTTGGCTTGGCGCAATGCTTGGGGCATCCCCGAAATGAGCGAAGAGACCCTTGCCGCCGTGGTGGAAAACGACACCGCGACCCGCGCCGAGATGTATCGGGAATTGCAGCGCGAGCATCAGCAGACCAGCCCGTTCGGCGTGATGTTCCAGCAAATCGAACAGAACGGTATGCGGTCGACTGTCGAAAACTTCGTTGCTGGTGGTGCTACCACCGCGGTCTCCTACTGGGTGATCACCAAGTAAATGGCGGATCAAAACGTCAACCAAACGGGCGGGCGGCTTCTGCCGCCCGTTCCCATCTGGGCGCGGAAATCGCTGGCGACGCTCGCGACAGTCGCCGCGACGATCCTTGGCCTGCTGTTTGTGACCTTCATGATCGGCCGCGTCATGCCGATCGACCCGGTTCTGGCCGTCATCGGTGAACGGGCGACGCAGGAACAATATAACCAGACCTTCATAGAGCTTGGGCTGGATCAGCCGCTGTTGGTGCAATTCTGGATTTATGTCACCGACGTGCTGCAAGGCGATTTCGGCAAATCCATCCGCACCGGACAAGAGGTCACGACCGATATTGCCCGCGTCTTCCCCGCGACGCTTGAACTGGCCACGCTTGGCACTCTGATCGGCGTCGTGCTGGGTGTGCCGCTGGGCGTGATCGCCGCCGTCCGACGCGGCAGCTGGATCGACCAGCTGGCGCGGTTCGTCGGGCTGATCGGGTATTCCATGCCGATCTTCTGGCTTGGGCTAGTCGGGCTACTCCTGTTCTACGGTATCCTCGGCTGGGTCGCCGGTCCGGGCCGGCTTGGCATCTTCTACCAGGGTATTGTAGAGCCGATAACCGGAATGATCCTGATCGACAGCGCCCTGCGCGGCGAATGGCAGGTGTTCCGCAACGCGTTTTCCCACATCATTCTGCCCGCGTCCCTGCTGGGATATTACAGCCTTGCCTATATCAGCCGCATGACGCGGTCCTTCATGCTGGAACAGCTCGGGTCCGAATACGTGACCACCGCGCGGGTCAAAGGGCTCAGCGAATGGCAGGTCGTCTGGGGGCATGCGTTCCGAAACATCCGCATCCAGCTGGTGACGGTGATCGCGCTGGCCTATGCCAACCTGCTGGAAGGGTCCGTCCTGACCGAGATCATCTTTGCCTGGCCTGGACTTGGCCAATACATCACCACCTCGCTGCTGGCGAATGACATGAATTCCGTGCTGGGCGGCACAATCGTAATCGGCACGATCTTCGTCGGCATCAACATCTTCTCCGACCTTCTCTACCGCTTCTTTGATCCGAGGTCCAAATGAGCATATCGCAAGGCTTGCGCGACTGGCTCCTGAGCGAAGAGCCGACCTCCCGCCGACAGGCGAAATTTGCCTCCTGGTACAACGGCTGGCTGACTCTGCGGTCCAACACACTGGCGATGCTGGGCCTGTTTGTTCTGACCTTCCTCATCCTCTGCGCGATCTTTGCGCCGTTTCTGGCAACCCATGATCCGTTTGCACAGGATCTGGGGCAACGCCTTCTGGCGCCGGGCGAAGCCGGGCACTTCTTTGGAACGGATCACCTCGGGCGCGACATCTATTCCCGGCTACTTTATGGCGCGCGGATCTCGATCTACATCGTGCTGCTTGTCGTCATGGTCGCGCCCCTCGTGGGCCTGATCGTCGGCACGGTTTCGGGCTATGCGGGCGGCTGGATCGACATTGTGCTGATGCGGGTGACCGACATCTTCCTGGCCTTCCCGCGCCTGATCCTCGCCTTGGCCTTCGTGGCAGCACTCGGGGCCGGGATCGAAAACGCGGTGCTTGCGATCTCGCTCACCGCGTGGCCACCCTATGCTCGGATCGCGCGGGCCGAGACGCTGACCATCCGAAATTCCGACTATATCCACGCGATCAAATTGCAGGGGGCAGGGCCGTTCCGCATCGTCACGAAACACATCTGGCCGCTCTGCATCTCGTCACTGGTGATCCGGGTCACACTCGATATGGCGGGCATCATCCTGACGGCGGCGGGGCTTGGCTTTCTAGGTCTTGGCGCGCAACCGCCAAGCCCGGAATGGGGCGCGATGATCTCGGACGGGCGTCAGTATATCCTCGATTACTGGTGGGTCGCCACGATCCCCGGCATCGCGATCTTTGCCATCAGCCTTGCCTTCAACCTGCTGGGCGACGGCATGCGCGACGTGCTCGATCCGAAAGAGGACAATTCATGACCGACGCGCCGCTTCTGGATGTGGAAAACCTCTGGGTGAAGTTCCGCACCCGTACGGGGGTCTTTGACGCGGTGCGCGGAATTTCCTTTACCCTCGGCAAGGAACGGCTGGGCATCGTCGGCGAAAGCGGCTCGGGCAAATCCATGACGGGCAGGGCAGTATTGCGCCTGATCCGGCCACCGGGGTTTATCGAGGCGGACAAGCTTGACGTCCACGGTGAAGACATCCTGTCCCTGCCGGAAAAACGCATGCGCAAATTGCGCGGCGGGCGGGTGTCGATGATCATGCAGGACCCCAAATTTTCGCTCAACCCGGTGATGACCGTGGGCCAGCAGCTTGTCGAAGCCCTGCGTGCCCATGAAAAGGTCTCGCGCAGCGAGGCGCAGAAACGCGCGCTGGAGGTGCTGGACGAAGTGGCGATCCGCGATTCCAAACGGGTCTACGACCTCTACCCGCACGAGGTGTCTGGTGGCATGGGCCAACGCATCATGATCGCCATGATGCTTCTGCCAAACCCTGAAATCCTGATCGCGGACGAACCCACCTCGGCGCTCGACGTGTCGGTGCAACTTCAGGTGCTCGACATCATCGACAAGCTGGTCCGTGACCGGGGTATGGGGCTGATGTTCATCAGCCACGATTTGAACCTCGTGGCAAAGTTCTGCGACCGGATAGTGATCATGTATGCCGGTCGCATCGTTGAAACCTGCAAGGCCAGCGAACTGCGAAACGCGAAACACCCCTACACGCTGGGCCTGCTCAATTCGGTGCCCGATCTGGAACGCCCGCGCGACCATCTGGAAGTGCTCAAACGCGATCCGGCCTGGCGCGAGGCCCCGTCCGTGAGTGCTCGGCAATGAGCGCGGTCACGATCAAGAACCTCAACGTCTGGTTCGGCGTCGGCGCGGACCGATCCTATGCCGTGCGCGATGTCAATTTCGACGTCACCGATGGTGAAAGCTTCGGCCTCGTGGGGGAAAGCGGATCGGGCAAATCGACCATTCTGCGGGCCATCGCAGGGCTGGTGCCCACATGGTCGGGCGACATGACGGTGGCGGGGGAAACCCTTGGACCGAAACGCAGCAAGGCGTTCTACAGCAAGGTGCAGATGGTCTTTCAGGATCCCTACGCCTCCTTGCACCCGCGCCAGACCGTTGACCGCGTGCTGTCCGAGGCGATGACCCTGCACGGCGTTCAGAACATTGACACCCGCATCGGCAAATTGCTCGATGATGTGGGCCTCGGCCCCGGCTTCCGGTTTCGCTATCCGCACCAGCTTTCGGGGGGGCAACGCCAACGCGTCGCCATCGCCCGCGCGCTTGCCTGCGATCCGTCGATCCTGCTGCTGGACGAACCAACCTCTGCGCTGGACGTGTCGGTGCAGGCGGAGATCCTGAACCTGCTGGTGGACCTGAGACGCGAACACAAGCTGACCTACATCATGGTCTCTCATGATCTGGGCGTCGTCGGGCATCTGTGCGAACGCATCGGGGTGATGAAGGAAGGCCGTTTCGAAGAGGTTCTGACGGTCGAGGACATGCGCCGCTCGGAAGCCAAATCCCCCTATACGAAACATCTGCTCGAAAGCTCCATTAACTCCATCCGGTAGTCCCAATGTTTACCTTGGCAGGCTCTCCGCCGGCCCAATATGGCCTACTCAAGGAACTGAATTTATCGCGGGTTGCGCCCAATCCGATTCAGGATTGAACGAACCCGCTGACGCGGGAGATTTGTTGCCATTGGCGCGTCTGGGAGTGGGCAAACGTGGAAGCAGTATCACAACCTGCAAAACCCGCTCAGCCGGTATTGGATCGGGCACTTGGGAAACTACCAACTGTCCGGACTTGAGATTTTCCGTTCCAGCAGTTTCATGTAGAAACCACCGACTACTGATCTGGCCTGATTGGCCCGTCGTCGACCGCTGTCCGCGAAATAGATGTCGGCCACAGGCACCCGATTGGGTGTCTCGTTTACATAGTCATAGATCGGATGAACCATCTCGGCGAAAGCCTCATTATCCGGTGCCATGGTGGCTACCCAGATCGCCCATTCCGGCTTGGTCAATTCGCTGCGACTGTCCAACGGTGTACCGTATTGCATCCGCTTGCTGCGGTAGTAGTCAATGTCGCGCTGAATGATTTCGTCATCAAAAAGATCGAGATTGAAGATTTTGTCCCAGACCAGATTGTATTTCTGGCTCCAGGTGCCGGGCTGATCAAAGGCAAGACGGCTGTGATCACCGTCGTCGGACATCTCGACCCAACGGCGGGCGAAATTCTCAGCGATGGTTCGGTACTTCGTTGCGACTTCAGTTGCCCCCATTTTTCGAGCCAGCAGAGCAAACGCTCCGATTGCCATGACAGCTTTGGCCGACAGATTGACGTTATGGCCCATCATTCCGGTAAAGTCGTCAGTGACCAGTTGCGGTTCCGGGTCCAATCCGTGATCGACGAGATAGTCGCACCATTGCTGAAGCAAGTCCCAATTGTCCCGGGCGTAATCCACGCTTTCTTCACGCATGCAGACCGAGGTGGTCAAAAGCAGCATGTTGCCGCATTCCTCCACAGGCATCTGCGCAGCAAGAGCATCTTCAGTTCCGGGCACATGAAAGTTCTTGTAGGCTTGGCCGTTTGCTTTGGGATAGACACCCAGATCGTGCGCCGGGAATGGAAAAGACCACTTGTCGCTGCGGCAATAATCGAAAATCGGATCAAGCATCCCGCGCATCAAGGCAGGGCTGTAGCGAATGAAGATGGGGGCAGACTTGTAGTTGACGTCCACCGTTCCGATGCACGCGTTGGAAAAATTCTCTTTGGACAGGAACAACGGTTGGCCAGAAGGGCCGGCCACCAGCTTACAGGCGGCGATAGCTTGGCGATAGGCGAGTGCGAGAAGCTCTGAATAGCGGGTACCGCCGGCGGCCGTTGCTTCATCGCAGAGGTCATCATCAAACGCAGCGCAGCGGGCCAGCACCTCGTCGTGCTCTGAGTGAGCGGTTTCCATCGCATCGAGACCATTGATACGTTCGTCTCGCCGCCACCAAGGGCGAAGTTTCTCCCCGAAATATTCGATGGAATATTCATCATCGTAGCCGATAAGCAGTTGGCCGCTTTCCTTGGCTCCAGCTGCGCAATCAAGATCAAATGTCATCGAAAGACATGGCTCTCCCCAATAGGTGGTCTTGCGAGGCATGGGCAGAAGGTGGTTGTCGTTCGGCGCCCCGTCCCGGACAAAACCGTACCGACAGAAGTCTTTGTCACCGATCATGGACAAGCCTTGACCCTTGGGTGCGCCCAACATCAGAGTGCCCCACTCGATGCGCAGATCGTCACCAGCCTTTTCCAAAATCGGTTGCTCATCATGTCTGAACGTCAGGACATCCAGGCTTTCAGTGCTCGCATGCGCCCAGTTTACCTTCTGGTGCGGTTGGTTCACCGCCCACTGGCCTGTCATGTCGAAATACACGGAAATTGAATGCGCCTTTCCGTCTTTGGAACGCGCCGAAATATCAAGATAGGTTACCGGCCGGGACAATAGGTCAAAATCGTCCATCAAAAGCGGCGAGGCAAAGACGACCTCGAGTTCAACTCCGCCGGCATCAAACAGGAATACGGTTCGTGTTGCAGTGATCGTGCAGGATGTCTGAGTTGCGGCGCGTTCATGCACTTCGCGGTGGCCCATGAACCGGAATGTATTGCCGTCAACACGGACAAGCCCAAGCATTGAATGTTCGACTCCGGTCCAGTGGCGAGGCCAGTCGTCGTGGAGCTGATCACCAAACAGCCAGCAGCTTGTATAGGGATCAATGGTCACCAGCGGAATAGCAGGAGCGCGGAGAGCCTTGGTCATGATTCCCTTTCCGACTTCAGATGAGTCCAGCATGAATACACTATGGTTGGGAATATTTCGTACTCTCTGGATATTTTGTCAACAAAAATACGTCTTTTGGACGAAAACGAAAGTCATAGCCATGAAATGTTGACAAAGCGGTCGGCGCGCTAGTAGAAAAGAGTGTCGCTGCCAAAAGTCCCATTGGAGCATCGGGAGGCTTGGGAGCGGTGCCCTTTGCTGCTCTGGGCGCAAAAAAATAACTTCGGGGAGGAGTTAGCCATGAAATACGATTTCAACATGAAAACTGTAGCCACGATTTCGGCAGGAATCCTTGCGGGAACCCTGACGTCGGTCTCATCAGGGGTCATGGCACAGGAAGCGCAGATCATAAGTCACCGCCATCCAGCGCTCGAATTCTATACCAGCAAGATGGCCGAGGCGCTGCCGGATATGCCGGCCGACGTCACACTGATGCCGATCGACCAACAGCAAGAGAAATCTACAATCACGCTCTCGTCCGGTTCCGACGGGCTGGACATCATCTATGTGAATGGACCGGCACTGTTGCGTTTTGCAAAAGCTGGTTGGCTCGAACCGCTCGACGACTACTGGGAGGCCTACAAGGAAGAATATAACCTTGCCGACTTCCCGGAACCGGTGCTTGACGCGTTACGCTACGACGGCAAGCTCTATGCCGTACCGTTTCAGACCAACGCGATGATGTTCTTCTATCGCAAGGACCTCTTTGCGGAGAACGGGCTTCAGCCACCACAAACCTTTGATGAATACTTGGCTGCGGCGAAACAATTCAATTCTCCGGCGCTTTCGGGCACAACCATGACCCTTAAACCTGTCGATGGCGCGCTGAACGAGACACACTGGTACCTTAACTCGATTGGCGACGGCTGGTTTGACGAAAATTTCAAACCGATCTTCAACAACGCAAACGGTATTAAAGCCATCGAAACCTTGAAGGCAATGTCGCAGTACGCGCCTCGCGGATTCACGTCCCATTCCAATGATGAATCAACTGTGGCATTTCAGCAGGGTTTTGCCGCTATGGGTTTGCAGTGGTTGACCCGCGCAGGCGCAATGGACGACCCCAACCAGTCTCGTGTGGTCGACGAGATCGGCTTTTCGCAACCTCCGCAGGGTGGCGCGCGCGTCAGCATTTCCGGATACGCGATTTCCAAGTTTTCCTCTCTCGACAAAGAAAAGCTGTTCGAAATGATGGCAGTCGCCAGCAACCAGGAAAATATGCGCACAGCTGCATCCATGACGATGCCGCCCCGTCGGTCGCTGATCCAGGATCCTGAATTGCAGGAAAAATACCGCTACTACGATGCCGCGCTCAAATCGATCGACGTTGGCAAACCCTTCCCGGAACTTCCCGAGTTCCTCGAGGTGGGTGACATCGTAACCCGCTACGTGCTTCAGGCCGTGACCGGCGAACTGCCGGTGCAGGAAGCGATGGACAGGGCGGCTGCGGAAACGGAAGAACTGCTCTCGATGAACGGCTACTACTGATTTCAATAGATCTTGTGTGATCGAAACCGAATGCGGTGCTTGGCAGGTTTGAAATGAACTGGACTCGAAGCCTGATTTTCTTTCTTCTGCCAAGCGCCGCACTCTTGGGAGCAGTACTTTTCTTCCCTCTCGGATACGCCGTTTATCTCAGCCTTTTCGATTACTATCTCGCGGACGGTGAAAAGCACTTCATCGGTTTGGCGAATTACGCAGATCTTTTGTCCGAGTCGCGTTTCTGGTCATCGATGGGAAAGACCTTTGTGATCGTGATCGGCGCAGTCGGGCTTCAATTCGTTGTGGGCCTTACACTGGCTCTGGCCCTTTATCGCCTAACGATCCGACCAAAGGCGTTTCTTGTCCTGAATTTCTTGCCGCACATCATCACGCCCGTCGTTGGAGCATTGTTTCTGCGCTGGATGTTCGTCGGACGTTGGGGCCTCATTGACGCGACGCTGGCCAGTATCGGCATCTACCCTCCGGACTGGCTTGGCAATCCGACCATGGCAGTTTTCACTGTTATCATCGCTGACAGCTGGAAATTTACACCGTTGATCATGCTCGTGCTTTTTGCAGGCTTGCAAAGCATGGACCGCAACCTTCTGGAGGCCGCCGTCATTGACGGCGCTTCGGGTTGGAAGCTTCTTTGGCACATTATTCTTCCTGCACTCAAACCGCTGATCCTGTTCGTCCTCGCGATCAGGACGATGGATGCCTTCCGATTCTTTGATTCCATCTACGTTCTGACCAGAGGCGGGCCCGGGACAGCCACCGAAACGATCACGATTTACACTTACCAGTTGGGCTTTCGCATGCTGCAAATCGGCAAGGCATCGGCCTTGGGCGTGCTCACTTTGCTTGTGATAGCGGGTTCAGTGGGCGCGATCATGTGGATCATGTACCGAAAGGAACGGGGTGCCTTCTGATGAATGATCGTATGAGTACGCAATGGCTGCTGTTTCTCGCGCTTTGTTTCTTCACCTTTTTCAATCTGGTTCCGGTCCTCTGGGCTTTCCTGACCTCCTTCAAGCAGCCCGTCGATGCCTTCTCGATCCCTCCGAAGTTGATCTTTGATCCGACGTTCGAGCACCACTACGCTATCTGGGTCGATCGTGAATTCTGGCGTTACTTGATCAATAGCGCTGTAATAGCGGTGGGCGTGGTCTTCATATCGGTTCCGATCGGGACAATGGCAGCCTACTCATTGTCGCGCATCCGGACACGCTACACACGCTCGATCCTGTTTGGCCTTCTGACGATACGCATGTTTCCGCACATCTTGCTGGCGATGCCCTTTTTTGTAATGGACAATTTTCTAAATATGATCGACAGCTTCCCGCTAATGATATTAGCCATTGTGGCCGTAAATCAGCCGTTTACCATATGGCTGATGCGTAGTTTCCTGGTCGATGTCCCGATCGAAATCGACGAGGCGGCGCGGATCGACGGCTGCAACGACTGGCAGGTCTTCACCAAGGTCATACTTCCGGTCGCGAAGCCCGGATTGGTCGTTACAACTTTGTTTAGCCTGCTTCTTGCCTATAACGAGTTTCTGTTTGCCTTGGTCCTGACCGGATCAGACACCAAGACCCTTCCGGTAGCTATTGCCGAATACGGTGCAGAAGACATCAATTACTGGTCCCTTTCAGCCGCCGGCGCGATCGGGATCATGCTGCCGATCCTCGTCTTCATGCTTTTTGCCCAAAAACACCTTGTGCAAGGCATGACCAACGGCGCCGTCAAGGGTTAACTAGGGGAAAGTATTGTGGCCTTCGTAAGCCTTAAGAACATCAAAAAATCCTTTGGATCTGTCCGGGTTCTGAACCAGATCAATCTGGACATGGAGCAGGGAGACTTCCTCGTGCTGCTCGGGCCCTCCGGTTGCGGAAAGTCGACTCTTCTGAGAATGATCGCCGGGCTCGAGACAGTAACCGGTGGCGACATCGAGATTGATGCGAACCGAGTAAACGATGTGCATCCCAAAGATCGGGACATCGCCATGGTGTTCCAGAATTACGCGCTTTACCCCGATAAGACTGTCTACGACAATATGGCCTTTGGGCTCAGGATGCGACGTCAAACCGAGCAGCGGATCAGCGAGGCGATCGCAGAAGCCGCCGAGATACTTGGTATGCAGGATCTCCTGAGTCGAAAACCCAGTCAGTTGTCCGGAGGTCAGCGACAACGAGTTGCAGTGGGTCGGGCGATGGTGCGCGACCCCAAGGTATTTCTGTTCGATGAACCGCTCAGCAATCTAGACGCCCATTTGCGCGTCAAAATGCGGTCGGAGTTGATCAAACTGCACCAGAAGCTTGGAACGACAATGATCTACGTAACCCATGACCAAGTAGAAGCAATGACCATGGGCGACAAGATCGCAATCCTGAACAAGGGTGAGCTGGTTCAATTTGGTACTCCCTTGGAGGTGTTTCATAGTCCCAATTCCGTGTTTTCGGCCAGCTTTATCGGCTCGCCCAGTATGAACCTGCATAGTGGAACGTTGACACAGGCAGAGGGCGCCAGTTTGGAGCTGCGGATTGGTGATCTGGTGCATGGCGTTCCGGACGCCTGCGCAGAAGAACTGCGCCCTTATTTGGGCAAAGAGGTCGTCTTCGGTGTGCGCCCTCAGTATCTTGCAGTATCCCAAGCGGGCACCTCTATTGCGCACGAAACCGGGACTGTTTTCGCTGCGCAAATCGGCTCGGTCGAGGAACTGGGAACCGAAACCATCTTGCACCTGGAGGCACGAAACCAAACCTGGACCGCCGTCGCGAGCGACTCTCAGAATTTAAGGGCAGGTCAAGACGTGCAAGTATCCATCCCTGCAGCGGACTCCCACTATTTTGATCCCAATTCCGAGGCTGTGATTTGCCATGTGAACGATCAGGTAAAAACCGACGCCCAATCGCCATTGGCAACCGGTGCCGCCACTTGAGGCAAGACTCGGATGAGGGAGTGTGCAAAGGTTGGTGGTCTGGCTGCGATCTGCGAGACGGAACGTCTTCCCTCTGGAACCGCAACTCTTGTAACAACGACGCGATGCACACCCGCTTGGGAACCATCTCATGCGGCGTCTTTTCGCCATACGGGTGTTTCCAATGTCATCGACGCAACCTTCCGCACATGATGAAGAGATTGCGAGTCCGTTTCGATGGCGACGACCATAGTCTGGCAGCGCGTCAAAATTGTTGGGAAGATATGTGTCGAGTTCCTGACATCGCGCGTTGACGCGGCTGTCTGCTGCGCAGAGTCTCTGGTTTCGGCGCGCAACCGGCCACAGCCGATTATGAGAACCGTGATGTGTGTCGCGGCGGTCTTCACCTTCCCTTGCCATAGGTTTGGGACATGGAACTGACCTGAGAACCCAGGTCTTGTTCTGAACCCCTTACACTAACACGTCGACCACCAGGGTTTACCCACTCCCCCAACTGGGTCTCGGAGTGCTTTGGAACGGAACGGATCACGAAATTCTGTTCTTAGGTGTTGACACTGATAAAGCGCGCTGCAATTCTAATATGAACATAATGTTCACAATAGAACAAGAAGAGATCACATGGCCACCCCGGAAACGTTCTCCTCGATCAAACCCAGGGATGTTGTCATCCCCAATGCCAAAGCACTGGCCGACCGGAGCGCGCTGAGGTTCCAGGTCAATCGCGACCCGAAAAACATGTATGCGCAGACGCGTTTTATTGGGACGGGGGCCACGCGCGTTTTGGGCGGTGACAATAAGGTTCCGGGCGAGCATTTCACCTTTTCGACGATGGTGCTTCCTGTGCCATGCGAAGGGTCGTCGCAGGTCCATCGCAATTCCGAGGAGGCCTTCTTCATCCCCAAGGGCGGCAAGGGGTGCCTGTCCGTTGAACGCCTGGGCGAAAAGGTTGCTGCTGTCCCGATTGAGCGCGATATCGCATCCGTTCCTGCGGGAGCCTATTGCGGGTTGCACAACAACGGGTTCGAAGAAGCACTGATGTTCGTGACGATAGCCAGCCTCACGCCGGTGACGCACACCTATTCCGAAGATCACCTGATGGCCACGATCAAGCGATGACAGGCTGTGCAGAGATCACCAGCGGCGGCATCACTTGCCTCGAACGTCCCGGACCGGGCCGTGTGTTTGTGTTTCTTCATGGTATCGGGTCAAACGCGTCTTCTTTCGTCTCCGTTTTTGACCATATGCCTGAAGATGCGCGCCTGATTGCCTGGAACGCTCCGGGCTATGGCGGATCGCGCCCCCTTGCGGCCACTTGGCCCGAGGCATCCGATTATGCCGACGCATTGACCGCGCTTCTGGATCGGCTGGGCCTCGAACGGGTGGTGCTGATCGGGCATTCTTTGGGTACGCTGATCGCAGGTGCCTTCGCGATGCGCCACGGCGATCGGATCGAGCAGATGATCCTGGCGTCCTGTGCCACTGGCTACAAGGTGCCCAAACGGGGCAAGCTTCCCGGCAATGTCGGTGCCCGCATCGAGGAGCTCGAGTTGCTTGGAGCCGACGCCTTTGCCGCCGAACGCGCCCCACGTCTGGTGTTCGAGCCGCGTTTGAATCCCGATATCGTCAACGCCGTGCGCAACGCGATGTCCGCGGTGGACAGGGGCGGCTACGCGCAGGCGGTTCGAATGCTGGCGTCGGGTGATCTGCCGGAGATGATGAGTCGGGTCCGTTTGCCGACTGACTTTATAATTGGAATCAATGATCGCGTGACGCCGGAGCAGCAGACTCTCGACACAGCCGTCGCTTGGGGCAGGGCAAATGGTCAGAGCCCAAGGATTGTCCGGATCGATCAGGCCGGGCATGCGGTATATCTGCAAAAGCCGAAAGACTTTGCCAACGCCGTGATCGCATTTTCGACAGCGGATGGGGCGGCCGGCGCTGACGTAATCGAGGGAGGACTGACATGACCGATCCTGTAAGGGCCGGATTCCTGCGTGGCATCGTGATGCGCGCTCCGGGTATGACGGACACGGCCGAGTTTTATACGGAACTGTGGGGCCTACAGGTCGCCAAGTCCGAGCCGGGCATAACCTATCTGCGGGGAACCGGGGCGGAGCCTTTCATCTATGGGCTCAAGGACGGGGACACTTACGGTATCGAATACGTGCATTTCGGCATGAACGACCGGGACGAGATGAACACGCTTTATGCACATGTGACAGCGAAGGGTGCGCCCGTTCTGGGAAAGCCCGGACTGTTCGACGATGCGATCGGTGGCTACGGTTTCGAACTGCTTGACCCGGACAACCGGCGTCTTCGCTTCACCACGGACCTCGAGATGAACGAACCCGAAGACGTCTATGCCTATCCGCGCAAGGTGTCCCACGTGGTGCTGAACACGCCCGACATGGATGGGCTGGAGGCATGGTACAAGGACGTTCTGGGCTTCCGCGCCAGCGATTATTCTGCCGATATGATGGTGTTCCTGCGCTGCAACCGCGACCACCATTCGATCGCTCTTGTCCGCGCCCAGTATCCGTCGGTCAATCACGTCGCCTTTGAAATGCCGGATCTCGACAGTTTCATGCGTGGGATCGGACGGATGAAACAGAAGGGCCAGGTGCCCAGCTGGGGGCCGGGACGGCACGGACCGGGCAACAATCCGTTCGCCTATTTCGTCTCGCCCTCGGGTTACGTCATCGAGTTCACGTCCGAACTTCAGCAGATCGACGAAACGACTCACGAGGCGAAGGTCTGGTCGCGCACCGACCCCGAAGCGATGGACCGCTGGATGACCGCAGGCCCGCCGACCCCGGCACAGCGCACGGTCATGGCCGGGCGACCCGATCCGGGGTTCCCGGAGCTGCGGAAAGACTGACGCATGGATCTTGGATTGAAGAACAGGACGGTCGTCGTCACCGGCGGCTCGTCGGGGATTGGTCTGGCCACGGTTCGTCATGCGCTGGAAGAGGGAGCGCATGTTGCTTTCTGTGCCCGCGGTGCCGAGCGGCTGGACGCCGTGGCCGCAGAACTGGCCGCGGAATATGGCGAAGGCCGGATCTGCGCACGAGCCTTTTCGGTCCTCGAGCCCGAGGCCAATGTCGCGTTTGCCGACGAGGTTGCCGAGCGCTTCGGCGGCTGTGATGCCCTGATCACCAATGCCGGGCAGGGACGGATGTCCACCTATGCCGATACAACGGATTCGGATTGGCACGATGAGCTGGAGCTGAAGTTCTTTTCCCAGATCCACCCGATCCGTGCCTTCGAAGCCCAGTTGCGGCATAGTCCCGTCGGGTCGATCACCGCCGTCAACTCGCTGCTTGCCTATCAGCCGGAACCGCACATGGTCTGCACGTCTGCGGCGCGCGCCGGAGTGCAGAGCCTTCTGAAATCGCTTGCAACCGAACTGGCCCCCGAGATCCGGGTCAATTCGATTCTGCTGGGGCTGGTCGACAGCAACCAGTGGCAGCGCCGGTTCGAGGCGCGCGAAGACCAGACCCAGTCCCGCGAGGATTGGTTCGCCGATCTGGCCCGGCGCAAATCCATCCCGCTTGGCCGCCTTGGCCAGGCAGAGGAAGCAGCGCGCGCGTTGGTCTTCCTCGCCTCTCCCGCCGCCAGCTATGTGACTGGGGCACGACTGGAGATCTCCGGCGGCGTGTCCCGTTTTGTTTGACTGAACAATAAGAATGAAAGTCCGATCATGACTGAAACCGTTGGCTACCAGATTGCCCGAAGCCTTGCGGATGCCGGTGTTACAACCGTGTTCGGGGTGATTTCGATCCACAACATGCCGATCCTCGACGGGATCGCCGAACAGGGGCGCATCCGTTTTGTGCCCGCGCGTGGCGAAGCCGGCGCAATGAACATGGCGGATGCGTTTTCGCGGGTTTCGGGGCAGTTGGGGGTCGTGCTCACGTCGACCGGTACGGCGGCGGGCAACGCGGCTGGTGGCCAGGCCGAGGCTCTGACCGCCGGTAGCCGATTGTTGCATATCACGACCCAGGTCGACCGCGAATTCATGGACCGCGACCGCGCCGCCATCCATGACGTGCCGAAACAGCCGGAAATGCTGAAAGGCGTGTCCAAGGCCTATTTCCGGGTCTGGGACGAGAAATCCGCGATTGGCACGCTTGATGCCGCGATCCGCGCGGCCTGCACGCCGCCGACCGGACCGGTCAGCCTGGAAATTCCGGTGGATGTGCAACGCCTTGCCTCCGTGACCTCGTTCGATCTTTCGCCGACGGTACCATCCTTGCCCCGAGCCGCCGACGCGCAGCTCGACCGGTTGGCCGAAATGGTGAAGGCCGCGCGACGTCCGATGCTCTGGTTGGGCGGCGGTGCGCGGGGCGCTTCGGCGGAAGCAAAAGCTCTGGTGGCGCGCGGGTTCGGTGTCGTTACCTCGACCCAGGGACGCGCCGTGGTTCCTGAAGACAGTCCTGCGACGCTGGGGGCCTTCAACATGACGCCTGAAGCGCGCGAGATCTACGCGAACTGTGACCTGATGATCGTCGTCGGATCCCGCCTGCGCGGCAACGAGACCATGAACAACAAGATGGTGCTGCCCAAGCCACTGGTGCAGATCGACGCGGAACCCACCCAATGTGGGCGCAATTACCCGGTGGACCTGTTCCTGCACGCGGATGCGGGCTTGGCGTTGCAGGGTCTTCTTGACCGCCTTCCCGAAACGCTGGCGGTCGATCCGCAACTCGCGTTCGACATTTCTGTGGCGCGCGCGAAATCCGAAGGTGCGCTGCGCACCCGTCTGGGGCCTTACCAGATGGTGGCCGACCACCTGTTGTCCGTGGTCCCGGCGGGCGCCCATCCCTGGGTGCGGGATGTGACGATCTCGAACTCGACATTCGGCAATCGGTATGTCCAGATCGCGACCCCGAACCTTGGTGTGCATGCCTTGGGCGGAGGGATCGGGCAGGGGATTGCAATGGGGTGCGGTGCGGCGCTTGCTTCTGCCGACGCCCGCACCGTGACGCTGCTTGGTGATGGCGGGGCGATGCTGGGCATCGCCGAACTGATCACGGCGGTCGACGAAAATCTCAACGTGACCTTCGTGTTGATGAACGACACCGCCTACGGCGTAATCGAGAACATTCAGGACGCTCAATACGACGGGCGGCGTCATTACTCGGCGCTCAAGACGCCCGATTTCGCCAAACTATGCGAGGCGATCGACATGCCGCACATGAAGGTTACCGATATCGAGGCGTTCGCGGACACGTTCGATACCAGCATGAGGCGGGACGGCCCGGTTGTGGTCGAGGTCGACATGGTCTCCATAGGTCCCTTCGCCGAGGCCTTCGCCGGACCACCCGCCGGGGCGGCGGGAAGCAGGACCTGATGCAGCATCTCGCCTTGATCGGATTTGGCGCGATCGGCCAGACACTGGTCGAAACACTGATAGCGCAGCCGAAGACGGCGATGGGCACGCTGTCGGTACTCGTCCGCGCAACGCAGGTTGAGCAGACGGCAGAGCGGCTCGACGCCATGTGCGCAACCCATGCTGTGGCGTTCACCGTGCATACGCAGCTTCCCGATCTGCTGGCGTCGCGGCCCGATCTGGTCGTTGAGTGCGCAGGGCACTCCGCGGTCTCGGCCTTTGGCGCGCAAGTGCTGTCGGGCGGGACCGATCTGTTGCTTGCATCGGTCGGGTCGCTCGCCGACGCGCATCTCCACGACCGCTTGCAGGGGGCCGCCCGGTCAGGTTCTGCTCAGCTCATCATCCCTGCCGGTGCCGTCGGTGGGCTTGATGCGCTGGGTGCGGCGCGGCTCTCGGGGCTGCACGAGGTTACCTATATCGGGCGCAAGCCGCCCGCCGCCTGGAAAGGCACCGATGCGGAGAACCGCCTCGACCTGGAGTCGCTAACGGAGGAAGCGGTCTTCTTTGAAGGCACTGCGCGCGAAGCCGCGTTGACCTTCCCAAAGAACGCCAATGTCGCCGCGACCGTCGCGCTTGCTGGTGCAGGGCTGGACGAGACCCGTGTGCGGTTGATCGCGGATCCGCTTGCAATTGCCAACACCCACGAAGTGTGGGTCGTATCCGAGGCGATGGATTTTTCCCTACGGTTGGCCGGCAGGGCGTCACACTTGAACCCGAAGACGTCGCTTTCAACGGCCTACAGCCTGGCGCGTGTCGTTTTGAACCGCAGCGCGGCCATCATCATCTGACGAGGTAACGATGACGCATTCCTTTCCGAACGGGCACCTCTTTGTGGGGGGCGAATGGCAGGCCGGCACCGGGGCAGAGATCGTGTCGGTCTTTGCTGCCGAGGGCACGGAGAACATGGCGTTCAAGGGCGCGTCGCGCGAGGATGTTCTGACGGCCATCGACCGGGCCAAAGCGGCTCAGTCCGATCCAGCATGGCGTGACCTGAAACCGCATGAGCGCGCCACCTACCTGTACCGGATTTCCGAGGCGATCGCGGCGGAGGTCGACCGGTTGTCCTGGCTGCAAAGTCGCGACACCAGCAAGACCCGCACCGAAGCGCGGGCGCTTGTCGCATCCGCCGCCGCGACCTTTCGCTATTTCGGGGCGGTTCTGGAAACCTCAGACGACCTGATGACCGCTTCCCGAGGCGACTACCAGACATACTCTGTCCACGATCCGATCGGGCTTGTCGCTGCAATCACGCCATGGAATTCCCCTATCGCGTCCGACGCGCAAAAGGCCGCCCCGGCGCTGGCGGCGGGAAACGCGGTTCTATTGAAGCCGGCCAGCTGGTCTCCGATCATCAGCCTGGAACTAGCGCGGATCATCGAGCAGGCGGGCCTGCCCAAGGGGCTGTTTTCAGTGCTGCCGGGATCGGGGCGCGACGTCGGCAACCTGCTGGTCGAACATCCCGAGATCGGCAAGGTGTCGTTCACCGGTGGCACGTCGACGGGGCGTCACCTGGCCCATGTCGCCGCTGAAAAGCTGATGCCGATTTCTCTGGAACTTGGCGGGAAGTCCCCGACAATCGTGTTCGAGGATTGTGACGAGGATCAGGCCATCGCCGGGGTGCTCTTCGGGATTTTTTCGTCAACCGGACAAAGCTGCATCGCCGGGTCACGCCTCTTTGTGCAGCGCAGCATCTTCGACAGGTTCGTCGCCAAGCTGGTGCAGGCGACCAAGGCGCTGAAAATCGGCCATCCGTTCGACGCGGACACGCAGGTGTCATCGATGGTCCATGCCGATCATCGTGAAGCGGTCGAAGGCTATGTCCAGCAGGCGTTGGATGAGGGCGGCGAGATCCTGACCGGGGGCGCGCGTCCCGAAGGTGTGGGTCTGGATGATGGTGCCTATTACCGGCCGACCATCATTGCGGGTCTGGACAACAGCGCCCGCACCTGCCGAGAGGAGATCTTTGGTCCTGTCCTTGTCGTCCTGCCGTTTGACGACGAAGATGACGTGATCGCGATGTCCAATGACAATGACTACGGGCTCGCCTGCGGCATCTGGTCGCGCGACCATCGCAAGTGCTGGCGGGTGGCACGCGCGATCCGGGCCGGGACGGTTTGGGTCAATACATACAAGCAGTTCTCGATCACCACCCCCTTCGGCGGTGACGGGGCAAGCGGCATGGGGCGTGAAAAGGGCAGGGCGGGCCTGCGCGCCTATCAGCGCCAGAAATCGATCTATGAAGACCATTCTGGCGCGCCGCTGGGGTGGGCGCGCTGGCCTTAATCTGCCTGCGTCACATGGCCAAGTCCTGCCGAGGCCTTTCGGGCCGCCTTCAGCACCGCGCGCTTGATCGGGCCATCCGGGTTGTGCCCTTCTTCCTTGAAATGGCTCTCCGGTCCCGAGACATTGATAGCGCCAGCCAGTTCGCCCTTGTGGTCCAGGATCACAGCTGCGCAAGAGCCGATGCCGAGCTCGAAATTGCCTTCGCTCCAGGCCAGCCCGGCGGCGCGATCCAGGTGCGCCTGTTCGATCACCGCGTCCAGCGTGGTCGGCGTCTTGCCTGTCGCCGCCTTCAGCTCCACCCCAGCCAACACTTCGCGGATCGCGCTGTCGGTCAACGCCGCCAGATAGGCCCGACCGCTGGATGAAGCGTGGGCCGGCAAGCGTGATCCAGCCCGCATGTTGCTGACAAGATGCGTGTTGGGTGTCTCCCGGCTCAGGTAGACAATGTCGGTCCCGTCCAGCACACCCAGATGCGCGGACATGCCGGTCGAATGGGTCAATTCGGCCAGGATAGGCTGACAGATCTGGACAATGTCGCGTCCATGCACTGCCTGTGCGGCAAGGCTGATCAAGCCGACGCTCAGCCGGTATCCTGCTCCGCCTTCGATTCGTTCGATCATCCGGTTGGCTTCCAGCGTGTGGATCAGCCGGATGAGAGTCGTCCGGTTGATTCCCAGTTCCTTGGAAGTGGTGCTGAGATTGCCGCACTTGTGCCCGTCGCCGATATGACGCAGCAGTTTCAAGGCCCGCTCCACAGGTGGAACGGAATAGGCCGTCGCGTCGGTGTTCTTATCTGACATTTGGCCTCTCTCTTTTGCTGGCCTTCAATATAGAACGAATTGAGCAGAATCGAACAGGCCCCTCGCGTCTTGGGCCGGATTTTCCTTTATCTTGCCGCAAAAGCATATCCGCGGACGAAGGTTCTGCTTGACCTGTTCAAAACTGCCGCGTATATTTGAACAACAAGTTCAAAATAGAACACTCGAAAGGAGACCGGATGTCTAAACTCAGGATCGGGATCTGCGGCGGTGGAATTGGTGGCTTCAGTGCTGCAATCGCGCTGCGCAAGGTTGGGCATGAGGTCGAGGTCTTCGAACGAGCGGCCGCATTCAACCGGGTCGGCGCCGATATCAACCTGACGCCGAACGCAGTTTTTGCGCTGGATCAGCTTGGCGTGGGAGAGTACCTGCGCAAGAGCGCCGCGCGCCCGACCTTTCGCATCAGCCGGGACGGCAAGACCGGCGAAGAGACATCCCGTCTTCCGATGAGTGCCGCAGCCGAGGAAAAATACGGCGCGCCGCAACTGACCATTCACCGGGCCGACCTGTTGCTGGCCCTGCAGAACCAGTTGCCAGAGGACATCGTGCATCCCGGCATGTCGGCCAAGTCGGTCGACCTGACCGAAACGGGTGCCACGATCGTGTTCGATGATGGCAGCCGACGCGATTTCGATGTCGTGATCGGCGCGGACGGCATCCACTCCGCTGTGCGCGCCGCGCTCTGGGGCAAGGACGATCCGAAATTTACCGGTATCGTGTCCTATCGCGCGGTTTTCCCCAGGGACAAGGCGCCCGATACCCCCGATACCGATGCTTTCACCAAGTGGTGGGGCGACACCCCCGACAAACAGATCGTGACTTTCCCGCTGACGCTGGGACAGGAGATTTTCGTATTCGCAACCACGCCCCAAGGGGACTGGACAGAGGAAGGCTGGACCTTGCCTGGCGATGTGGAGGAACTCCGCGCCGAATACAGAGATTTCCATCCCGATGCGCGGGCCCTGCTGGATGCCTGTGGCGAGGTCACCAAATCCGCCCTGCATGTCCGCGAACCGATGCCGCAATGGTCCAGGGGTCACGCGACGATCATGGGCGATGCCGCACACCCGATGGTGCCTTTCATGGCGCAGGGCGCCTGCATGGCGATCGAGGATGCCGTCGTCCTGGCGCGTGCACTGGAAGATGCCGGTCCCGAGGATGTCGTTGCGGCGCTGCAACGCTACGAGGATGCGCGCAAACCACGCACTGCGCAGGTACAGAAGAATTCGTTGGCCAATGACTGGCTGAAAAAAGGTGGAAACGCCGACTGGGTTTATGGCTATGACGCCTGGTCGGTGGCGCTTGCCTGAATACGAAGCAACAGGGAGAAACTGAATGAACATGCTGAAATCCGTGACCTTTGCGGCCGCGATGACGGTCTTCGGTGGCGCGGCGGTCGCCGAAGAAATCACGATGAATGCGGTGTCGCTGGCCCCGCGCCAGGCCGATATCGTGCGCGGCTTCGCGATGCTGGTCGATGAGATCAACACGAAGTTCGAGGGCGAATTCCAGATCAACTGGCGCGGTGGCCCCGAAGTCATGCCCCCTTTCGGCCAGGCCGAGGCTGTGCGCAACGGCGCGATCGACATGGCTGTCACAAGCCCAAGCTACTATTCGGGCCTTGTGCCGACCTCGTCCACGATGAACCTGTCCTTCATGCGTTATGACGAGATCCGTCCCACCGGCTATTATGAGCGCATGACGGAACTGCACGCGGAAAAAGGCCTTGTTCTTCTCGGAGAGGCTCCCGCGACCGATCTTGCGTTCCACATGTTCCTCAACAAGCCCGTAGCGTCCCTGGCTGACTTCGAAGGGCTTCGCATCCGGGTCTTCCCGACGCTGCTTCCCATGGTGAAGGCGCTTGGGGCCGAGCCTCTGGTGTTGCCGATGGGCGAGATCTTCACGGCAATGGAGCGCGGCGCAATCGACGGCTTCATGCGCGGCACCGTCGGCTGGGCCGAACAGTTCGAGGGCGTTGTGACGCATGTGGTCTATCCGGGCGTCTATAGGGCTGGTTTCCCGGTCGTGGTCAACGAGGACGCCTGGAACGAGGTTCCCGAAGACCTGCAAGAGCGTATCATCACCTTCGTGCGCGATGACGCCGCTCCTCGGATCGACCAAATCTGGGCCGAGGATGTTGCCACCGGCGCGAAAGAAATGGCTGCTGCCGGTTTCGAGGTGATCGAGCTCTCCGATGAAGACTCGACACGCCTGCGTGCCATCGCGATGGACTCAGCTTGGGCGGTTATCGCCGATGAGGCTGGCGCAGAGGTCGCCGCCGAACTTCGGGCTATGCTGGACCGCTGATATTCGTGCCGTAAGGCCTGCATGGGGTCTGCCTTTCGGGGTGGACCCATTCCGCAAAATCAGGAGCCTCGGATGCTCAGCCAATACGCCCGGATAAAGACGGGTTTTAGCCGCGTGAACCTCGGGCTGGCCATTGTCGGAGCCGCGCTTCTGTTTTTCGCCGCGTCGATCATTTTCATCGAAGTGCTGTCTCGGGGGCTGACCGGATCGTCACAGCTTTGGGTGATCGAGGTCAGCGAGTATTCGCTGCTGTACATCACACTGCTCGGTGCGCCCTACCTTCTGGAAAAGAACCAGCATGTGACGCTGGACCTGGTCTATGCCGGTCTGTCAACTGGGCCGAAGGTGATCGTCCGGCTTCTCAATTCCACAATCGGCTTCGTGCTATGTGCCATTCTCACAATCGTCGGCATCGACGTGGTGCTGGACCAGATCGACACCGGGGTGCGGACGGCGACGGTCATGGCCCCGCCCCGTTACCTGGTCTCGTTTGCGCTTCCGGTCGGGATGCTGCTGCTCAGCGTACAGTTCCTGTTCCAGGGTATTGATGCTCTCCGCCGGGAAGGCCTGTAATGATGGAATGGTATTACGTTATCGCACTGGTCGTCGGGCCATTGCTGTTTCTCATGGTGCTCGGCTTGCCGGTGGCGTTCTCGTTCCTCGCGGTCAACGTGGTCGGAGCCTATCTGCTTCTGGGCGGGGTGTCCGGCGTTCGCCAGGTGGTGATGAACACCATAGACTCGGTGACCAGTTTCACCCTGCTGCCTGTTGCGCTCTTCATGATCATGGGCGAAGGCATGTTCCAATCCCGCATCGCCATCGACCTGATGGACACGCTGGACAAGTGGTTCGGCAAGCTGCGCGGTCGGCTCGCCTTCATGGCCGTCGGGGGAGGCGTGCTGTTTTCCTCGCTGACCGGAAATTCCATGGGGGCCATTGCCCTGCTGGGGTCTTCGCTCGTTCCCGAGATGGAGAAACGCGGCTACAAGAAACCGATGTCGCTGGGTCCGATCCTCGGGTCGGCCGGGCTCGCGATCATGATACCGCCCAGCTCTCTCGCCGTGGTTCTGGGCGTGGTGGCCGAACTGTCCATCGGCCGCATCCTGATCGGCATTATCGTGCCAGGCCTTCTGATGGCTTTGCTGTACACGATCTACATCGTCGTCCGAATCAACCTGCAACCAGATCTGGCACCCGCCTTCGATGTCGAGCCGGTGCCGATGTCCGAAAAACTACATGCGACGGCAATCAACATTTTGCCGCTCGGATTGGTCGTCTTTTCGGTCGTCGGTGTCATTTTCCTGGGTTGGGCAACGCCGAGCGAGGCCGCCGCCACGGGGGCCTTTGCAACTCTTGCGCTGGCCGCGCTCAAGCGACGGCTGACCTGGGATGTCTTTTCAAAGTCAATCCTCGGCAGCGCCAACATCTCGGTCATGGTCTTGCTGATCGTTTCAGGCGCCGTCACCTTCACCCAGCTCTTGGCCTTCACCGGCGCGACCTACGGCATGGTGGACGCCATCATCAACTTGCAAATCAGCCACGGTGCGATTGTTCTCACCATGCTCGGAGCGGTGATTTTTCTGGGCATGTTCATGGGCCCGCTGCCGATCATGCTGGTCACGCTGCCGATCTTCATTCCCGTTGTCCGTGAGTTCGGGTTTGATCCGATCTGGTTCGCCGCGATGTATCTTGTCGCGATCGAGACAGGATCGACCTCGCCCCCACTGGGCGGCGCGCTCTTCGTGATGAAGGCAGTGGCTCCCAAGGGCACCACGATGAATGACATCTATCGGGCGGCGGTGCCCTTCATTCTGTGTGACCTTGCCGCAATCGCGATCCTGTTCGTCTTTCCCGAACTGGTGACCGTCCCGGTCGATTACATGTTCCGATAAGCGCGTATCGGCATTTCGCATCGAATTGCTTGGCAAAGGGGAATCGCCCCGCAGGAAGCCATATGATCGTTTCCGGACAGGGCTGGATAGGCGCCTGGCAGTCAAAACCTGCCAAGCAGCTTTGAAATGTCGGTTGCACAGGTCTGTACGGCCTGAATGACCCTGTCGTCGGGGCGGCTGGGACGCCCAAAGGCCCGTGTCGCGCTGACCGCGGCCACAACATCGCCGGACAACTCGCGCACAGGTGCGGCTACTGAAGCCATACCACGCTCGAAGCTGCCCAGATGCACGACCACTTCACGCTCTTTATCGGCGCGCCATTGCCTTAGCAGATCTGCCGTGTTGCGGGGCGCGTCGGCGGGGATATGCTCGTAATGCTCGTCACGGTAAAGGGCAACAAGCGTCGCTTCGTCCAGATCGGTGAGCAGTACCCGCCCCATGGTCGTGGCGGCGGCTGGCAAACGGCTGCCGACATGCACGATGCTTCCCATCCCGTGGCGGCTTGGTACACGCAACAGGTACAACACATTGCGTCCGTCCCGTACGCCCAGATGTGCCGACCAGTCGGTTTCGTCCCGCAGTTTCTCGAGCTCCGGAAGTGCGATCTGCACAAGCTCCCGCGCCACCATGTAGCCATGGCCAAGTCGCAACACCGCCGGGCCAAGCGAATAGGTCTGCCGGCGTGAATCATGCAGCAGGAAGCCCAGATGCGCGAGTGTATACACACTTCGGAAGGCCGCCGACCGCGACAGTCCCAAAGCGCGCGCAATGTCGCTCAGCGACATCTCCCTTTTGTCAGGTTTGAAGACCTCCAGCACTGCAAGCCCGCGCATGAGGCCCGGGACAAGGTAGCGGTCAGCTTCTGATAGCGTTTTATCCATGAAACGCAGCATAGGCCCTGTTTTTCGCTTTGCCTATACCCGGATCGAACAGGATCGACCAAGGGAGACAACCATGAACATGTACACGAAAGCATCGCCGCTCGCGGCGGAACTCGCGGCTCATACGGGCCGATTTACTGACAAGGCCTTTGATTGGGACGCCTTCCCGTCAAATTCGGGCTATCCCGAGCTTGCACGCGCACAGATGCGCTATGTCGGGGCAGGTGGTTCACCCAAGGTCGGGGACACGTCCACGCTCAAGGCCGACAATTTCACAGTGTCGCTGATCTACAAGGAGCCGGGACGCTTTGCTGCTTGCCACAGCCATGAGATCGAAGAAAGCTTTCTGATCATTGATGGCACCCTGGTCGTGGGGTGGGAAAAGGACGGAGAAGTTTGCGAAATCAACCTCGGACCCAGGGACATGATCCTAAACGCCCGCGAAATCGGACACGGGTTTCGTGTTGACGGGGTCGAGCCGGTGCTGATGTCGATTTCGGTCGATGTCGGCAAGCCCTTGCCGCCGGTCTATCACTACCACCCAAAGGAGCACGACACCGAGCTTGCCCGCCGCTTTGGGGCAAAGCCGGGCGAGACCATCAAATACGACCCGAACGGAGATCACCCACTGCAACAGCTGATGCGGAACTATGTGATCCGCTACTCCGAACAGCCCACGATCTGGGAAGAAGCGGGGTTCACCCGGAAAGTCTATGTCGGTGAAGGTGGTCTCACGCATGACACCTGCCGCAAGGAAATGTGGGGTATCCCGTCACGGTGCGGTCTGAAGCCGTTCGTCCGCGCTGTCGAAGACGCCTTTCTGGTGCTTGAAGGCAGCCTGAAGATGGGTTGGGAAGAAAATGGCGAAACAGTGGAAGTCGAGCTTGGCCCACGGGACTTGGTCAAGACGCCGGCTGGGCGCCGGCACTGGATCCGCAACGACGGTGTCGAGGCCGCAACGGTCTGGCATGTGATCGGCTCGTCAGACAAGGACGATGTGAAATACCAAGCGGCATAAGGGTCGCCGTCACATGACATGGCAAAACGCGTCGGGAGCGCCCGGCGCGTTTTGTCGTTTCACGTCGACAGCTTGTTTCCTTGTTTGTGGCCAAATCCATGACACGGCCAAGCCGTGGCGTGTCGGGCGCTGACGTGTGTTCGACCACCGATGCAGTCATGGTCTTAACGTGAATAAAATGGTCCGCCAGCAAAAACGAACTCGTGCATTGTCAAGAAAAATGGATGATCCGACGCCCCGCGTTTTACCTGGAAAACGGCTAATTGTGAGCCTTGGGGGCATCATTATCGTGTCCGGAAAACAGAAAGCAGCCGACAAAAAAGGGCTGCTCCAACAGCAGAGGACCAGAACCATGACCCGTATCCCGTTCAGCCGCCGCACGTTTCTCGGATCGTCAGCCGCCGGCTTTGCCTGCCTGTCAGCAGGCGGCCCGGCCTTCGCCCAGGACACGACTTTCCGTTTCATCACGCCCTTCAGCTTTTCGCTGTCGTTTGCCTCTGTGCTCTATGGCGATGCCGCAGGCTACTACGCCGATGAGGGGCTGGACATGGAAATCCAGGCCGGCAAAGGTGCTGCCATGGCCGCACAGATGGTCCTCGCCGACCAGATGGATTCCGGTCGCACGGGCGGCACCAACTACATTCAGGCGCGCGTCAATAACGGCGCACCGCTTGTCTCCATTGCGACCATTGCTCAGCTGTCGCCGTTCTTCCTGATCTCGTCGAGCGAAAATCCCGTGAACGCGGTTTCCGATCTCGAGGGCCGGACGGTGGGCATGGCGTCCCTTGGCGGCTCAATGGAAGGCACGCTTGATCTGCTCATGCTGAGCGGCGGTGCGTCGCCCGACAAGGTCGAGAAAGTCAAGGTCGCCGATACCGCCGCGTCCTTCGCGCTGATCGAAGCCGGGCGCGCGGGTGCGTTCATCGGCAACACCTCGTCGATGATCAAGGCGCGGGCGGCGCGTGACACGGTTGTTGCCGTGCCGATGGATGACAGTATGCCCGGTCAGGTCTACGTTGCGCGCCCCGAAGACGTGGAGGCCAATACCGAGAAATACAGCGCCTTCCTGCGCGCAACGCATCGCTCGGCGCTGGAAATCGCGCGCAGCACCGAACTGGAACCGATCCTGGAGGCCATAGGTGCAAAGCACAGCGTCAACGGCCTGGACGACATGGAGATCGCCAAGATCGACCTTGCGACCAACGCTCAGAACTGGATCGCCAAGGGCGAAGAAAACTTGCTGCGCAACATTCCCGAAGTCTGGGACAATGCCGTGTCGCTGCTGAGTTCGGCCGGCATGATCGAGAGCGCACCGGACGCGACCACGCTGTATACCAACGAACCGCTTGAGCGAGCGATGAGTTGATGGCATTCGATGCGCGACAGGAACCCATGGAAATCAGGGTTTCTGGTCTGACCAAGATATTTGGTGACGGCCCCTCGGCCGTTACCGCGATACAGGATGCGGACCTCGCGTTGGAACGGGGTGCCTTCGTGTCTCTTCTTGGGCCGTCGGGCTGCGGAAAAACGACACTTCTGCGGATTGTTGCCGGATTGGAACCTCCGACCAGAGGCACCGTCGAGATTCGCGGCGCGCCGGTCTGGACTGCTGCGGGCCGCTCAACATCTGCGACGCGGCCAGTGTCGATGATGTTCCAGGAAGCCCGACTTTTTCCATGGTTCTCCGTTGTCGAAAACGTCGCTTTGCCGCTGAGGATCGCCGGATTGGGGCGGACGGAACGGACCGAACGCGCGCGTGATATCTGCGAAACGGTGGGCCTTGGCGAGTTTCTACATCACAGGCCGGGCGCGCTCTCGGGCGGCATGAAACAGCGCGCGTCGCTGGCGCGGGCCCTGGTGACTGATCCGCAGCTCCTGCTGCTTGATGAACCCTTCGGTGCGCTCGATGCGATGACGCGTGACACACTGAACTTGGAACTGATGGAGGTCTGCGCCGGCGCAAACGTGACAACGATCCTCGTCACGCATTCGATATCCGAGGCGGCGTTCCTGTCCGACCGTGTCGTCGTGCTGGCACCCCGCCCGGCACGGATCACGGCGACGGTCGAGATTCCGTTCATGCGACCGCGCAATCTCGACTTGCAGCAATCCATGGATTTCCAGTCAATGGTCGGCCAGCTGCGTCGCACGCTGAGCGAGGGGGAATGATGCCCGAACGTATGTTGAGAATTGCCCTGCCGGTCGTATCGGTATGCCTTTTCCTGGCAGGCTGGTCCCTCTATGTCCGGACTGCCCAGGTATCGTCCTTCGTGCTGCCTCCACCCGAGGCAATTCTCATGGCACTCATCGACATGGTGCAGACACGCGAACTATGGGATCACACGCTTGTCACCGTAACAGAGGCCGTTTCAGGCTTTCTGATCGCGGTCTTCCTCGGAGTCACACTCGGCTTTGTCATGGCGCGCGTACCTCCGTTCGAGTGGGCAGCCAAGCCGTTCATCGTGCTGCTGCAACTCATTCCGAAAATCGCGCTTGCACCACTCTTCATCCTTTGGTTCGGATTCGGGCTGGAATCCAAGATTGTCATCGCTGCGGCACTGGCCTTCTTTCCTGTCTTCTCCAACGCGTTGCAGGCCTTCAAGTCCGTCGAGCCTGGCGACAAGGACGTGTTCACCATTCTTCAGGCCAATCCGTTGCAGAGGTTCTACATGCTGGATGTGCCGTCCGCCTTGCCGGTGATTCTGACCGGCACAGAGGTGGCCGTGGTCCTGGCGATGATCGGCGCCATCGTTGGCGAATTCATCGGTGGCAACGAAGGGCTCGGTTACCTTGCCGTGGCGCATCTGCAGAACCTCGCCGTGCCCGAACTCTTCGCGGTGATCGTCGTACTGGCCATGGTGGGCCTTGTTCTCTACACGCTCATCGGTCGCCTGCGACGGCATTTCTCGGCCTGGCACGTCTCCGAAGCGCGTATGTGACAATTGACCAATTGTTTCCGCGTCGCCAACCGGGAAGCCATTCCCAACTGGAAATCCGGTTCGGGCTGGACTTCGCCGATTGTGTCACGCGCGACCACCAAGTGTCGACTGCGCAGATCGACGTACCGTTTTTCTTCAACGCATCTCGTTTCGAACGACGCTCAGTATCCGGTTTTCGGCGTCCTTAAGTCCACGTTGCGGCGATTTTCCATTGAAGACAATCTCGTGAATTTCTTCGCCTAGGGTTCGCTCGATCAGGTTGAATTCCGGTACCGGGGGGCGTGCCCAGGTGACCAGCTCGTTCTTGCGCGCCATTCGGTCGACCATGCTGACGATCGGCGATGAGGCGAGCGCCTCGGGATCCGCGCAAACCGAAAAGCGTGGTGCAACCGGGAAGCCGTTCTTGACGTGCTCTTTCATCGCTTCTGGCGAGACCATCCAAGCGATGGCGGAGATGATTTGTTTTTGCTGCGCCGGTTCGACGTAGGCAGGGATGGTCAGCAGGAAGCCTCCGACCGGTGCGGAAACGCGGCGCATTCTGCGTGACGGCGGTGGAAGATATGCAACGCGACGTGCCACGCGCGAACTAAGCTCATGCTCGAAACGTGCGGCGCGCATTGTCCAGCAATAGGCCATCGCTGTCTGACCGGACATGAAATAATGGATGCGCCGGTCCCAATCAATCGTGGCGATGTCTGGCGGCGAGACCTCAACCAATTGCTTCATGTATTCGACCACTTCGAGCGCATCCTCGGTGTCGATTTGAAGTTTCAGCTTTTCGAACGTGTCGAAGCTCCAGCTTTCCTGATTGCGCAGCGGCATGTCGATGACGGTCGTCCGGCAGGCTGCGAGGAAGAACATGAAGGAATTTGCGATTGGCATACCGCGCTGGCCGTTCCAGGCGATGCCGTAGAATTCTTTTTCCGGGTCGTGGAAATCGTGCGCCGCGGCAATGGTTTCATCGAACGTCTTTGGAAAGGGAATGCTGCGCGCTTCGAACAGGTCCTTGCGTGCTGCAAGAATTTCGATCGTGCAATACAGCGGGATGCCGTATTGCGTGCCCTTCCAGTTACCTGTGCCCCAGACAGAGGGATGAAAGTCCAAGGGATTGATCGCCGCGTCGGCCAGGAGGTTGTCCAGCGGGGCCAGTTCGCCCCGTTCAGCGAATTCACCCAGCCATGGCATGTTCATCGCTACAACGTCATAGCGCGGCGCCACCTCGGACAGTGTACGCCGGGTATTTTCGTAAAGATCGGGAAGCCGCTGTAGCTCAAAGCTGCTGCGCTTGCCGAAATCATTGCGGAAATCTGACCACATGTTCCGCATTGCAACAAAATAGTTGTCGTCGTTCAGCAGGAACTTGATATCGCCCAGGTTCAACGCTGAAATATCCTCGCCTCGAACCGGCGAGATGATCTGGGATGCAAAGTAACTTCCGCCAAAATAATATTCACTGGTCTCGGTGCCTTTGCGAAGGCCAAAGGTCTTTGCCATGTGTCCCTTGACATGGCTGGCATACGCCATGAATGCGTTCAACAAGGCTTCTGATGGTTCCAGAAAGTGCGTCTTGAGACCGTTGCCGCGGGGAACCTGACTGATCAACCCGTCTTCGATCATCTTGGCGATCATCCGGTTGCCCGTGCTGTAGGGCACATCGGCAGAACTGATGAGGCCCGACTTGTCGATCGGGGTCACGCGGAGATGCGCATCGACCAGCTCGAGCGTGATGTTCAGATATACGTCAGGCTTGGCCCCTGGCATGTTCGCATCGAAGGGCGCACGGAGCCGGCGCAGAAAATCGACGATCCGCGACAATTCGTGGCTCGTGAGACTGGGAACCTGAGAATGCACGGCGTCGGATCCCTGCGCCTGCGTTTCTATCGTGTCGACAAATTTTCTTGCCATTTCACCAATGCGAAGAAATCTTCGTCCTGCAAACCCGAATTCGATGCGCTTCGGTATAATTCAAGGATCAGTCCGGTTGTCATCAACGGTACGCTGTTCCGACGCGCCGCTTCGCTGATCAACGTAAAGTCTTTGATCATTTGAGCAACCGTGAAAGCCGGGGCGTAATCATCATTCACGACCGCCTGCTTTTTGTATTTGAACAGTGGCGATGCAGCCGCGCTTTCACAGATGACATCCATCATGTCTGTGCGGTTCAGTCCGCCGCTTGAGCCGATAGCCAGAGCTTCCGACAGAACCGCCGAGGAAGCACCGACCAAGGTGTTCAAGACCAGTTTCATGTAGCGCGCCTCTTCGCCTTCCCCAAGGAAGAATTGCCGCGCCGACAGCTTTTGAATGAGAGGAAGTGCTTCTTCCCAGCCTGTGCGGTCGCCCGAAGCCAGAACGGTCAAAGTCGCGTTCTTTGCCATATCCGTACTGCCGGACAAAGGCGCTCTGACATAGCGAATCCCGAACCCTGTGAGATGTTTGGCCACCTGCTCTGAACATTCGGGTGAGACGGTGCTCATCTCGACAAGAATTGCGCCCGCTGAAAGCGCGGTGGCGAGTCCACCGTCGGTGCCGACGCCCACAACGTCCAAAAGCGCCTGATCGTTGGGAAGCGTGGAAAAGACAATCCTGGCCTCAGAAAGTCCGGCCAAGGATTCGACGGCTCTTGCGCCGAGAGCAGATATCTTGCTGCGGTTGGTCGCGTCAGGCTCCGAGACAATGACGCCGACGTTCTTGTCAACAAGATTTGCCGCCATCGGTCCGCCCATTTTGCCCGCGCCGATCCAGCCCACGACCTGTGCCGCGTCCGTGCTGTTCTGGGAAACAGTCACTGTTTGACTCATCTTCAGTACTCCGTGTGCATCACGGTTCTACACTAGATTGTCGCACCGAATGTCTGAGAAGCAATTTCTCCGCATCGGATATTTTCGTGGAACATCCGCCGAAACGGATTGATAGACAAGTTTCGAGCCAAAGTGGTGATCTTGGATTCGGCAGCCTCGCCGCCGACATGAGCATCCCGAGTTTTGGAAGGAAGGATATCAAATTGAAAGCCGTTCGTTTTCACGGAGCAAAGGACATCCGGGTTGAGGATGTAGAAGAGCCGTCGGGCACGCTTGCGCCGGACGATGTACTGATCGCACCCATCGTCACCGGAATCTGCGGAACCGACTTGCACGAATATATCGCCGGTCCGATCGTGACCCCGTCCGAGCCGCACGTCTACACTGGAGCGACCAATCCCCAAATTCTGGGCCACGAATTCTCGGCCAAGGTGCTGGCAGTGGGCCACGACGTCAGCGACGTCGCGGCAGGCGATCGCATTTCAGTCCAGCCGCTTGTGGCGCCGCGCAACGATTACTACGGCAAGCGCGGTCTCTATCACCTGTCTCCGCAGCTCGGTTGTGTTGGTCTCAGCTGGGCCTGGGGCGGCATGGGCGAGAAGGCGGTGATCAAGGAATACAACGCCCAGCCAGTGCCCGAAGGCATCACCGATGAACAGGCGGCAATGATCGAACCGGCGGCAGTGGCGCTTTACGGTGTGGATCGTGGCGGAGTCGAGGCTGGCTCGACCGTTCTTGTGTCAGGGGCGGGACCCATCGGCGCGTTGACGGTCCTCTCGGCCCGCGCAGCCGGCGCGAGCACGATCATCGTGTCCGAACCGAACCCAAACCGTCGCCGGATAATTGCGGAAATCGCGCCCTACGCGCATGTCGTGGACCCGCGCGGTGCGGATCTGGCGACGATGGTCGGGGATTTGACGGAAGAGGGTGTCGGTGTCGATGTCGCGCTCGAATGTGTCGGGCTGGAGGCGTCGCTGAACGCCTGCGCAGAGTCTGTCCGCCGACAGGGCAAGGTGGTGCAGGTCGGCCTGCACATGAAACCGGCCAGCATCGACGCGATGCTCTGGGCGCTCAAGGACATCACGGTCGAGGCGACCTGGTGCTACCCGACCCAGATCTGGCCGCGCATCGCTCGAATGGTCGCGTCGGGCACCTTCCCGATCGAGAAGGTCATCACTTCACGCATCGCGGCCGAGGACGTGGTCGAAAAGGGCTTCGACGCTTTGCTCGATCCTGCGGGCGAACAGCTCAAGATCCTCGTCACCACCTGAAAAGATAAAACTACGGAAGAATGGACGCATGGCAGACAAGAATATTGCGCTGATCGTCGGGGCCACCGGCCTGTCGGGAAGCTATACGGCGCGCGAATTGAAGAACCACGGTTGGACGGTTGTGACCGTCTCGCGGAGCAACGTCGATCTCGACTGGTCCGACCGTCACATCGCGGCCGATCTAACTGATGCGGACTCGAGCCGTGTCGCGCTGAAAGCGGCTCACGACGTCACCCACGTCTTTTATTGCACCTGGTCGCGCCAGGCGAACGAAGAAGAGAACGTGCGCGTCAACGGTCTGATGGCACGCAACCTGTTCGAGGGCATTGCCGAAGCGCCGGTCAAGCACGCGGCGTTGGTAACGGGGCTCAAGCACTATCTCGGATCCTTCGACGATTACGCCAAGGTGACGCCGTATACACCGTTCCTGGAATCGAGTCCGCGCCTGCCGGGGCCGAATTTCTACTATGCTCAGGAAGACGTGCTTTTCGAAATGGCCGAGAAATACGGCTTCAACTGGTCGGTGCACCGCCCGCACACGATGATCGGCTTTACAGTCGGCAACTACATGAACATGGCGGTGACGCTGGCGGTCTATGCGTCGATCTGCAAGCACACCGGCAAGCCCTTCCTCTATCCCGGCTCTCCGCAGCAGTACAACGCCGTGACCGATGTGACCGATGCGCGGCTGCTGGCAAAGCAGTTCTTCTGGGCGGCGACGACGCCCGAAGCGGCAAATACGCCTTTCAACACGGCCAATGGCGACGTCTTCCGTTGGACCTGGCTCTGGGCGCAGATCGCCGAGTATTTTGGGTTGGAAGTGGCAGAGTATCCCGGCCACCCGACGCCGCTGGAAGATCAGATGGCCGACGCCCCTGCGATTTGGCAGGAAATGATCGTCAAATACGGATTGCAGGACATCCCAATCAAGACCCTGGCTTCGTGGTGGCACAGCGACGCCGACCTTGGGCGGGAACTGGAATGCTTCACGGACATGACCAACAGCCGCAAACTGGGCTTCGACGCTTACCAGAGCACACGAGACAGCTTTACCGACGTGTTCGACGAACTGCGCGCGCGCAAAATCATCCCGGCAGCCTGAGGAGGACATGATGCATTATGTGATCCATTGCCTCGACCACGAAGGCGCCGTCGAAAAGCGTTTGGCGAATTACGAGGCACACAAGGCCTACCTGACCTCTGCACCGGTCAAGACGGTCATCTCTGGTCCACTGCTGGCAGATGACGAGGAAACCATGATCGGCAGCTGTTTTGTAATCGAAGCGGACAACCTGGCGGAGGTCGAGGAATTCAATCGTAACGATCCATTCGCCAAGGTTGACCTCTGGAAAACGGTATCCATCCGTCCGTTTTCCAAACGCGTGGATAACCGCTGATGTCCGGGCCGGTGAAAATCGCCCTCGTGGGCATGGGCTGGTGGGGTCAGAAAATGCTGGCCGTCCTGAGCGCCGCACCCGAGGACATTTCCGTCGTTCGTGCGGTCGAGCCGAACACGGATGCAGTGCGGGATCTTTGTGAACAGCGCGGCGTGACGCTCACTGCGGACTATACAGACGCTTTGAACGATCCCGAGGTTGAAGCCGTCGTTCTGGCGACGCCGCATTCCCTGCACACAGGGCAGATCGAACAGGCGGTCGCAGCAGGCAAGCATATCTTCTGCGAAAAGCCACTTGCTTTGACGGCGGATGAGGCCGCCCGGTCGGTTGCGCTCTGCGCCAATGCCGGGCTGGTCCTCGGCATGGGCCACGAACGCAGGTGGGAACCACCCGTTGCTGACATGCTGGCGCGCGCCGATGCGGGCGATCTTGGCCGCATCCACCAGATCGAAGCGAATTTCAGCCATGACAAATTTGTCAGCCTTGATCGCGACAACTGGCGCGTCAAAGCGACCGAGGCACCGGCAGGCGGCATGACCGCAACCGGTATCCACCTGCTGGACCTGTCTGTGCGTCTGTTGGGCAGAGCAGAAAGCGTGCTGTGCATCTGCGAGCAGCTATCCTCGGACCTGCCACAGGGCGATACCGTGGCGGCGTATGTGAAATTCGCGGGGGGAGGCACCTCTTATGTCTCGGCTTCGTTGGCAAATCCGTTCATGTCGCGCTTTACGGTCTATGGCTCAAAGGGTTGGATCGACATTCGCGACAAGGCGCATGTCGAGGCACCGGATGGCTGGGTCGTCACTTCGGCCATGGCGGGCGCATCGATAGAGACCGTGGAAATTGGCAAGGCCGAGCCGGTCAAGGACAACCTCGTGACCTTTGCCCGGGCCGTACGCGGACAAGAGACATATCCGGTTACTGGACAGCAGCTGGTCGACAATATCGCTCTGCTCGAGGCGGTCTTCGCCTCTTCACGCAGTGGCCAAATCCAGAAAGTGGCGGAACCCACCATAGCGGTAAGAGGAGCTTGAGATGAAAGCGCTGATTTTCGATGAACCAAACAAGCCTGTGGTCACTCAGGTGCAGACGCCCGGCATCACAGAAAACGAGATCCTGATCCAGTCGCGCCGCGTCGGTATCTGCCATTCGGATTATGAACTGCTGGCGGGACAATACATCATCCCGATTTCTTACCCCGTCACGCCCGGCCACGAATGGGTGGGCGAGGTCGTCGAGGTTGGCAAGAATGTCAGCGGGTTCAATCCCGGTGACAGGGTCGTGGGCGAATGCGTGATCAATACGCCTGAGCGCATCCACCATTTCGGTTTTTCCATGGACGGTGCGGATCGTGAGTTCTTTGCCGCGCGCCCCGAATGGCTGCACAAGCTGCCAGACGCGGTCGATGATGCAAAGGGTGCGCTGATCGAACCGTTTACATGCGGCTATTATGCGGTGCTTCGGCATGGTGGCGTGTGCGCGGCCGACACAGTTGTGATTTCCGGCGGCGGGACGATCGGTCTGGTTTCAGCAGCCGCAGCCATCGGCATGGGTGCGCGGGTGATCGTGGTCGATCCGGTGCCGCTGCGCCGCGAGATCGCGATGAAGCTTGGGGCCGACGGCACCGTCGACCCGACCGACGGCGATCCGATCGAGGCGGTGCAGGAAATGACCGCAGGCGGCGCCGACCTGGTGGTTGAATGTGCCGGGCATCCGTCCTCGCTTGCCAATGTGTTCGACTACGCGCGTGACGATGGCAACGTGTCGATGGTCGGCATCAGTATCGGCCAGAAATTCCCGGTTGAGCTGGGAAAGATCCAGATCAAGAACCTGAACGTGCGCGGCTGCATCGGCTCGCCCGGTGTCTGGCCGGCGGCGATCCGGTTCCTTGAAAGAACCGGGTTCGACCTCTCTCCGATCCAGACTCACACCTACGGCATCGACGACGCACTGACCGCGCTCGACCTGGGCAAATCGCCCGACAAGGCAGTGAAAGTCACGCTCGAAATCTGCTGAGACAAGGCGAAACGAAAGGGTTTCCCGACATGGCCGACACCACCCCAAAAAGCTTCGGCGGCGCTACTGGCTTTGCTTCGGTGAACTTGGCCAAGGGGTTCGTGACCATCGTGCTTTCGACGCTGGCATTGCTTCTGCTTTGCGTTGTCTTTGCGCCGTCGGCGGTGTCGGCTGGGTCGCTGATGGGCAGCCTGCCGTTCGCGGCGGTGCTCGCCATTGTCGGACTGGGTCAGATGCTGGTGGTGCAACAGGGCGGGTTCGACCTGTCGGTGCCGGGATCGGTTTCGTTGGCGGTCGTGATCGCCACCCACATACCCAATGGCAACGACGCCGCGCTGTTCCAGGCGGTTCTGGTCGCAGTGGGCTTTGCGTTGGCCGCAGGGGTGCTGAACGGACTCATGGTCGCCTACTTTCGGTTGAACGCCATCGTGGCGACCATCGGGATGAATGCGCTGCTGTACTCCGCCGTGTTTGCCATCTCGGGGGGCGTTCCGCGGATCACGACCAAACTGCTGGCAGGTATTGCGGGAGGGCAGACCTTTGGCATCCCGCATTCGGTCTTCTTTGCCCTCGGGTTTCTGGCAATCGTGTCTTTCGTTCTGAAAAAAACAGTCGCCGGGCGGCGTTTCGAGGCGATCGGTGCAAACCCGAAGGCAGCCCGCGCAGCGGGTCTTGGCGTCAAGCGGTATCAGGCGGCTGCCTATGTCCTTGCCCAACTGCTGTATTGCACGGCGGGCATTCTGATCGCGGGGATCACCCGCGAGCCCACCGCCTTTCAGGGCAACAGCCTTTTGCTGCCCTCGGTTGCCGTGGTGGTTCTGGCGGGAACGTCGCTTCTCGGCGGTCGCGGTTTTCCGATCTCGGTCGTTATCGCGGCCTTCTTTCTCAATCAACTCAGCCAATTCGCCCTGTCGATCGGTGTGCCCTACTCGGCGCAGACAATCGTGCAGGCGCTCGCTCTCGTCTTCGGCATCGGGGTCTACTCGATCGATTGGACGAGCCGTTTCAAGACACCAAGACAACGTTCCAAGGAGGAGGAAAACCATGAGACTATCTAAATTGAAGGCGCACAGCGCCGTTGCAACCCTGGGTCTGGGGCTCGCATTGTCTGCCAGCTCGGCCATTGCGCAGGACACCCCGTCCTGGTGTGGCCCGAACGAGGCGACCCTGGCGTTGCTCGACGGCTTTGGCGGCAACAGCTGGCGCCTCGTCACCACCGCGTCGGGCAAGCAGGAGGCGGAAAAGTGCCCCAGCATCACGGATTATTACTATGCCGACGGACAGGGCGACACGCAAAAGGCGATCTCTGACATCAACTCTATGGCGGCACGCGGTGTGAATGCGATGGTCGTCTTTGGCGATGCTGGCCCGGCAGTCTTGCCCGCGCTGACCAACGCGTATCGTTCGGGTGCGGTTGTCGTGCCGTATCGCGTGAATGTCGGTGGCGAAGCCGGCAAGAACTACACCCGTTTCGTCGGAGCCGATTTCGTCTTTGACGGCGAAAGCTGGGGCACCTGGATCAAGGAAAACTTCCCGGACGGCGCCAACATCCTGTTCCTGTCCGGTCCGGCCGGAAACAGCCAGGGACTGGACGAACTGAAGGGTATGAAAAACATTCTGGATGACAGCTATGTTTTCCTCAACCCCGATCCCTTCGCCGTCACCAACTGGGATCCATCGCTGACCCAGCAAGTTCTGTCCGCCGCCATCGCGCAGCATGACGACATCGACGTGATCGTGTCGGATTTCGGACCCTCTCTGGTGGGTGCGCTTCCGGTCTTCGGCAATTTTGATCGGTCTATCCCGGCGCTGGCCACTTCTGACGGCAACTCTCTGGGCTGCTTCTGGGAGGAAAACCAGGCCGACAACCCGGACTTCAAGTTGTTCACCGTTGCGACCGGCAACGACAACGTGCGTTTGGCCGTGCAATGGGCGATCGCCGAAGCCACAGGCGGCACCCCGCCAGAAGCCGAAATCTTCGAAGCTCCGAACTTCGAGGATTCCACGGATGGCAATCCCAGCCCGGTTCAGTGCCGTGCCGATCTGCCGGGTGCGATCTACTTGTCGTCCCAGCTTTCGGGCGACGATCAGGCAAAGGCTGTGGGCCAGTAGCCCTGTTTGCTCCGGGCGGCGCGTGTCGCCCGGGGCATGCTGAACTGAAACCCCTGACCTGCGGAAAACAAACGGATGATACCATTGGCTGAGGTTGCACCGGCTGAGACGGCCAAGGAAATACGCGACACTGCTCTGGCTACCCCCGTAGTTCGCCTGAGCGGCGTGTCCAAATCCTTCGGTGCAGTCCGTGCGCTGACCGATGTCAGCGTCGATATCCACGCGGGCGAGGTACACGCGATCCTGGGCGAGAACGGCGCGGGAAAGTCGACCTTGATGAACCTCATCACCGGAGTTCTTCAGCCCAGTGCAGGAAGCATCGAGTTTGACGGTCGCAATGTGATGCCGTTATCGCCGGAAAGTACTTCGGCACTGGGAATCGCGATTTCCTACCAACATCCGGCCATTTTGCCCGACATGAGCGTGCTCGAGAATCTGCAGGTTTCCTTGCCTGCCTCGGTCTTCGCAGGGGGCCGTAAGGACCACATAGGCAGTCGGCTTTTGGAAGAGGTCGGACTGAACGTTCAGCTGAATGCCCGCGTTGACACGCTGACCATCGCCCAGAAACACCTTCTCGAACTGGCAAAGGCACTTGCGGTCAATCCGCGTGTTCTGATCCTTGATGAGCCGACGGCATCCCTGGATCAGGATGCCACGGACATGCTGTTCGCCAAGGTTCGGACACTCAAGGCGGGTGGCACTGCCGTCATCTACATCACGCACCGCCTTGCGGAGCTGCGCCAGATCGCAGACCGCGTTACCGTCCTGCGCGACGGACGCCATCGCGGCAGTGCTCCGGCCGACCAGATTACCAACGCACAACTGCTCGACCTGATCGTGGGGCGCACGCTGGCGTCGGCCTTTCCGCCAAAGTGCGAAACGACCAATCCACAAGTCAATTTTGAAGTCAGTGGGTTGAGCGGCCGCAAATTCACCGACATCTCGTTTAGCGTCGGTCGAGGACAGATCATTGGTGTCGCCGGGGTCGAAGGAAACGGCCAAGCGGAACTGATGCGCGCCTTGGTGGGATTACAGCCCTGCGCTGGCGAGATCCACCTGAAGGGCAAGCTGCTTTCGGCGAAAGAGTTGAAGGACAAGGCTGCCTTCCTGCCCTCCGACCGGCACTCAGAAGGGTTGGCCGCCGATCTGACAATCCGCGAAAATGCCACTCTCTCGTCGCTCGACAAGTACGCCGCAGGCGGCGTTCTGGATCGCGGCCGCGAGTTGTCCAAAGTGCGCGAGGTGTTTGCTTCGCTTGCAGTCAAGGCATCCGGGCTGGAGGCCAAGGTGTCATCGCTTTCCGGTGGCAACCAGCAAAAGATCGTCATGTCGCGCGCACTTCTGTCAGAGCCGGGCTACATCATTGCGGATCAACCCACGCAAGGCGTGGACGTTGGTGCCCGTTTCGAGATCTATCGCATCCTGCGCGAGGTGTCGGATGCCGGCACACCGGTCATCGTGAACTCTTCCGACGCCGCAGAACTTGAAGGGCTCTGCGACATCGTGCTCGTTATGTCGCGAGGTCGGGTTGTCGAAACACTGCGCGGAAAAAACATCACAGAAGCACGCATTGTGGGTGCCGCTGTAGAAGCTGATACACATGCCCATCACGTTGACGATGCAAAGCGGGCGCAGGATGGCCTCGGGGCGAAGCTGCGCCATTTCGTACAAACGGACAATGCGACGATCTTACCTTTGGCGTTGGTTGCCGTCCTGCTGGCGCTTTTTGTCAGCGGGCAGAACGAAAACTACCTGTCAGCCTTCAATGTCTCGAACATCCTGATTCTTGCCACGGCCCTTGGCTTCATTGCTCTGGGGCAGACGATTGCGCTGTTGATGGGGGGGATCGACTTGTCCGTCGGGCCGTTGGCCGGGTTCTGCGTGGTGATCGGATCGTTCTTCATCAACGACGGCAATACAGCCGCGACCATGGCGTTGGGATTTGCACTGATGTTCGGTGCCGCGATTGTCGTCGGGTTGATCAACGGAGTCCTGATCCGCTTTGCCAATTTTACTCCGATTGCCGCGACTCTTGCCATGTTCATCGGCTTGCAAGGAATGAGCTTTGTGCTGCGCGACGGGCCGGGCGGATATATCTCGTTTGACGTGATCGACACGCTGACCTGGCGCCTTGGTCCTATCCCTGTCGCGTTTGTCGTCATGATCGGCCTCGCCATTGCGCTGGAACTCGGTCTGCGCCACAAGCGCCCCGGCTGGCAGTTGCGGGCTGTCGGTTCGCACGAGGAATCGGCGCGGCGTATCGGGGTGCCGACCGACCGGACGTTCTTGCTCGGCTATGTCGCCGTGTCACTTCTGACCGCCCTTGGTGCGGTCATGCTGATGGCGCAGATCGGCGTGGGCGATCCGGCTCAGGGTGTGAACTATACCTTGGGAAGCATCACGGCGGTCGTGTTGGGCGGCACCAGCCTGTTGGGCGGGCGCGGAACATTCATCGGGTCGGTTCTGGGTGCTGTGCTGCTGACTGAAGTGCTGAATGCCGTATCATTCCTTGGGCTGTCGCAAAGCTATCAATACGGGTTTCAGGGATCGCTGATCCTCGTGGCCGCGCTGATCTACACGACTGCACGGCGGCGCCGCGAGGAGTGATCTCGTGGCCTGCGAAACCCACCAGGAGCGTCCCGAACAGTCGGAGGCGAAGGGATAAATCATGCCGGACATATTCATCTATAATGCCAGCCCCTGCCGCGTCATCTTTGGCAGCGGTACGCTGGCCAAGGTCGCGGAGGAAATAGCAGCTCTGGGGTGTAGTCGTGCCCTGGTCCTGTCGACTCCGTTCCAGAAACCCGACGCAGAAATGCTGGCCGAACGTCTTGGCAACCTGGCCGTCGGAACCTTCACAGAGGCGGCGATGCACACGCCCGTTGGGGTGACGGAAAAAGCCATGGCGGCATACACCGCCGCTGATGCAGACTGTGTCGTGGCTGTCGGCGGTGGATCGACCATCGGGTTGGGCAAGGCGATTGCATGGCGCAACGATGCTCCCCAGATCGTGGTAGCCACCACCTATGCCGGCTCGGAGGTGACGGATATCCTCGGTCAGACCGAGAACGGAAAAAAGTCCACCGTTCGCGACGCGCGGATCCGCCCCGAAACGGTGATCTACGACCCGGACTTGACGTTGGGGTTGCCGGTGGCAATGAGCGTGACGAGCGGCCTGAACGCCATGGCCCACGCAGTCGAAGGTCTCTATGCGCCTGATGCGAACCCCGTCACGTCTTTGATGGCGGTTGAGGGGCTGCGCGCGCTGAAGTCCGCATTACCGCGCATCGTCGAAGACCCGGACAATGCGGACGCGCGTTCCTCTGCGCTATATGGTTCGTGGCTGTGCGGTATTGTGTTGGGCTCGGTCGCCATGTCGTTGCACCACAAGCTGTGTCACACATTGGGCGGTGCTTTTGACACGCCGCACGCGGAAACCCACGCGATCCTGTTGCCGCATACCGCTGCTTACAATGCGCCGGCAGCCTCGCAGCAACTAAGCGGCGCGATTGAACTGTTCGGGGGTGATCTCGGGGGCGGTCTGCATGATTTTGCACGCTCGATCGGAGCGCCACTGTCATTGCGCGATCTTGGTTTGACGCCAAAGGATCTTGCTGTGGCCGCCGAAATGGCAGTGCAAAACCCGTACAGAAACCCTCGTGAGGTGACCCGCGATGGAATTCTGAATTTGTTGACCCGTGCCCATGCTGGGCACCGGCCTATTGCGACGTGAAACGGATGGACACCATGAACGCACAGCCAGAAACTGCCTATTTCACTGAAGATGCGTCGGTCGACACCGTCAACGCTCGCATCTCGGACGATGCCGACGCCCGGTTGAAAACCGTGATGGAACGTCTCGTCCAGCACTTGCATGCCTTTGTAAAGGACGTGGAGCTGACCCAGGATGAATGGGGCACCGCCATCGATTTCCTCACACGGACCGGGCAGATTTGCGATGAGAACCGTCAGGAATTCATACTGCTGTCTGACGTTTTGGGCGTTTCCATGCTGGTCGACGCGATCAACACCCGGCGTCCTACGGGAGCGACCGAAAACACGGTGCTTGGCCCGTTCCATGTCGATGGCGTGCCGGAATATCCGATGGGCACGAACATCACCAAGGTGGGTGGACAGGAAACATGTCGCTTCTATGGAACGGTCTCTGATCTTGACGGAAACCCGGTCGAGGGTGCGCGTATCGACGTCTGGAGCGACAGCGAGGACGGTTTTTACGACGTGCAACAACCCGACATTCAGCCCCGCCACAACAACCGAGGCGTGTTCACCACCGGACCGGATGGCAAATACTGGTTCAACGGGATCAAGCCGGTTTCGTATCCGATTCCCGATGACGGGCCGGTTGGCCAGATGCTGGGGCATCTTGGGCGGCATCCGTACAGACCCGCCCATATGCATTTCATCGTCAGCGCTGACGGTTTCGACCCGGTCACAACGCATACCTTCGTCGAGGGAGACCCCTATCTGACTTCGGATGCGGTTTTTGGCGTTAAGCGCTCGCTTGTCGCCAAGTTTGAACCCGTTCTGAATGGCGAGACGAAGTGGCAGTCCCACTACGATTTCGTGCTGCACCAGTCGGCCTGACTCTTTGCAAGGAAGCTGCCAAGTGACATCCTCTTCGTTCCCCCGCATCGCCTTCATCGGAACAGGGGCGCAGGGCGCCTCGGTGGCGGCTGACTTCGCACTGGCCGGGCTGGACGTGACATTCATCGACCAGTGGCCTGCCCATGTTGAGGCGATGCGTGCCAACGGCCTGACCGTGAACCTGCCGACCCGAACCCTGCACACGCCGGTCAAGGCGCTGCACCTTTGTGACATCGCCGAGATCCGCGACCCCTTTGACCTGGTATTCCTGGTGGTCAAGGCCTATGACACACGCTGGGCTGCCGAAATGATCAAGCCGGTCCTCGCCAAAGACGGCTTTGTCGTTGGGCTGCAAAACGGCATGACGCACGAGGACATCGCCGATATCGTGGGGGTGAACCGGACCATAGGTGCGGTCATCCAGATCGCCTCGAACATGTGGGAACCGGGGATCACCACACGCCAGAACGATCACGACGAAAGCTGGTTTGCGTTGGGGGCGCTGGATCCGTACCAGCAGGCACACGTGGAAGGCGTCGCCGATATTCTACGTCGTTCGGGGACAGTGGAAGTTATGGACGACATCCGTTCGGCAAAGTGGATGAAACTGGTGGTGAACGCCGCAGAGCTGATCCCCTCGGCAATCATCGACACGGCAATGCGGGACTCCGTTCGTGACCCAGAGTTTCTGGAAGTCATGCGCAAGGCCGGATACGAGGCGATGGAGGCCGCGCTGGCCGATGGTGCAACGATCATGCCGATCATTGGCATGCCACCTGTCATGAGCAACCATCCCGAACGCTATGTCGACGAGATTTTTGACGAAGTGCTGCGCACTTTTTCTCGCGATGACACGCTGACGACCTCCTTGCAGGACTGGCGAAAGGGGCGCCGGGCTGAGGTGGACGAGGTCAACGGTTATGTGGTCGATTGCCTCGAAGCAAAGGGAAAGTTCGCACCAATGAATCGGAAGGTCGTCGAGATGGCGAAGGAAATCGAAGCTGGAAAACGCATACATCACCCCGATAATGCGGCCGAATTAATTCAGCATAATCGCTCACTGGCCTAATCCGGGAGGACGGCCATGCCTGCCGCGTTTCTCTCGGTTTGTGACAACGACCCGGAGCAAGTCCCCGAGTGCTCGAGGCGCGAGGTTACTGTCTTGGGTGTGACGAGGCGACCAGAGCGTTTTTAAGGGGAATACGCGTGAGCGGGAGGCGTGGATGCGCATTGAAGATCGCGCGCGAGCCGATCTCGTCAGCGCCCCGGTCGCCGTGACGCAGGGCATGTCCGTTCTTGTCCGTGATGGAGCAGATCGTGCCAGTTTACTGGCTGTTGCAGAGACAACCACCGTGGGGTGGCGTGTCTGAGAGGTTGAACAAAGCTGCCTGTCGCGGCACCGCACACGGGTGGGGTTTTTTGAATACGCAGCTAACCTCCGTTGGTGCCGGTCGATACAAATGGTCGATAGTTTCCGTTCGTGCGACCAGCTTTATGCAGCGCTGCGGTCCGCCGGACCGGACGTTCGCCAAAGAGGCGCCATGCTCGCCGCAATTGCGAGTGCCCCGGCGAAAGGGTGGTTAGCTACCCTTCCTTAATTCATCAGTTTGTGTCCGATATGGGTCGGTTCAAAACCCTGACAATCTGCTGCTCATCCTCTACCACACAAAGAAATTGGTTCGGGTCGGCAGAAATCTCCGCAAATGCAGCCCGGTAGCAATCGTCTACGGCTGGCGAAGCGCTTTCCCGCGACGCACCAAGCACGCCATCGGCCAGCATCGCGACGATCTCCCCTAGGTCCGCTGCGGTTGCTCGGCGATAACGCGGTTCACCCATGAGTGTTCTCCTCTCTCGTCATCGCCGACCGCTTCCATAGAAGCTGTGGGTCGTGAACGAACATGCCGGCGGACAACTCCGTGTCTTGGCTGCGTCTTCGATGTCGTTACGAAACTGAGCCAGAACTGCTGTATGGCCACCAATGCACTCGGCGATGCGAAGAAATGCGATACGGCCGTTGTCCGGATCATTGAGCGGTTCGAGCACGAGGACATCGCGATAGAACGCGACCATCGCGTCGAGATCGATGCACCGTATGGCGTTTTCGCCTAGAGCGCGAACAGTGAAACCTCGTTTGGACTTGAATCTCCTCCTGGTTGATCATGGCAAGTCGAAACCGTCTGCTCCGAAATCTGCGAGATGGGCGTAAGGGCGCGCTTTTGTTGACCAGCGGCACATTCGATCCGAACAGTCCTGGAGACCACCATTGTAGCCTCCTCCATATTAGACTGGGTTTCTTTGAAACAGCAGCCGGAAGCAAAATGCCGTCTCGGCGAGGATCGTCAGCAGGTAAGCCGGCGCGAATGCCGCGGACCATTCAGGCGCGAAAAAGCGCAGGCCGCTTCCGGTTAGATAGACGAGCCCGGCATCGCAAGGCCGGCCCCGAAGATCTTCGCGAAAAGGCCTGACCGCCAGACAAGCAGACCCATGATCAGGCTGTTCACGCCAAAGAACACGAGGCCGAGATCATAGCCGCGCCCGTGCAGATCCAGGAGAATCAACGCGAGGGCGTCACGCATCTGAAGGTCGGAGACCGCGCGGCGTATGCATCCATGCCGCCGGGTGCCTATTCCGAGGCACGGGTAATGCCGGCCGCACAGGTGTGTCCGATCCCGGATGCGGTTGATTTCGAGACGGCGGCAGCGGTGATGCTTCAGGGCATGACCGTCGAATACCTGTTTCACCGGACGACGCCGATCGCCAAAGGTGACAGGGTTCTGTTTCATGCTGCGGCGGGTGGCGTCGGATTGATCGCGTGCCAGTGGGCGCGATCAGAGGGGATCGACCTGATTGGCACCGCAGGGTCGGACGAGAAATGCGCGCTTGCCAAGGAAAACGGCGCAGCCCATGTCATCAACTACCGGACGGAAGATTTTGTCGCCCGCGTGAAAGAGATCACCGGGGGCAAGGGTGTCAGTGTCGTGATGGATGGTGTTGGCGCTGACACGTTTGACAAGTCGCTCGATTGTCTTGAGCCTCTGGGAATGATGATTTCCTTGGGGAACGCGTCCGGCCCGGTCCCGCCGATTGACCTTTTGACCCTGGCCGCGAAAGGATCGCTCAAGCTCGCGCGCACCACGCTCTTCACCTACATTTCAGACCATGCCCGGTGCCAGGAGATGGCACAGCACCTATTGGGCAAGGTCGCCTCGGGAGAGATCACGGTGACCATCGGCCAGCGCTACAAGCTTGATGATGTTGCCGCCGCGCACCGTGATCTTGAGGCTCGCAAGACAACCGGCTCAACCATCCTGACGCTTTAGAAGCAGGGCCCTAGTAGGGGTTCCGGGCGTCCCGGTCGTCGGAGAGGGAACTCTGACGACGGGTGACCAACCGTTCAATGGCGTCAGCGAGATGTTCGCGGTCGATGTGATGGTCGCCACGGGCAACCCGAATGCGGTGCGCCTCGATCATCACATCGGCATGGCGGCAGCCCTCGGGTGGTTCGAACCTGTAAGAGGCGATTTCCAGTCGCAGGCCAAGCGGATCCCGGAAGTAGATTGAATCCATGAAGCCACGATCCACCGGGCCGGAATGTGCGACGCCCCGCGCGTCAAGGCGGGCAGCAACCTGCCAGAACGTGGCCTGGCTGACATTCAGCGCGAGGTGATGCAGGGAACCGGTGTCTTCGGGCACGGGGGCCGCATTGGGTTTACGCGATTCATTGGTGAAAATGGTGATCAAGCGGCCATCGCCGGGGTCGAAGTAAAGATGCCCTTCCTTCGGATCGTCGAGATTGGGCTGATCGAAGATGAAAGGCATTCCCAGAACACCTTCCCAGAAATCAATCGACGTTTGCCGGTCAGCTCCGATAATCGTGATGTGATGGACGCCCTGCGTCTGAATCTTGCGAAATTCGGTCGAGTTTTCCATCTTTTCCCTCCTCAGGTGTATTCCATTCTGACAATCGCGGCCCCGTCGGCCATCGCTTTCATCTTGCCGAAGGCCACGTCGCGCGGCAGGTATTTGAGACCACAATCGGGTGCGACGACAACCTTGTCGGCGTCGACATGGGGCAGGGCGCGACGGATCCGCCCGGCAATGATCTCGGGTGTTTCCACGGTCATGTCGGACAGGTCGAGGACGCCAACCATGATCGTCTTGCCACGCAAGTCTTCGAGCACCGACGTGTCAAGGTTCGCCTGCGCTGTCTCGATGCTGATCTGGTCGCAAAGACAGGCGGCCATTTGCGGCAGGAAGGAATACCCGTCGGGCCGCTTTTTGGTCATCGCCGCGTAGCCGAAGCAGATATGCACCGCCGTCGTGCCCGCCGCGCCTTCGAGCGCCTTGTTGATCGCCTCGACGCCATAGTCTTCGGCAATATCCGGATTGGCCTGCAACCAGGGTTCGTCCAGTTGCACGATATCCGCGCCGGCGGCAAAAAGATCGGCGATTTCTTCCTTTACGGCCTGCGCATAGTCCATCGCCGCATCAGCTGTGGTGCGATAGTGGTCGTTCTGGGCCTGCAGGCTCATGGTGAACGGACCGGGCAGGGTGATCTTCACTTTTCGGTCCGTGTGCGCGCGCAGGAATTTCAGGTCTTCGACTTCGACGGGCCGGGCGCGCGAGATCCTGCCCGAGATCCGCGGAACCGGGACCGGCTTGCCCGAACGGGTCATCACCGTCCCGTAATTGTCCAGATCCAGCCCGTCCAGCGCGGTGGCAAAGCGGTTCGAATAGCTTTCGCGCCGGATTTCGCCATCGGTGATGATATCGAGACCGGCCTCTTCCTGTTCGCGGATGGCAATACGGGTGGCATCGTCCTGTGCTTCGCGCAGCATCTCCTGGGGAATGCGCCAAAGCTCTTTGGCGCGGGTGCGCGGTGGAAACTGGCCCTTGAGTTTCTCGCGGTCGATAAGCCAGTCCGGCTGGCAATAGCTGCCGACAAGCGTGGTTGGAAATAACATGGCGTATCCTTCTTGGCACCGGACGCGCACGGCGTCCTGCCGGGTGATCATTCAGGCAAAAAGGTCGTGCTGCACGCCGGCTTTTTCGAAGATGTAGTCGCGGCTTTCCTCAAGCTCGTGGCGAAGCTTGTCCATGTCATGGCCCAGCAGCTGGCCTTGCCATTTGCGGATTTTCCCGGCGACCATGACGGTGTCGACGTTTGAGCGATCCATCAAAGTGACAACTGCACCCGCCGCGTTGTTGAGCGGCGCGACGTTGATCGCTTCTGCATCCAGTAGGATGATATCGGCATCCTTGCCGGGTGTCAGAGACCCCGTCTTGCGGTCAAGCCGCAAACCTTTGGCCCCTTCGATGGTGGCGTGTCGGATGGCATCCGAGGTGCGCATGAGGGCCGGGTGATTTTCGTCCCCGGACAAGGCGCTTTCGTTTGCCATCATGCGCTGAAGCGTGATCATGCCGCGCATCTGGGTAAAGAAATCCGCCGACATCGTGCATTCGACGTCGGAGGACAGCGACACCGACATTCCAAGATCAAGCGCCTTCTGGATCGGCGGCTGGCCGTGGCGCATGTGCATCTCGATCGGCACCGACAGCGATACATGCGCGCCTGCGTCCGCTGCCGCTTTCCATGCGTCATCGGTCATGCCCGTCATGTGGATGAAGATGTTGTCGGGACCAAAGACGCCTTTCTTGGCCAATTCGTCAAAGGTTGGCGTCATGCCAAAGGTCGTGACGACGTGAAGCGCGATCTGCAGATCCAGTTCGCGGCCGATGTCCCACATCTCTTCGTAGCCCTCGATGTAGATCTCGCCTCCCATGACCATTGTCAGCAGGCTGTCATCGGAACTGAAGTACTGCTCGCGAATGCGCCGTGCGCCGCCGGGGTGTTCCTTGCCGTCCCACCAGCCTTCGAAATACCCAAAGACGCCGCGACGGCCCGCATCGCGCAGGCCTTCGATGGCGGCGTCGGAATGTTCGGCAGAATGGTGAATCTGGCTGACATCCATCACCGTGGTCACACCCGCGTCCAGCTGGGCCAGTCCGCCGTAAAGTTCGTTGATGTAAACATCCTGGGGCCGATAATGCTGTGAAAACCCAAGGAGCATCGACTCGTAGTAGTTTCGGACGTTCTCGGGCTTGCCATCATTCACGACAATGGCGTCCGCCAGGGAAGAGCGCAGCCCGGTTTCAAACTGGTGGTGATGGGTGTCGATAAAGCCAGGCATCACAATCTTGCCCGAAGCGTCGATCACATGCGCGTCGGATGCGTCGATATTGGCGGCGACATCGACAATCTTGGAGCCTTCGACAAGCACGTCGCCTTTGGCAAAGTTGCCGACAGCACTGTCGACAGACATCACGACGCCACCCTTGATCAGCAGGCGTGTGCCTTTCTGGCCCGACAATTCGGGCAGGGGGGCTGCGGTGATCTGTGTCGTGACTGCCCTTGCCGCAGATGTCGCCGAATTGCTGTCAGCAGGCGCCGACAGGAAAGGCGCGGTGCCGGGGCAAAGCGACATTGGTGTTGTGGGGCTGCAAAGTCTGCACATGGTCTGTCTCCTCCCAGAAACGTGTTTATCCGCCGAGAACCGATCTGAGTGTCGGATAGCGGGTCAGTTGATGCGCGATGTGGGACGCGGCCTCCTGCAATGCGGGAAGCCGTTCCTTCACAAGTTGATCGGGTGTCACCATTCCGGTGTATCCCGAGGTATTCAGGGCTGCGACAGTTGTGCCATCGGCGTCCCGGATCGGCACGGCAAGCGCGGTGATACCGTAGTCAAGCTGATCGACGGTTGTGGCATAGCCGTCGCGACGGGCCACCATGATCTCGGCCCGGAGAGCCTTGGCATTCGTGCAGGTCTTCGACGTGAGTTTTTTGGGCTCGTAGGATTTGAGATAGGCGTCGATCTTTTCGTCGGTCTGTCCAGCCAGCAAAATCCGCCCCATCGAGGTCGCGTAGGCGGGATAGCGGGCGCCGGGAACGGCTGCGGCGCGTCGTGCGCGCTGGATTGAAACATGCGCGACATAGATCACATGTTCTCCGTCAAGGGTACTGACCGAAGACGCGTCTCCGAACCGATCGACCAGTGCACGCAAGTCGCCTTCCAGCACCTCGTCGATCCGCGCCGTGAAATAAAAGCCCGATCCAAGCGCGATCAGCTTTGGCCGCAGGTGGAACCGCTTGTCCCTGCGGCCGATATATCCCAGCGTTTCAAGCGTCATCAGCGACCGGCGCGCAGCGGCTGGCGTCAAACCCACCCGCCGCGCAACTTCAGACAGCGTCATCTCGGGGTTGGCAGCATCGAACGCCTCGAGAATGGCTATTCCCTTGGCCAGCGCCTCGACAAACTCCGCAGGTTTTTTATCGGTATCGACCAAGGTCAGCTTTCCGGTGCCAGAACAAAATCAAATGTGCAGACAGCGTCCGGTTTCCTGTCAAGCGCATATCCAAGCGCGTCGACGTCCTTGGCGGGGCCGATTTTCGCGATCAGGGATTTGCGCACTCCGAAAACCGCATCGTTGTCGATGTATTCGGCATTTTCAAAGAACACCTCGGTTGTGATCGAGGCCATGTTGGGTGAGCGAACGATGTAGTGGAAATGGGCAGGACGCCACGCGTGACGGTTCCCGGCGCGAAGCAACTTCCCCACCGGTCCGTCGTAAGGGACGGTATACGGTTTCGGCATCACGGTTGTGTAATAGAACCGGCCATTTTCGTCGGCTTCAAACACGCCGCGCAGATCGTACTTGTCCTGCCCGTGTTCCTGTTCCTGGATCGGATAGGTGCCAGCCGCGTCGGCCTGCCATGTGTCGATGATCGCCCCCGGCAGCGGGTTGTGCAGCGTGTCCGTCACCTTGCCATGAACAAGGACGCTGACGCCGTCACGGTCATCGGACAGGTCTGAACCAAGCGGCTTGCGGGGCGCTTCGTCAAGATAGAAGGGGCCGAGGTTGGAACCTTCGGTCGCGCCACCCTTGCTGTTGATCATGTCCACCAGTGCAGAGAACCCAAGGACATCCGAAAGCAGGATGAATTCGTGCCGTTCGGGTGTCGAAATCTGCCCGCAATCATACAGAAAGTTGAGGACACCCATCCATTCTTCGTGGGTGACCTGGTTTTCGCGCGTGAAGTCATGAAGGTGGTCAATAAAGCTCTGCAAGAGCTGTTCGAACCGGCTTCCCGGCTCGGTCTTGAACGTTCCTTTCACCGCCTCGGTGATGGTGAACTGATTGATATCCCGCATGAATTCCTCCCTTGGCGCGGCCGCCAATCGTGGCGTCCAATATTTGACTTGACTGAAAGCTAGACTGCTCCATACTTTTCGACAAGAGCAAAAGTTTTCGCATTGCGAAAAAAGGAGAATTATGCGCATCGGAAAGCAAGACCAGTCTTATACCGCGATTGCGACATCGGACGCGGAGAGTGTGACCGTTCGGGGGCTTGATCTGTGTGACGATCTGATCGGCAAGATCAACTTTACCGATTACTTTTGGCTGCTGGTTCTGGGTGAAAAGCCGACAGAGGCGCAGCGCGACATGATGGATGCCTGCCTTGTGGCGATTGCCGAGCATGGTCTCGTCCCGTCCGTGCAAGCCGCGCGCATGACGCTTGCCGCCGGTCCGGACGCCTGGCAGGGCGCGATGTCGGCGGGGCTTCTAGGGATGGGCAGCGTTGTTGCGGGCAGTTCCGAGACGGCAGGCCGCTATCTTGCCGAGGTGATCGCGCGGGCGGAGGCTGATGGAACAGATCTCGAAACAGCCGCCATCGCCAGTCTGCAAGAACACAAGGCGCAGCGGAAGAAGGTTGCAGGGCTCGGTCACTCACAGCACAATTCAGGCGATCCCCGCGCCGATAGGCTGCTGGCCATCGCGGATGAACTGGGTGTGTCGGGCAAGTATATCGAAACGCTGCGTGTTCTTGGAAAGCATGCTCCGGGTATTATCGAACGCCCGCTGCCGATCAACGTCTCGGGCGCAATCCCTGCATGCATCCTTGATGCGGGTTGGCCGCTGGACGCGATCAAGGCGGTGCCGCTTCTGGCGCGTGCAGCCGGTTTGTCGGCGCATCTTTTCGAAGAGGCGCAACGGTCGATCGGGTTCATCATGTCGCACAAGGCCGATCTGGCGATTGAATATGATGGCAAACCCTCGTCACGTCAGTCCACGGCGGCGGAGTAAATCATGGTCAGAATTCTGAAGGATATTCGCGTCGTCGAACTTGGCACCTACATCACCGGGCCGGCGGCGGGGATGCATCTTGCCGACCTTGGCGCAGATGTCATCAAGGTAGAGCGTCCCGGTACAGGTGATCCGTTCCGTGCCTTCAAGGGTGGGCTTTATTCGCCGCATTACCAGACCTACAATCGCAACAAGCGGTCTATCGCGCTGGACACCAAAGATCCGGCAGACCTTTCCGTGCTGCATGATCTGGTCGCCACTGCGGATGTCTTCATCCAGAATTTCCGTCCGGGTGTCGCCGAGAAACTGGGCGCGGGTGAAGAGGATCTGCGCAAGATCAAACCTGACCTGATCTACTGTGCGATTTCGGGCTTTGGTACGTCAGGCCCGTCTCGTGACCGTCCCGCCTATGACACCGTCGCGCAGGCGGCCAGCGGGTATCTGCGCTTGCTGACGCCGCCGGCGAACCCGCGCGTGATCGGACCCGCCATCGCTGACGCCGTCACCGGCCAATATGCAGCGATGGGCATTCTTGCCGCGCTGTTGGAACGCTCGACGACAGGCAAGGGACGGCGACTGGACATTTCCATGCTCGAGGCGATGTGCCACTTCAACCTTGACAGCTTTACCCATTACTATTCCGAGGGCGAGGTGATGGGGCCATTGTCGCGCCCCGTCGTGTCGCAGTCCTACACATTCGAATGCGCGGACGCCAAATGGGTCGCGATCCATATGTCGTCTCCGGCAAAATTCTGGGAAGGCCTTCTGGCAGCGACAGGTCAGGAGCACCTCAAGTCCGATCCGCGGTTTGCGGAACGGCTTGAGCGGATCAAACATCAGGATGACCTGATTGCGCATTTCACGCCGATCTTTGCAACCAGACCGCGCGATGAATGGTGCCAACTCTTGCTTGATCACGAAGTGCCGCATTCCCCTGCCTACGATTCCGACGAAGCGTTGGAGGATGCGCAGGCACAACACCTGAACATCAAGGTCGAGACTCCGTCTTCAGAGCTTGGTACCTTCACGACGGTGCGTGCGCCCTACAGTTTCGACGGCGCACCCGAGCTTGGTGTCCTGCCGCCACCCGTGCTTGATGAACATGGTGCCGAAATAAGAGCTGACCTTGCTAGGAGGAAAGCAAGCTAGGCGGTGACTGGGATCATGCGTGCATTGGGAGGTGCAGAATGTCCGACGACAGCCCCAAATCGGTGCCGGTCGCTTCTGTGCTGGAGGCCTCGAAAGAGATGCTCCAGCGCCAGCTTTATGCGATCTTCACAACGCCGACCAACGGGCTTGGCCCGGTCTTTGCCGGGACCGAAGAGCATCTGGACTTTCAGGTGAAGCTTGAATCCGACGGTCTTCTTTATGCGACCGGTCCGATGTGGACGGATGACGAGCAAAGCTGGGAAGGCGAAGGATTGGTGGTGGTCAAGGCAGCGTCCCGCGAGGATGCCATTGTCATCGCAAATCGTGATCCGATGCACATATCCGGTGCGCGGTCCTTTACCGTTCGATCATGGCTCATCAACGAAGGGGCGATGACCATAACGCTCAATAACTCAAGTCAGACTTTCACGGTCAAATAAAGAAACTCTAAGGGAGGAACTTATGAGAATTCTGCACAGCGCACTTGTCGCGGGGCTTTTGGCATTGCCGGCCCACGCACAGGAATCCATCAATCTTACCGTGGCATCCAGTCACCCGACGGTGGTGCCATGGGTCGGCATGATCAAGACCCATTTCATGGCCAGAACCGACGAGATCCTTGCCGAAGATGGCGCGTACAAGATCGAATGGAACGAGGCCTTTGGCGGTCAGCTTTACAAGGCCAATGCCACTCTGACCTCTGTCGAAGAGGGCATCACCGATGTGGGCTGGGTCTTTTCATTCCTCGAACAGGCGAAGCTGCCACTCAGTCAGGCCTCGTCGAACGCGCCGTTCTCGACATCGAACCCCGCGCTGCAACTCGAAGTGCATCAGGAGCTTCTTGAATCCAACGATGCATTCCGAAACGAATGGGAACAGCACAATCTCAAGGTTCTGGGCCTGACCGGCACCGATCTTTATGACTTCTACATGAAAGAGCCGATCACCGGGATCGACGACTTGGACGGCATGAAGATCTCGGCGCCCGGTGTGCTTGGCAACTGGCTTCGGGGGACGGGGGCAAATGCTGTCGATGGGGCGTTGACGACCTATTACACGGACGTTCAGACGGGTGTTTCAGACGGCGTTCTGACGCTGGCGCTTGGCGCATTGCCGATCAAGCTTCACGAGGTTGCGCCCTACATCAACCGTTTCGATGCGGGCGGGGCGTTTTCCGGTGCCGTGGCCATCAATCGTGACAGCTGGGACGGTTTGCCCGAAGAGGTCCAGAACGCAATGATTGAGGCGGGAAAGTACTACACCCAGGCGCACGGCCAAGACCTAGTCGAGCGACATGAGACCGCGCTGAACGCGATGGTGGAAATGGGCGCGGAAATCGTGGAGATGCCCGAAGGTGAATTGGTGAAATGGGTCAACAAGATGCCCGATATCGCCAATGACTGGGCGGCCCCCCTCGAAGAGCGTGGAATTCCGGCCACGGCCTTCCTTGCGGATTATCTGGAAGGTTTGCGTGCGCGTGGTGAAACCCCCGCCCGCGACTGGGACAAGTAAGGTCGCAGCTTGAAACCTGACGCCGATAAAAGCACCTCCGCAGCGAGGGTCGTATACGCGAACCGCCTTGAACGGGTGTGGCACATGGTTGTGGAAACATTCGCAGCCATGGGCACGGTGCTTATCGGCGTTCTGATGGTCATCATCTGCGCCGATATCATCGCACGCAACGTCATGGGAGCCTCGTTGCCGCTTGTCTCGGAGGGTGGGGCGCTTCTGGTGGTCACACTTGTGGCGCTACAGCTGGCCGCGACCGTGCGCGCTGGCCGGCTGGCCCGAACCGAGGTCTTCATCGTTCCCTTCATGGACCGCTATCCGGTGGCAGGGGCGGTGTTGAACGGGGTCTTCAACGTGGTCGGGGCGGTGCTCTTGGGCATCATTGGCTGGGCATCTCTTCGGGTTGTGGGAAAAGACATAGCCGCAGCCGAGTTCATTGGCGTTCCGGGTCTTGCCACTTTGCCGACATGGCCGTTCCGCGTTCTGATCCTTGCCGGTTTCGCCATCGCAGCCATCGAATTCGCCGTACAGGTGCTGTCGGCGCTTCGCCGGACAATCGGAGACCGTCGATGACTCCCCTGGAGATCGGTGTCCTTGCCATCGTCGTTCTGGTCGTGCTGATCCTGATCGGCATGCCCATCGGGATCGGAATGCTTGCCACCTCCTTTGTCGGAGTCGCGATGATCCGGAACGACGTGGTGGCCGTTCGCATGATGACGCAGGTCGCCAATGACAGCCTTGAAGAATACCTCTTCGCCGTGGTCCCGCTTTTTGTGTTGATGGGGTTATTGGTCACCGTCTCGGGCGTGGGCAAGGACACTTTCGACGTTTTCCAGAGACTGCTCAGGCGCGTTACGGCAGGTCTGGGCGTTGCGACGGTCTTTGCCAATGCGATCTTTGCGGCAATCACCGGCATTTCGATCGCTTCTGCAACGGTGTTCAGCCGGATCGCTGTGCCGGAAATGCGCCGTCACGGCTACACCAACGGGTTTGCCACGGGCGTTGTTGCCGGGTCTTCGGTTCTTGGAATGCTGATCCCGCCATCGCTTCTGATGATCGTGTATGCGGTCCTTGCAGAGCAATCGGTCGGCCGCATGTTCCTTGCAGGCATCGGACCGGGTATCCTGCTTGCGCTGGCGTTCACCGCGACGATCCTCATCCTTGCCAAGACGCGCCGCGAATTCGTTTTCGAAAGCGGCGACGAGGCTGACTACGATGATATCGGCCTGTTTGACGTCTTGATGAAATCCATCCCGATCCTGTCCTTGATCATTGTTGTACTTGGCGGATTGTATGGCGGTTTTCTGAACCCGACCGAGGCCGGTGCCGCCGGTGCGTTCGGAGCGTTGGTCATCGCGCTTCTGCGCCGCTCTCTGGATCGCAAGACATTCTGGCGGCTTCTGGTGGAAACCGGGCAGATCACGGTGTCGGTCCTGTTTCTCATTCTTGCCGCGACCTTTTTCAGCCGGATGCTGGCGCTGTCTGGTGTGCCCCGCGAACTGGCCGAGGTCCTTTTGTCGGGCAACATTGGTCCCTACGGTTTCCTTCTGGCCTATATCCTGCTGATCGTGGCACTAGGGTGTCTGATCGACTCGATCTCGATCATGCTGATCGTGCTTCCCATCGCGCTGCCGGTCGCGGGTGCGGCGGGGCTCGACCTGATCTGGTTTGGTGTGATCACCGTGATCGCGGTGGAAATCGGGCTTTTGACTCCGCCCTTTGGGCTTTCGGTCTATACCATCAAATCCGCCATGGATGATCCTGACCTAAAGGTTGGTGAAATATTCCGGGGCGCGGTTCCCTTCATCCTTGCGATGCTGGTCACTCTGACGATCATCATCCTTATCCCCTCAACGGCCACATGGCTGGCCCGACTCTGACAAAAGGTTCTCAATGCCCGATCTTCTTATCGTTCCCGGAAGCCTGCGCACCGCGTCTTCTTCTCGTGCAACGGCACGCTCCCTGGCCGAGCGGCTCAAGGACCGTGTCACCTGTAGCGTCGCGGATGTGGGGGTGCTTCCGCTCTACAATGCCGATGTGACCGATGACCCGAATGTCGCGGCCTTCGTTGCACAGATCGACGCGGCGGATGGCGTTCTCTTTGTGACGCCTGAATACAATTACAGTGTTCCGGGCGTTCTCAAGAATGCCATCGACTGGGCGTCGCGCCCGGCCTTTGCGTCGGTGTTCAAGGACAAGCCCTGTTTCGTCGTCAGCGTTTCGGGTGGTCTTTTGGGTGGTGTCCGCGCGCAGGCCCATCTCAAGTACATTCTGAACGGAATGCTGGCGCGTGTCCCCGCCGCGAAAGAAGTCGTCATCGCGCAGGCCAATGGAAAAGTGACTGACGGCATGTTGACCGACGAAGACACGCTGGCCTTTGCAGAAGCCGAGATGGACAGCTTTCTTGCCAGTCTGGGTTGACCCGGCATAGACATCCAAAACATCACCACAACGGATACCGATACATGCGTTTAGCCAGTTTTACCCGACCTGATGGAACTTCGTCTTACGGGACAGCCGATGACACCACGATCCGCGACGCGGGTGTGGAACTTTCGGGAAAATATGCCGATTTGAAGGCCGTCCTTGCGGCCGGTGCAACCGCGACCCTTGAAGGGGTGGGGAATCCCCTGCCGTTGAGTTCGGTCACGCTGTTGCCGCCGGTGCCGAACCCCGAAAAGATTCTCTGCATCGGGTTGAATTACCTGCCGCATATTCTTGAATCGGGACGTCCACATCCGGAATACCCGTCGATCTTTACCCGCTTTCCGTCATCCATTGTCGGGCACGGCGTCGCGATCGAACGGCCCAGAGCCAGCCGCGAATTCGACTACGAAGGCGAACTGGCCCTGGTCATCGGCAAAGATGGCCGACACATCGCCGAAGACGATGCATGGGATCACATCGCGGGCTATTCCTGTTTCAATGAAGGCTCTATTCGCGATTATCAGAACCATACAACTCAGTTCTGGCCCGGCAAAAGCTTTGAGAGATCAGGCTCCATGGGGCCGTGGCTGGTCACACCTGACGAGGTTGGCGACATCCGGGAACAGTCTTTGACGACACGCGTGAATGGCAATGTCGAACAGCACGCTCCGATTTCCGACCTTGCAATCGGGATACCCGAGATCATCGCCTACGCGTCGACCGTCCTGACCCTGCGCGCCGGTGATGTCATCGTGACGGGCACGCCCGGTGGTGTCGGGCGCTATCGCAAGCCGCAACTGTTCCTTGAACCCGGTATGGTGGTCGAGGTCGATATCGGCCCTGTCGGATGCCTCAGAAACGACGTGGTGGACGAAGCACCGCTTTGACCTCTGGATGACGGTTGGCGGGGTCGGCCGATCGTTCCAAACATCGGTTTGGCGCTTGTGCTATCGGTGATCCGACACCTTGCCGTCCGAGCGGTCCGTTGCAACGGATCGCTTGTCGGCGTTGTTCGGCGGATTGGCCGTGTCTGGTTCGATATGGCCCCGCCGTGCCAGCAGTTGCGCCGTGCCAAAACAGATCGCGGCCCACGCGGCCCCGCCAAGCCATCCGGCAAGAACATCCGTCGGCCAGTGCACCCCAAGATAGACACGACTTATTCCGACAAGCAGGGTGAGCACGACCGCCGTCAGCATGACGAAGATCTTGAGCCTGCGACTTGGTTGGACACGCGCCACAAGAACGCCCAGTGACAGATACGTCACTGCCGCCATCATGGAATGTCCCGAAGGAAAGCTGGCGGTGTGAACAATCGACCCGTGCGGTACAAGATCGGGGCGTGGGCGGTCGAAGATGTCTTTGGCGATGCTGGACAACACGATACCACCACCAACAGCCGACAGCAAAAAAAGCATCGAACTGATCCGTTGCCGCATGAGAAAGTAAAGCGCCACCAATGCTGTCGCCAGTGTCAGAATGGCGACGCCCCCAAGCGCCGTAAGATCACGCCCCATTTCCCGAAGCCATTCCGGTCCAATCGGATCCGAAAGATCGCCGGGTGTCCGCAAGGCAAGCAGGATGCTGCGATCAAGGCTGCTGGTTGACCCTTCGACAACCTCGTCCGTCAATTCTGCAAGAGCCCAGAAGGCACAGACCAGCCCAATGAGAAAAAACAACCAGCGCAACTCGATTGCCTGGCTGAGCGCGGTCATCAGCGCTTTGACGGAGTGTCCCAATCCGTCCTCTGTCCTTCTTGGCGGTCTCGTCCTGCGCATGGCCTATCCGCTTCCCGCCATTCGCACTGTTCCGGCGCTTTGGGGATCCCGCCGATCGGGATTGTTCCGCGCATGGACGTCCTCGACACGTTCGCGGGGCAGCCAGTTCGGTCGGTTGTCCCTGATATGCGCCATAAGCTGTTCGCGCAATCGACATTGCACGGTCCAACCGGTCGAAGGATCATCCATCATGGCATAGAAGCTGACATTAAGCCCGTCGGCGGACTGATCTGTCGTCCGCGTGTTGGCACTGTCGGATTCCGAAATTTCCGGATCGTCTTTCACCAGTTTTTCGAAACAGTCGCGCAGTTCATCGACGTCCGCGCAAGGATCCAACCGCAGATCAATGACCTTCATCATTCGCGCTTCGGCAACTGACCAGTTTTCAAACGGCTTCGACACGAAATAGGTGACCGGCACGACGATCCGCCGGTGATCCCATGTGCGCAACCTGAGGAAAGTGTAAAACACCGCTTCGACATAGGACCAATCGCCTTCGAAAAAAACCGAGTCCCCGATCCTGACGGGTTTGGCAAAGGCAATTTGCAGCGAGGCAAGGATGTTGCCCAGCACCGCTTGGCCAGCGATGCCGAAAACCACTGTAAGAACACTCGCTGAGGCCAGAAGGGTCAGACCGACGCTTTCAAAAAGGTTCAGTCGCGCCAAGACGACAATGACGGCAAGCCCGACCATCAGCAGAACGATCAGACGACGCAGGGCATAGATCGACGTATACAATTCCCGTTCATCCACGCCGCGCTTGTCGTCGATTTCGCCGACATACCGAATGGTGATCCGATGCAGCGCCGCATCCAGTAGTCGCAGGGCCGTCATACCCACGCCCCAGACCATGAGAATGATCAGCACAGGACGCAGGATCATCTGAACCGGGCCAGAAAACGACAGGACGTTGCTGAACACCAGCTGCGCCAGACCTGCCATGATCAGGATTGCCAGAGGCAATCCGCTGCGATCCAGACCCTTTCTGAGCCATGTGCGATCCGACTTGGAGGCGAGCCAGAGCGTTGCACTGCGCGTCATCGACCCCGCGAACAATAGGGCGATGCACAACGCGGGCAGGGCAATCCATTCCCAAAGCCAAAGACCCGCGATTTCACGCTTCAAGGATGCAGGAATCCGGCTTTCATAGCGGCGCGGACCGAATTCCGCGAAAAGGACGTCCACGTTATCGACGGTTTGGGGGGTGAACAACCAGATCGCAGGTTGGTCCGCGGATTTGTACCGGGCCAGACGTATGTCGTAGGCAGACTGGCCTGTCTCAAGAGAGGCTATGACCAGATTGCGCCGGGGCTGGCCTGCACGCGCGCTCGAATCTGAGGAATGTTCAATCATGGCATCCGGGCGGGCAGGGAGGCTGCGCCAGTTGATCCAGACCTGCCGGGCAAGGATCGAGGACAGCTTTTGCGCTGTCTCCGGTCCGCGTTCTTCCTGGATGTCCTGTGGCACGTCAGCCAGATTGAGGTAGTGAGCCGCTGCGCCGAAGTTCCCTTGTTCGGTCGCGTTCAGAAAGCCCCGAAGCGTCTGCCGGGGTGCGGTTCTGTCGATCCTGTCATCCGGTCCAACGGGAAGTCCCTGGTTGATCGCTTCTGTCTCGTACCACGCGTCGGACGCCCCTTGTGTCATGGCAGGTGTGCTGAACGGAACGCTCAGAATGGCACATGCGCACACCAAAAGGCGCAGCAAACGCAGCGTGTTTGTCTTCCGGACCGAAGAACTGATCGACATCGGGTCTCCTGATTGTCGGCGCGTGTCTTTTGCGTGGCCAACCCGCAAGGGCAGGTGAGGGTTCCCGAACGGCAGGGCGGCGGAACAGGGACGTGTCGAACCGCGTTAACGTCAGAATGTGCAAAGGAGCCCTGTGATGATGAAGGTTGTGTTGAACGTCCATGCCGGTGACGGGCCGGAAGGCGATGATCGCGTGCAACAGCTGCAACAGGCATTGAAGGCACATGCGCTTGATGCACAGGTCGAAATTCCAAACGACGGCGAATCCCTCACGGAATGCGCCGAGCGCCTGCTGTATGCCGGCGCACAGACGCTAGTGGCCGCAGGCGGTGACGGGACAATCGCCGCGCTGGCAGGCCCATGTCACGCGGCAGGCGCTGTGCTTGGCGTCATCCCTATGGGAACCTTCAACTATTTCGCACGCGCGCATGGCATTCCCGAAGCGCTTGACGACGCGGTCAAGACGCTGGCGCACACGTCTTCCCGGCCTGTCACCTTGGGCAGGGTCAATGACCGCATCTTTCTGAATAACGCGAGCATCGGACTTTACCCCACCATTCTGCGTGCGCGCGAGGACGTTTATGCACGTTACGGCCGGTCGAGGTTTGCAGCTTATTGGTCGGTTCTGAAAACGCTTGGGCGGCGACCGCGGTCGATGCGCCTGGACATTACCCTGGATGGTGTCGATCACCAGATGTCCACACCTCTCGCCTTTGTGGCGGCCAGTGCGTATCAACTTGATGAATTTGGTCTTGATGGTCTACAGGATCACCGCAACGGGTCATTCGCATTGCTCATCGCGCCGCAAGTCACCCAGTCGGCCATGCTGCGCACGGCGGGTCGTCTGGCCGTTGGCCTTGCAGAGAAGGGTCCGGATTACATGCTCTACACCGCGCGTGACATCGTCATTCGTCCGAGGCTGGCAAAGATCCTGGTGGCGTGTGATGGAGAGAAGATGCAAATGGACACGCCTTTGCGCATGCGCCAGGACGACCGGCCATTGCACCTGATCGCCCCGCAGGAGACATCGTGATACGGATTGCCCATATCTCGGATTTGCATTTCGGTCGGGATGACGCAACGTTGATCGACCCTTTGCAGGATGCTTTGAACAAGGCGGAACCAGATGTGATTGCCGTCTCGGGCGATCTGACCCAACGTGCGCGTGCAGGGCAATTTCGCGCCGCGCGCGCCTTTCTGGACCGGCTTCCGGCGCCTTGGATTTGTGTGCCGGGCAACCACGACATCCCGCTCTACAATCTTCCCATGCGCCTGCTGCGACCTTATGCGGGTTATCGACGGACGATTTGCCGTGAACTCTCACCAAGCTTTCAACGCGAAAAATTGCTGGTGCAGGGTCTGAACACGGCCTGGCCGTTTTCCTGGCAACGGGGTCATCTTCGCAAGCGTCACCTGACCCGCGCCTGCAAGCGGTTCAAGGGGTTTGACGGCGCGCGGATCGTGATGGCGCACCATCCGTTTCAACAAGCGCAAGGCACCAAGAAACAACTGATGCCCGGTGCCGAAGAGGCACTTCACAATCTGGCGGCCTGTGGGACGGACGTGATCCTGACGGGCCATCTGCACGCATGGCGGGCCGAACCGTTTGTCGCCAGAACCGGTGGGAGCATCCTGCAGGTTCATGTTGGCACCGGTCTGTCGACCCGTCTGCGCGGACAGGACAACGACTTCGCGATACTGGACATCGCGGGGCGGTATTGCACCCTGACGCGGATGGTCGCCAGCGTGAAAGGGGACTTCGCCAAGGATATCGAGACGCGATTCACCCTGAATTCGCGTTGATCCCGCGTTGCCGCGCCTGGGCAGTCCGGCCTTCGCCCCCCTGTCAGCGATCGGTGTGATCGCGGAGGCGCATCCACCGGACGCTTTATTCGGCGGGCTGCACAGAGGTCGTTGCGGATTGCAACTCCTTGACCAGCAGGGCCTCTTCCTCGGCCTTTGGTCGCGACAGACGGGCCAGCACAAGATAGGCGACCGGGGTCAGGTACAGGGTCGACAACGTCGCCATGCCCAGACCGCCGACGATGATCCAACCCAGCGCTTCGCGGGCTTCTGCCCCTGCGCCCGATGAATAGATCAGAGGAAGACCACCAAGCACGGTCGAGGTCATGGTCATCATCACCGGGCGCAGGCGTATGGTTGACGCTTCGTATATGGCGTCGCGCACGGATTTCCCCTGATCGCGCAGCTGGTTCGCGAATTCGACGATCAGGATGCCGTTCTTGGCCATGATGCCAACCAACAGAACCAGGCCAATCTGGCTGTAGACGTTCAGGCTGCCTCCTGTCAGCAGCAACGCAAAGATGGCGCAGGCAAGACCCAGAGGCACGGTTGCCATGATGATGAGGGCAGAGACAAAGCTTTCGAATTGCGCCGACAACACCAGAAACACCACAAGGATGGCGAAGCCGAAGGTGATCAGCAGCCCAGACGAGGTTTCCGACAATGTCGCCGCCTCGGCAAGTGGCACGATGCGCTGTTCTTCTGGAAGAACCTCCTCTGCAATCGCTTGAACCTCTTGAAACGCATCTCCAAGCGAGAGTTGTGGCGACAAGGTTGCGGAAATTTCGACGGCGCGCATCTGGGTCTCGCGACCAAGTTCCGGCGCGACGGCTCGTTCCTGCAAGCGCACGAAGCTCGAAATCGGGATCATCTCGCCGTTGCCGGCCTGCACGAAAATCCGCTCAAGATCGCCCGGATCGTTCACCGGATCGACCGTCGAAACCATCTTGATCTCGAAACTGCGGTCGTCGATGAACACGGTCCCGACAGTGCGCCCGTCAAGGACGGCCTGCAACGCTTCGCCCAATCCGTCGATATTCACCCCAAGATCCGACGCCCGGTCGCGGTCAACCTCGATAAAAAGTTGCGGCTGGGTTGTTTCATATCCCAGCGAAACGCGCCCGAACGCGGGGTTCTGCTCCATCTGGGCAATGATCTGGTCAGCGGATTCTGCCAGTCGGTCGTAGTTGTTTCCGGTCAAGGCAACGGTCAGGCCACGTCCCGCGCCGCGAATGCCCAGAGAATTCGGCTGGATGGCAAAGGCACGCACGCCGATCACCTGACCTAGCATTCCGTTGATCTGTCCAACGATCTCTTGCTGGCTGCGGGTGCGATCCTGCCATTCGGCAAGGGTCATCACCATGAAGCCCCGGTTGTCAGATCCGGTTCCCGCGATGGAGAAGATGTTGGTCACCTCCCCTGACATCCGAAGCGGTTCGATCAGGTCTTCGATTTCGCGCATCTTGCGGGCGGTATAGTCCAGTGACACCCCTTGCGGAGTTGAAACGCTCAGAAGCGCGATGGACCGGTCCTCGGACGGTGTGAGTTCCTGACGGATATTGCCAAAGGAGATTGCTGCAACCGTGGCAAATCCGGCGGATATCACGATGATCAAGAGCGGCATGGCAAGGCAAAACCGCAGCGTCAGGGCGTATAGCGCGATCAATCGGTTGCCGAGCCAGATCATCGGCCCGCGCGCAGGCGCTTCACCCGAATGGCCCTTGAGCAGCTTGCTTGCCAGCACGGGGCAGAGGCTGAGGGCGACAATCGACGACAGAAGGACCGACATCGCCAGGGTAAACCCGAACTCTCGGAACAGACCGCCGGTCTGACCGGGCAGGAATGACAGCGGGATGAACACGGCTGCCAGCGTGGCAGTTGTCGTGACAACAGCAAAGAACACCTGCTGCGTGCCAAGCACGGCCGCAGCGCGCGCGCCCATGCCTTCGGATCGTCGGCGCACGATATTTTCAAGCACCACGATGGCATCATCGACAACCATCCCGGTGGCAAGGACCAGCGCCAGAAGCGTCAGGATATTCACCGAGAAACCCACGAGATAGATCGCGGCCAGGGTGCCAACCAGCGCGACCGGCAGTGTTACCGCCGGAATGATCGTGGCGCGCACGTCCCGCAGGAACAGGAAAATGATGCCGATCACGATGGCAACGGCAATCGCCAGCGTGTTCAGCACTTCGCGGATCGAACCGTTGATGAAGACCGCGTCGTCACTTGTCACAAAGACAAGGACATCGGGCGGAAGGATGGATTGCAATTCGTCCACAACTGCCCGAACCGCTTGCGATATCTCCAGCGTGTTGCTTTGCGCCTGCCGGATGATCCCCAACCCGAGTCCCGTCTGGCCATTTGCCCGCAGCACGCTTTCGCCGGGTGCCGGACCCAAGGTGACGGTTGCCACGTCACCGATGGTGACGCCTTCGCGGATCTTCAGTGCTTCGAATTCGGCTGTAGACGTGACCGTTGCCGTTGTGCGCACCACAATGCTCTGACTGCTGGAACTAAGCGATCCGGCAGGCGCGTCAAAGGAGACGTTTCTAAGGGTGTTGCGGATGTCGGCAAGGGACAGACCCCGGCTTGCCAGTTGCATCTGGTCGACATCAATCCGGAACACCGCCTCGCGGTCGCCGTAGATCTGAAGGTCGGCCACACCGGGCACCGAAATCAGACGGTCTTCGATCATGTCTTCGGTGAACTGGGTCAGTTCTTGCGCGGTGCGGCGATCCGATGTCACGGCGATGCGCATGACAGCATCAGCATTGGCGTCCGCCTTGACGATGCGCGGATCGTCGGCCCCGTCAGGAAGTGAATTCTGAATCCGCCCGATGGCGTCGCGCGTGTCGGTTGCCGCGACATCCAGATCCGCGTCGTCGCCGAATTCGATGGTGACACGGCTGCGACCGAAGCGGGAACTCGACGATATGGCCTGGACACCTGCAACCCGCCCGGCGGCGCCTTCGATCTGAGCGGTGATTTCGCGGTCGATCGTTTCGGGCGACGCGCCTGCGAAATTGGTTGTCACCGTGATGACGGGCCGATCGACATCCGGCAGTTCCCGGATCTCGGCCCCGAACAATCCGGCCAGCCCGGACAGGACAATCAGCGCGGACAGGACGAAGGCAAGGATCGGTCTGCGCACGAACAGCGCCGTTGTCGAGGATTGGACGGATTGAAGCGTGACAGCCATTGCGGGCCTCCTATCCGCGCGAGACAGGCAAGGCGGCCTGTGCCGGGTTCGATGTCGCCTGAACCTGAATTTCGACCTCTGCCCCGGACCGGAGGTTCTGCACACCTTCTGTCACGACCATATCGCCGACCGAAAGCTCTCCGCTGACCAGCACGGAATCGCTGTTGCGCTGCATGATCATGACCGCTTTTTGCGCCGCCTTGCCCTCATCGACGACCCAGACGAAGGGACCATCGCTGCCCCATTGGATCGCGAGCGGATCAATCGACGGAAAGGATTCCCCGGTAAAGTCGACGATGATGCGGAACGCCATCCCGGCCCGCAGCACGTCGTCGGTATTGGCGAGCGACGCCTGAAGGCGCAACGTTCGGCTGTCCGCGTCCACGCGACTGTCCAGTGCCGTGATTGTTCCGATCAGTTCGTCCTGCGGGCGCGCGAGCGCTGTTGCCCGGATCGCATCGCCTTCCTTGATCTGGCCGACGAACCGTTCGGGCACGCGGAAATCGACGATGATCTCGGATCGGTCGTCGATCTGGGTGATTTCGGTCGCGGTCGAGACCTGATCACCGACATTGTGGTTGATGATGCCGACCCAGCCGGAAATAGGCGCGACGATCCTGCGACGCTCCAGTTCGAACTCTGCCTCTTTCAGGTCAAGCTCTGCTGTCTGAAGCGCGAGCGCTGCGTTGCTGCGCTGAATTGCCGTGACCGTGGTGCCAAGCGCGTTGACGCGGTTGGCCGCAGCGCGCGCATCCTCGAGCAGGAACTGCGCGCGCTCGACTTCAAGCCGCTGAATGCGGTCTTCAAGGGTCGCAACAACGTCACCAGCCTCGATATAGGAGCTGGACTGAACATTGATGGCCGAGAGACGGCCCGACACTTCGGGCACAACCGTCGTGTTGCGCAGCGCGCGACCATCTCCGATTGTAACGATCTCGTTGAAGATGTTGGCGCTTGCGACCTCGGAAGCGATCACCTGAATGGGCCCGCGTGATCCACCTGATGGCCTGCCGCCGCCGCCCTGAGCGGCAGCCGGGGTTTCGGGAACGGTGATGCCGAATGGTTCAAGAAGCCCATAGCGGTCAAGGATTGGCAGCGACGTCGGCACATAGGTGACCAGACCCCAGAAGCCCGCCGCAAGAAACAGCGCGGTGATCACGATTTGTTTAAGTATCGGCATTCAACAATCCCCTTGCCGGGTGAGCATTCCAAGCGCTTATCGTCGGCTGTCTACGACATGTTTCGGCGGATGACCGCAGTAATTCGCAGTCACACACGTAATTATGAGTAACTAGCGCAGTGTAGCTGTCAGAAAAGGCATTTCTGGCCGTGGCGGTCAGTGTCCGACGCCGGATCAACGAGGGATCACCCTTTCATCCGCAAGGTCGGGGTGCCCATAGGCGTCGGGATAACGCATCGGAACGAATGGCCCAAGCGGGACAACGCCGTTCCAGGACCGTCCGAAATACCCCTGGCGACAATGGATCAACGACCCGCTTTCGGCAACACCGGGCAAAGCGTGAACCCGGCAAAGCCAACGCCAGAGATGTGGATAATCGAGGATGCGCGCGCCATTCAGCTTCATGCGGACATAATAGACCGGGTCGTGACGAAATAACGTCGGGAACAGCCGCAAATCGGCTTCGGTGAAGGAAGATCCGGTCAGAAACGGGCGACCATCCGACAGCCGATCCTCAAGCTTGTTCAAGGCCTCGAAATAGGCTTCGAAAGCGGCAGCATAGATGGCCTGATCCGACGAGAACCCGGCCTTGTAAGCGCCGTTGTTGATGGCGGTGTAGATCAGGTTGTTCAGGTCGTCGATGTCGTCCCGCAGCGCGGGGTCTTCGGGATAAAGGTCAGGGCGTTCACCCTCAGACAGCGCGCTTCCAAGCGCAGCGGCATTGGCGTTCAGGATGCGCAGGATCTCGGCGCTTTCATTGTTGACGATGCGCCCCGATGTCTTGTCATAAAGGATCGGCACCGATTGTTCGTCAGACCCTTCGGCGCGATAAATCTCCTTGGCCAGCCGGTGTCCATGGCCGGTTCCGGTTTCGGTTGTGCAGTCTGGCAGTGTTGTGCCGGTCAGGGTGGCGATGCGGTCGGGATTGAACTCCCAAAGGTTCGGCCCCGCCGGGTCATCGTCGCCGGTGCGATTGGGGAAAACCACGTCCATCGTCAGGGTTTCCTGAAGGCCCAGGATGGCACGGGCCAGGGTGACGCGGTGGCACCACGGGCAATTGAGAGCGACGAAAAGATGATAGCGCCCCGGTTCTGCGGGAAACTCCGGATCGCCGACAGACTGTCGAAATCCGCTGACGCCGCGCACGAATTCACCTCGTGCGCGGCGCGTTGCGGCGTCGCTCTGATCTTCCTGAACCGAGGTCTCGTCGCCCGTCATCACCATCTCCCTATCCCTATCCCCGCAAACGGTGGTGCAAGATGATGGGAACGGCAAGCTCTTCCTCGTCAGTCAGATGCCGTGCGAGAAACGCGTCGATGGTCTCGGACATGCCGTGCAATTGGCCGATCTCGTCGCGGGCCTGCGCCACGTCAAGCTGGATCAGCTTGATTGCGCGGTTGGCCGTGCGCGTGACCGTGTCCAGCACCTGATCAAGATCGGCATGATCCTGTTCCAGCACGTCGAGTCCCGCGTCGAAACGTGGATCGGCGGCGGAAAGCTCTGGGAAGTAGCTGTGATCTTCCCAGTGATGGTGCCCATGCAGGTTGCGCACCAGGGCACCGCCGACATGCGACAGGCGCGCAGAGTAATCTTCGGGCGCCACTGTGGCGTCCAGAAAGCTCTCTGCATCCAGACGAAGGGTCTGCGCCAGATGGCGAAACATGCGATGCGCGCCCAGCCACTGGCGGGTTTTTTCCCGAAAGCCCGGATGCGCCCCCCAACTTTCGCGAGGATAAGCCTCCAGCAGCAGGCGCATCTCGTCGGGCAGGCCGTGGGGGCGAATGGTGACGGGTGTGGGTGTGGTGTCGAGCATGGCACTCTCCTTTCCAGACCTATCTGGGGGCGCGACTGACGCAGCGTCAGGCCTGTTCCCGCATGCCCGCTATGCGCAGGGCAGACCGCTGCCGACAAGGTTCTCCCCTCACTCATCAGGACGTCAGGACTGTCGTACTCCCGGCAACCTAAACGCCCGGAGCGGATTTTCGCGCTTTCAACGCCGCGATCAGGGCCGCATCGCGGGCATTTTCCAGGGTTGCAATGTCGCGACCCGCCGCTTCGCGTGAAACGCCCGCAACCAGCTGCGCCTGCACGTCGGACGACAGCGTCGGGTTGCCCAGCGTCGACCAGCGGCGCTCCTGACTTGGTCCAAGATGCGCCAGATAGGCGGCAAGACCACCGTCACCGCCGCCAAGGTGATAAGCCATGTGTGCGCCCAGAACCGACCAGCGCAATCCGGGGCCGTTGACCAGCGCGGCATCCACATCCTCGACGTCTGCAATGCCATCGGCCACGAGATGCACCGCCTCGCGCCACAGGGCAGAGGCAAGGCGGTTTGCGATATGCCCGGTCGCATCTTTCCTGAGACGCACCGGCACGCGGTCGGCTGCTAGATAGATCTGCTCTGCGCGATCAAGCCGGTCTGGATCAACGCCATAAAGTTCCACCAGTGGCACAAGGTGGGGCGGATTGAACGGATGGGCGGTGATGAGTCGGCTGGGGTCCGCAAGGCCCGGAGCAAGCTCTGACCATGTCAGCGCCGAGGTGGAGGACGCAATTACGGTAGATGGGTCTGCCAAAGCTTCGACCTGCGCAAACAGGTCGTGTTTGAGCGGAATGCTTTCGGGTGCATTTTCCTGGATCAACTCTGCACCGTCCAGCGCCTGCGCAAGGTCGGCGGTGATATTCAGATGGCCAAGGGTCGCAGAATCGTCGTCCAGCGTTGCCAGATGGGCAAGCGGCTTTTGCATGCGCGCGTTTGCGTCAGCCCTTGCTGTCTCGCTTGGATCCCAAAGGGTAACATCCGCGCCGTGATGATAAAACAACGCAGCCCAGCTGACACCAATCAGACCACCCCCAAGAATTGCGACCCGTCGTCCATTCAATCTCCCTGTCATACGCGCCTCATGCTGTGATCCTCAATCTTCATGGTGAGGCATCAAAGACGCATTGGCTCTGGAAGGAAAGACCAAGGGACACCGCATGGCCAATTGAACCAGCGCTGTTCGCTGATGCTGGTTGGGGCATCTGTGGCGCCGCGATCTGGACCGTCCGGGACTACGCACCGAAGGTCGCGGAATTTCCCTTCAGGACAATCACAGCGGAACAACACCCATGATCAGATTGATTTCCGATAGGCCGTCAATTAGACGGCAAAAGCCCTTTTGCAGCCTGCCAATGCACCTATGTGACGTGTCCCGAGAGCGGTTCCGGGGGCGAAAACGTGAAGCGCTGGTGCCTGTGATCCACCGGTTTTGAAAAGGATGCCCGACCCGATGGCCAATACGCTCTATGACGCGCTGTTCGCGCCGCATGAGGGGAAAACCACCCCGTTCCTGCACATGCCGGATGGCGCGGTGATCAGCCATGCCGCGTTTCTTGAGACCGTCGGGCGGATGTCCAATGCTCTCAAGTCGCTGAATGTCGATCCCGGTGACAGGGTCGCCGTCCATGTCGAGAAATCGGCACAGGCTTTGGCCCTCTATGCGGCCTGCGTGAAGTCAGGGGCGGTCTTCTTGCCGCTGAACACGGGTTATACACCTGCCGAACTTGCGTATTTTGTCGACGACAGCAAACCGGCGCTGTTTGTGTGCGATCCGGTTGAGGCAGAGGCTTTGGCCGCCATCGCGGCAGATGCGGAGTGTACGCTTCACACGATGGGATCGTACGGTGAGGGTTCGTTCTTCGATCTGGCACTGGAATTCTCGCCTGTCTCCGATAGTGCCCCGCGCGACGCCGAGGATATCGCGGCGCTGCTGTACACGTCGGGCACCACCGGGCGCTCAAAGGGGGCGATGCTGACGCAGAACAACCTGTTGTCGAATGCCGAGGCGCTGGTCGCTGCATGGCAGTTCACCGACAGCGACATTCTGCTTCATGCCTTGCCAATCTTTCACACTCATGGGCTTTTCGTGGCGACGAACACGGTGCTGTTGTCGGGTGGGTCAATGATCTTTCTACCGAAATTCGATCTGGATGCGGTTCTGGCGGCGCTGCCCAAGGCGACCACGATGATGGGAGTGCCGACCTTTTACACCCGGCTACTGGACGACGCGCGCTTTACCGGCGATCTGGCGTCGCATATGCGGTTGTTCATTTCCGGATCGGCCCCGTTGCTGGCGGAAACCCATGTGCAGTTCGAACAGCGCACCGGCCATCGCATCCTGGAACGCTACGGGATGACGGAAACCAACATGAACACGTCCAATCCGTATGACGGGGAACGCCGGGCCGGGACGGTCGGGCTTCCGTTGCCAGGGGTCGCGGTCAAGGTCTGCGATCCCGAAACCGGGGTTCAACTGCCACAGGGCGAGATTGGTGTGCTTTGGGTGCGGGGGCCGAACGTGTTCAAAGGCTATTGGAACATGCCGGAAAAGACCCGCGAGGAATTGCGTGACGACGGGTTCTTCATCACCGGCGATCTGGCCCTGATCGACGGTGACGGCTATGTGCAGATTGTCGGGCGGGGCAAGGATTTGATCATCTCGGGTGGCTACAACATCTACCCCAAGGAGATCGAGCTGTTCCTCGACACGCTGCCCGGTGTGCGCGAATCCGCCGTGATCGGCGCGCCGCATCCCGATTTCGGCGAAAGCGTGGTTGCGGTTCTGGTGCCGGAAACGGGCCAGAGCATCGACATTGCCGGGGTCGAAGCAGCGGTGCGCGCCAACCTTGCCGGGTTCAAGCGCCCCCGCGTGATCGAACTGGTGGACGCGCTGCCGCGCAACACGATGGGCAAGGTGCAAAAAGCCCAGCTGCGCACGCAATACGCGGACGTGTTTCAGGGCTGAGAGGGGGCCGTCAACGCCTGATATTCAAGCTGTGCCGTGAGGCCGCCATCACATTCGATGTTGCAACCGGTGACCCATGACGCGCTTTCGGAGGCCAGGAAGTGAATGACCTGCGCCACTTCCTCGGGAGTGCCGGCACGTTTGGTCAGTGCTACCCCGCGGGTGGCACGATCCCCGAAGGCGGTCATGAAGTCATCAAGGATCGGGGTTGCAACGGCGGCAGGGCTGACGGCATTCACCCGTAAGCCAAGGGTCCGGAGACGCGCGACATTGGCCATGCCCCAGACGATCACCGCCTCTTTCGACAGGTCATAGGCGCGGACGGGGTCAATGTGTTCGTCTTGGACAAACGCATGCAGGTCCGTCGCAGGATCAAGCGCCAGGAACCGCTGAACCTGGGCAAGGTTTTCCCGCCACTTGCCACCCGCTTTGGACGCCATGTTCACAAGTGCCCCGCCGGGAGAGAGGCGCGGCAGCAGGTGTTCGGTCACCGCGATCAGGGCTTGGGTGTTCACCCGCAGGATCGTCGGCTCATGTCCCGGTCGCGGAGGCAGACCGGCGGCATTGACCAGCACGTCGATCTTGGGTCCGGGGTCCAGTGTCGCAATGGCGTCCAGATCGGACAGGTCCATCTTGATCCAGCTATCGACACGCGCGCCGGGATCATCGCGGTCGATCACCGTCACATGCGCGCCGTCGGCCCGGAACAGGGCAACTGCCGCAGCCCCGATGCCGGATGCGCCGCCGGTGACAACGATCTGCCTTTGATCGGCCATGTGATCAGGCTCCGATCGCGGCAGACAGGATACGATGTGCCGCGTCCGGTGTTTGTGCGTCACCGGACCACGCAACAAATCCGTCCGGACGGATCAGGACAAGTCCGCGGTCCCAGTGTCGGAACCATTCCGTCTTGCCGATCGGAGTCGCGAGCGGGATGTTCAGCGCCTCAGCGGCGTCCCGGAAGGGAGTGGCATTTTCCGGATCGGCGCAAATCAGGGTGAAGTCGGGACCAAGCACATTCGCCACGTCCCGTCCCTCGGGTCCGGCTGGGGGCAGGTGGTGCCCTGCGCGCGCGACAAAGCTGTGCGACCCCTTGGCGCTGGGCCTGCCCCTGGTGTCGGGCACGATGGGGGAGCCTTCGTAATTCGGTTCGAAATCCTCGACCCCCGATCCACCTTCGGCACGGGCTTTCCACGCGTGTTTGAATGCCTCCGGGTCTGTGGCCGGGTCAAAGGCATTCAGGAACTCGCGATCCTGGTAGATGAAATTTTCGATGAAGTCCCGCGCGGTCGAGGCAAAGACAGGCTGGCGTTCGGCGCTGTAGCTGTCGAGCAGCGCATCGCTGCCCCAGCCCTGGATCACGGCGGCCAGTTTCCAGCCGAGGTTGCGCGAGTCCTCAAAGCCGGTGTTGATGCCGTAGCCACCATAAGGCGGATGGCTGTGCGCCGCGTCGCCAGCGATAAAGGCACGTCCTGCACGATAGGTGTCGGCCAATGACACCCGCAGATCCCAGAATCCGACGTAATCGAGATCCAGCGCGAACTCCTGACCCACTGCCTTGTGCAGCAGCGCGCGAAAATCGAAATTGTCTTCGGTTGTGCCGATGGGGACGGGGGCGTGAAAGAACCACGACGACCCGTGATCGACCCGGCCAAAGAACAGCCAGTAGCCTTCGTAATCGGGGTGCAGCACGTTGTAGAACGCCTTGCCCGGATAGCGCGTGAGAAGGTCGTGCAGCGCTTCTGACCGGAACACCAGAAGGGCCATCAGGCGGTTGTGGTCGGACAGGGTTTCGCTGATCCCGGCATGGTCTCGCACAAAGGACTTGCTGCCATCGCAGCCCACGACATAAGACGCCTCGATCACCTTCCGCACGTCGCTCTTGCGTTCCGCAATGGTCAGGCGCACGCCGTCCCCGGTCATCTCCAGCGCCTCACCGGCCCAGCCGTAGAGCACCGTAACCGCCGGGATCTTGGCCGCGCGCGCGCGCAGCACACTTTCGGTCGCGTATTGCGGCAGGCGGGCGTTGGGCGCGAAATAGTAGTCTTTTACGTTCGACCGGTTCAGCCAGTCATATGTGTGATCCGACAGCAGCTTGCCATAGGCCGTCATGCCGCCGATGCCGCCACCCTTGGGAATGGGGTGGGCGCTGTGCAATTCCTCCTCGCACCCCCATGCCCGGAAATGCTCGGACGTGCGCTGCGTCAGGTTCTGCCCCTTGGGGATGGGCTGCGGTTCCGGATAGCGTTCCACGACGCAGACGCGTACGCCGCGCTGACCCAATTCGATGGCAAGACCCAGACCGACAGGCCCGCCGCCATTGATCACCACGTCATAGCTGTTGCTCATGCGGTCCCTCCGATGCGTCCGGGTTCGGAATAGATGTGTTTGGTCTCAAGGAAGTCACACAGCCCCTCTGGCCCGTGCAGCCGCCCAAGGCCCGATTTGCCATAGCCGCCGGTTTCCGCCTCTGCGAACAGCCGCAGATGCGAATTGATCCAGACCGTCCCCGCCCGGATCGCGCGTGCCATGCGCAAAGCGCGGTGGTGGTCTGCGGTGAAGACCGACGCGGCAAGGCCGTAGGCGGTGGCGTTGGCCTTGGCGACGGCCTCCTGTTCGTCCACGAAGGTCTCGATCGACACAATGGGACCGAACAGTTCCTCCTGCACCAGCGGCGAGGCGACATCGTCGATGCGGAACAGGGTCGGTGTGAGGAACGCAGCATCGGACAGGGGTGCGCCGCGCAGGATGATCTCGCCCTCGTCGCCCGCCTGTTCGATCAGCCGTTCGATCCGCGCGCGGTTTTCGAGGTCGATCAGCGATCCCATCTGGCTGTCGGGCCGGTCACCGGGACCGACGCGCACCGCCTTGAACGCGGCGGAGATGCGGGCCTCAAAGTCATTGGCAATGGACTCGTGCACAAGGAACCGCGCGGCGGCGACGCAGATTTGCCCCGCCATCGCCAAGGCTCCGTGGGTCAGTTCGTGCACCGCGCGGTCAAGGTCGGCATCGGCAAAGATCACCGCCGGTGCCTTGCCGCCCAGTTCCAGCCCCACGCGTTTCAGCGTCGGCGCTGCGGCGGCCATGATGGCCTGCCCGGTACGGCTGCTGCCGGTAAAGCTGATCACGTCGATATCGGGTGACGCGGTCATGGCGCGGCCCACTTCGATGCCGTTCTCGTTGACGGAATTGACCACGCCTTTGGGCAGGGACGGGGCCTGTGCGATGGCCTGCATGATGCGCGCATGGACCAGCGGCGTTTGATGCGCCGGTTTGATGACCGCAGTACAGCCAGCGGCCAGAGCAGGGGCAAGCGACCGCATGAGCAATGTCACAGGCGCGTTCCAAGGCACGATGATGCCCGCCACCCCCGCCGCCTCGCGGTGGAACAGCGACAGGCTGCCGGGTGTGATTTCCTGCATCGAGCCGCGGATGTCTCGGGCCAGTCCGGCATAGTAGCGCGTTTCCGAAATGGCCCCCATGGTTTCGCCCAAGGCTTCGGCGCGGATCTTGCCGTTTTCGGCCACAACCAGATCGGCGATCTCGTCCTTGGCGGCCTCCAGGCGGTCCGCGATCTCCAGCAGGGCTTGTGACCGCAGGCGGGGCGCATGGGCCCAGTCGGTGCCAAAGAACGCGGCGCGCGCTGTTGCGGCGGCGGCATCGGCAAGGGGGCTGCTGCCCGGATGGTACTGGCCCAACGGAGCAAGGGTGGCGGGATTCACGCTGGCGGCCAACGGGCCGTCGGCAACCCATTCGCCGCCAATGTAATGCCGTGCGGGATCAAGGGTCATGGGGTCTCTCTTTCGGATCGGTTAAGGGTCATGCACTGGCCAGCGCAGCGGTCCGGCTCAGCGCGTCCGAGATCGCCTCGGCACGGTCGCGGATGCTGTCGCGCAAGGCATCCAGTTGAGTGCGGGTCAGGGTGGATTCTTCGGTCGACAGGCAGAGCGCGCCGACCGGGGTTCCGTCACCCGCAAGGATCGGCGCGGCAACACCGACCAGCCCCGGCGTGACCTCGCCCCGCGCCATGGCGACACGGTCGCGGCGGATACGTTTCAGCTCGGTCAGCACCGCGTCCTTGGTCGATCCGATGCCCGAGGTAACGAAGGCGTCAAGGTAGTCGCTGACCAACGCGGACCGTTCTTTCGGGGGCAGGAAGGCGACAATGGCCCGGCTGACCGCGCCCTTGCCGATCGGCATGGGGCGTCCGCGCGGGTAGGACGAACGCGGTTCGGGGGCCGACACTTCGGACGCCACGCAAAGCATCTTCTGTCCGTAAAAACGCAGGACGAAGGCCGAGCCGATAAAATCGCGGGCAAGTGCCTTTAGGTGGGGGTCGGACGCCGTGATCAATGGATCGGAGCGGCGCATGATGAAATCGAGCTCGGTCACGCGAGGGCCAAGCGTGTAGCCCGCCTGCGGCAACGACACGAGATAGCCCGCATCCTTGAGCGTCTTGAGATAGCGATAGAGCGTCGGGCGCGAAAACCCGAGCGCCTGCATCATCTCTTCGGGTGTCCATTCCGGGGTTTCCTCGGAAAACAGGCCGAGGACCGCCAGAAGCCGTTCGCCAGAACCCGAGACCGACCTCATTGCGCCTCCTCCTGTGCCAAGGGTGCGCTGCGGCGGCGGAACAACTCGCTTCCGATCAGCGCCAGACCCAGCACAACGCCCGCTGCATCGGTGAGGATCGCGCCCTCGAAAGCTCCGGCGGGCACCAGCGCCATCAGGCCCGTTGTTATGAACAACAGCCGTTTGACCGGCGACAGGCGATCCGAGAAATACCCGGCCAGACCGGCGGACACGAGCCACACGCCAAGGCTTGCGGTGATCACGGCAAAGACAATCTCTCCGGTTTCTCCGATCAGGATCAGCGACGGGCTGAACACGAACAGCACCGGGATCACATAAGCCGCCCACCCGAACCGCATCGCGGCCCAGCCAGTTGCCATGGCGGGCGCCTTGGCGATGGCGGCGGCGGCAAAGGCGGCCATGGCGATGGGGGGTGTGATCATCGACATCATGCCGAAATACAGCACATAAAGATGTGCCGCGATGGGTTCGATCCCCACTTCGATCAGCGCCGGCGCCACGAGAGCAGCGAGAAGCACATAGACACCCAAAGTGGGCAGGCCCATGCCCAGGATGATGCAGACCACGGCGGACAACGCCAGCAGTGTGATGGCGCTGCCGCCGCCCACCTGCACCAGCGCATAGGTCAGGTTGAAACTGAGACCGGTAATGTTGAGCACACCGATCACCATGCCGGACGCCGCCGAAATGAGAAGGATCTCGACAACCCCGTGCCCGGTACGGGCAAAGCTGCCGAACAGGGCGCGGAGTGTTGGACGTGCGCCGCGATAGCCGAAGATAAGTGCGGTCGTACACAGCGCCAGCGCCGACCAGAGTGCCGCGCGTTCCGGTTGGTAGCGCATCCAGAACAGCAGGTAGATCAGCACGGCAAAGGCGGTGGCGAAATGCAGCCCGACCAGAACGGTGCGCCGTGCGGGGATCTCGGATTCCGGCACGCGTTGAATGCCCATCTTGGCCGCTTCAAGATCGGCCTGGATGAACAGAGCAACGTAATACAGGACCGCAGGCAGCAACGCCGCCATGACGATCTGGCTGTAGGGGATGGCCAGAAACTCGGCCATCAGGAAGGCCGATGCGCCCATTACCGGCGGCATGAGCTGCCCTCCGGTGGAGGCCACCGCTTCGATCGCGCCCGCCTTGTGGGCGGGGTAGCCATCGCGTTTGATCATCGGGATGGTGACGACGCCCGTGCCCACCACGTTGGCCACCGCAGAGCCCGAGATCGACCCGAACAGACCCGAGGCCAACACCGAGATCTTCATCGACCCGCCGCGAAACCGACCCATGCCGATCATCGCCGCATCGGTGAAGAACTGCGACCCGCCGGTGATGCCCAAAAGCACGCCGAACAGAATGAACGCGATCACCACAGTTGCGGCAACCGACATCGGCAGGCCCAGTACACCGTTTGAATCCACCGCCAGATAACCGGACAAGAGCTGCCAGTTCTGCGGTCTGCCCTGCAATCGGCCGGGGATCAGGTCTCCGAACAGCGCATAGAGCAGGAACGCCGAGATGATGATGACCAGCGCCCAGCCGGTGGCGCGGCGCAGCGACTCCAGCAGCAGCACGATGATCACAAGGCTGGGAATCCAGAGCTCGGGTGGGCGGGCAAAGATCATCAGCACGAGGTCTGGATATTTGACCGCAACATAGCCAAGCGCCCCCATCGACAGGCCCGCGAGGATCAGATCGTAGATCGGTACGCCGATCCGGTCGGTTCCGCGCGTGGCGGGCAGGGTGAGAAAGGCCAGCGGCAGGGCAAAGAACAGCACACCCGCAAAGAATTGCTGCGGATACAAATCCAACCCCAGCTTCCGCTGCACCGACAGCGCCCAGCCCACTGCCAGCAGGACAAGGCAGGCCGCAAAAAGATCGGCCAAAGGTATCGCAAGGCGCGCGGGCAGGGCAGGCATGGCTGTCATGATATCCTGGAACGTTCGAGGTCAGGCAGGTGGAACACGCGCCCCTGAAGAGCGCGTGCCTGGGCTTAATTCAGGCCCACTTCCTCGAAAAAGCGCAGCGCGCCGGGGTGGTATTCCGCTGTGCCGGGATCGCCCTTCATTTCCTGGGGATCAAAGGCGCGGAACGGCGGGAAGGTGTCGATCATCACCTGGGTGTTCTCGTAGATCGCCTTGGTCATTGCATAGACCGCTTCTTCGGGCGCGTCTGCATGGGTAAAGACCACCTGCGGGAAGGCGATGTAGACCGTGTCCTCAAGCACTCCGGGCATGGACCCCGTGGGCAGGGTGGTGAAGAACGCGGTTGGCCAATGTTCGCGAGCAGCGGCAAGGGATGCGTCGCTGTCATCCTCGACCCCCAGCGCGCGCAGACCACCCACGGCGGCATCCGCCTCGCGGACCTTGCCGGCGCCATGGGCAAAGATGAACCCGACCGTGTCACCCGCCATGAAGGCATCGGCCCCGGCGACAACACTGGCGACCGAGACCTTTTCGACATCGTCGCGCGTCATGCCTGCGGTGGCATAAAAGGCCGATAGCTGCGGCAGAATGGTGTTTTGCGCAGTGTAGCCATCGGTCATCGGCTGGCCTGTGAGGTCGGACACCTTCATGATGTCGCTGTCGGCCCGGACAAAGATCGCCTCGACCAGTGGCATCAGATGCGCGACAATGCGCAGGTTCGGGTTGGTGCGGCCCTCCCACCAGGCGTCTCCGGTGACGGCATAAGCCACCTCTTGCAGGTTCGCGACGCCGAATTCGATGCCGCCCTGATCGACGAACGGAATGAACTGGTTGGGGCTGGTCGCGGGTTGGATCGTGGTGTTCAGCCCGGCTTCGTTCGCGGCGTTGGCCACGGCGGTGCCGATATTGTGGAACAGCGATCCAGGGTTCGATGTGGCGATGCCGACATTCTGTGCCGATGCGGTCGTGCCGATTGTCGCGCTCAGAAATACCGCAGCCGCGGTGAATAGCGTCTTCATGGTTGTCCTCCCAAATATGGTTCTCGTTTGGGTTAGAATCCCAATTATTGAGAATAAGTTGACTTTACAAAGTGGCAGCGGAATATCAAGCCAGAGATTCAGGGAGGATGTATGTTACATGACGCGACCCGGCCCAAGACCGGAGGCGAGGCGCTATTGGCGGCGCTCAAGGACTGCGGAATCGACTATCTGTTTGCCAATGCGGGAACCGATTTTCCACCAATTATAGAAGGGCTTGCGCGACTTTCTGAAAGTGATGCGCCAACACCTTTGACAGTCCCGCATGAAACCGCAGGCATGGCGATGGCGCATGGTTATTGGCTTGTCACCGGACGTCCGCAAGCCGTGATGGTGCATGTGAATGTCGGTCTGGCCAATGCCGTGATGGGTGTGATCAACGCCGCGTCCGACAATATTCCGGTCTTCGTACTGTCGGGGCGCACGCCGCTGACGGAATCAGGTCGCAAGGGCGGACGGATGACGCCGATCCAGTACGGTCAGGAAATGTACGACCAGACCAGCCTCGTGCGCGATGTGATCAAGTTCGATTATGAACTGCGCTATCCCGAACAGGCCGACAGCGTGACCAAGCGCGCGGCGTCCCTGATGGTCAGCGCGCCAGAGGGGCCGGTCTACATGAGCCTGCCCAAGGAACCCTTGACCGAGGCGTTGCCGGACGGGTTTGCGCCTGCGCCCGTACCCGCCAGCGCGCGCCCGGTCGCACCTGATCCCGAGGCCATTGCCCAGCTTGCGGGGTGGATCGCAGAGGCGAGGATGCCCGTCGTGCTGTGCCAGCGTGGCGATCCGCAGGGGCGGGTTTCGGCAGCCCTGTCGCGCTGCGCCGAGGTGTATGGCCTTGCGGTGTCCGAACCGTTCAGCATCCGCAATGTGCTGGCGTCGGATGATCCGGCGCTGTTGGGCTACAACCCCAAACTCGCGACCTCGGACGCCGATCTGGTGATCGTGCTGGATTCTGCCGTGCCCTGGATCGAAGCAGTGAACGCGCCGCAGGACGGCACCCGCGTGGTGCATATCGGCCCGGACCCTCTGTTCCGCCGCATGCCGGTGCGTGGGTACAAGAACGATCTGGCGATCACCGCCGATCCGGTGATGGCGCTCGAGGCGCTGTTGTCCCACAAGCCTGACGCAGCTGCCGAAACGCGGCGGCAGAGCGTTCACGCCAAGGTCGCATCAGGTCGCAGCGCCATGGCGAAACCGGACGCGGGTGGTGATGGCCCGATGTCGGCAGACTGGATGAGCGCCTGCATTTCGGACATCATGGATGACACCGCAGTGGCGTTTTCCGAATTGGGGCTGCTTTTGCCGCACATGCACATCAAGGGGGCGAACCGCGTGTTTTCCAACGTGCATGCGGGTGGTCTGGGCTGGGCCATGCCCGCCGCCCTTGGCGCGCAACTGGCACACCGGGACCGGCTGGTGATTGCCTGCGTGGGGGACGGGTCGTACATGTTTGCCAATCCGGTCGCCTGTCACCAGATCGCCGAAGCCTTGGAGTTGCCGATCCTTACCATCATCAAGAACAACGCGATGTGGAACGCGGTGCGCCGGTCGGTGGTCAAGGGCTACCCGGACGGCGCGGCGGTGCGGCAGAACCGTATCCCGCTGACCTCGCTCGAGCCGTTGCCGGATTTCACCCAGATCGCCAAGGCGAGCCGCGCTCACGCCGAACGCATCGACTGCGGTGCAGACTTGCCCGACGCGCTGCGCCGCGCGGTCGAAGTGATCCGCACCGAACGGCGGCAAGTGCTGCTTGATCTGTCTGTCGCCGCAACGGACGAACACTGATGGACCCCGCATCACTCGCTCTGGCCTTTGTCGGAATCGCGCTTGGCGGGTTCCTCAAGGGGGCCACTGGGGCAGGGGCGCCGGTGGTCGGCGTGCCGGTTCTGGCCATCGTGTTCGATGTGCCGATGGCGGTGGCGATCTTTTCGGTGCTGAACCTCTGCACCAATATCTGGCAAAGCTGGGCTTTCCGGAGCGAAGTGACGGAACTTCGGTTCGTGTGGATCTTTGCGCTGATGGGGGCCATCGGGGCGATTGTCGGGTCCGTTCTGCTGGCCTCTTTGCCGGTGCCGCTTTTGATGGCGTCTCTGGCTGGGGTCGTGTTCGCCTATATCGGTCTTCGGTTGGCGCGGCCCAATTGGGTCTTGTCGCGTGCGCGGGGGCGGCAGTTGGGCCCCTATGTCGGGTTTGTCGGAGGTGTGATGCAGGGCGCTGGCGGATTGTCTGCGCCGGTGTCGATCACCTTTCTGAACGCGCTGAATCTGCCCCGCAAAGAGTTCATCGCGACAATTGCGATCTTCTTTCTTGCCATGTCCGTCACCCAAGTGCCCGCCCTTGCCGCGCTCGGCATCCTGACATGGGACCGCTTGCTGCTGGCGGTGTTGGCGCTTGTGCCGATGTTTCTGGGCATCCCCATCGGGTCATGGGCGGCGCGATTCCTGTCGAAGCAGGCGTTTGACCGTCTGATCCTGTCACTTCTGGCAGTGATCGCGGTCAAGCTGATCTGGGACGCGGCGCAGACCGGGCTTTAGGCGGTGTGCAATCGACAAACGTCACCGCAGATCGAGCGTGTTTGCGCAGGGACTTGGCCCTGCTGTCAGGGACGGCCCTTTGATTGGCCATGATCGACCCGGTGTATACATTACCTTGAAAATTGATTGAATTTTCTGTGAAGTATCTACCATTGACAGGTTTCTGTATACAATTTATCCAAATGGACAGAACGCCGCAAGGGAGAGCGGCGTGCGCCTGGGGAGGGTGCATGTCTGATCGCAAGACGCAATTCGAAAAGGCGTTGCTGGGGCTTCGGTCGCTTGTGATGAGCGGCGAATTCGCTGGCAGCACACGTTTGCCCGAGGTCGCTTTGGCTGAACGGCTGGGCCTGTCGCGCACGCCGTTGCGGCAGGCGATGGATCGGCTGGTGGCCGAAGGTCTGCTTGAACGGATCGAAACCGGCGGTTGCCGCGCGGCGCGGTTTACGCTGGATGACATCAACGACGCCATCGAATTGCGCGGCGTGATCGAAGGCACGGCGGCGCGACTGGCGGCGGAACGCGGTGCGGACCCTGTCAGACTGGCCGAGGCAGAGCGCGTTCTGGATCGGATCGACGCCGCGCTTGTTCATCCGGATCACATTGATTTCGAAGCGTATATCTCTGAAAATGCACAGTTTCATCACCTGCTATCGCGTCTCGCGGGCAGTCAGGTGATGCAGCGCGAGGCGGATCGGGTCAACCTTCTGCCCCTGGCGTCCCCCAGTGCGTTTTTGCGTGAACAGGAACTGATCCCGGATTTCAATGCGTCGCTTGTCCGCGCGCAGCACCAACACCGCGCCATCGTCGAGGCGATTCGCGCCCGCGAAGGCGCGCGTGCAGAACACCTTGCCCGCGAACACGCCCGCCTTGCGCGGCGCAACCTTGATTACCTTGCCAATGCCGGACCGGGGGTCGCCACGCGCGTTCCGGGCCTGTCTTTACTATCCGCAAAATAAGATTTCAGGAGGAAATCACGTCTATGCCCAGCTTGTCCGACAAGATGAAGGAATGGGGAAATCCCGTTGAAATGCTTCGCAATTCCCAGATCGGGATGTATGTCTATCCGGTCGTGACGCCGGAGTTTCGCAACTGGCGGCTTGAGCAGGAAGCGTGGCGTCACAGCGCCGTTCTGTTCGACCAGTCGCACCACATGGACGAGCTGATCGTCGAAGGCCCGCAAGCCGAGGAATTTCTGGCGTATCATGGCATCAACGCCTTCGGGAATTTCGACCTGAACCGTGCCAAGCACTATGTGCCCGTCACACCGGCAGGTCACGTCATCGGCGACCACATCATCTTCCGCGAGCGGGAGGACAAGTTCATCCTCGTGGGTCGCGCGCCGACCTCCAACTGGCTGATGTTTGCCGCCGCCTGGGGCAAGTGGAACGTGCGGATCAAGCACGATCCGCGTTCGACCTCGCGCCCCGAGGGCGAGCGCGTGTT